>CAZACK010000103.1:0-17951 GCA_964483455.1 uncultured Solibacteraceae bacterium
GTTTATCGGCGGCTTGCCCTTCCTTCACGCACCCCTACGACGGCTTGCCCGTGTAGTGCTCCTCCCCGTGCACGTGGCCGTGGTCTTCGGCGGACTCCAGGTGCGTGATGACCTCCGCCGGAAAACCCAACTCTGGGGGGAGACGTTCCTCGAGCGCGGTCGCCAGGCGGTGCGCTTCCCCTACCGGCACGTCGTGCGGGAACAGCAGGTGCACCTCGACCCGCAGGCGGTGACCGGTGCTGCGGAAGCGCACCCCGTGATACTGAAGTCCCAGTTCTTCGCACGCCGAGTCCAGCCTCTGGCGGAGGATGCGCCCCGTCGCCGGATCGGAGTAGTCCATCAGCCCGCCCACCGACCGCAACACCAGCCGGCTGCCCGACCACAGGATGTTCAGCGCCACCGCGATCGCGCAGATCGGGTCGAACGGCTTCCAGCCGGTCAGCAGCACCAGGCACAGGCCGCCCACCACCCCGAAGCTGGTCCAGCTATCCGTCAGCACGTGCTTGCCGTTGGCCTCGACGATGAGCGAGTTTGCCCGGCGGCCGGTTCGCACCAGGTGCCATCCGAGCGCGGCATTGACCACGGAGGCCGCGGCCACGATGATCGTCCCCGTGCCGAGATTCTCGATTGCCAGGCCGGCCAGCCATTTCCGGATGGCAGTGGCGAGGATCGTGATGGCGGCGAGCATGATGAGCGCCCCTTCAAAACCCGCCGAGAAAAAAGCGATCCGCTCGTAGCCGTACAGGAAGCGATGGTCCGGTGGGCGCGCGCTCAGCCACAGGCTGATGGCGGCGAAGCCGACCGCGACGCCATGAATGACCGACTCCGCCGCATCCGAGAGGATCGCGGCCGACCCCGTGATCCACCAGGCGGCGGCTTTCCCGAGCAGCATCAGGAATCCGACGGCCAGCGAGAGCCGCATGGCGGATCGTGTCCGGCGCTCCAAATCACTTCTCACATGCCTGGACGGGGCCATGCAGCCATTGTAAGAGGTGTGAGCTGTTGCGCACGTGGCGCAGGCTTCAGCACCTGCGCGAGGCAGGCGGCAACCACCTGCGGCTTCGACGCATCAATCCTGGCCAGGTAATCAGCGCGCCGGTATCGGCGATTGTCATCGCCAATGCTTCCGCAATGCGGCAACTTCTTCGCGCAACACTTCAGCCTCGCGCGCGGACAACTTGTCCTTGGTCCCAAGGGCCTGGCGGACAAGCCGCCGTCGGCGCTTCTCGGCCCTCTGATCGGACCGGATGGCCCCTCCGATGATCGCGGAAGATCCCTTCGCGTTCGGGTCAGTTCAGACGCTCTCTTAGAAACGATATCACCCGCTCGAACGCCCCCGCCGCCGCCGGATCCTCCATTCGCCCGTCGAAGCCGTGCCCGCCGCCGGCGATGCGCACGAATTCGTGCTCCACGCCATGCCGCTGGAATTCGCGCGCCATTTGCTCGGATTGCTCGAACGGGACGTCGGTGTCTTTGTCGCCGTGCAGGAGCATAGTCGGCGGGAACGCCGGCGTCACGTTTCGAATGGGCGACCACGGATCGAACGCCTTCGGATCGGCGGCTGGGTCGCGACCCGCCACCTCCCTCGGCCACAGCCCGTTCTGCCTGCAATACAGGTAGAAGCGAAACCTCGGCTCGTCATCAGGCGCCTCGGACAGCGGCTCGCGCCGGAGGATGGCCCGCGCCTCCAGCTCGGAAACGCGCGGCTCGGTCGAGGAATAGAACGGATCGGGCTTGCTGTACCAGTCTCCGGTGATGTCCCCATACCCGTAGAACGACACCAGCGCCCTGGGCGGCGGGTTCAAACGGTAGCCGCAGGTGAGGGTCAGGTAGCCGCCGGCCGAGTGGCCCACCACCGCGGTCCGGTCCGGGTCGATGCGGAACAACCGCGGGCCTTCCGAGCGCACCCATCGGTAGGCATCCCGCACGTCGTCGAGGATCTCGGGCAGCTTGGTCTCCGGCGCCAGCCGGTAGTCGATCGAGACCACCGCAAAGCCTGCCTCGAGGTAGCGATCGAGCTGCCGCGCCCGGATATTTGCCCGGCTGCCGAAAATCAGCGCGCCGCCGTGGATCCAGAGAATCACCGGGCGCGCCGCCGCGTCCGCGGGACGGTAGACATCGGCCCGGATTGCGCAGCCGCCGGCGGTCTTGAACGTGTACGTCGTCTTCACAGGCGGCGCGGCCGCCAATCCGACCAACAGGCCCAGAATAACGGCATTCATGACTGTCGACGATTATATCGGAGCTCGTGAGGGCCGCCGGCCAAGATAGAAGACCGCCGGAGGGCGCACCTTCATTCTTGCCTCTTGATTCTTGATTCTTGCCTTGCGCAGGCCAAGGCCTGCGTTTTCCGCACACCGAAGGAACTCGCCGCCGCGCTCCATCGTAGTAAAGATAGGTGCGGCATGCGACCGTTCGCCTTCACATTCGGCCTGCTTCAACAGACCGCCGCCAACGTCTGGCGCCACAAGCTCCGCAGCTTCCTCACCATGTTCGGCATCGCCTGGGGCATCGCGTCGCTGGTGCTGATGAGCGCCCTGTGCGAAGGCTTCCGTCAGGGACAGACGAAGAATTTCAAGCAGATCGGCGAGAGCATCGTCATGGTGTGGGGCGGGCGCACCGAGCGCCAGGCCGGCGGCCAGCGCGCCGGGCGGCGCATCATCCTCGAGCAGCGCGACGTAGAGGCGGTCCGTGAACAATGCCCGCTGGTTGAGGTGGTGGCGGGCGAGGTCAAGCGCGAAGGCTACGCCTCGAGCGCCTTCAACTCCGGGCGCTTCCTCACTCTCGGGGTGACACCGGAATACTTGCAGCTCCGCACGTTTCCCGTCGACCGCGGGCGGCGGATCACTGCCGCCGACGACCGCGAGGGCCGGCGCGTCTGCATCCTCGGCGACTCCGTCCGCAAGCAGCTCTTCGAGGAGCGGCCCGGCGTGCTGGGGCAGCGGGTGATGATCAACGGCTACCCCTACCAGGTGGTCGGCTTGATCCCCGTCAAGAACCAGAACAGCTCCTACGACGGCTGGGACAACGACAAGATCCTGATCCCGCAAAGCAGCCTCCTTCGCGACTGCCCGCCCGAGCGCCCCACCTGGCGCAAGGCTCACATCGAGACCCTCATCTACCGGCCCGTCTCGGTCAAGGAATGGAAGGCGGCGCAGCACCAGGTTCGCAGCACGCTGGCCCGCATCCACGACTTCGATCCGCTCGACGAAAGCGCCACTCCGATGTGGGACACCCTCGAGGCGGCCGAGATGTTCGGCAAGGCCTTCGACGCCACCGAAATCTTCCTGGCGGTGATTTCCCTCATCACTCTCAGCCTCGGCGGCATGGGCGTCATGAACACCATGATGACCTCCGTAGCCGAGCGCACCAGCGAAATCGGCCTCAAGAAAGCGCTCGGCGCCACCCGCCGCAGAATTCTGTTGGATTTCTTCCTCGAGGGAACGATGCTCGCCTTGCTGAGCGGCGCCATGGGACTCACCGGCGTCGCGCTGATGGCCGCCGGCGTTAATTCCCTGCCGATGCCGGGAATGTTCGCCGGGCTTCCGATCAGCGCCCGAAACGGATTCGCGGCGCTGGCCGCTCTCGGCGCGATCGCCATCCTTGCCTCGATGCCCCCCGCTTGGCGCGCCGCGAACCTGACGCCCGTCGAGGCGCTGCGGGAGGAGCGGTAGCGCCGTGAACTGGCGAACCGTCCTGATCGAATCCTTCAACTCGCTGCGCTTTTACCGCCGGCGCACGCTGATCACCGTGTTCAGCCTCGCCTGGGGCGTGGCGTCGTTCGTGATCCTGATGTCGTACGGCGACGGCTTCGACAAGGTGCTCCAGATGGGTTTCCGAGCCGTCGGGCAGGATCTGATCATCATGGCCGAGGGACAGACCAGCCAGCAGGCCGGCGGTCTGCGCGCGGGCCGCAAGATCCCGCTCGAAGTCGACGACGTCGCCTCGATCCGTGAGGCGGTCCCGGTGGTGCGCGCCTTGTCTCCGGAGGCGATGAAGTACGGCGTGAAGGTGATCCGCGGCACGCGCGAGAAGGAATACACGATGCGCGCGGTGTGGGCCGAGTATCAGCTCATCCGCAATATGAAGATGGAGTCGGGCCGCTGGCTGACCCAGGAAGACGTGCTCCAGCGCAACCGGGTGGCGGTGATCGGCGGCATGGTCGCCAAACAACTTTTTAGCGGCATTCCGCCGGTGGGCGAGGAAATCACGCTTCAGGGCCTTCGATTCACGGTCGTCGGCGTGCTCGAAACCAAGGCGCAGTTCGCCAACTACAACACCCCCGACAACTACTGCATCTTCATTCCCTACGACACGATGGCGCTGTTCACGGACGTCGAGCACCCCGAATTCATCGTCTGGACGCCAGTGAACGGCATGGTGCGCGACCAGGCGATCAAGAACGTGCGGGCAGTGCTGGCGGCCAACCACAACTTCGCCCCGACCGATGAGAAGGCGGTGTTCATCCTGGCGTTCAGCCAATTCGAGCACCTCATCGACGGCATGTCGATCGCTATCCGCGCGCTGCTGGCTTTCGTGGGCGCGCTGACGTTGGGGATCGGCGGCGTCGGCCTGGCCAACATCATGTTGACGACGGTGCTCGACCGCACCCGCGAGATCGGCGTGCTGAAAGCCCTCGGTGGCGCGCGAGGGCTGATCCTCCGCCAGTTCCTCCTCGAGGCGCTGATGCTCGTCGCCGCCGGCGGTCTCCTCGGCATCGCCATCGGCGCTGGCGCGACCTGGCTGGTTGGCGAAATGCCCCTGTTCGGCTCCCTCGGCGACGAGTTCGGCGGCAAGGGCAATGTCGAGAGGGGTATCTCGGCGAACTCGGTGCTGGTCTCGACCGGTGTGCTGCTGCTGGTCGGCCTCATCGCCGGCATGATTCCGGCCATCAAGGCGTCGCGCCTGGACCCCATCGAGGCGCTGCGCTACGAGTAGGACAGGCCTCCCGGCCTGTCCTAGCCCGTCCTAGCCCGACTTCATCCCCGTGCAGTTACCCGCCGTAGGGCGGCTCGCATTCCGCGACATCCGCCGGCCTGCCGTATGCTGGCGGTCCAACCGGTCACAAGTATCAATTCATTGAAAATAAACAATTTAACCATCGAACCCTTGGCGGGCTGTGTTACAATCGTTTCGCGGCCGCCTTCTGGGGCTCGGCCGCGCGCGGGCTTGGCGCCCGGCGCCATCTCGAAAACCTCCGGCAATCTGCAAAGCCTTCCCCGGCGGCGGGTGATCCCACGCGACGCGTTCCGGGTGGCGCATCGTGGCCAATAAACGGCATGGATGCGCCACCCGCTCGATCTTTGAAAGTCGAATCAATAACTTACGGGCGAAAGAAAACATGCACGCACTACGTGGTCTTTGCGCCACCCGGCCCGTTCCCGGCGGGCCGGGCCTCCGGAAAGCACGCGCCAATCATCCTGCTCCTCAACCAAACCCCTTGCTCGGGTTCGTCTTGTCACTTCACTTGACGCCGATCCGGCCTGTGGCGCCTCGGGTAGCGCATCGTGGACTGGGAGAGGCTATGATCCGCGACCTGCCCACCTCTTCAATGGTCGAATCAATAACTTACAACGGAAGATCAATGCCGCACACCGCGCGCTCGATGCGCTACCCGACCCGTTCCCCCGGGGTTCCCCGTTATGGGTCGCCTGCCATCGCCCCCGCCGGCCGGGCCGCTGTGCGGCCTCGGAAAGGCTCATGCTACAATCACCGCGTGCCGGGCGGAGAGACCAAGCAGTCTTATTCCCGCGCTGAGGTCTGTCGCCTGCTGGGCGTGTCGCCGCGGCGGTTGTCGAGTTGGGAGAGGCAGAACCTGATTCCGCGCCTTGAGGTCTTCGGCTTCTCCGACCTCGTTGCTCTTCGCACCCTCAGCCGTCTGCATGAGAACCACGTGCCGGCCCCGAGAATTCGCGAGGCGGCCGCGGCGCTGCGCAGCAGGCTGCGCGATGTCACCGATCCGCTCCGTGAGCTGAAGATCTATGCCGACGGCAGGAAGGTCACCGTCCAGATCGGCCCCCACCGGATGGAACCCGTCTCGGGCCAGCTCTTGCTCGACTTTGACCAGGAGGAGCTGAACAAGCTCCGATCGTTCCCGGGCTCACGAGAGCCACAACCCCGAAAGTCCCTGGCGGCGCGGCAGCATGAGGCGGCGCTGTGGTTCGAGAAGGCTCTCGAGATGGAGCAGCGCGGCGCCCCCGTCGAGGAGACAATTCAAGCCTATCAGAAGGCGATCGAGATCGATCCGGATTCAGCCGGCGCGATGGTGAATCTCGGCACCATCTACTTCCACCTGCGGAAGATGAAGGAAGCCGAGCAGCATTACCGGCGGGCGCTCGAGGTTGACCCGGAATACGCGCTCGCTCACTTCAATCTGGGGAACCTCTTCGATGAAATCAACGATCGGGCCCAGGCGCTGCTCCACTACATGATGGCGATCCGGTTGAACCCCGGCTACGCGGACGCTCACTACAACGTCGCGCTGCTGTACCAGGCCAGCGGCCAGGTCATGCGGGCGGTGCGCCATTGGAAAGCCTATCTGAAGATCGATTCCATCAGCCCGTGGGCCGAAATCGCCCGCCAGGAGCTGGACAAGCTGCGACGAGCCACGGTTGTTTCCGGTCTGGCGAAAACGGAACAAGGCCCTGAGACGAGCAGTGCGCCGTGAGCGTCCGCGCCAGGCTCAAAACCGCACAACCTCGAGGTCCGCGAACGCGCTGCGAAAGAAGCTCGCATCGAGCGTCAACAGGCGGTATCCCTTGTGAAGGGCGTGTGCCCCGATCAGGAAGTCCGCGAGAACTCGCCGCGGACCGGCATCGCGCTGTCTCCGGCGACGGACGGCGTAAGCCTGAAATGCGCGCCCCGCCAGGCGCCAGGCGTGTTCGCCCAGGTTCCAGTCCACCCGGATTCCCGTGTCCGCGAAGAAGGCCTCCAGAAACCGCTCGTCGCGCCGCGGCAACGCCAGCAGCTCCGAGTAGACCGGAGCCGAAACCACCAGCCCGCCCCCTGCAAGCGCGGCGTCGAGGGCGGCCTGCGCGGCGGAGCTCACCTCCTCGCCTTTGTCCCAGAGAGCGGCCAGAACGTTGGTGTCGAGCGAGGTTGTCATTTCCCGCGCAACCGGCGAACCCAGCCCACGACCGCCGGGCGGCCGGAGGGAATGCCGGAATTGCCGATGCCTCTGTACTTCGCGAAGGGGCTTTCGCTTCGCACGGGCCGCACGCGGACGCCATCCGCGTCCTGCTCGAACAGCAGCCGGTCGCCCGGGCCGACGCCCAGCAGGCGCCTGATGTCGAGCGGCACCGTGATCTGTCCTTTGCTGGTGATCTTCGCCTGACGTTCCACCGGGCCGTCCGTTCCTTACTCTATCAGAAGGCTCCTTACCTGGGCGCGGCGGGCTTGGCCCCGCTACAATAGTCTTCTTGCATGCGCATCGCACTGGGCCAGATCAACACCACGGTCGGCGACCTTGCCGGGAATGTCGATCGAATGGTTCAGGCCGCGCGGGAGGCTGCCGGGCGCGGCGCCGACGTCGTCGTGTTCCCCGAACTCAGCATCACCGGCTACCCTCCGCGGGACCTCGTCGAAAAGCCGAGCTTTCTCGAACGGACCGAGGAACAGCTCGAGCGGCTCGCCGGTGAAACAGCTCAACTGCCGCCGGCCATCATCTGCGGCTACGTGGGACGCTCCGGGGCCGCAACCGGGAAGAGCGTCACCAACAGCGCCGCCGTGATCGAGGGCGGCCGGGTCGTGTTCCGGCAGAACAAGATGCTGCTGCCGACCTACGACGTCTTCGACGAGGCGCGCTACTTCCTTCCCGCCGAGCAGCAGTCGCTCTGCGTCTTGAAAGGCCACAAGGTCGCGCTGACCATCTGCGAGGACGCCTGGAACGACAAGCAGTACTGGGAGCGCCTGCTTTACCGCCGCGACCCGGTGGAAGAACTGGTGCGCCGGGGAGCGGAGATCCTCATCAGCATCAACGCGTCCCCGTACCACATGGGCAAGCGCGAGTTGCGCCGGGAGATCTTCGCCAACACCGCCCTGCGGCACGGCGCGCCCGTAGTCTACGTCAACCAGGTCGGTGGCAACGACCAGCTTGTGTTCGACGGCAGCAGTTTCGCCATGGACGGCAAAGCGCGGGTCATCGCCTCGGCGGCATCCTTCGCCGAAGACCTCGTTCTGGCCGATACGGAAGCGGGGACGGGCGACTGGCGCGAGAACCTCGCGGATGAATGCGAGGCCGTGTACGAGGCGCTGGTCTTGGGCACCCGCGACTACATCCGGAAGTGCGGATTTCGCACCGTGCTGCTCGGGCTGAGCGGCGGCATCGATTCCTCGCTCACCGCGGTGGTGGCGGCGGACGCCGTCGGCGTCGAAAACGTGGTCGGCGTGGCCATGCCGGGACCGTTCTCTTCCGACCACAGCATCCGCGATGCGCGCGAGCTCGCTGCCAGGCTCGGCATCCGCTTCGAGATCGTGCCGATCGTCGAGACGTACCGCAAGTTCCTTGACGAGTTGCAGCCGTTGTTCCGCGACGCCGCTCCGGATATCACCGAGGAAAACCTCCAGGCGCGGCTGCGGGGCGTGACGTTGATGGCGCTCTCCAACAAGTGGGGCGCGCTCGTGCTCACCACCGGCAACAAGAGCGAGCTGGCCGTCGGCTACTGCACCCTGTACGGCGACATGATCGGCGGCCTGGCCGTGATCAGCGATGTTCCGAAGACGATGGTGTATGACCTGTCGCGGGTCGCCAACCGCCGCCACCCCGGTGTCATTCCGGAGAGCGTGTTCACCAAGCCGCCGTCGGCCGAGCTTCGTCCCGATCAGAAGGACACCGACTCGCTGCCGCCCTACGAAGTGCTCGATGCCATCCTTCGCGACTATGTCGAGGAGTACAAGCCTCCGCGCCGGATCGCCGAAGAGGGGGGGCTGCCTTTGGATCTGGTCCGCGATGTGGTCAACAAAGTGGACCGCAACGAGTACAAGCGCCAGCAGGCCGCGCCGGGCCTGAAGGTCACCACCAAGGCGTTCGGCATCGGCCGGCGATTCCCCATTGCGCAGAGATTCTTCGAATGAGACTGCTCGCCGGCGCCGCGCTCTTCGTCCCCGCCGCGCTGCTCGGTTCCCAGCCTGCCTCGCGGGAGCTAGCGGGACCTGTGGCGGGTGGCGGATACCTTCTGAACAGCGGATGGACCATCCGTCCCGCCGGCCGGCAGGCGCCGCTGGACACCTTCCCCATGTCCATGGCCCTGTCGCCGGACGGCAAGTACCTGTTGGCGCTGAACGCCGGCGGCCGGCCGCCGTCGATCAGCGTGCTCGATGTCGCGACGGCGTCGGAAGTCAGCCGCACGCCGGTGCCGGACGGCTGGCTTGGCCTGACGTTCGCGCCGAAGAGCGACCTGGTATACGCCGGCGGCGGATCCCAGGCCGTGGTCTTGGAGTTTCGCTTCCACAACGGCAAGCTCGAACGGGCACGGACATTCTTCGCCGTGCCCGAGGAGAAGCGCACTGCCCGCGATTTCATCGGCGACGTGGCGTTCTCTCCCGACGGGCGGCTCCTGTATGCGGCGGCCCTGTATCACGATTCGATCTGGGTCATCAACCCGCAATCCGGGCGCGTCATCGAGCGCTTCAAGACCGGACGGCGGCCGTATCGGATTCTGTTCCATCCCGACGGCAAATCGTTCTTCGTGACCGGCTGGGCCGACGGCTCGGTCTACCACCACAACACCGACGACGGCAAGATCCTCGACCGCGTCGCCCTCGCCCCGCACCCCACCGACATGGTCTGGAGAGTGGGCAAGACGACAGCGGATGACGAACAGGAGCAGACATCCGAGAGCTGGTACGCCGCCCGCCTGTTTGTGGCGGCGGCGAACACGAACACTGTCCAGGTCATCGGCGTTTCGGAAACCAAGGAACTCCGGCGGGTGGAGTCGGTCAACGTCTCGCTCAGCCCGCGCCAGCCCTTGGGAATGACGCCGAGCGCGCTCGCCTTGAGCCCTGACGTCAAGCGGCTCTTCGTGGCCTGCTCCGACGCCAACGCGGTGGCGGTGGTGGACGTCAGCGGGCCGCGAAGCCGCGTGCTCGGCTTTCTTCCGACGGGCTCATACCCGACGGCGGTGCGCTCCCTGGCCGGCGGCGGGCTAGTGGTGCTCAACGGTAAGGGTCATGCCGGCCCGGCGGGCTCGGCCTCGCTCATCGACCCGTTTGACGAAGAGGCTCTCGAAACGTACACCAAGACCGTGTACGCGAACACGCCGTATCGCGACAACCTGCTCGACGACGCCGGAACCGGGGCGAAGAATCCCGTGCCCGCCAGGTCGGGCGATCCGTCGCCGATCGAACACGTGATCTACATCGTCAAGGAGGGCAACGGTTCCCTCGATCGGTTCGGAGACGACGTCACGCCGAACCACCACAAGCTGGCGCGCGAGTTCGTGCTGTTCGACAATTTCTACGCCAACGGGGACGCATGCGACGGCGGCCACTATTGGGCGGCGGCGGCGATCGCTCCCGATTACGTGCAAAAGCTCTGCGGCCGCCGGCGAAACGATGACGGCATGGGCCGGGAGCCGGCAGCCACGCCCCCGGCCGGGTATCTCTGGACGAATGCCGCCGGCGCGGGCCTCCCCATCCGCAACTACGGCTGGCTCGTGACGAACCGGCCGCAAGCCTCGCCGGACGGCACGCAAGCGGAGAATGTCCGCGATTCCGTGCTGCGACCGGTGACGAACATGAAGTACCGCGGCTTCGATCTGGATTATCCGGACGTCGAACGTGCCGAAGCGTTCATCGACGACCTGGCCGAGTTCGAGAAGACCGGCGCCATGCCCCGGCTCCTGCTCCTCCGCCTCGGCAACGACCGCACCTCGGGAACCGTGCCCGGCCGGATCGCGCCGCGATCCGCTGTCGCCGACAACGATCGCGCGCTCGGGATGATCGTCGAGGCGGTTTCCAACAGCAGCTTTTGGCCGAAGACGGCCATCTTCGTCCTGGAGTCTGGCGCGGGGACCGGCGCCGATCGCGTGGACTCGCACCGTTCGCCCGCCTTCGTCATTTCGCCCTACGCCCGGCGCGGTGTTGTGGACTCGACGGTGTACAACACCGCTTCCATGCTGCGGACCATGGAGCTGATTCTCGGGCTAAACCCGATGACGCATTTCGACGCCGCCGCCCGTCCGATGTCGGCGGCCTTCCAGGAGACTCCGGACCCGCGGCCGTACCGTGCCGAGCGGCCTCGAATCCCGCTTGAGGAGCGGAACCCCGCGGACTCGAACCCCCGATAGGCCAATGTCGAAGATCTACCTGTGTTTCCTCTGGCACATGCACCAGCCGTTCTATAAGGACCTGGTTTCCGGCGAATACCGCCTGCCGTGGGCGAGGATGCACGGGCTGAAGGACTACTACGGCATGGCCCGCACCCTGGAGGAGTTCCCGCAAGTCCGGCAGACATTCAACCTGGTTCCCTCACTGGTGGCTCAGGTGGAGGAGTATGCCTCCGGCCAGGCGGCCGATCCCTTCCTGCGCCTCGCCCTCAAACCGTCCGAGAGCCTCACGGACGACGAGCGAAGCTTCATCCTGAACTACTTCTTCCAGGCGAATCCGGCGCGGATGATCTACCGCTACCCTCGTTATGGCGAACTCTACGATGGCTGGCTGGCCGCCAATAGGAGCCCGAAACGCGCCATGCGCCACTTCACGGCGGAGGCCTTTCGCGACTTGCAGGTGCTCTCCCAACTGGCGTGGTTCGACGAGGAATTCCAGTCCGGCGATCCCGAGGTAAGAGAGCTCATCGAGAAAGGCCGGGAGTATTCGCCGGCCGATCAGTCGTTGGTCGGGCGCAAGCAGGCGGAGATTCTGGCCGCCGTTATCCCGCAGTACCAGAAGCTGGCGGCAAGCGGTCAGATCGAGATCTCCACAACCCCGTATTACCACCCGATTCTGCCGCTCGTCTGCGACTCCGAAATCGCGGGCGTCTCACACCCCTACGTCCCGCTGCCCAGCCGCTTCCGCTACCCGGAAGACGCGCGCCTGCAACTGGCCCGTTCGCGCGAGTTCATCGGGCAGCGTTTCGGCCGGGCGCCGCAGGGATTATGGCCCTCGGAGGGCTCTGTCTCCGACGAGGTCCTGGCGATCGCCGCCGAGACCGGCTTCCAGTGGGCGGCCACCGACAACGGCGTCCTCGCCCGCACCCTCGGCCATGATCCCGGCGCGCACGGAACCTACCGGCCCTACGTCTGGCGGCCGCAGGGCCGCGAGATGCGGATGATCTTCCGCGACCACTTCCTGAGCGATCTGGTGGGATTTGTCTATTCCAGGATGGGCGCGGCGGAAGCCGCCGCGGATTTTCTCAATCGGATCCGGGAAAACTGCCGGGAGTTCCAGCACGCCGGGCGCGATGCGCTGGTTCCCATCATCCTGGACGGCGAGAACGCCTGGGAATACTACGAGGGCAACGGCAGGCCGTTCTTGCGGGAACTCTACCGGAGGATTTCCGACGACCCGCGGATCGAAGCCGTGACCATCGGCGAGGCCCTGCGGCTGGTGGAGCCGTCGCCGCTCGACGGCATCTTTCCCGGCTCGTGGATCGGCGCTAACTTCGATGTCTGGATCGGCGCCGAGGAAGACAACCAGGCGTGGGAACACCTGCTGCGCGCGCGACAGACTTTCGAGCGAACGATCTCCGGACCGGACAGATCTGCGCTGGCCGAGGAGCGGCGGCGCCTCGCGGAAGAGGAATTGCTGATCGCCGAAGGCAGCGACTGGTGCTGGTGGTACGGGCCGGAGCACGACTCGGCCAACCGGCCCGACTTCGACAAGCTGTACCGCGCTCACCTCGCCAACGTCTATCGCGCGCTTGGCAAGATCCCTCCGGACGAGCTGTCGAGGCCGATTCTGAAAGTGACCGCGGCGGAGTTCCACGTGCCTGCCGCCGGTCCGATTCGGGCGACCATCGACGGCGAGGTGACCTCGTTCTTCGAGTGGCTCGGCGCCGGCACGTATCGTGTGGACGCCCGCCACGGCGCCATGCACGGGCACCGGTACCTGATCCGGGAACTCCTCTACGGCAGTGACGGGCAGAGCGTCTATCTGCGCATCGACTTCGAAGCCGGCACCGAAAGGCTCCTGGCCGGCATGCATGCCCGGCTGAATTTCGCCGTTAAGCCCGACGCGCAGCCCAGCGTCGCCCACCTCCGGTTTGAGCCGGGCCGAGTGGTCCCGGAGGAGCTGCGGCTGGTCTCGGCGCCGCAGTCCGGGCAAGCGGCCGCCGAGTTCACCCTCCACCGCATTCTGGAAATGCGGCTCTCGCTGGCGGCGCTCGGGGTCGCTCCCGGACAGCCGGTGTATTTCCAGCTCTCGATCTGGCAGGACGGCCTGCCGATGGACGCGCTGCCGCAACAGGGCTGGCTTCAGTGCCCGACCGCCGAGCCGTCAGACTGGCCGGTGTGAAGGTGGTTAGGTAGTTGGCGGTTGTTCGGTTGGGCGGTTGGTGATCGACTTACCGTAAAAGCTAACGCCCATCTACTCGACCCCAGCCGCCGCGCCCGGTAGCATGGAACCATGCCGGACAAGCTGGTTCTTCGAATCGCGCTTGGTTTCGCCGCCGCCAAGCTCCTCGTCCACTTTCTTACCAACAGCCAGTACGGCTACTTCCGGGACGAACTCTACTTCCTGGCCTGCGGCGAGCACCTCGACTGGGGCTATACCGATCACGCCCCGATGGCCATGTGGGCGGCGTGGTTCTCCCGGAATGTGTTCGGCGAGTCGCTCTTCGCGCTGCGCCTGCTTCCGGCAATCGCCGGGGCCGCCAAGGTCTTTCTGGCGGGCCTGATCGCCGTCGAACTCGGGGGCGGCGCCTGGGCGGTGACCCTGGCGTGCCTGTGCACCCTCGCGGCCCCCATCTACCTGGGCATCGACACGCTGCTCTCGATGAATGCCTTCGAGCCGGTGTTCTGGATGGGTTGCGTCCTGCTCCTGATTCGCATCGCTCGCGGTGGCGGCAGCCCGCGGCTCTGGCTCCTCGCCGGCGCCCTGGCCGGTCTCGGGCTGATGAACAAGCACTCGACGGTGTTTTTCCTGGCGACTCTCGGCGCCGGACTGCTGATCACCCGGCAGCTTTCGATGCTTCGCACCCCTTGGCCCTGGCTCGGCGGCGCACTCGCGCTGCTCCTGTTTCTGCCGAACCTGATCTGGCAGATCCGGCATGACTTCGTGACGTTTGAAGCACTCAACTACGCCCGGCGCATCGGCAAGAACGTGCCGTTGAACCCGCTGGAGTTTCTCGGGCAGCAGGTGGTGATCCTGCTGCCCACGTCGCTGCTGGTATGGGCGCCGGGGCTGTGGTTCCTGCTGGCGCGGCCGGCAGCGCGGCGTCTGCGCTTCCTCGGCTGGGCCTATTTGCTCTTTCTCGCGCTGATGATCGCCTTGAACGGGAAGAACTACTACGTCGCGCCTTTCTATCCGCTGCTGTTCGCCGCCGGGAGCGTGTTCTGGGACGAGCTCCGAAAGGCCCGTTCTTCGCGGCTCTGGTGGGCGCTGCCCGCGGTCATCGGGATCACCGGCGCCGTTTTCGCTCCCCTTGCGCTGCCCGTTCTCCCGCCCGAGGCCTACGTTCGCTATCAGAACTTCCTTGGCATCACGCCGCCGAAGACCGAGGTGCGTCATGCGGGGCCGCTGCCGCAGATCTTCGGCGACATGTTCGGATGGCCGGAAATGGTCGAGAAGGTCGCAAGCGTCTACCACAGCCTGCCGGAGCAGGAACGCGCCAAGACGGCGATTCTCACCGGCAATTACGGGGAGGCCGGCGCCATCGACTTCTTCGGACGAAAGTACGGGCTGCCGAAGGCGATCTCGGGGCATCAGTCGTACTATTTTTGGGGGCACCGTGGATACACGGGAGAGGTGATCATTCTCCTCCAGTACGACCGCCTCGATGCCGAGCCTTACTGCGCCAGCGTCGAGGAGGCCGGCCGCGTCGGCCATCCTTGGGCCATGCGCGAGGAGCACTTCGACATCCTTGTCTGCCGCGGGGCCAAGCCGCCGCTGCCGGAGGTCTGGCCGAAACTGAAGCATTGGGATTGATGCCGTGCGAACATCGGATCGGAGGAACCATGCAGCCGTGGCACGAGGACGATCGTTTCTGGGCGGTGCTCGAGACCTTCCTGTTCGACGAAGAGAAGAAGAGGGCGGCGGTCGAGGATGCCGGGCATGCCGTGAGACTGCTCGGAGTGGATCCCGGCGCCGAGATTCTGGATCTGGGATGCGGGCCGGGGCGGCACAGTGTGGAGCTGGCGAAGCGGGGCTTTCGCGTCACCGGCGTGGATCGGACGGCACGATACCTCGACAAGGCCCGGACGTATGCCTCCGACCAGGGCGTCAAGGTGGAGTTTGTGCTGGATGACATGCGCACCTTCCGGCGCCCGGCCGCCTTTGACGGCGCCGTCAACCTTTACACGTCGTTCGGCTACTTCGATGACCAGGAAGAAGACCGGCGAGTGCTGCGCAACCTCCGCGAGTCGCTGCGGCCGGGCGCGCGCCTGATGATGGAGATGGCGGGGAAGGAGATCCTCGCCAGAATCTACACGCCGAAGGACTGGATCGAGCTTCCCGATGGATCGCTTCTTCTGTTCGAGCGCGAGGTGGAGCCCGGATGGACGATCGTGAAGAATCGCTGGATCAGCATCCGAAATGGCGAGCGGACGGAGTTCCATTTCACGCACCGCGTCTACTCGGCGGCGGAGCTGTCGGCCCTGTTAACGGAAGCGGGCTTCGCGGTCGAGGCCATCTACGGAGGGCTCGACGGCAGCCCGTACGACCGGCAGGCCCAGAGGCTGGTGGCGGTGGCGCGCGCGTGAGCTACCGCCGCTCGAAGACAAGAAAGTACTGGTGCGGCAGAAAGTCATGGGACTTGACGAGGGTGAAGCCCGCGGCCTTGAGCTCGGCGGTCACTTCTTCCTCGGAGAGCTTCATAGCGGGCGGCGGGCCGACGGGCGTGGGGCGCTTGTAGAAGTCGATGATGACGATGCGGCCGCCGGGCTTGAGCGCCTTGTCCAGCCTCGCGTAGTACGCCGGCCGGTTCTCGATGTGATGCAGGACCGAGCAGAAGAAGATCGTGTCCACGGACTGCGGCGCGAGCTTCGGATCGTCGAGGGAAGCGAGGATCGTCTCCAGATTGGCGGGGGCGTTCTGCTTCGCGATGTCCAGCAGCTTGGCGTCGATGTCCACCGCGTAGATTCGCGCCGCATGACGCGCCATGCGGCGAGCGAAGTAGCCGGTGCCGGCGCCGATGTCGGCAACCACCTCAGTGCTTTGGAGCTTCAGCGCCCGCACCACTTGATCCGGCTTCTGCCAGGCGTCGCGGGTAGGATCATCGAGGAACCGCGCGTAGTCCTCGGCGGAGTGGTGCTGCGAGAAGCATGGGAGAAAGCAGAAGGCAAAGCTCAAGAGGCGCGGAAAGGACCGATTCCCCATGTCTTCAGTTTGACACCGTGGCGCAGGCTTTAGCCTGACGGGTCGAGTTTCGTCTCGACCCCAGCGGCGCGCAGCGGCCCCGCGCGACGGCCGATACGGATGCGCTGTAGAATTGCCCTCTGGAGCGAACATGTCAAACTTCAATCTCTGTAAGTTGCCGGCGATCGTTCTTCTCGCGACCGTCGCCTGCCAGTCGCCGCGCGGCGGCTCCGGGACAGCGCCGCGGACAATCAAGGTCGCGCAGTCGGGCGCGGCGGATGTCACCGGTTCGGACAGCGCGGCGCTGAAGAAGGCCGCCGCGCTTCTGCGCGCCGGCGACACGCTGGAAATCGGGGCCGGAACGTACACGATGGACGACAGCCTGCTGATTCCATCCAACGTCAGCGTGCGTGGTGTCAAGGGACAGACGATCCTGCGAAAGAGCCGCGGCGTCTCGAGCCTGCTGGCCGAGGACGGGGATTACGGCGAATCGCAATTGCGCGTCGCCGAGCCGGACAAGTTCCGTCCGGGGATGGGCATTTCCGTTCTCGATGACACCCTGAACCAGGGCTGGGACATCAGCGTGACGTCGATCACCGCCGTGGAAGGGAATCTGCTCCGCATCCATCCGATGACCCTTCGCGACTACGACCTGGAGCAGAAGCATGCCCGCGTGCAAAGCACGTTCCCCATCCTATGCGTGATGGACGGGGAGAACGTCGTCATCGAGGACCTGATGGTGGACGGCAACAAGGCCGAGAATGCGTACATCGACGGCTGCCGCGGAGGGGCGATCTACATGTACCGCGCGCGCAATGTGACGGTCCGGAACTGTGTCGCGCGCGACTACAACGGCGACGGCATCTCGTTCCAGATCACCAGCAACATCCAGGTGTTGAACAGCGAGTCCCACGGACACACGGGTTTCGGCGTCCATCCGGGCACCGGCAGCGACCGGCCCGTGGTGAAGGGAAACCGGCTGCACCATAACGGGCAGATCGGCCTGTTCCTGTGCTGGCGGGTGCGGCACGGGGAATTTTCGGACAACGTGATCGAGGACAACGGCGAACACGGAATCTCGATCGGCCACAAGGACACGGACAACGTGTTCGTCAACAACAGGGTGGCCCGGAACGGCATGAGCGGGGTGTACTTCCGCAAAGAGAGCTTCCTGAACAGCGGCCACCGCAACCAGTTCCGCAATAACGAAATCCTCGACAACGGAAACGCGCAGCGCGGCTACGGCTTCTACATCGAGCCGCACGCCGGCGACATCGTGATTGAAGACAACCGCATCGCCGATTCGCGCAAGGACAAGCCGCTCCAGCGCCACGCGGTGTACAAGGCCAAAGGCGCCGGCGCGGTGGAGGTGCGGAACAACAAGACGGAGGGGCGCGTAGAGGGTATGTAAAGCGGGAATGGCGGGGTGGCGAAGATGTTAACCCCTTATCGGTGGAAGAGGATTTGCCGGACAGTGCGGAGGATCTGTGGAGTCGGCCATT
>CAZACK010000104.1:0-17726 GCA_964483455.1 uncultured Solibacteraceae bacterium
ATCCTCGATGAGCATCCCTCCGGAATCCGCGCCTTCTTCATTCCCGCCCTGGCCGCATCCGCTGGCTCCGAGGCCCGGCGTTGCCCTGAAATCGGCGCCACTCGCGGCGGCCCCGTCAGCCTGCTGCAACCTCCTCAGAAGCGCCCGTACATGTTGAACGCATCCAGCGGATGCACGCCTTCCAGAATCGCTTTGCGGACCAGGTTCTCCGTGTGCACCACCGCCTCGGCCTTCGCGGTTACTTCCTCGGCGACCGCTTGCGGAATGATGAGCACGCCGTCGCGGTCGCCAACCACGTAGTCGCCCGGCACGACCTTCACCCCGCCGATCACGACCGGCACATTGTAGTCCACCAGGCGCCAGCGCCCGACGATGTCCCTCGGCGTCCGATAGCGCGCAAAAACGGGGAAGCCGATTTTGTGGATGTAGTCCGTGTCGCGGGCGCCCCCGTCGATCACCGCGCCCTGAGCGCCCCGGAACTTGGCCGTCTCGCTCGAAAGCTCTCCCAGGTGCGCGGCCACATCGTCATTCGGCTGGCTGACCAGAACGTCGCCCGGCCGGATGTCGCCCAGCATCTTCAGGAACGGTACGAAGATCACGTCGGGATCGGTGCTCGCGGCCGGCTCACCGAGGAGCGTCAACGCGCGGCCGGCCAGCGTGTCGCCCGGACGGAGCGCCTGGATCTCCTTCGGCAGCGCCTGCGCCGTCAGGCCCATTTCATCGAGGATGTCGCTGATCGCGCCGGTGTAAGGGATCGCCGCCAGCCGCCCCACCAGGTCGGGAATCTCCAGTCTTGGCATCGTCGTTGTTCTCAGTCCATGTTGAGCTGATAGACTTCCGCCGCCGTGCCGCCCCAGACACGCCTCCGCTCGTCCTCCGAAAGGGACGCCAGAAACCCCGCGACGATGTCGAACCACTGCCGGTAGCCGGCCGCCGCCAGGCACACCGGCCAGTCGGAGCCGAACATCAGCCGCCGCGGGCCGAACGCCTCAAGCGCCACCTCCATGTATGGGCGGAGCTGCCCGGGCGTCCAATTCCGAAAGTCTGCTTCCGTCACCAGACCGGAGAGCTTGCAATACACATTCCCGCGCCGGGCCAACTCGGTGATTCGCTCCCGCCACGGCGAGAGGATGCGATCCCGGACGCGCGGTTTCGCCAGGTGGTCCAAAACAAACAACTGATTCGGATGGCGATCCACAAACTCGATCACCGAAGCGAGCTGCCGTTCCAGGATCAAAATGTCGTAGACCAAGCCGAGCTCCCCGAGCGCGGAGACGCCGCGGTTGAAGTCCTCGCGCAGCAGGAAGCCATCGTCCGGTTCCGCCTGGACGATGTGACGCACGCCCTTGAACTTCGGATCCGCCCTCCACTTCTCCAGCCATCGCTTCACGTTCGGATCGACCAACGGCGCCCAACCCACCACGCCGCGAAGGAAGTCATCCCCGCCCGCCAGCGACAACAACCACTCTGATTCCTCCACCGTCTGCACGGCCTGAACGGCGATCGAGCCGTCCACGCCGGCCTCGCGCGCGACTTCGGCCAGGCCCGCCGGCAAGAAGTCCCGGCGGAGGACCGACATGCTGTCGTCGATCCAGCCGAACTGCTCCGGGTCGTACTTCCAGAAGTGCTGGTGGGCGTCAATGATCATCCGGTTCAGTGCAGCCTGACCACTTTGCCGGCATTGACCGGCCGCTCCGCTCCATACAGGGTGATGAGCGGATGCTTGACCAGCGCGCGGAACTCATAATCCTGGTCCCGGGTCACGCCGGGCAGCTTCTCCGAGAAGGGCCCCGTCCCGGCCTGCGGCCGCAAGGGCAAATCCCGCCACGGCTCGGTCTTTTCGTAGAGATCCGTCAGCCCCTTGCGCGGGCGGAATTGAAAGCCCACTTCCAGCGACCTGGCGTCTCCCATGCTTCGCAGATCGCCTTGCAGGATCCAGGCGCCGGCCGATTCGTCCCATCGCGCCGGGCCGGTGGTGACCTGCGGCGGGGTGAGCGCGGGCTTCGCATCCGTGATCCGGAACACCCAGGGGAACGGCCAGCGCCGGTCGTTGTACAGGCGCTGGGCGTGGGTGGCGGTCATCACCAGGCCGCCGGGCGTCTGCTTCCAGGTGGTCCGCGGGATGATGTCGGGCCGGTACTCCAGCACCTCCCCGGACTGGCCGAGCAGATCGACCTTCGTCCGCTCCGTCGCCCGCACCGAGCGCAGCGTGACGGTGCGCGTCTCCCCCAGCTTCGACGGCGGACCCAACAGGAACGCGTACACCGTCGGCTCGTTCTTCTTCCGCGTAAACCAGATGTTCCGCTCGTTGGTGATCACCCACGGGCGAACCGCCTCGAGGGACTCCTGGTTCACGAAGTTCCACAGCGCGATATCGCGCAGCCTCGATTCCTCCCCCTCCGACAGCGCCCCGTCGGGACGGGGCCCGATGTTCAGCAACAAATTCCCTCCCTTGGCGCGGATCTCAATCAGCGTGTCGATCAGCTCGCGGGACGATTTGCGCTCGTCATGCGGCTTGTATTGCCATTGCGTGCCCATCGTCATGCAGGCTTCCCAGGCCTGGTCCATGGGGATGCCGGGCACGTGCTGTTCCGGCGTTTCGATGGCGCCGCGCGTCACCACGATGTCCGGCTGGGTTTCCCAGGCCTGCTCGCGGAGGCCATCGGCCGGCCCGTCGATGAAGAGCACGTCCACCTTGCCGTAGTTGGTAAGCAATTCGCGCACCTGCGCCTTGCCGTATTCCATCAGTTCGGGGATCTCTTTCGTCGTGGTCTTCGGCGCGGGCGGACGGGCAATGGTGTAGCCGTGCTTGCGGAACCAGTGGAAGTCGTCGGGCGAAATGTAGATGCCGATCGCAATGTCCTGCTCGCGGAACGCCTGGATGGTCTCCGCCGTCACGTCCCGGCCGAACGGCGTGTTCAGGACGCTGAAGTCGGTCGTCGCCGTCTTGAACATGCAGAAGCCGCTGTGATGCTTGGCGCCGATGACGACGTACTTCATCCCGGCAAGCTTGGCCAGCGAGGCCCACTCCCGGGGGTTGAACCGAGTGGGGTTGAAGTGCCGCGGCAGGATGGTGAACCAGCGGTCCACGTAGTCCGGCGACGCGCCGACCAGCGAATGACTGATCACCGAGCCGAGCACGACGTCCGCGCCCCAGTGAATGAACATCCCGAAACCGAGATCGCGGAACCATTCCAGCCGTTCCGGCTTGTTGCCGGGCTTCTGCTCGGCGGACGCCGCCAGGCAGCACAGCATCAGACAGGCTGCGGCTTTCCTTGAAGGCATAGGGTTCAGGTCTCCCGCGTTCGTTGATTATATTGAAAGAATCGCTCCGGCTGCTCAGGCGCGGAGGATTGTTCCACGCAAGGCGACACAATCATGGTGAGAGGCGTCTGGCATTTCAGCTTTACCGTTTCCGACCTCGAGCGTTCGGTCGACTTTTACTGCCGGCTTCTGGGAATGGAACTCGTTCACCGGCAGGACCAGGACAATCCGTATACCAAGCGGCTTGTCGGCTATCCGGACGCCCGCCTCCGCGTCGCCCAACTGGCGATCGGCGGCGCGCCGGCCGGTGCATCCGGCCATGTCCTTGAACTGGTCCAATATGCCGCTCCCGTCCTGGCTCCGCATCCCCCCGGCACCGCCTTCCCAAACTCCGCTCACATGGCGTTTCTTGTGGACGACATTCAAGCCATGTATCATAGGCTCTGCGGAGCTGGAGTTCGATTCCGATCCGAGCCGGTGGCGATCACCGCCGGTATCAACACCGGCGGCTTCACCGTCTACTTCCTTGATCCTGACGGAATCACGCTGGAGCTGGTGCAACCTCCTCCGCGGAGTCCCGAATGACAACGGCGGCCAATCCGTCTCCTCTCGCCGCCGGCGTTTCGCCGGACCGGGCGGCCGACCTCTACGCGCTGATGCACCGTATCCGTACATTCGAAGATGCGCTCCTGGAGTTGCAGAAGGCGGGCAAGGTGCCGGGGCTGGCGCAACTCTGCCAGGGACAGGAGGCCGCGGTGACCGGCTCGGTCTACCCGCTCCAGCGCAACGACTGGATGATCGCCACTTACCGCGGCCACGGCCATGCGATCGCCAAAGGCACCCCGATGAGGCCGCTGATGGCCGAGATGCTTGGAAAAGCCACCGGCTGCTGCAAGGGCAAGGGCGGGCCGATGCACCTCACCGACCTGCGGGTGCGGAACCCGGGCCTCCACCCCGTGGTCGGCGCGCACCTGCCCATCGGCGTGGGCATCGGCATGAGTTGCAAACGGCTCGAACCGGGAAAGGTGTGCCTGGTTGATTTCGGTGACGGCGCCGCTCAGTGCGGCACCTTCCACGAGAGCCTCAACCTCGCGTCCCTGTGGCGACTGCCGGTGATCTTCGTGTGCGAGAACAACCTCTACGGCGTATCTGTCCCGTTCTCCGCCGCGTCGGCCAGCCGCACGGTCGCCGAGCGCGCCGCCGCCTACGCGATGCCCGGCACGCTGGTGGACGGGATGGATGTGCTCGCGGTTCTCCAGGCGGTGGAAGCGGCGATCGCCCGCGCGCGCCGGGGCGACGGCCCCAGCCTCATCGAATGCGTCTGCTACCGCTACGTCGGCCACTCCCAGCACGACCCCGATAACGGCTTGAAGTACCGCACCCAGGAGGAAATCGACGCCTGGCGCCGGCGCGACCCGGTGGCGACGTTTCGCGCCCGGCTGCCCGAACTCGGAGTGCCCCAGGGCGCCGTCGAGGACATCGAGGCCCGAAGCCGGGCCGAGGTTGATGACGCCGTTCGTTTCGCGCTCGACTCGCCGTATCCCGATCTCGCCGAGGCCTACACCGACGTGTTCTGAAATGCCCAAAATCACTTACGCCGAAGCCATCCGCCGGACCCTCCGCGAATTGATGCGGAAGGATGACCGCGTGTTGCTGTTCGGCGAGGACATCGGCCTCTACGATGGCGTCTTCAAGTGCACCCGGGGCCTGCTCAAGGAATTCCCCGACCGCATCATCGACACGCCGATCTCCGAGCTCAGCTTCGTCGGCGCCGGAGTCGGCATGGCCATTTCCGGCCTGCGCCCCATTGTCGAGCTGATGTTCGTCGACTTCGCGCTGCTGGCCATGGACCAGATTGTCAACCAGGCGGCAAAGTTGAAGTACATGTCGGGCGGCGCCGTCGAGGTCCCGCTGATTGTGCGCACGAATCTCGGCACCCGCGGCGGCGCGGCGGCCCAGCATTCCCAGAGCCTCCACGCCTCGTTCCTGCATTACCCCGGCCTGGTCGTGGTGGCGCCGTCGAATCCCGCCGATGCGCGGGGCCTGCTGCTGGCGGCTTACGAGTCCCGCCAGCCGGTCCTGTTCCTGGAGAACAAGCAGCTCTACTTCCTGTCGGGCGAGGTGCCTGAACACGGCCGCCCCGTCCCGCTCCGCCGGAGCGCCGTCGCCCGCGCCGGCAGGGACCTCACCATCGTCGCCTGTTCATACAGCGTCGTACTGGCCCTCGAGGCCGCCGAAATGCTATCCAAAGAGGGTATCGAAGCCGAGGTCGCCGATCCGCGCACGCTGGTTCCCCTCGATTACGCGACCATCGCCGAGTCCATTCGCAAGACCAGCCGCGTGCTCATCGTCGATGAGGGTTACCTTAGCGGCGGATTCGCCCAGATGCTCGCCGGCCGCATCGCCGCTGAATCCTTCTTCGACCTCGACGCTCCGGTGGCCATGCTGGCGCACCCGGACGTGCCCATTCCCTTCTCGCCCGCGCTCGAGAAACCGCTGCTGAATACCCCGGAGACGATCGCCGCCAAGGCCCGCGAGCTGGTGCGCTTGTAACGGCGTGAAGTCCCGCCGCTTCGCGGCGTGTCTCCATCCATACACGACCGCTTCGTGCCTCTGGAAGGGGGCAACCGGCGCCTCCGCAGCCGGCCCGGCCAACGGCGTGCTCTCGCGCCGGGACAGGGCGCGGCAGCGCTCCTCCTTCTTCGCCTCACCACCGTTGGCCCAGGTCGAATGCCTTCGCCGGCGCATCCAATGGATTCCACGCCCCTGGCCTCCGGCGCCAGCGGAATGCTCGTACTCGAATGCCCGCGCCGGATCACTCTACAGGCCAGATCCCGCTTTGATCCCCCGCTTCTGTCCGCCCGGCTTCAAAAAATGAGCAGCGGCTGCCGCTCCTTCAGGATGTCGGACACTTGTCCGGCCGCTCGCCGACGATCCCGGCTCGCCTGTCTCTTCCGGCGGGGCAACGGGTTGCCCGCCGGCCAGCGGGAAGCGCTGCGGGAGCCGCAATCGTGACCTCGCCGGGCTACCATCTTCTCAGGCCCTTCCTGCCGATGTCTCTCCGATATTGCATCCCGTCAAACCGGATTCTCCCCACCGCCTCGTAGGCCGCCGCAATCGCTTGCGGCAACGTCTCCGCCGCCGCCGTCACTCCCAGCACGCGCCCTCCCGCCGTCACCAGTCCGTCCGGCCCGAGTTTCGTCCCTGCATGGAACACCGTGGCGCCCAGCCGCTCGGCCTCCTCGATGCCGGTGATCGCATCGCCCGTCCGCGGCGTTCCCGGATAACCCGCCGACGCCATCACCACGCAAACCGACGGCCTCGCCTGCCAGCAAAGCCTTACACCGCCGAGCTCTCCTCGCGCCGCCGCCGCCAGCACCTCGCCGAAATCGCAGTCCAGGCTCGTCATCAGCGGCTGGGTCTCCGGATCCCCCAGACGCACGTTGAACTCCAGCACCTTCGGCCCCGCCGCCGTCATCATCAAACCCGCGTACAGGAACCCGGAGAACGGGCATCCCTCCGACCGCATCCCCTCGATCACCGGCCGCACCACCTGATCCATCACCAGGCTCGTCTGTTCGTCCGACAAGATCCGGCTGTCGCAATACGCGCCCATCCCGCCCGTGTTCGGCCCTTCGTCGTTGTCGTAGATTCGCTTGTGGTCCTGCGTCGGCGCCAGTGGCAGCACGCTCTTGCCGTCGCTCAACACGATGAAGCTGACTTCCTCGCCCTCCAGGCATTCCTCGATGACCAGCCGCGCTCCGGCCTGGCCCAAGAATCTCCCGGAAAGCAGCCCCTCCTCGGCCTCCTCCGCCTCCTCCGGCGTCCGCGCGACAATCACTCCCTTTCCCGCCGCCAGCCCGTCCGCCTTCAGGACCACCGGACAGCCGAACCTCGCGAGCGCCGCCCGCGCGTCCTCCCGGTTGTCCACGACCTCGTAGCCGGCAGTGGGGACGCCGAACCGACGCATCGCGTCCTTGGCGAAGATTTTGCTCCCCTCCAGGCGCGCCGCCGCCGCGCTCGGACCCACCACCAGACGTCCCCGAGCGCGCAGCACATCCGCCACCCCCGCCACCAGCGGCGCCTCCGGCCCGACCACGGTCAATTCCGCGTCCACCGCCTCCGCCACCGCGACCAGCCCGTCCACGCCTGGCTGAGGCGGTGCGATGCATTCGGCGTCTCGCGCCATGCCCAGGTTCCCTGGCGATGCAAAAAGCTTTGTGATGGAAGGACTGCGCGCCAGTCTCCAAGCGATCGCATGTTCCCTTCCGCCGCTTCCGATCACCAGTACCTTCACGTCCGTTTCTCCACGAAGTCCGAATCCCCTAGAATAGAACTAAACGTTCCCACCCGCTGTGGCCATGCCCAGCCGAGATCTGACATACGACGCTGTCGTCATCGGCGCCGGCCATGCCGGCTGCGAGGCCGCCCGCGCCTGCGCGCGCCTCGGCCTGAAGACCGCCATGGTCACGATGAACCTCGACCTCATCGCCCAGATGTCGTGCAACCCGGCGGTCGGCGGCATCGCCAAGGGCCACCTCGTCCGCGAAATCGACGCCCTCGGCGGTGTCATGGGTGAGGTCACCGACGCCGTCGGCATCCAGTTCCGCCTGCTGAATACCTCCCGCGGCCCCGCCGTCTGGTCGCCGCGCGCCCAGTGCGACAAGAAGGCCTACCGCGTCCGCATGCGCGAGGTCCTCGAACGGGAGCCGAACCTCCGGATTCTCCAGGCCGAAGTCGCCGCCCTGGCCATCGAGGACGGCCCGCCGCGCCGCGCCACCGGAGTCGTGCTGCGCGACGGCCGAACCATCGCCGCGCACGCCGTCATCGTCACGACCGGCACCTTCCTGAACGGCCTCGCCCACGTCGGCGAAATGACCTACACCTGCGGCCGCAGCGGCGAAGCTCCTTCCCAGCTTCTTGGCGAACAACTCCGCACTCTCGGCCTCCAGTGGACCCGCCTCAAGACCGGCACCCCGCCGCGCCTGGACGGCCGCACTATCGACTGGTCTCGGTTCGAGGTTCAACCCGGCGACCCGGAGCCGACCCCGTTCTCCTTCCTCACCGAGAAGATCGACCGGCCACAGATCGTTTGCCACATCGCCTACACAACGGATGAAACACACCGTGTCTTGCGGGAAAGCATCCACCGCTCGCCGCTCTACAGCGGCCAGATCGAAGGCATCGGCCCGCGCTACTGCCCCTCCATCGAGGACAAGATCGTCAAGTTCCCCGACAAACTGCGCCACCAGATCTTCCTCGAACCGGAAGGCCTGGACACTTACGAAATTTATGTAAACGGAATGGCGACCAGCATGCCCATCGACGTGCAGACGGCGATGGTCGCATCCATCCCGGGTCTCGAAAACGCCGAGATGATCCGGCCCGGCTACGCCATCGAGTACGACGCCATCGACGCGCGCGAACTTGCTCACACGCTGGAGGTCAAGTCCATCCGCGGTCTGTACCTGGCCGGGCAGATCAACGGCACTTCGGGCTACGAGGAGGCCGCCTGCCAGGGCCTCGTCGCCGGGCTGAACGCGGCCTGCACCTTGTCAGGAAAAGAACACGTCATCATCAAGCGAACCGAGGGCTACACCGGAATCCTCGTCGACGACCTGATCACCAAGGGCGCCGACGAGCCCTACCGGATGTTCACCTCCCGCGCCGAGTTCCGGCTGCACTTCCGCATCGACAACGCCGACGCCCGGCTAACCCCCATCGGCCGCCGCGCCGGCCTCGTCCGCGATGATCGCTGGCAACTTTACGAAGCCAAGGAGCGCCACAAGCGGCTCCTGGCCGGCCTGCTCGCGCAAACCAAGGCCGATCCAGGCCGTTTTCCCGCCATCGAACTCACCGACGGCGAGCGTCCCACTCTGGCCGCCTGGCTCAAGCGGCCGGGCGCCCGTATCGATGCTCTTCGAAGCTGGGCTGCCGAAGTCCTCGGCGAGCCGCCCGCCCGCGGCGTCCTGATGACACTCGAAACCGAGATCAAGTACGAAGGCTACATCTCGCAGCAGGACCGCCAGGCCGAGCGCCTGAAGCAGTCGGAGAACCGCCGCATTCCGCTGGAGATGTCCTTCGCCGCCATTCCGGGCCTCTCCCGCGAGGTCCGCGACAAGCTCGAGCGCGTCCGGCCCGCGACTCTCGGGCAGGCGAGCCGGATTCCCGGAATTACGCCCGCCGCCATCGCCGTCCTCGATGTATACTTGAACCTCTCGGCCCGTCCGTCTTGAAGGTCTACATCGAGCCCAACCTGCCGCCGCCGCGCCGCTTCGCCTCCTTGCTCGGAGCGAATCTCGCCGGGGTGTGCCTGCTGGACGGGCTCCAACTCGATCAACTGTATCTTCACTACGAAGCGCTTCGCACTTGGAACAGGGTCATCAACCTGACGGCTGTCCGAAGCATGGAAGACGCCGTCGTCCGGCACTACTGCGAAAGCCTCTTCCTGGCTATTCACCTTCCGCCCGCGCCGCTCTCGATCGCCGACCTCGGATCAGGCGCTGGCTTCCCGGGTGTCCCCGTCGCCGTTTTTCGTCCCGATTGCCGGGTCACCCTCATCGAATCGCACAAGCGCAAGGCTGTGTTCCTTCGCGAGGCGACGCGCGACATTCCGAACATCTCCGTGCGCGCCATTCGTGCCGAGAGCGTCAGCGACAGGTTCGATTGGCTGGTTTCCCGCGCGGTCTCACCCGAAGAAGTTGTGCACCTCGCTCCGCGCCTCGCCACTTCTATCGGCCTGCTGACGGGCCTGGCTGATTCCAGGAGGCTCATGGAAACAATTCTCCAGTGGCGAGATCCAGTGATGTTGCCGTGGGGAATGCGGCGTGTCCTACTGATCGGCACTGTTCCACGTGGAACAAAGGCGACATGATACCATGACTCCCTTGGCTAAGATCATCGCCATCGCCAACCAGAAAGGCGGCGTCGGCAAAACCACCACCGCCATCAACCTCGGAGCTTCCCTGGCCGCCAGCGACCTCCGGGTCCTCGTCGTCGACGCCGACCCTCAGGGCAATTCCACCACTGGCCTGGGAATCGAGAAGACTATCGAGCGCCCCACCCTCTACGACTCCCTCCTTGGCGACCAGGACCTCGCCGCAGTCATTCACACGACGGAATTCCAGGGTCTCGATGTGATTCCAGCAGATCAAAACCTCGTCGGCGCGCCAATCGAACTGGTCGACCAGGACGGGCGCGAACTACGCCTACGACAGCGGCTCCTGCCGCTTCGCGACAAGTACCACTTCATCCTGATCGATTGCCCGCCGGCACTCGACCTCCTCACCCTGAACGCACTGGTCGCCGCGGACTCCGTCCTAATCCCTATCGTCTGTGAGTTCTTCGCACTTGAGGGCATTTCCCAACTCGTCGACACCATCGACCGGGTCCGCGATTCCTTTTCGCACCCCCTCAAGATCGAAGGGATCCTCCTCACCATGTACGACGACCGCACCAACCTCTCTCGCCAGGTCGCCGCCGATCTTCGCGAGTTCTTCGGGGAGGAGGTGTTCAAGACCGTCATCCCCCGAAGCATCCGCCTGGCCGAGGCCCCAAGTTACGGCAAGCCGATCCTGGCCTACGATGTCCGCTCGCGCGGCACCGAAAGCTATATCCAGCTCGCCAAGGAAATACTCGACAATGCAAAAGCTGCACGAAAACCCTCGTAGGGCCCTCGGAAGGGGCTTGTCGGCCCTCATCCCACAAAAGCCGGCCGTCGTGCCGGAACAGCCGGAGCAAGTCAAAACAGCCGACGGGGTGCTCGAAATTCCGATCGACACCATCGATCCCAACCCCATCCAGCCCCGCTCGGTCTTCCACGCCGCCGGCCTCCAGGAACTCGCCCAATCGATCCAGGCGAGCGGCGTGATTCAGCCTCTGATCGTCCGCCGAAAGGGATCCCGGTATCAATTAGTTGCGGGAGAGCGCCGCTGGCGCGCGGCCCGGCTAGCCGGGCTGGACACCGTACCCGTCATCACCCGGGAGATCCCGGACGACCACCTCCTCGAGATCACCCTCGTCGAGAACCTTCAGCGTGAAGATCTCAACCCGATTGAAGTCGCCCACGCCTTCGAGCGCCTGTCACGGGAGCTGGGCCTGAGCCACGAGGAGATTGGGCGCCGAACGGGAAAGGACCGGGCCTCGATCACCAACATGCTTCGCCTGCTGCGCCTCCCGCCCGATGTCCAGCAACTCGTCGCCGAGCGCCGGCTCTCCATGGGGCACGCCAGGGCAATTCTCGGCCTGCCCGCCGAAGACCTGCAACGCCAAGTGGCTCAAAAGTCCAGTTCCCAGGGGCTCTCCGTACGCCAAGTTGAGCGGCTAGTCCAGCGGATGACCGAGACCCGTGAACCCAAGTCCGCCGACCAAGTGGCCATCGACCCAAATGTCAAGGCGGCGCTGGAGGAGTTGCAGCGCGTCCTCGGCACGCGCGTGAGAATCGTTCCCCGGTCCGAGGACCGGGGGCGGATCGAGATTGAATACTACTCCTCGGAAGATCTCGACCGCATCTACTCACTGATCGTGCGGGAATAGGACGTTGGTGCCGGCGGCTGGACTCGAACCAGCGACCTAGGGATTATGAGACCCTCGCTCTAGCCACCTGAGCTACGCCGGCCAGGCGGATCGCCTACCAACCAGCGTATTCAGCGCCGGGCTGCGTTGTCAACGCCGCTCCGCGTCCAGCCCCGCCGGTAGTTGACAAAGAGCCTGCCGCGGGTTCATAGTGAACTTGGAAGGCGAAGTGGCCCTCCCCCCTTTCCTTTGGGAAGGGGCACTTTTCCATGACCCGCCCGCAGGCGGGTCGTGGCGTAAAGGAGGAAGTCCATAGACAACATCCATCGCTTGGGGCGGCTACCTACTTCCCCGTGCTGACTGGTTGCGACCTTTGGACGCCGGGCAACGATCCCGAGGGATCGCAGGCGTAGCGGAACTTGCACCGCTGACGAATGGTCGTGGTCGGAAGGCGAAGCGGACGATCTGGGTTCGCAGGACCCGGAAGCGGCAACACTTGGCTACAGCAGGGAGCCGGCGGCCGCCCCTTTGATTTGCCTCCGGTTTGACACTGTCCCCCCGCCTTCTGTACATTCACTAACAGTCCGTGCCGAGCGCAAGAGGATAAACGCGAGTGAATGCGGTTCATTTCCATGGTGTCTCGAAAAGCTACTCGATCTACGACCAGCCCGGCGACCGGTTGAAGGAACTGATCTCGCTGAACCGCAGGAGCTTCCACCGGGACTTTTGGGCGCTGCGCAACGTGGATTTCCAGGTCCGGGGCGGTGAAACCTTTTGCATTGTCGGAGAGAACGGCTCTGGCAAGAGCACCCTCCTCCAACTCGTCGCCGGCATTCTGCGCCCGACTTGCGGGTCCATCGACGTCGCCGGCCGGGTCTCCGCCCTGCTCGAGCTGGGCGCCGGTTTCAACCCGGAGTTCACCGGCCAGGAGAACGTGTACCTGAACGCGGCCATCCTCGGGTTTTCGTCTCTGCAAATTAATTCTCGATACAAAGAGATTTGCGATTTTGCGGAGATCGGCGACTTCATCCACCAGCCGGTGAAAACCTACTCGACCGGCATGATCGTCCGCCTCGCCTTCGCCGTCGCCATCCACGTGGACCCGGAAATCCTTCTGGTGGACGAGGCGCTCGCCGTGGGCGACATCTACTTCCGCCAGCGCTGCATGCGCAAGGTCCACGAGCTGCGCTCGCGCGGGGTGACGATCCTGTTTGTCTCGCACGCCATCGCCGATGTGCAGGCCCTCGGCGACCGGACGCTGTGGCTCGAAGCCGGCCGCGTCCGTGAGCTGGGTGAAACCGACAAGGTGGTCCCTAAGTACCTGGCAGCGATGGTCGAGAAGGACTCCGCATACCTTGCGCTTGCGGCGCGGAAGCCGGCGCCGGCCGCGTCGTCCCGCTCGCGCCCCCCGGAGATCGTCGAGGGAATCCCGAACATCGACCATCGACACGGCGACGGGCGCGCCGAGGTGATCGGCATCGCGCTCCTCGACCCCGACGGACGGCCATTGGCGGTCGTCGAGCCGCTGTCGCGCATCGTGGTGCGCATCAGCGTACGCGCCCGCGAGGAGATCCCGCAGCCCATCGTCGGCTTCATGCTCCGCAATCATCTCGGGATGGACTTCTCGGGCACCAACACGGCGCGCGAAGGCCTGCCGCTCCCGCCGATGCGCGCCGGCGACATCCACACGGTCGATTTCCACCTGGAGATCCCGGAAGTATACGCCGGAACGTTTTCCTTTTCGCCGGCCATCGCCGACGGCACCCTCGCCGGCTACCGCATGTGCGACTGGATCGACAACGCGGTTGTCGTCCAAGCCGGGCACGCCGCCGGCGAGGTCTACGGATACATGCGGCTGCCGTGCCGGGTCGAGCTGAACAGCGCGCTCCGGCCCACCGGCCGGGCCCCGGAGAGCGCCCTTGGCTGAATTCACCGGGGAGCGCCTCATCCCGGAGGCGGCGGACGTCGATCTCTGGAACGAGCACTTCGCCCGCTACGCCTTCGCCGCCCGGCTGGCGCGCTTCAAGCGGGTGCTCGACGCCGGCTGCGGAACGGGCTACGGGGCCGCCGAACTGGCCCGCTGCGCCTCCGCTGTCACCGGCCTCGATCTCTCGCCGGAAGCGATCGAGGAAGCCCGCTCGCGCTACACCCTTCCGAATCTCCGCTTTGTCCGAGCCTCCTGCACTGCCCTGCCGTTCCGCTCGGCCGCGTTCGACCTCGTCTCCGCCTTCGAGGTGATCGAGCATCTCGAGGAGTGGCCGGCGTTCCTCCAGGAGCTCCGCCGCGTCCTCCGCCCTGCCGGGCAGTGCATCCTGTCCACGCCAAACAAGCGCTATTACACGCAGTCGCGAGGCCTAAAGGGCCCGAACCCGTTCCACGCGCACGAATTCGAGTTCGCCGAATTCCGCGACGCGCTGCGCAAGGTCTTTCCGCACGTCTCGCTGTTCGTCCAGAACCACGTCGAAGGCTTCGTGGTCCAGCCGGTGAAGACGTTTTCGGCAGCCGAGGCGAGGGTCGAAAGCGGCGGCGGCGCCCCAGAAGACTCGCACTTCTTCATCGCCGTTTGCGCGCTCGCGCCGCAGACCGGCGCGCCGACCTTCGTCTACCTCCCCCGCGCGGCGAACATCCTGCGCGAGCGCGAGGCGCACATCACCCTTCTCGAGCAGCAGCTCGCCGAAAAGACAGCGGACCATGAGCGCCTGCTCGACCTGCACCGCCGCCAGACCGGGGAACTCGAGGAGCACAACCGCTGGGCCGAGCGCCTGAACGCGGAGCTGGCCGAGGCGCGCTCCGCGATCGCCAGACTCGACGACGAGCTGGCGACCAAAACGGATTGGGCGCTGAAGATCGACCATGATCTGGCCGCGAAGTGCGACGAGCTGGCGCGCTGCGTCGAGAAGCTGCACCAGGCCGAGAAGACAATCGAGGAGCGCACTAGGTGGGCGCTCGACCTGCGGCTTCAGATCCAGCAACTCGAGCGGCAGCTTGCCGCGTTCCGCGCCTCGCGGTGGGTGAGGCTGGGCAAAGCGGTCGGACTGGGGCCGGAGGGCCGTGAGAGGTGAGATGCTCGGCAGGCTGCTGGCCGCGCTGGTCGTCCTCGTCGTCGCGCCGCTCCTGCTGCTGATCGCAGCGGCTGCGCTCGCGCTCGCCGACCTCGTGTGGCGCGCGAGACTGCGGCGCGTGCCCCCGCTCGGCGAGACCCCCGCCTCAGGCCCGGCGAGCATTATCATTCCCTCCTGGAACGGCCGGAACCTGCTCGAAAAATACCTGCCGTCGGTGGCCGCGGCGGCGCCCGCCGCCCACGGCCACGAGATCATCGTCGTGGACAACGGCTCGAGTGACGGCACCGCGGCGTATGTCCGTTCCGCATTCCCCGGCGTTTCCGTCATCGAGCTTCCAGCAAACCTCGGCTTCGGCGGCGGCTCGAACGCCGGCATCCGCGCGGCGAAGAACGACATCGTCGTCCTCCTCAACAACGACATGCGCGCCGCCCCGGACTTCCTCCAGCCGCTCATCGACGGGTTCGCCGACGGCGGCGTCTTCGCCGTCTCCTGCCAGATCTTCTTCTCCGACCCCGCCCGGACCCGCGAGGAGACCGGGCTGACCGAGGGCCGGTGGGAAAACGGCGCGCTGCGCGTGCGCCACCGGGTGGACGGCGCGGTCACGGACCTGTTCCCCTGCTTCTATGGCGGTGGTGGTTCCTGTGCCTTCGACCGCCGCAAGCTGCTCGATCTCGGCGGCTTCGATCCCCTCTTCGAGCCGTTCTACCTGGAAGACACCGACCTCGGCTATCGCGCCTGGAAGCGCGGCTGGAAGGTCCTCTACCAACCCCGGAGCGTCGTGTGGCACGAGCATCGCGGCACCATCGGCCGGCGGTATGCCACGGATGAGGTGCGGCGTACGCTCGAAAAGAACTTCATCCTCTGGACCTGGAAGAACATCCACGACTGGCGAAGACTGGCGTCGCACTTCTTCCACGTTTGGACCGGGGCGGTGGTGAGCGTGCTCGCCGGCCCCTCGCCCGAGCGGGTAAGCGCGGCGGGCATCTGGCGGGCCTTACGGCAACTGTCCGGTGCGGTCCGAGCGCGGCTTCAGGCGCGCCGGCTTGCGGTGATCGATGACACCGAGGCGTTCCGCCGGCCGCTCGGCGGATACTTCCGCGACCGGTTCCTGCCGGCACCGCCGGACCCCGAGCGGCTGCGCGTGCTGTTTGTGTCGCCGTACCCCATCCTGCCGCCGGTCCATGGCGGCGGCGTGTTCATGTACCAGACGCTGTGCGAGCTGGCGCGCCGCGCGGAGGTTCACCTGGTGGCGCTTCTCCATTACCCGCATGAGCTTGCCGACCACGAGCCGCTGAAGTCGCTCTGTGCGTCGGCGGAGTTCCTGGTAAAGACCAACAGCCGTCCGGGGTCGGCCGGGGCGCTCGCGCCGCACGCCCTGCGGGAGTTCGCCCTCGACGAGCTCGCGTGGATCATCCGTCGCCGCCTCTATCAGGAGCGGATCGACGTGCTTCAGCTCGAGTACACGCCGATGGCGCAATACGCCGGCGAGTACCGCCGCGTGGCGAGCGTGCTGTTCGAGCACGACATCTACTTCCAGTCGATCGCGCGGAGCTTCCGCGAGCAACCGAGCCGGGCGAAGGCCGCCTTCGAGTACCTGCGCGCGCTGCGTTACGAGGCGCGCGCCCTGCCAAAGATGGACCGCGTCCAGGCATGCAGCCGCGAGAACCGCGAGTATCTGGAATCGTTCGTGCCGGGACTGAAGGGGAAGATTGAGGACGGCCTCCGGGCGGGTATCGACACCTCGCGCTACTGTTTCCGCCCGGGCGGCCGCGAGCCGCTCACGATGCTCTTCCTGGGCAGCTTCCGCCACGGCCCGAACCACGCCGCCCTCCGCTGGTTCGCCGTCGAGGTGTTGCCGCTGGTGGCGGCTGCGCAACCCGCCTGCAAGCTGGTGGTCGTTGGCTCCGATCCGCCCCAACGCCACGCTCTGGAGGGGACCGCCAACATCGAGTTCCGAGGCTACGTCGAGGACGTCCGGGAGCCGCTCGGCCACTACGCGGTGTTCGTGTGTCCCGTGCTCGCCGGCTCGGGAGTGCGAGTGAAGCTCCTCGAAGCATTCGCGGCGGGCATTCCGGTGGTCTCGACCCGCCTGGGAGCTGAAGGCCTGGCGCGCGTGGACGGCGAGCTCTGCGCGCTCGCCGACACCCCCGCCGAGTTCGCGCAGAAGATCCTGGTGCTGTTCGACAAGCCCGAGCATGGGGCAGAGATGGCGGCCAGGGCCCGGGCCGAGGTGGAGAAGAATTGGGACATGGGGAGAGTGACCGAGCGGCTAGTGGAGAGCTATCGTGCGGTGGTGAGGGAGAAGCGCATAGCTGGTTCAACTCTGTAAACCTGGACCCAGCAGCATCGGTCTGCGCTTGTCCCCTGGGCTGAGACAACCAGTCAAGACACTGTCCGCCGTTCACTGAAGAATCGTTGAACGGCAAAGGCAGCTTGGTTCATCATGATCCCACCTGAGCGGAGGATAGGGCAACGCAGGAAAGCGATGCGAGCGTCGACTCAGGGGCCGAAATGGCCGGGGGCTCCAGCGCCCGGACACCGAGGCCGAGAAACGGTCCGGGGGCCGGGGGCGGAGCCCCCATCGGAAAACGATGCCCTTTCATTTAGCGCAAACAGGTGCATCCTGGCGCAACTGCGTTAGATCCCGGGGGTCTGTGACTCGCTGAAGTGCCCGCGAGACTTCCCCGAGGATGCGCGGCACGACGCGGGCTACCAACTGGACAAGGGGCAGTGCGGAGAGCAGCCCGACGACTTCAAGCCAATACCTGCGGTCGGCAGGGCGTTGAGCAGATTCGCGTGACGGACGAGAGTGGCGCCTACTGGGTGATCTACTAGGCGCGGCGCGCAGAGGCCGTCTACGTGCTGCACGCTTTCCTGAAGTAGACG
>CAZACK010000105.1:0-17717 GCA_964483455.1 uncultured Solibacteraceae bacterium
GCGCGCGCGCCCCGATGAGAAGGGGACTGAAATCGAACTCGCATTCTCCCCACTGGGGAGATCCTAGCCCCCGCGCGCGCCGATGAGAAGGGGACTGAAATATGAGCATGATGACGGTCGAGCAGTTCGTCGAGCGCGCCCCGATGAGAAGGGGACTGAAACTTGGTGTTCGTCGCGGGGACCGCGGGCCGCCGGCCGCCGGCCTCAGGGCAGGGGAGGGTACGAAACAAATCTCCAGTTTCCCAGGCCCTTGTATGGGTCATCTCCCCGGTGGCGGATTCGCACGATGTCAATGATCTTCTGATCGTGGTTCAGGTGGTAGATGATACGCCAGTCTCCTACCCGAATCCGATACAGCGGATCTTTCGTGCCTTGGATTCTTTTGGCGCCGCTCGGTAGAGGCTCCTTCTCCAAGCCTTCGATTTTGCGTCCGACCCTGGCCTGGACCTGCCTGTCAAGGCGGAGGAATTGGCGCTCAGCTTCGGCGAGGTAGTTGACGTTCCAAGCCGGCTTTTCGGAAGACTTCATCGAGGGGGACCCGTTTGTCTGTCTTGTGCTCTTCCCAATAGAGAACGTCGGCCTTGTCTTCCTCAGTTGGGTTGGCTTTCCGAGCCGGTTTCCGCCGGAGGATCATCTGCCTTTTCACGTTTCCTACTATACCTCAAGGCAGGAGTAGAAGATGGCGCCTTCGTCGTTTTTGCACACAGCAAAGATGCGGCGTTCCCGGAGTAACCTTCGCAGTATTGAATCGCGACGACCCGGTGCGGAAGTCCGCCGTTTGATCGACACTACCGCCATGATCCATTGGGTCAGGTTGACGGCGCCAAGGCTGTGGGCGGGTCTCATCGGCGTTGATGTGCTCAACGTCCCGAGCTTGCGGGCTGCCGCAATCCATACAGAGGCGCTCTGGCTGCGGGCTGGACTACTGCGCCCGGTAGCGCATGGCCCGATCGGTGATGAGATGAATCGGCCGCATACCGCGCGCGCGCCGAGGAGAAAGGGACTGACGGGCAAGTTGAACAGCGACACCCGCCCTCACCGCCAGCGGAATAACTTCAGCGCGGTGAAGAAGCTCAGGACGAGCCAGCCGAGGATGATGGCGATCTGGAGGGCGAGCTCGTGGAGGCGGGCGCCTTGGAGCATGTTGCCGCGGAGGGCGTCGATGACCGCCGTCAGGGGGAGGGCGCGGATGAAGGGCTGGAATACCGCCGGGAAGCGTTCGGCGGAGAAGAAGACTCCGGAGAAGACCCACATCGGGAGCATCACGAAGTTCATCAGGCCGGAGGCGGCTTCCATCGTCTGGGCGCGGGAGGCGATCAGCAGGCCGAGCGCGCTGAACGACAGCGAGGCCAGCAGGCAAAGCAGCGCCAGCTCCCAGAGCGGACCTCGCAGTGGAACGCCGAAGACGACGGCGCCGAAGCCGACCAGCACCATCACCTCGATGAACAGCAGCGAAAGCCGCGACAGCAGGAACGAGAGCAGATACTCGCTGCGGGACATCGGGGAGGCCACCAGCCGCTTCAGCAGCTTCTTGCGGCGGGCATCGACGATGGAGAACCCCAGGCCCCAGATGCCGCTGCCCATGAGGTTCATGCCGAGCAGACCGGGGATCAGGAAGTCGATGTAGCGGGAACCGGGTTCCCGCACCAGGTCCGCCGAGACGGAGACGGCGTCGGGGACGCCGGCCGCCTTCTGCACGGCGCGGTCGGCGAGGACGCGGGCGGTGCGCGATTCCGGGTTCGTGTCGTCGTAACGAAAGGTGACGCCGCCTTTCTCGGCGGGCATGGCGAACAGGAGGATGCGTCCGAGGCGCAGCGCCTCGCCGCCGGCGCGGCGGTCCATGACTTGCACCGAAAAGGACTTGTCGCGTTCGAGCGCGGCCGCCAGGGCGCGGTCCGAGACGCCGATTTTCAGCACGTCGGGCGGCCGGTTGCGGAAGGCGATGCCCAGACCGGCGGCCAGCAGAATCGGAAAGACGAAGACCCAGAAGACCGCTTCCGGCTCGCGCCAGAACTCGCGGAAGCGGACGAGGGTGAGCTGGACGAGGGAGCGCTCGGAGAGCGGGAGCCGGCCGGCGCGCGGCTCGATGGTGGCGGCGAGATCACTCATCGCGGAGGCGCCTCCCGGTGAGGGAAACGAACACGTCTTCGAGGGTCGCCGAGTGCGTGCGCAGCTCGGTGACCGCGATGCGCCGGCGGTCGAGCTCGGCGAGCAACGAGGGCACCGCGCGGTGGAGCTCGCTGACCTGAAGCTGGTAGCTGCCGTCCTCGCGGCGGGCGGCTTTCACTCCATCGAGCAGGGCGAGTTGGCCGAGTTCGAGGGTGTGCGTCCCGTCGCCGACGGCGAACTCGACCATGTGCTCGGCGCCGATGGAGGCGATCAGCTCGCGCGAGGCGCCGAGGGCGATGATGTGGCCGTGGTCCATGATGGCGACACGGTCGCAGAGACGCTCGGCTTCCTCCATGTAGTGCGTAGTGAGGATGATCGTGCGGCCGGCGCTCTTGAGGCGCTCGATCAGTTCCCAAAGCTGGCGGCGGGCCTGGGGGTCGAGGCCGGTGGTGGGCTCGTCGAGGAAGAGCAAGTCCGGATCGCCGACCAGGGCGCAAGCCACGGCCAGCCGCTGTTTCTGGCCGCCGGAGAGGTTACCGACCCGGGCCGTGCGTTTCTCGTCGAGCTGGACCATGGCGATGACTTCGGCGACGGTCGCTCCGCGATGGTAGAAGCTGCGGAACAGCCGCAGCGTCTCCTCGACGGTCAGCTTTTCGGAAAGCTGGGTGTCCTGCAACTGGACGCCGAGGCGCTGGCGGAGCTGGGCGGCATCGGCCCGCCAGGTCAGGCCGAGGAGCTCGACCGAGCCCGAGTCGAGCGACAGGAGGCCTTCGCAAATCTCGATGGTGGTGGTCTTGCCGGCGCCGTTCGGCCCGAGCAGGCCGAAGCACTCGCCGGGGTGGACGTCGAGATCGAGGCCGTCGACGGCGACGACGTCCTTGTACGCCTTGCGCAGGGCGCGGACCTGGAGCGATGGCCGGCTGGAGGAAGCCCCCATTGGTTTGTATTGTAGCCCGGACGGTGTGGGGGTGTCGCCGATCGACCTGGCGCTCGGCTGGGGACCGATGTCGGACGGACGGATCCTCGAGCAGTTCCGTTTTTCGCAGGGCGGCCGCTGGTATTCCTGGAAGCAGAGGAACAGGGAGCAGCCGATCAGCTCCCGGGAGCTGGCGCGGTACAGCGCCAACATGCACCTGATTCCGTCGACCGCCGGCATCGACAAACAGCTTCGGGACGTGCGGGCCGGCCACATCGTCGGCGACACGGGCGGCGGGTCGTGCGAAGTGATCTGGGTGAGGGAGCTCTCGGTTCGGTGAGGCGGGCAGCGTTGCCCGGCCCCGGGGTGTTGCGATGTTCGCCGGCGAGTTGGGAAAGCGCGGCCGCACCCGCAGGCAGCCTCCCCGCGCTACTATATAGGGATGCAGTCCGACCCCGGCGAGGGGGGGTCATGTAGCCTCTTCGCCCTGGTTACTTACGTTCCCGATCCTCTGGGGTCCTTTCTCGACGCTCTTCGGCAGGAACTGGTTCCGGCGTGCAACCTGCGGGCGCACGTGACGGTGCTGCCCCCGCGGAGGCTTGCGATCCCCGTGGAAGCGGCGTGGGATCGAATTCGCTCGGATGCTGTGGCTTACCCCGCCTTCGAGATTGCCATCAACGACGTGGAGATCTTCTCGATTTCTTCGGTGGTGTATCTCGGTCTGGCCGCCGGGCGGCAGGAACTGGTACGGCTGCACGACCTGCTGAACACGAACGGGCTGCACACCGTGGAAGCCTACCCCTACCACCCTCACATCACGCTGGCCCAGAACATGGCGCCGGAGCAAGTGGCAGGCGTGTTCGCGCTGGCCAGGCGGCGCTGGGCGGAGTACCGGGACGCGCGGAGCTTCCCGGCCGATCGGGTGACGTTCGTGCGCGGAGAGACGCTCGACTGCTGGCGGGATCTGCGGGAATGCGAGCTTGCGCCGGCGCAGCCGCGGCCCACGGGGCCGCTCGATTAGGCGCGCTACAATGAGGCGGCAACGTCGCATTGAGATAAACCTACGGGCATGAGCGTCGAAGTCGCCTTCCGAGAGGTTTCCTTCCGCATCGGTGACACGCCAATCCTGGACCGCGTGAACTTTGAGGTGAGCCCGGGCGAGACGCTGGTGCTGCTCGGGCGCAGCGGGGCGGGGAAGACCACCGCGCTCAAGATGGTGAACGGCCTGGTGTTCCCGACGGGCGGAGAAGTGCTGGTGGAAGGGCGGTCGACGCGCGAGTGGGATTTGATCCGGCTGCGGCGGGCGGTGGGCTACGTGATTCAGGAAGTCGGGTTGTTCCCGCACTTCACCGTTGCCGAGAACGTGGGCCTGGTGCCGCGGCTCGAAGGCTGGGAAGGCGGGCGGGTGGAGCGGCGCGTCCGCGAACTGCTGGAGAACGTGGGGCTGGCGCCCGATGAATTTGCCGGCCGCTATCCGGGGCAGCTTTCCGGGGGGCAGCGGCAGCGGGTCGGAGTGGCGCGCGCGCTGGCCGCCGATCCGCCGCTGCTTCTGTTCGACGAGCCGTTCGGGGCGCTGGATCCGATCACGCGGGTGGAGGCGCAGCGCGAGTTCCTGGCGTTGCGGAACGCGCTCGGCAAGACTTCGATGTTCGTGACCCATGACGTCCGGGAGGCGCTGGTTCTGGGGACGCGGATCGGGCTGCTACACCGGGGCCGGCTGGAGGTGCTGGGGTCGAGGGAGGAGTTCCTGGCGGCTCGCGGTGCGGAAGTTGAGGGATTCCTCGCCTGTTTGGACTGGAGGAACGGATGGCACAAAACCTGATGGAGGAGGTCCTCCGGTTTGCCGGCGAGCACCTGGTGCTGGTGGCGGTGTCGATGGCGATCGCGGCGGGGGCGGCGATTCCGCTCGGGGTGGCGCTGACACGGCGGCTGGCGTGGCGCCGGTGGGTGCTCGGTTTCGCCAACGTGATGCAGACGGTGCCGAGCCTGGCGCTGTTCGGGTTTTTGATTCCGATCCCGCTGATCGGCGGGATCGGCCAGCGGACGGCGATCGTGGCGCTGGTTCTGTACGCGCTGCTGCCGATCTTGCGCAACACGCTGGCGGGGATCCTGGGCGTGGACGCGGCGGTGCGGGAATCGGCGGTGGCGATGGGGATGACGGGAAGGCAGATCCTGTGGCAGGTCGAGATGCCGCTGTCGGCGCGCACGATTCTGGCGGGGGTGCGCGTGGCGACGGTGACCACGATCGGCACGGCCACCATCGCGGCGGCAATCGGCGGCGGCGGGTTAGGTGTGTTCATCTTTCGGGGGATCGCGTCGGTGGACACGACGCAGATCCTCGCCGGAGCGGTGCCGGCGGCGTGCATGGCGCTGGCGGCTGACGCGGGGCTCGGGTGGATCGAAAGGAAGGTGGCGCGGTGAGAAAGGCTGACTGGCCGGAGGAACGGCGAAATTGGGGGTTACGTAGCCTGTCACCGTTTTTCAGCCGGCGAGAACTGCTTCTGGCTCCTGTTGTCCTGGGAGCGGCGGCTCGCATCGACTACCGCGATTACTCGCGCGTCCTTCCGGATTATTTGCGGGGCCTGGCGGCGCGCGCTTACCGGAAGCGGAACGAGGAGATCGCGAAGCTGACAACGCCCGGGGCGATCCAGGCGCGCCAACAGTGGGCGCGCGAGACGTTCTGGAAGCTCGCCGGGGGGATGCCCGAACGGACGCCGCTCAATCCGCGAATCACCGGCTCGTTCGAGCGGGAACGCTACCGCGTCGAGAAACTGGTGTACGAGAGCCGGCCGGGTTTCCATATCTCCGCTGACCTGTACATCCCCAAGCACGGCGAGCCGCCGTATCCGGCGGTGCTGTTTCAGATGGGGCATTCGTTGAACGGGAAGGCGGCGGAGACATACCAAAGGTGCTGCCAGGGCCTGGTGCAGCTCGGTTTCCTTGTGCTGGCATTCGACCCGATGGGCCAGGGAGAACGAACTTACTATCCCGGCGCGAAGGGTTTGACGCGGCTGGGCTCGGCCGACGCCGAGCACACGGCGCCTGGCAGGCAGATGTTGCTGGTGGGGGACACCGCCACCGGGCTTCAGGTGTGGGACGCGGTGCGGAGCCTCGACTATCTGGCGTCGCATCCGCTGGCGGACCCGGCGCGGCTGGCCTCCACCGGGCAGTCCGGCGGAGGAACGCTGACCATGCTGCTGGCGGCGGTGGACGACCGGCTGGCGGCAGCGGCCGTATCCAGCGGCAACACCGAGAACGTCGCCTGCGCCGAATTCAACCCGCCCGGATCGACTGACGACGCGGAGCAGAACCTCATTGGCAGCGGACCGCTGGGCTTCGATCGATGGGATGTCCTGTATCCTCTGGCGCCCAAGCCGCTGCTGATCCTCGCGAGCGCGAAAGACTTTTTTGGGACTTACTCGCCGAAGTATCTCCGGGATGGCCGCGAAGAGTTCCAGAAACTCAAGAAAGTGTATGAGGTCCTCGGGCACGCGGAGAAGCTGGAGTGGGAGGAGACGGCGCTGCCCCACGCGCTGTCGCTCGAGCTCCGTCTGCGGATCTACGCGTGGTTCCGGCGATGGCTGCGCGGCGAAACCGGCTTGGTTGAGGAGCCGCCGACGGCGCTGGAAAAGGATGAGGCGCTTTGGGCCGGCCCGACCGGCAACGTCGTTCGCGACTTCGGCAGCCACACGCCGTTCGGCATGAATCGCGCGAAGGCGGCGGGGATGGCGACGCCGGACCGGCCGCCGGACGTGCGGGCGCTGCTGGGAATCGAGCCGGGGGCGGGGTGGATGCGGAGGCTCGGGTCGGCGCGCGCGCCGCACGGCACGATCGACGCTGTCGAAGTCGAGACCGAGGCGGGAGTGTGGGTGCCGGCCTGGCTCATTCTGCCGAGGCAGGCGGACCCGGCCCGCCCGCTGCTGGTGGTGGTCGAGCCGCAGGGGCGCAATTCGCGCCTGGGGGAATCGGCACTCTACCAGGGGCTGGCGGCGCGAGGGACGATCGTGTGCGCGGCCGATGTCAGGGGAATCGGCGACCTGCGTCCGGAATACGGCCGCGGCGCGGCACATTACACCGGTTCGCACCAGAACGAGGAAAACTACGCGTGGGCTTCGCTGATCCTCGGGCGGTCTCTGCTGGCGCAGCGGGTGACTGACCTGGCAGGCGTTGTCGCCGCGTTGCGGGCGGACGCGATCGGGCGCGACCGGCGGGTGGTGGTGGCCGCGTCGGGGACGATGACGGCGCCGGCGCTGTTTGCGGCGGCGATCGAAGCACGGATCGACGGACTCTACCTGGCCGGAGGGCTCGTCTCCTTTCGGAGCATTGTTGAAATCGAGGAGTACAGGCATCCCTTTGCGAATTTCCTGCCCGGGGTGTTGCCGCGTGCCGACCTGCCGCAGTTGGCCGCGTCGCTGGCGCCGAGAAAGGTGACGCTGGCGGGCGCCGTCGATGCCGCCGGGAAGCCGGTGGCGCCGGAAGAGGTTCGCAAGGCGTACGGGCGGGCGACGAACGTCGACGTGCTCGGGGAGGACAAGTGGGACATCGAGACGCTGGTGCGGCTGTAGCATTGGCCATTGCCGCCCTGCTGGCCGGTTGTTCCCACTCGCGCGGCATCCGCGTCGGGTCGAAGAACTTCACCGAGCAACTGATCCTCGGCGAGATCGCGGCCCAGCATCTCGAACGGCGATTGGGCGTCGCCGTGGACCGTCGGCTCAATCTCGGCGGCACGCTGCTGGCGCACCAGGCGCTGGCCAGCGGGCAGATCGACGTGCTGCCGGAGTACACGGGCACCGCGCTGACCTCGGTGCTGAAGATGAAGCCGGCTTCGGACGCCGGCGAGGTATTCCGGTCGGTGCGGCGCGAGTACCGCTCCCGCTGGCGGCTGGAGTGGCTCGACCCTCTCGGCTTCAACAACACCTTCGCCATGGTCATTCGCGGCGAGGAGGCGCGCGCGGCGGGGATTAAGACTATCAGCGATGCGGCGCGAGTCCGCGCCGGCTGGAGGCTCGGCGCGGGCTACGAATTCGAACAGCGGCCCGACGGCTTGGCGGGGTTGCTCCGCACCTACGGCTTATTTCTGAGAGAGCCGCCGAAGAGCATGGATCTGGGCCTGCTTTACAAGGCGCTGGAGCAACGGCAGGTGGACATGATCGCCGCCAACTCGACGGACGGGCTGCTCTCCGTGCTCGACGTCCGGGTCCTGGAAGACGACCAGCGGTACTTTCCTCCTTATCAGGCCGCCCTGGTCGTTCGCTCCGGGCTGTTGCTCGATCCCGAGGTAAAGAAGGCGCTCGCCGAACTCTCCGGCAAGTTCTCCGATGAAACCATGCGGCGGCTGAACCACCAGGTGGACGGCGAGCACCGACGTGCGAGCGACGTGGCCGCTGCCTTCCTGGAGAGGGCCGGCTTGAGCGCGCCGTCTCCCCGCTGACACGGCGTCTCCCGCCTGACACGGGAGGCCCGCCTCCTTCGCTTCCGTAATCTGTTTGTTTTCTGTTGGTTGTCATTTGGACGCCCTCTTGCCGTTTCCGCCAGGGACAGGAGCAAGACGATGCGGTGGAGGGAACGGAGATGGATAAAGCGGGCGGCGGTTACGATGCTGGCGGCGATCGAGGCGCGAGCCTCGGAAAGGCAGTCCACTCGCAGGATCGTGGTCAGCGTCCCGGACCGCAGGCTGGCGTTGATGGAAGACGGCCGGGTGGTGAAGGTGTACCGAACGGCAGTTGGAGCGCCGAAGTCGCCGAGTCCCACCGGCACGTTCACCATCGCCGCGCGGGTGGAGAATCCTGCCCACTATGTCCCGGGTAAAGTGACGCCCCCGGGTCCAGGCAATCCGCTCGGCAAGCTGGCTGGGACTGAGCCTCAAAGGCTTCGGAATTCACGGCACGAACACGCCACGCTCGATCGGCCGCGCCGCATCGCACGAATGCATTCGCATGCGGAACAAGGATGTCGAGGAGCTGTTCGACCTTGTGCGCGCCGGCGACGTGGTCGAACTGCACGGCGAGCGGACCGAGGAAGTCGCCGCGCTGTTCGCCTCGACGGACGATCGCAAGCCGGGCACGGCGGCAGTCTCCGCCGGCGGTGCTGAAGCAGAATCCGCTGCTGATCCAGAAGATCATCGCTGAGCGGCTTTCCGACAAGGTGCAGATCATGATGGCGCCGATGGACGGGAAGTTCTTCTTCGCCAACGAGGTGCTGCGGGCGCCGTCGACGCTGCTGGCGGTTCCGAGGGACCCGGACGGGTTTCGGCGAGCTTCAACAGCGCGGCTGGGTCTGAGCGCTAGTTGTTGACAGCCGCCGATGAACGCCGATGAAAAAGGAGAAGGGCCGATCGGCTTCGCTGGCGTTTTATCCGCGGCCGGAATGAATGAATTCGGGCTGCCTCCTTTTTCCGGCAACCTCCTGCGCGCGTGCGACATCCGACGGATAATGGAGCAAGGAGGAGGATGGATATGAAGATCGTGCAAGTCGGTATCCTGATCGCCCTGGTTGTGGTAGGGGCGCTCTTGTTTCTGGTTTGGAAGGGACAACAGCAGCCGTCGGAGACAGCGGTCGTGACTTCCGAGCAACCCCCGGCGGTCACACCTGAACAGGCGGCCCCGCCACCGTCCGCCGAAACGCCCATCGAGCCCGGGCCGGCTGCTGCGTCGCCGGTGAAAACGGCGAAGAAACCATCGGCCGCGCCGGCCTGGAAACCGGCCACGCAGACTCCGACTCCGGCGGCTTTGCCCGCGGCGCAGACGCCATCGGTGACGCCGGCCGCGCCGTCAACACCGGCGCCCGCGCCCGCCACGGAATCCAAACCCCCCGTGGCCGCGCCGCCGCCTCCGCGCAAGGTTACGCTCGAAGCCGGCACGCTGATCCCGGCGCGGCTTTCCGAAACGCTGGACAGCTCGAAGATGCAGGTTGGGGACACGTTCCAGGCGGCGCTGGACCAGCCGCTGGTGGTCGAAGGGCTGGTCATCGCCGAGCGGGGCGCCAGACTGACGGGCAAGGTCGCGGAGGTCCAGCAGGCAGGACGCGTGAAGGGCCTGTCTGCGATCGCCGTCGAACTGGTGCAGTTCACCACCAGCGACGGACAGAAGGTCAACGTCCAGACGGCCGCCTTTCGAAAGGAGGCGGAGAAGACCACGAAGAAGGACGCTGCCAAGGTCGGCATCGGGGCCGGCGTCGGAGCGGCCATCGGGGCCATCGCCGGCGGAGGCAAGGGGGCGGCGATCGGCGCCGGTGTGGGCGGCGCGGCCGGCACGGGAACGGTGCTGGCGACGCGCGGGCAAGCGGCCGTTTTGCCGGTGGAAACCAAGATCGAGTTTCGCCTGAGCGCTCCGGTCACGATCACCGAGAAGCGGTAAGGGCGCGGAGCTTCGGTCCGCTGAAGGAGGTACGCCTTCGGCGGCTTTTTTCTTTTCTCTTGCCGGTGTCGCTTCCCGAGCTGAGCTTGCCAGCTTGTGGACAGGGACGGCGGCGTCGTGCAACGCTGGGCTATGGACTCGTCGCGGCGCCGGTTTCTCGGCAGCCTGGCCACCGTCCTTCCGGCGAGCTGGACTGCTTTCGCGCAATCCCTGGGAGACGTTTCCCCGTCCGGGCCCGGCACCGAAGCCTTCTGGAGAGTCGTCAAGCGGGAATTCCCGCTCCAGGAGGGGCTGCTCTACCTGAACGCGGCCAACGTCTGTCCCGCATCCCGCCCGGTGATGGATCGTCATCTCGAGCACCTGCGGGATTTTCACGCCAACCCGTCTTTTCAGAATCGCGACAAGTACGAGCCGCTCCAGGAGCGACTGCGAGCGAAGCTGGCGGCCCTGCTCGGCGCGTCCCCGGACGAGATCGCGGTGACTCGCAACACCAGCGAGTCGAACAACACGGTCGTCAGCGGCATCGACCTCAAGCCGGGCGACGAGATCCTGCTCACCGATCACAACCATCCTTCCAACGACGCGTCCTGGCGGGTGCGCGCGCGCCGGCAAGGATTGGTCGTGCGGAGTGTGCCCGTGCCCGTGCCGCCATCGAGCCGGGACCAGTTGATTGCCGGCTTTGAAGCAAGCATCACGGCTCGTACGAAGGTGGTGGCGTTCACCCATGTCACGAACACGACCGGCATCCTGTATCCGGTCCGGGAGATCGCGCAACTGGCTCACCGCCGGGGCGCGTGGGTTCATGTGGATGGCGCTCAGAGCTTCGGCGCCCTAGACTTCAGCCTGCGCGAGTTGGAGTGCGACTCCTACGCCGCCAGCGCGCACAAGTGGATGATGGGTCCGCTGGAGGCGGGAGTCCTGTACGTTCGCCGGGAGAGGATCGAGCGGCTTTGGCCGTCCATCGTCTCGGCCGGCTGGGCCGAGGATCTGGCCGGCGCGCGGAAGTTCGAGGTATTCGGCCAGCGCGACAATCCGCGGCTGGTCGCGTTCGAGGCGGCGGTCGACTTCGTGAACCTGATCGGGCAGGGCGCGGTGGAGTCGCGGATGCGCGAATTGGCGACGCGTCTCAAGCGCGGTCTGCTGGCCGTTCCCGGCTTGCGCCTGAAGACCAACCTGGAGCCGGAGCTTTCCGCCGGGGTCATCAAGTTCACCCTCGCCGGCATTCCGACTTCGAGGGCTTACGACCTTCTCTACTCGGAACATCGCATCGGGCTGGCGAAGACGGACGAAGGCGACGCGGAAGGGCTGAGGTTCTGCCCGCACATTTACAACACGCCGGAGGAGGTGGACCGCGCGGTGGCCGCGGTGAAGGAGTTGCGGGCTTGACGCCGGCGATGTGGCTGTTATGGCAGGACCGCTCGCGGCTGGAGTTGCTGCTGGGGTCCGGAGCGTCCGATCCCGCCGTCCTCGTCACCGCGCTGGCGGTGGCTTTCTTCTTGGGGGCCGCTCATGCGCTCACTCCGGGCCACGGCAAGGCCATCGTGGCCGCCTATCTTGCGGGGAGCCGCGGCAGAATTCAGGACGCCGTCTTCCTCGGCACGGTCGTGACCATGACGCACACGGCCACCGTGTTTGCCTTAGGCCTGTTCACGCTCTACGCTTCGACGCGGGTATCGCTCGACCGGATCTACCCGTGGCTGGCGCTGCTCAGCGGGGTTCTAGTGATGGTGATCGGCGCCTGGCTTCTCTGGCGGCGGTGGCGGAGCCGCGGCCACTCACACGAGCACGGTCATCCACACGGCCACGAGCACACTCACGATCACCGCCACCATCCGGAAACGCCCGGCAAGGGCAGCCTGGTGTCGCTCGGCATTTCCGGCGGCCTGGTTCCTTGTCCGGAGGCGCTGGTGGTGCTGATGATCTCGATTTCCCTGCGGCGAGTCGGGATCGGGCTGGCAGTCCTGGTTTCGTTCAGCCTCGGGCTCGCGGTGGTGCTGATCTCGATCGGCGTGGCCATGGTGGTGGCCGCTCCCATGGTGCGCCGGCTCAGCGGGGAAGGGCGTTGGCTGCGCGCGCTTCCGGTGATCAGCGCCGCGGTCGTGACGGTGCTCGGCACGGCGATGACCGTGCAGGCGGCACGAGCGCTCTAACGGGCCCTGTGTGATCCAATAGGACGAGGGAGCGCCTTGGCCGAACAACTGTTCCTCTCCTTCTGGCTCCGCGGCTTTCGCGAAGAGACGATGCTGCGGCAATTCGGACGGATGCTCGAGCGCTTTCCCTTTTCGACGCAAGCGACCAGCGCCCGTGTGCTCAGAATCTACGCCGTCGAGTTCACGGAGCCTTGCCTGATCGAACACCAATTGCCGCATGAGACCGGACCCGAAGAGGTGGTCGAGCTTGCCGGCGAATTCCTGAACGACGATTCCTGCTATCTGCTTGACGCCTGCTGGGACCTCTGGCAGTACGACAATGGCTGGAAGCTGCGGCCATCGCCCGTGACGCTGGCCTGCTTCGGTACTCAGTTCCCCAACGAGTGGGGTGACCATCTGCGGATCGAGGTGGGGTTCGACTCGCATTTCCTGCCGCAGCCCCGGTTCCCGGACAGCGCGGGCAAGGTTCAGTCCAACATCCGCGGCCTCCTCCGCCTGGCCCACGACCTCGACGACGCGCTGCCGGTCGAGAAGAGAATGCTGTGGTCGGAGTCCGGGGAAAGATTCACCGAACGATTGCAGGCTGAGCTTCCCTGAGTCATCAGAGCGCCGGCAGCGGGATTTCCAGGCCTCGCTCGTGGTTTAACTTCCGGCTGAACTCGCGGTCCACCAGGGCCATCGAGGCTTTGTTCGGTTTGCCGTCCTTGGTGATGTAATGCAGCGTATCCTCTTCGACCCACATGGCGATGGCGGGGTAGATTACGCCATCCCGAAACGCAATCAGGTACACAGTGGCGGCGGTCTCGATCGGCCGGCCTTCAGCAGCTTGGGAGACAGGCGCCTCGTAAACGGATACGGCGGAGCCTTTCCAGGAATCCGGCCCGTACTCCCGCACGACCGGCTTGGCCGGCTCCTGCGGTGGAACCTGGTTGTTGATGATGATTTGCGGCGGCGGCGCCGCCTGGTTAACGATGGTCACCTGGGCCGGAGGCTGTGGAGGATAGTCGGGGTAGTAGCCTCCCACATAGACGGGGTAGGCCACCGGGACGTACGCGAAACGATGCAGCCGCCCGCGATAGCGGCCGACCGGCTCGCCGGTGTACGGCCGGAACCCGCTGACGATCCCGCCCAGCGAATATGCAAAGCCGGAGGTCGGGATCGGGCCAATCGGCGGCGGGCTGCCGGTCCCCGGGAACACGACGTTGCCGAAGCCGTGTCTCGAACCGTAGGTGTTTCCAGGCCCGTGTCCCGGCCGAATGACGCCACGGTGCTGTGCATAGGCCACAGCAGCGGTGGCCAGACCCACAAGCAGCGCGAATCTTCGCATGATTGCCACCACTTCGAGCTTACCTCAGGTTTGACTCGGCGGAAAGCCCTTGGGTTTCACAGAACATGACGGCACAGGCGCCCGGTTCGGTGCGCACGCCCGCTTCGAATATCGTCGTGTTGAAGCTCTCCCGGAGACTGTGATAGCGTCGCGGCATCGGGAGAACACCATATGAAGACCACCAGCCGCCGCGAGGCTCTTTGCCGCATCGGCGCGCTCGTTCCGGCATTTGCCGCCGAGGCGCGCCCCAAGGCCCGGAAGCCCGTCATGGCGGCGCACGCCTGGGTCTACGCGGCGCGGCAGCCGGGCTTTGACTTCACGCCGGTGCTGGAGCAGATCTTCGCCGATTTGAGCTACGCCGGCTTCGACGCCGTCGAGCTGATGGAGAGGGCTTTGCGGCACGAGGATGCCGTCGACCGCATCGGCAGCCTGTCGCAGAAATACAAGCTCCCTGTGATCGGAACCTCCTACGACGCCCCGATGTGGAACCGCGCCGAGCACGCGAGGATCCTCAAGGATGCCGAAGTGGTGATCGGCAGGCTCGCCAAGCTTGGCGGGCGTGTGCTTGGGACGTCGGTCGGCGATGCCCGTCGTCTGAAGACGGAAGCCGAGCTCGATGCCCAGGCGGACATCCTCAAGAAGCTGATCGGGATTTGCGACGCCAACGGCGTCGTTCTCAACCTGCACAACCACATCTACGAAGTGGCCAACAACGAGCACGACCTCCGGGGAACGCTGGCGCGGATCCCCGGCGCGAAACTCGGCCCCGACCTGGACTGGCTGGTCGGGGCCGGCGTCGATCCGGTGGACTTCCTGCGCCGCTACGGCAGACGCATCGTTTACATGCACCTGCGCGATCGTAAGGCGGACCGCGTCTGGCCGGAGGCAGTGGGGGAAGGAGCGACGGATTTTGCCGCCATCGGCCGCGAGTTGCGCCGACAGGACTACTCCGGCGACATGGCGATCGAATTGGCGCATCCGCCGGGTTTCAAGCTCACCAGGCCGTTGCGGGAAAGCTGGAAGATGAGCCGCGATTACGTGCGCCGGGTGATGGGCTACTGAGCCGCCGCCACGGAGCGTCGCTCCGCGGCGACAGGCTGGTAGACTGAATGAAAATCACGCATGCTGTCGATCGTCATTCCCATCCACAACGAGGAGCGCTCGATCCTTCCTCTGTATGACCGGCTGACGGCGGTGCTGGAAGCGCTGCACCGCCCCTACGAGATCATCTTCGTGGACGATGACTCGATGGATCGCAGCTTCGAGCTGCTGGCGAACCTCGTAGAAACCGATTCGCGCCTCAAGGTCGTGCGGCTCCGGCGGAACTTCGGGCAGACGGCGGCGCTGGCGGCGGGCTTCCATGAGGCCGAGGGCGACGTCATCGTTTCCATGGACGGCGATTTGCAGCACGAGCCGGAGGATCTGCCGGCCCTTCTGCGCAAGATCGACGAGGGCTACGACATTGCCAGCGGCTGGCGGACCCAGCGCGTGGACAACGCGCTGACGCGCAAGATCCCGTCGCGGATCGCCAACTGGCTGATGGCCAAGGCCTCGGGAGTCGAGTTGCACGATTTCGGCACGACCTTCAAGGCCTACCGCGCGGAGATTCTGAAGGACATTAATCTCTACGGCGAGCTGCACCGCTTCATCCCGGCGCTGGCGAGCTTTTATGGCGCGAGAATCGCGGAAGTTCCCATCCGCAACGTGCCGCGGAAAAGCGGGAATTCCCATTACGGGCTCGGGCGGACGCTGCGCGTCCTGTTTGATATTCTCACCGTCAAGTTCCTGCTTAAGTACTTCACACGGCCGATGCATCTGTTCGGAAAGCTGGGGCTGCTGGGAGGCTTTTCCGGCGGCGTGATTCTCCTGTACCTGGCGGCCAAGAAGATCCTGGGCCACTCGATCCTGATGGAGCACGGCCCGCTGATGATGGCCGGCGGACTACTGCTGCTGGCCGGGCTGATGATGTTCAGCACGGGGCTTCTCGGCGAGGTGCTGATCCGCACGTACTTCGAGAGCCAGGGACGGCGGATCTACGCGGTGCGGGAAATCCGGACGAAGCGGGAGCGGGTGAAGGAACAGGGCCGCGGCACGTAGTGCGGAGAGGCGTGGGGCAGGCTCGCTTATTGGGGATTGCGTAGCCTGTCACCGGATTTCGGCGCGGTGCCAGTACTCCTCGAACAGGCCTCGCATGGCTTGGCCGAAGCCGGCGTGGTCGAAAACCACGGATGTCCAGGTCGGCTTGGTGATCACGGGATCGAGCAGGGCGACCAACCCCTGGCGCCCGTCGAACAGGGCCAGCTTCATCGGCAGCGACTCGGCCTGGCGCACCTCGACGCCGGCGGCGGAAAACTCGGCGAGCCGCTGTCGGTGTTCGTCGTCGAGGTCGCCGGAGCTGAGAAGAATACGGCAGCAGACGCCTCGCAGCCGCGCCTGCTTCACAAGCTGCTCTTCGAAGGGATCCACGGCATACGGCGGCCGCGAGAACTCCAAATACTCGGACTGGACCTCCGCGAGCATCCGTCTGTACTGGGTGGCGGTCTGCGCCGGGTCGCTGACGATGCGCAGGAAATCCAGCGTGCCCCGCCCTCCTTGTCCTTCCGAGTATGCCGCGGTCAGGTCCTCTATGAGCCCCGCGGCCATCCGGGATTGTTCGATCAACTCCTGCTCGGCCTGCTGCCGGCGGCGGGTCAAGTAGGCGGGGATGGCCAGACTCGGCTCGACGGCGGAGAACAATTTTGTCTTCTCCTGGATCACCTGGGCGAACCCCTTTTCGACCAGGCTGTCGAGCACCTCGTAGATCTTCTGCCGCGGCACGTGCGCTCGGGCGGCGAGTTCGAGCGCTTTGAACCGGGGGTGCCCGACCAGCACGAGATAGGAACGGGCCTCGTAGGCATTCAGGCCGATTTGCTGGAGCCTGCGCCAGAATCGCTGGAAATCCATCGCCGGCAGTTCCTGATTCATCGAAGACCCATGGCAGAACAAAATATCACAGAGCGGGCCGCAAGGCATCCGTTCACAGTTATCTTGTGAGGCGTCTGATAGAATCGGGTTAGCTGGGGGTGCAAACGGATGAAGACGGGGCACTGGGAATTGCCTCACACTCTGGGGGCTCTTCGCCACAGCGACTATTCGGAGGAGCGCCGCGGTTCGCGGACGGTCAAGGACGAGCTGAGAGCCAACCTGATCTGCCGTCTCCAGCGGCGCGAGCCTTTGTTTCCGGGCGTGGTCGGCTACGACGATACGGTCGTCCCGCATATCGCGAATGCGATCCTGTCACGGCAGAACTTTGTTCTGCTGGGGCTGCGCGGGCAGGCGAAGACGCGCATTCTGCGAATGCTGACGCGCTTCCTCGACGACCTGCTGCCGTACATTTCCGGGTGCGAGATTCACGACGATCCGTACCGGCCGATCTGCCGCCGCTGCCGCACGCTGGTCGAGGAAATGGGCGAGGAGACGCCGATCGCCTGGCTGCCGGCCGAGCAGCGGTACGTGGAAAAGCTCGCCACGCCGGACGTGACGATCGCCGACATGATCGGCGACATCGACCCGATCAAGGCCGCCCGCCACGGGCACGACATCTCCAGCGAGCTGACCATGCACTACGGGTTGCTGCCGCGCGCCAACCGGGGCATCCTCGCCATCAACGAGCTGCCGGACCTGGCCGGCAAGATCCAGGTCGGCCTGTTCAACATCATGCAGGAAGGAGACGTGCAGATCAAAGGCTACCCGGTGCGGCTGCCGCTCGACCTGCTGCTGGTGTTCACCGCCAACCCGGAGGACTACACCGCGCGCGGCAAAATCATCACCCCGCTGAAGGACCGGATCGGAAGCGAGATTCGCACGCACTACCCGCTGAC
>CAZACK010000106.1:0-13941 GCA_964483455.1 uncultured Solibacteraceae bacterium
ATCTTACAAAGAGCGTAGCCCTCTCTAAAAAGGCGTTTTTCAGCAACCTGCTAGACTCTGCGTCCTCTGCGGCTTTGCGGTTTAAGACAAAACCGCGAAACCGTGTACAACGCAAGCGGAAAGACGGTATGCAATTGAACTCCCTTGGAATCTACCCGTTGGCGATCGTTTCCGTTTGCTTGCCGGTGGCACGCCAATACGCGTTCGACGACGGGCGGCTGCAAAGCGAGGTGAACCTCCAGGAGTGGAATTGGGTTCTTCCCACCTCGCCCCAAACCCGGTGAGCTTCAGTAGACCGCAACGCGGGGGCGCCGTGCACGGCCTGATCAGGACCGCTGGCGATCGCCCGGGCGCTGCGGGGCTACAAGACATTCATGCCCGGTACGACGACAGCGTGCTGGACGATCCTATTCAGATTGGCGGAATGTCGCGCTTCGGAGCATTCCCGAGCCGGCTGACGTGCACAGTGAGTTGTTCCCAGCGGGATTTCCAGACACCTGGTGTGCACATCAGCAGTTCTCCGCAACGCTCCGCCCGCCTGGCGAATTCGCGATCGGAGTTGGCCTGCTCCGGCCACAGCCGGCCGCGGTTCGGCGCGTTGCACGGCGGTCTCCTGGCTTCATCGGCAACGCAAGCTGTCCCGCACAGCACCGGGAGAGCCATCCATTTCACAGGTGTTTCGCTGACCTCTCCCGGAGCATAGGACAGGTATCTCTGGGGCACTAGCAGTACTCGTACCAGGACCCGGCGAGGCACAGCCTCGCCCTGGTCCCTAGCGCCGCGTGTTTCCACATACGCTTTTGAAAAACGCGAGCGACGCCGCGGCGCAGCTCTCCCAGGTAAACTGGCGCGCCCGGGCCAGCCCGGTTTCCGCCCGCCGGCGCCGCAGGTTCCCACCGAGAAGCAGCGTTTCCATCGCCGCGGACAGTTCCGCTTCGCTGCGCGGGTCCACGAGCAAGGCGGCCCCGCCGGCCACTTCCGGTAGCGAGGACACGCCGGAGGTGATGGCCGGGACGCCGGCGGCCATGGCCTGGGCGAGGGGCAGGCCGAAGCCTTCGTAGAGCGACGGGTAGACGAACGCGGTCGCACCCGCGGTGACGCCGGGGAGGTCCGCTTCTGGGACGTAGCCGAGGTAGCGCACGCCGCCTGGGGGCTGGCGCACTCGCTCGATCGTCTCCTGCGCCGCCCATCCGATCGGTCCGGCGAGCACCAGCTCGAACTCCTGCCGGAGCGACGGCTTCAGCCGGGCGTAGGCCCGAAGCAGCGTGTCGATGTTCTTCCGTGGCTCGATCGTGCCGACGAACAGCAGGTACGGGCGCGCCAGCCGGTATTTCGCCCGGGCGGTGGAGACGGCGTCCGGAGTGATCTGGAAGAAGCCTTCAGCCACGCCGGGATAGATCACTTCGATGCGATCCTCCGGCAGCCCCAGGACGCGGACGGCGTCATTGCGGGTGCTTTCGGAGATGGCGATCAGCCCTCCGGCGCGGCGCAGCACCCGGCCGGCAAAGCGCTTCATGACCGTCACATTGCCCTTGGGGTGCGTTTCCGGCGCCAGCCAGCAGGTCAAGTCGTACAACGTCGCTGTGAGCTTGGTGCGCCGCGGGGCGTTCCACAACATGTGCGAGGCGTGAAAGACATCGACGCGGGCGCCGAACCAGTCGATCAACGGCAGGCCGGAGTAATTGACCGCATGGTAGTACGCCAGCCTGGCGATTGTGGCCGCCGGGGGGAGCACGGATTTCTCGTGCGAGTATTCGCTCAGCCGGCCGATGGACGGAAACGCCAGGATACCGGTCTCGCCCGCGAGCCGCCGGAGGCTGTGAATCCAGTTGAAGAGGTATGTCTTGACGCCGGCGCTGCGAAGGAGCAGCGGAATGGCGTCGATGGCAATGCGCATGAGCGTTCCATCCATTGTAGGGAGATCCGGCGCTCGGGCCGGTCCGCATGCTATCATGGGCGCCATTCGCGGCGGGTTCACACCCGCCGTTTAATTCAACTCAGAGGAGATTCTTATGCTGGGCGACGTGATTAGTGAAGGGCAGGGAAAGGTAACCGGGTATCGTGTCCTCTCCACGGAGGGACAGGAACCCAAAGTCGAGGTTTCGTTCAAGTCGGCCACCAGGCTCTTGGACGTCGACACGAACGAGATGGGCACGTACTGGTCGGTGGTCAGAGCCGACGGCACCATGTATGGCGAGGGACAGGGCGTCATCATGGGCAGGGAAGGCGAGCTGGTCACCTGGGTGGGCCAGGGAGCGGGGCGATTCAACGCCGGAGGCGGTGTAAGCTGGCGCGGCGCCATTTACCTCCGCACCGCATCGCAGAAACTCGCGCGTCTCAACGGGATCGCCGCGGTCTTCGAATTCGACACGGACGCCAGCGACAACACGAAAGCAAAGGTGTGGGAGTGGAAGTAGGGTTTCGCGCAAAGCGGAAATCAACAGGCAAAAATCAAAAAGCAAGAATCAAAAATGGCGGTGCGCCTTCGGCGGTCTTCCAGCGCCCCACCCACGCCTACCGCGTGCTGTTGAGCAGGTCCTGAGCGAGGACATCGGCGCGTTCGGCGAGGTTGCCGGCGCGCACCAGGTCGGACGAGCGAGCCTCTTCCGCTTGCTGAAGGAACGTCCGTATCTGGGACAGCACCTCCGCGTGCTCGCGGGACAGCCGCCGCCCTTGCAGCACGGCGACGGCCTGGCGGGCGCGCTCGATGCGCGCGCTGGTGGTTCGCTCCAGTTGCTTTTTTTGCTCCGGCGTCAGCATCGGCCGCAACTGCGGGGCGGCCGCGGGGGGACTCTTGGCCGGCGCCGCCGGCTGGACGCGCGGCCCCGCGGGCGACGGCCTCCTGACGGGCTCGGCCGGCTTGGTCTCCACGGGCTCCACCGGCTTTGGCGGTTCCTCGCTGGGCGGCGCCGGGGCCGGTGGCGGCGCCGGTGTCTGCGTCGTGGTGGCGACCGGGGGTTGGACGGGTTTCGACCGCCGAAACAAACGGCAGGAAGTAAGCGCCGGCGCTACCGCCACCACCGCTGCCAGCGCGCAAGCGGAGAGTCTCGTCATCAGGAAACCGCCTCCTGCCCTTTCCCGGACGGCGCGGCCGTCCCGGGCTCCTCGCGCTCGATCGCAGGGAAGCGCAGCCAGAACGTCGTGCCTTTGCCCGGCTCGCTCGCGAAGTCGATGCTCCCATTGTGCAACTGCACGATCCGAAACGTCATGGCCAGGCCGATGCCGGATCCTTTGCCCTTGGTGGTGAAGTAGAGGTTGAAGATCTTCTCGCGAATTTCAGGCGGGATCCCGGCGCCGTGGTCGGTGATTTCGAGAATGCAGTCATCGCCGGCGCGGCGAGTGCGAATCTCCAGGCGGCCTCCGTCCTTCATGGATTCCACTGCGTTCACCACCACGTTGAGGGCGGCCTGCTTGAGCAGGTCGCGATCGCAGCGGACCCAGGTTGCTTCGGTCTCGAGAAGGACCTCGACGCGGTTTCTTTCCGCCTCCGGACGGACCAGGGAAGCGACTTCGGCGGCGGTCTGCGCGAGGTCGGCCTCGGCCATCCGCAGCTCGACCGGCCGGGTGAAGTCCAGAAACGTCTTCACCACCGAGTTGAGGCGGGAGATCTCGCGCGAGATGACATCGACCTGCGGCCCGACGTCCACGTCCGAGCCGGCCAGTTTCGCCCGGAGCACTTCAAGATGAAGGGCAATCGCGTTCAGGGGGTTCTTGATCTCGTGGGCAACCCCGCCGGTGAGGCGGCTGATGGCGGCCAGGCGGGCGGAGACGTCGAGCTGGGATCCGATCTCGCGCCGGGTTTCGGCGTCGCGCAGCGTCACCAGCGTGCCGAGGCGCTCGCGGCTGGGGAAATCCTCGAGCAGTTCGACATTGACCAGCAGTTGCGCGTCCGGCTGCCCGTTACGTTCCAGATGGACGCGGTGATCCTTCAGCGACCGGCGGAATTGAACCGCGCCCTGCACCACGGCGCCGAGCGCGGTCGAGGGTGGGAACACCTCGTCCAGCGACCTGCCCAGGAGTTCCCAGCGGCCGATGCCGAGGAAATCACCCGCGGTGCGCCCGGCCATGGCGAGACGGTCATTGCGGTCGAACAGCAAGACCGCATGCTCGAGCCGCTCGAGCAATTGCTCGATATTGCCGCGAAGCTGAGTGGCGTCTTCCCTGGCGCCCCGGAACTGCTGGCCGAGCAGGTTCAGCTTCGACTGGACAGCCGCCAGCTCCTTGGACTCCGCTTCCGGAGCCGAGTCCTTGACAACTTCTCCTCGCGCGATCCGGTCGATCGCTTCGCCGATCTTTGCCAGCGGCCGGAACGTGATGTGGGAGGCGACGAAGGCGAGCAGGATGGCGGCCAGAAAAGCGCCCGAGAACAGCAGCGCGAGGTAGCGGAGCTGCGGCTCGAGGGTGGAGCGCAGCAGCACCGACGAGACCACCACCTTGATCTCGAAGACAGGCGTGGGCTGCTGTTCGATTCCGATCGGCAGCACGTGCTCGTAGTTGACCCGTTCGGTCAAGACCTCATCGAGCCGGCTCCAATACCCTTTCTTCGCCCACTCATCGAGCGCGGGCAGCCGGCGGGCCGTCTGGCCGACGCGCGAAGGGTCCGAGGCGGCCAGAATGCTCCCGGTTTCCCCGACGATCAGGATCTCGACGATCGTCCGCGAGCCGGCCATGGTCTCTTCGAGCAACTGCGCCAGGTGTTCGTCGTAGACCACGATCTCGTTCCAGAGCTTCTTGGTTTCCTCGAGGTCCCCGGGCGCGGGGCGGCTTGCCGCCTGTTCGGAGACGCGCTGCAACAGCATGCTCTGGACCTGAAGAGCGGTCATCCGCGCGCGTTCCTGGATGTCGTCGAACCTGGCGTCCGCCACGCTTCGCAGGTGCAGCGCGGAGAGCGCGAAGACGACCGCGACCACCAGGACGACGATCGAGATCCGGAGGCGGGTCTTGAGCGACATGGCCGGGCCTACGCCTCCTCGGCCGAACCGTACTCCTTCAGCTTGTTGTGCAGCGTCTTGAGGCTGATGCCGAGGATCTCGGCCGCCCGCGTCTTGTTATTGCGGGTGTGATCGAGCGTGCGCAGGATCAATGCTTTTTCGGCCTCGTCCACGGTGGTGCCGACCGCCAGCCGGATGAGGTTCGGATCCTCGGGCGTTGCTCCCGGCTTCGGCGGCTGGGCCACGCCGAGCTGCCCCGGAAGATGAGCCGCCCGCACGGCGCCTTCGCCGGCGATGATCACCGCCCGCTCGAGCACGTTGCGCAGCTCGCGGACATTGCCGGGCCAGTGGTGCCGGTGAAACATGTCCATCACCGCGGGGTCGACCTCGGCAACGCGGCAGCCGTGTTTCCGGTTGAGGTCGGCGAGCAGCGCCTCGCACAGTGCCGACAGATCCTCCTTGCGGTCGCGGAGCGGCGGCAGATGGATTTGAAACACGTTCAGGCGGTAGTAGAGATCCTCGCGGACCTCGCCTTTTTCAAGCGCCTGCTCGAGTTTCTTGTTGGTGGAGGCGAGCACGCGCACGTCGACCACGATCTCGGACTTGCCGCCGAGGCGCCGGACGCGGGAATCCTCGAGCACGCGCAGCAGCTTGGCCTGCGTGACCACCGGCATGTCGCCGATTTCGTCCAACAGCAGCGTCCCTTTTTGGGCCAGCTCGAAGCAGCCGGCGCGCCGTTCCACCGCGCCGGTGAACGCGCCTTTCTCGTGGCCGAACAGCTCGCTCTCCATGAGCGTTTCCGGCATGGCGGCGCAATTGACGGCGACAAACGGCCCGTCGCGGCGCGGACTGAGCCGGTGGATGGTGCGGGCGACCAGTTCCTTGCCGGTGCCGCTCTCGCCCGTAATCAGAACGGAGGCGGTGCTCGGCGCCACTTGGCGGACCAGGGAGAACACTTTCTGGATGGCCGGCGAGCGGCCCACGAGGTCACCCAAGAGTCCCTGGTAGCTGAGCTGCCGTTGCAGGCGCTCGGTCTCCTCGCCGAGCCGGCTCTGGGCCGCCGCTCGCTCCAGCAGCACGCGGAGCGCGCGCGGATCGACGGGTTTCTCCATGAACCAGAACGCGCCGAGCTCGTGGATGGTCGAGACCGCGGTCTCGATGTTGCCGAACGCGGTGACCACGATCGCGGTGGGGCCGCTGCCCTGCGAGGCCAGCCGCCGCAGCAGTTCGGCTCCGTCCATGCGCGGCATCATCAGGTCAGTGATCAGGACGTTGGCCGGGAAGCCGGCCAGTTTCTCCAGCGCTTCTGCCCCGTCGCCGGCCGTCTCGGCCTCGAAGCCCCAGGCGGCGACCATGCTGGCCAGGCCCTGCCGCTGGTTCTCTTCGTCATCGACGATCAGCACGCGCGCGGCCGTCGGGCCCCCGTCAGTTGCCATTGCCGCTATTGTAGCGTTTGTTGCGGGGGCCTATCTCGCGAATCTCCCGAATGGGGCGCGAAACGAGAATCCCACTCCCGCGAACCAGCACGGCAGGCCGCGCAGGCTCCTTCCGACCTCCACGTCGAGTTGTGCGTCCCGGCCCACCTGCCGCGTCAACCCGGTGTTGAAAGTCCAAAGCCCGCCGGAAGCGCCGGCGGGCCCGATCCAGTATGCCTCCCAGTAGGCACGAGCCGACCGGGACAGCCGCCGGCCGGTTGCGAAACTGTAAGCGCGTTGCACCGAACGCCCGCCGGCGGCTCGCGTTGCCACAAAATTGAGATTACCGGCGAGGTCGAACCCGCGAGGGAGGCCGCGGCTCCAGGCTAGCGTGAGCGCCGGGTCGAAACTCCCGGAAGAGAATTGGCGGTTGCCCGACGGGATGGAAACCGAGGAGATCACGGACAACGCCGGCACGACCGCCCTCTCGTCCCGCAGTTTGACCTTGGCGCCGAAAGAAGTGTCGGACAGTCCGGCCTGTCTTCCAAGGCCTGGCACAACGCGGCGGAGGTAGCCCTGGTTTCCGGCGCGAAGCTCGACGTGCCGGCTGACGCCAAGCCGGACCAAGGGCGACACGGCGGTGAACGTGCGGTTGCCGGCCCCGGAGCAGCGCTCCGAGTCCCACCGGAACCCCGTTTCCACCTGCAAGATGTTTGCGCCAACGACTTCGGTGGACTCGGTGAAGTCTGGCCGGTCGGTGATCAGTTCATCGCATCGAACTGACAGGGGATACATTAACAGGATCAAGAGCAGAAGGGCGGATGGCCGCATGAAGACCTCGCTTCTTTATGCAAATTATTTGCATCAAGAAATACTGTACCCCGCGCCGGCTGCATCAGTCAACAGGACCTCTTGATATTTTTTGGCCCCCGCGGCCCCGAGCGCGATACAATTCAGACTCGGGAGGAGGGCTGTGGCAATCGTCTACCGGCTCGGCAACGACCTCGATCTGGACCAAGTGATCGATCTCTATCGGGAGTCAACCCTTGGGGAGCGGCGTCCGGTCGGTGATCGCACGCGGATGGCAGCGATGCTGCGAAACGCCAACCTGGTGGTGACTGCCTGGGATGGAGACCTGCTGGTCGGTATTTCGCGCTCGCTCAGCGACTTCGCCTACGTGACCTACCTCTCGGACTTGGCGGTGCGGCTGTCGCACCAGCGAATGGGCATCGGGCGGGAGTTGATGCGGGTGACGCAGCAGGAAGGCGGCGATGCGTACATCGTGCTGCTGGCGGCGCCGAAGGCCGTCGACTATTACCCTCACGTGGGGTTCACGCAGCATCCGTCGGCGTGGATCTTGAAGCAGGGAGAGAAGGTAGTCTGACCGCAGAGGCGCGGAGGACGCAGAGGATGACATTTCAAGGGAAGATCTACGTGGCAGTGTTGGTGTGCGGGGCCGGGCTGGTGCACGCGCAAGGGAAGAAGGTTGTGGTGACCGGGCTGCCGCCGGCCGCGGTGGAGGAGTTGCGGAGCGCAGCGCCCGGCGTGTCATTGGTCAGCGCGGGTCGCGACGGGCTGGCGGCGGAAGTGGGGGATGCGGACGCGATTCTCGGGACCATCTCGCCGGAACTCGTCCGCGCGGGCACCAAGCTCAAGTGGGCGCAGGTTTACAGCGCCGGAGTCGAGCGCTACGTTTCCCCCGAGCTGAAGTCCAGCGGCATCGTCCTGACGAACTGCAAGATCATCCAGGGGCCGAATATCGCCGACCATGCCATGGCCCTGCTGCTGTCGCTCACCAGAGGCTTGCACGAGGCGATCCCCAACCGGATTTCCGAGGAGTGGGACCGCGACGCCTACCGGCTGGTCGAACTGAACGGGAAGACGGCGGTGGTCATCGGGGCCGGCGGCATCGGGATGCAGATCGCCGTGCGGGCGAAAGCGTTCGGGATGCGGGTCATCGGCGTGGACCCGAAGGATCTGTCGTACACGCCGGCGCTCGACCGGCTGGTTCCGCCCGACCGCCTCGACACCGTGCTGCCGGAGGCGGACGTGGTGTTTGTCGCCGCGCCCCACACGCCGCGGAGCGAGAAGATGATGGGCGCCCGCCAGTTCGAGATGCTGAAGAAGGGCTCGTACTTCATCGCGGTCTCGCGCGGGAAGCTGTATGACACCGACGCGCTGGTGAAGGCGCTCGACAGCCGCCGGCTGGCCGGCGCGGGGCTGGATGTGACCGATCCCGAGCCGCTCCCCAAAGGGCATCCGCTCTGGAAATTCAAGAATGTCGTGATCACCCCGCACATCGCCGGCGGCTCGGACCGGATGCAGGAACGCCGCATGGCGCTGCTGAAGGAGAACCTGCGGCGGTTTGAGGCGGGGGAGACGCTGCTGAACGTGGTGGACACGGAGGCGGGGTACTGATTAACCGCAGAGCCGCGGAGGACGCAGAGGACTTCAGACGGACAAAGATCGGATGTGAGCCTTAACCACAGATTCACATAGTCACAGAGTTCACAGAGGCGGCTTTGGCGGCAACCAAACGAAGGCAGGGGCGACCAAGATCGTCGCGGCCGGCGAAGATATTGGCGGTTAGTAGTACAGAGGACTTATTCAGAACCTCTGCGTACTCTGCGGCTTTGCGGTTAATATCCAGTGCCTTTAGCGCCTTCAGCCGCTTTCGCTGACCACAGCGTGCCATTCGTCCATCCGCCACCCGGAGCGCCGGAAGGGTCCCTTGGGTCCGATCCACGACCATTCACCAGCTTGGAAACAATAACCAAACAGGTCAATCTGATTTCGATGGAGAAACGAACGCCACACTGCAAACTGGCGGTCGTCAGGACCGTGGTTGCGGCGGGCAAGGTCCGCGACGCCTCCGGCGGCACTACCTCCGAAGCGAACGACACATCTTCAATGGCGCCATTGATCGGTTTCACGGACATCGCGTAGCCGTTACCTGGACGGTGTAGTAAGCGCTTTCGCCCGCGGTCACCGACTGCGACGCCGGCCTCGCCGTCAGCGCGAAATCCGCACTGCCACGGGTGATGATCGCGACCAGGCGGTCGCCGGCGCAGATGTATTCCTTGGAGGGATTACCCGGCGCGAGGATCTGCGAATACGGGGGGCACGCCGACATCAAGGCCGGAAGAAATAGAATCCGGAGGCCCGCCGGCTCGATACCGGGTCTCGCCACACGCAAGACGACGGCGGCGCGAAAGGCGCCCGTACGACCCGGGCCGCGCATCCGCAACCCGAAGGCCTGCATCCGTCATCAGAGTTGCAACTCCGAAAATATGCTCTACAATGGTCTGAATCCCGGTTAGGAGGCGCAATGGCGGAGTGTACTGCACCCGGACGCAGGGCCTTCCTCGGCGGCTTGATGGTTCTCAAGCCGGAGACGGTCTTCGGGACACAGGCGAACTCGTCGCTGGAACTCGGCGTCATCGGCTTCGGCGGCCGCGGAAGCTGGATCGCCGGCTTGTTCGCCGAGCACACCCTCACTCGCGTGGTCGCCGTGGCCGACGCTTTCCCCGACCGGATGAACAAAGCCCGCGGCGCGTTCAAGGTAGAACCAGCGCGGCTGCATCCGGGACTGGATGGGTATAAGGAACTGGTGGCCTCCCGGCTCGACGCCGTGGCCGTCGAAAGCCCGCCCTATTTCCATCCCGAGCAGGCGGCCGCGGCAGTCGCCGCCGGCAAGCACGTCTATCTCGCCAAGCCGGTGGCGGTGGACGTCGCCGGCTGCAAGAGTATCCTCGCCAGCGCCGAAAAGGCGAAGGGCAAGCTGAGTTTCCTGGTCGATTTCCAGATGCGGGCGACCGAGCCTTTCCGCGAGCTGATGCGGCGCGTGCATTCCGGCGCCATTGGCGCGCCGGTGCTGGGCCACGTCTTCTACCACACCGGCCGCCTCACTCCGCAGGCCAAGCCGGGAATGCCGCCGGCGGAAGCCCGCCTCCGCAACTGGGTGTTCGACAAGGCCCTCTCGGGCGACATCATCGTCGAGCAGAATATCCATGTCCTCGACGTCGCCAACTGGTACCTCGACGCCCACCCGGTGAAAGCTTACGGAACCGGCGGGCGCAAGGCGCGCGTGGACGTCGGCGATTGCTGGGACCATTTCCTGGTAATATATTGGTTTCCGAACGACGTTCGCGTCGACTTCAGCTCGGCCCAGTTCCTGAAGGGTTTCCACGACATGTGCATGCGCGTGTACGGCACTTCGGGAACGGCGGAGTGCCACTACAACGGATCGGTGCTGATCTCCGGCGACAACCCGTGGAGCGGCGCCGAAAAGGACGACACCGGGCGCGGCGGCACGATTGCGAATATCAGGAGCTTTGTAGAGAGCATCCGGACAGGGAATCACGTGAACAACGCCGAGGCCAGCGTCAATAGCAACCTGACAGCGGTGCTGGGCCGCATGGCCGCCTACGGCGAGCGTGTCGTGACCTGGGACGAAATGCTCCGTTCCAACGAGAGACTGGACGCGAAGTTGAAGCTGTAACCTCCCCCGCTCGGCGCGTCCACATTACGCCAAAATGAAGGGAAGCCAGTCACCATGAGTCTAAGCCAACTCGCACGATCCATCGTAGAATCGCCCACCCTGAAGCTGAACCAGACCGCGGCCATGCTTCGGGACAAGGGCGAGCCGGTTATCCATCTCGGCGGCGGCGAGCCGAAGAGCAAGACGCCGATCGACGCCGTCCTGAACTGCTGCGCGCAGCTCCATACAGGAGACATCAAGTATGCGCCGGCCGACGGAATCCCGGCCCTGAAGAAGGCCATCATCCGTTATACAGAAGAGCACTACAAGCGGCTGGTGACACCGGAGAACGTGATCGTGTCGAGCGGCGCCAAGCAGTCCATCATGGTCGCGCTGCACGCCATCCTCGATCCCAACGACGAGGTCGTGTTCCCGGCGCCGTACTGGGTCAGCTACCCAGAGATGGTGAAGATCGCCGGCGGCGTTCCGGTGGTCGCCCGGGCTCGCGACGGCAGCTTCCTGCCGGACATCCAGGACATTACCGAAGTTCTCGGCTCCTACACCAAGGCGATCATCCTCAACAGTCCCAACAACCCCAGCGGCGTCATGTACTCGAAGGAATTTGTCGCCCAGGTGGTTCAGCTCTGCGAGAAGAAGAACCTCTGGCTGATCATGGACGACACCTACAACCGGCTGGTGTTCGACGGCCGGGCGCCGGTCAATTGCTACGAGTTCGCCTCCAACCTGAGCGAAAGCTCGAAGCTGGTGGTGATCAACTGCGTTTCGAAGATGTACGCGATGACTGGGTTCCGCATCGGCTGGGCCGTCGGCAACAAGGAGCTGGTCCAGGCGATGGGCAATATCCAGTCGCAGCAGACCTCCGGGCCGGCGACGCCGTCGCAGTGGGCGGCTGTCGGCGCGCTGAACGGAGTGCAGAACTCCATCGAGGCGCTGCGCGCCACGCTCGAGAACAACCGTAACGTGCTGTGCAGCCGCCTCAGCGCGATTCCCGGCGTCAGGGTGACCAAGCCCGATGGCACCTTCTACAGCTTTCCCGACTTCAGCGCTTACAACAAGAGCTCGCAGCAACTGGCGGAGTTTCTTCTGAACAAGGTCCGCGTGGTGACGGTGCCGGGCAAGGACTTCGGCATGGAGGGACACCTGCGCATCAGCTTTTGTGGCACGCTCAAGGAGATCAAGGAAGGCGTGGACCGGATCCAGTGGGCGCTGGATCCGAACTCGGCGAATGAACTGTATCTCGGAGACAGGAGACTGGTGAGGGATTGGGCATGAACGTCTACTACGACATCGAATCTCCCGCGCAGAAGGACGCGGCCTACGCCGCCGCCGACTACAAGCTGAGCAACCTCGGCCTGACCAACCTGCGCAAAGTCTACTGGAACCTGCCGACCGCTTCGCTTTACGAGGAGGCGATCTTCCGCGGCGAGGGACGGGTCGCCCATCGGGGACCGCTGGTGGTGATGACCGGCAAGCACACCGCCCGGGCCGCCGCCGACAAGTACATCGTCCGCGAGCAGGAGACCGAGGACCACGTCTGGTGGGGCGAGTACAACCGCCCGTACACCGCCGAGAACTTCAACTCGCTGCTGACCCGCGTCCAGGCGTTCCTCCAGGGCCGCGACCTGTTCGTCCAGGACCTCTACGCCGGCGCCGACCCCGACCACCGCATGTCGATCCGCATCATCACCGAGAAGGCCTGGCACAGCCTGTTTGCCCGCATCATGTTCCTGCGGCCGCGTACGCTCGAAGCCTACAAAAAGCACGTGCCGGATTTCACCGTCATCTGTGCGCCGTCCTTCCAGGCCTCTCCGCTGATGGACTCGACCCGCTCGGAGACCTTCATCATCGCCAACTTCAGCGCCCGCACCGCCATCATCGGCGGCACGCTCTACGGCGGCGAGATCAAGAAAACCATCTTCACCGTGCTCAACTTCCTGCTGCCGCTGGACGGAGTCATGCCGATGCACTGCTCGGCCAACATCTGCCCGGACGACCGGGTGGCGATTTTCTTCGGGTTGTCAGGAACGGGAAAGACGACGCTGTCGGCCGACCCGAACCGCCGCCTGATCGGCGACGACGAGCACGGCTGGGGCGACAACGGCGTCTTCAACTTCGAGGAAGGCTGCTACGCCAAGGTGATTCGCCTGTCGCCGACGGCCGAGCCTCAGATCTACGCCGTCACCCGCCGGTTCGGGACCATCCTGGAGAATGTCACCTTCGATCCGTACTCCCGCAAGCTCGACCTCGATGACGACAAGACCACCGAGAACACCCGCGCGGCGTATCCCCTCGATTACATCGAGAACTACGTTCCCGAGAAGATGGGCGGGCATCCGAAGAACGTCGTCTTCCTGACCTGCGACGCCTCCGGCGTCCTGCCGCCGATCTCCCGGCTGTCGCCGGACCAGGCCCTGTACCACTTCATCTCCGGTTACACCAGCAAGATCGCCGGCACCGAAGTCGGCCTTGGCAAGGAGCCCGAGATCACCTTCAGCACCTGCTTCGGCGCGCCGTTCATGGTGCACCGGCCGCACGTTTACGCCAATCTGCTGAAGTCGAAGATCCTCAAGCACGGCGCCACCTGCTGGCTGGTGAACACCGGCTGGACGGGCGGGCCGTTCGGCGTCGGCAAGCGCATCAGCATCCAGCACACCCGCCAGTTGCTGACCGACGCGCTGGACGGCAACCTCGACAAAGTCGAATTCCGCAAGGACCCGGTGTTCGGCTTCGACGTGCCGCTGGCCTGCGACGGCGTGCCGAACTCCATCCTCGATCCGGCCAACACCTGGCCCAGCCGCGACGAGTACTTCAAGAAGTACGACGCCCTCGCCGCCCGCTTTATCGAAAACTTCAAGCTGTTCCAGGACGGCGCGAAGGACCTCGTCGAAGCCGGCCCCAGGCGCATACGCTAACACAACAGGCTGCTGAAAAGGCAGACTGCCTCACCCGGCTTCGTGGTGATCCGGAATTACTCCGGGGTCCGCAATTCTATCCCCTGTAGTTTCATTCTATTGGCCGACTACTGTGCTTTCGGCTCAAGAAAGTGCTTGACAGAAAAGGGGGGGGGTGGGAAATACTTGACTCTTGAGCAGTT
>CAZACK010000106.1:13951-17587 GCA_964483455.1 uncultured Solibacteraceae bacterium
CCTCCCGCCCCACTACCCACCCTCCCCCCCAACAACCTCCACCCCCCCCACCGGGGCGCCTGGCAAATACTTGCCTCTTGCGCAGTTCAGTCTCGTTGCAAACAAGGGTAAGAGGGTCACAATGTCCTTAAGAGACCATGTCTTCCGCGTCCCATTAGGATCACTGCTGCTGGCGCTTCCGCTGGCCGGCGCCGGTTCGGCTGCTCAGCAAACATCCCAGCCGCTGTCTGTCATCCAGCTCACGTGGCTGGCGCTGACTCGGGGTTCGCCCATCAGCGACGTCCTCGTGGAATCGAAGGTGGTGATGACCGCGGGCGCGGATGAGGAAGCCGGCGAAGCCACGTTCAAGGCGCGGGGGCGATCGGAGAGTGAGGTGGTGCTGAATTTCGCCGGCGGCCAGCGCCAGGAGACGCGGCAGGGGTCTAGCGGCGTCTGGAGCAACCCGGACGGCCAGGCATTCCCGATCCCCGTGCATAACACCTGGACGCCCGCCAGTTGGTTCTTTCCCGCACTCACCATCGCGGCTTGGATGGAAGACCCTGAGATGGTCGTGACATACCTTGGTCAGGAAACGCGCGACGGGAAGCCTGTCCACCATGTTCGCGTCGCTCGCGCCATCAAAGGGCAGCTTGAGGACGTTGCCGAATGGATCGAGCGTCTCAGCGCCACTGAGATCTTCATCGATCCGGAAACGTACTTGCCTGTTTCACTGGCATTCAATTTTCATCCCGATGATGACGCGTCACTCGACTTGCCGGTCGAGATTCGCTACGGCGACTATCGCGATGTGGGCGGCGTCAAGGCTCCCTTTCTGGTGCAAAAGCTTCTGCAAAACAGCCTTCTGCTCGACCTTGCTGTTACCAGGGTGTTGACCAATTCCGGCCTTCCGGACGCTGATTTCAACGTTCAGTGAACAACAGGGGGAGCACACGATGAAACGAAAGACTTCGGCCTTTGCGTGGCTCTCGGCTGCCCTGACGTTGCTGTCAGCCACTGCCGGCGGACAGGTAAGGACGGGCCTGCCACCGTTCGGCAGCTTCAGCGGGGGCCCGTTCGACACGGTCAATAACGCGAATCTCAACGTCCACTTCGAGATCCCAGTGGTCGAGAAATCCGGGCGCCAGCTCCCGTTCATCTACCGGCTCAGCTACGACAGCGCTGTCTGGTATCCGGTCGGCGTCACCGGCTCGAAGGTCTGGACGCCGGTGGCCAACTGGGGCTGGCGCGCAATCACCGAGCCCGCAACTGGTTACGTCAGCTACACCGTCACGCAGCAGTCCTGCGGCTATCTCGGGACCACCTACTACTGGAACGTGTGGTCCAACTGGAAATACAACGACCCCTTCGGCGTATCCCACACCTTCCCGGTGGCGGTTTCCAACTGGCAATCCGGCTGGCCCTGCGGAAGCGGGCCGCCCGCCTCGGCCACGGGCACCGCCACGGACGGCTCCGGCTATACGGCATCCGTGAACAACGTGCCGAGCGCCGCCGTCACTGACCGTTCCGGCGCCAAGATCAGCGCCCCGCTGCAATCGGGCAACGGTTCCGGCACGGTGACCGACCGGAACGGCAACCGGATCACGGCGACGAGCAACGCCGGCACAACGACGTTCACCGACACCCTGGGAACCACGGCCCTCACGGTCACCGGCGCCGGCACGCCCGCCAGCCCTGTTACCCTTTCCTGGACCAATCCCGTTGGCGGAACGTCCTCGGTCCGGATGAACTACACCGCGTACACGGTGCAGACCAGCTACGGATGCAGCGGGATCAGCGAGTACGGCGCCAGCACGCAGAACCTGGTGAACAGCATCAGCCTGCCCGACGGGACGTCGTACACGTTTACCTACGAGAGCACGCCCGGCCAAACGGGAAAAGTCACCGGCCGCATCAAGACCGTCACGCTGCCCACCGGCGGAACGATCACCTACACCTACTCGGGAGGCTCCAACGGCATCACCTGCGCCAGCGGGGCCGCCGCGACCTTGAGCCGCCAGACACCCGAACCGGCCGGCACGTGGACCTACGCCCACACCGAGCCCGGCGACGCCTGGACGACCACCCTCACCGACCCGGCCGGCAACCAGACGGTGATGAACTTCCAGACCATCTATGAGACGCAGCGCGACGTCAAGCAGGGAGCCACCACCGTCCTTCAGACCACGAACACCTGCTATAACGGGGCCGCCTCTCCTTGCAACTCGACCACCATCAACCTGCCGATCACCCAGGTCTCCACCATCACGACCCTGCCCGGTACGACCACGCTGAAATCCCAGACGGTGACGCTCTACAACAGCTACGGCCTGCCGACCGAAGTCCGGGAGTACAATTACGGCAGCGGCGCGGTGGGCTCGCTGGCGCGGAAGACCACCACCGCCTACGCCTCGCTCACCAACGGAATTGTAGACCGCCCGTCGAACATCACGGTGTACAACGGCTCCGGCGGGGTCGTGGCTCAGACGACCTTCGGCTACGACCAGACGGCGGTGACCGCCACCAGCGGCACGCCGCAGCTCGTGGGCGTCACCGGCTCGCGGGGCAATGCGACCACCGTCACGAGATTGACGCAGAGCCCTTCCACCGTGAGCCAGACGTTCACGTACTTCGACACCGGCAACGTGCGCACGCTCACCGACACGAACTCCGCGGTGACCACTTATGCCTACGGCAACTGCGGCAACTCGTTTCTCACCAGCGCCAGCATGCCGCTCACTTTGTCCCGGTCCTTCGCCTGGAACTGCACCGGCGGCGTCATGACCTCCGCCACCGACGAGAACGCCAAAACCACCACCTGGACCTTCAACGACGCGAACTACTGGCGCGTGCGGGCGGTCCAGGATCCGACCTCGGCGACAGCCAACATCTCGTATTACACCAGCCCGGTGGCCGCCGAAGGCGTGCTGAATTTCAACGGCACGACTTCGACGGCGGCGGCGCGCACCACCCTGGACAGCCTGGGACGCGTCCGCGTCAGCCAGCGCAAGCAGGCCCAGACGTCAACCACCTACGATTCGGTCCAGACCGACTACGACACGATGGGCCGGGTCTGGAAGGTGACGGCGCCGTACTCGGGAACCGCCGGCCAGACGAATGCGACGGTGGCGCGCACCGTCACGACCTACGACGCGCTCGGCCGGCCAACCCGGGTCGATGACACCGGCGGCGGTTGGACGACTTACACGTACACCAAGAACGACGTGCTGGTGGAGGTGGGGCCGGCGCCGACCGGCGAGACCACCAAGAAGCGGCAGCTCGAGTACGACGCCCTGGGCAGGCTTACTTCGGTTTGCGAGATCACCACTGCCGCCGGCAGCGGAAGTTGTGCGCAGAGCGTGGCCGCCACCGGCTTCCTCACCCGCTACACGTACAATGTGCTCGATAACCTGCTGACGGTGACGCAGAACGCGCAGTCGGCGAGCACGCAGACGCGCACGTTCACCTATGACGGCCTGGGCCGCCTGCTCACCGAAGCCAACCCGGAAACCAATGGGGCAACGTACACCTATACGTACGACACCCACGCCTCCTGCGGCACCTCGCGCGGCGACCTGGTCCGGCGCGCCGATCCAGTGGGCAACGTTGCCTGCTTCGCCTACGACGCGCTGCACCGGGTGACGGCGGTCACCTATCCGA
>CAZACK010000107.1:0-17329 GCA_964483455.1 uncultured Solibacteraceae bacterium
ATCACACTGCTGCCCATTGGCAACCCTCTCACACGGAGGGTGGTGGCCCTTGTTGAATAGCAATTGTTGTTAGGCTACCGAGGAAACATGGTGGCGGGAGAGGCCTGGATGGGCGGAGGCTTGGGCGTGGCATTGTCCAAACCGCGCCCCTGACGTGCTTAGCCGGCGTGTGCACCTGCTGCACTTTCCCAGCGGCAATGCGCCTGTTGTAAACACACGATCGGATGTCCGCCAGCCAGGCGGTCTCCTTCCAGCGCCGATACCAGTACACGTTGTTCTCGAAGCGCGGGCTGCGGCTGTCATGGACCAAGCCTGTCGTCGGTGCCCCAGTCGATGTCGTAGACGCCGCCATCGACTCCCGGCGAGTCGATGAAGATCCCTCGATGAGCTGCACGGGCGGCGAAGTGCGGGGGCGACGCGGCCGCCGGCGAACATACGGCCCGCGAGCTGAACGACCGCTTCGCCGACTGGCACTTCGTGATCAGCGGCGCCGACTTCCAGCGGCTCCGCCCGCGGCGGAGCGTAGTCAGGAATCAAACCGCGGTTCATTTTCTGATAGATTGGACAGAGCCGCCACCGTTGGGAGCGGGCCTATTTCCTGGGAGGCAACATGCAACGTCGCGTTTTCATTGGAGCAGCATTCTCCGGGCTGCCGGCTCTGACCGCCCGCCCGGCGCCGGCCAAGGCCGGGGACATCCCCAAGCGGACCTTCGGTAAGACCGGCGAGAGACTGACCCTCATCGGCCAGGCGGGCGGCCGGCTGGGTCTGGTTTCGTTCGACGACGCCAAGGCCGTCGTCCAGCGCGCCGTGGACCTTGGCGTCAACTACTTCGACAACGCCGTCGCTTACGGCAACGGCCGCTCGGAGGAGATCTTCGGCGCGGTCCTGCCGCCGTTCCGCAAGAGCGTCTTTATCACCACCAAGACGATGAAACGCGACCGCAAAGGCGCGGAGGAGGATCTGCACAACTCACTGCGCCGCTTGAAGACCGACTACGTCGATCTCTGGCAGATCCACTCGGTCAGCGAGCCGGAGGACGTGGACAAGATCTTCGGCGCGGGCGGCGCCATCGAGGCGTTCGAAGCGGCGAAGCAGTCCGGCAAGTGCCGGTTCATCGGCTTCACCGGCCACCACGATCCGCACGTCCACCTGGAGATGCTGAAGCGCTGCGACAAGTACGACACGATTCTCATGCCGCTGCACGCGGCCGACCCGTCGTACCTGAGCTTCGAGAAGCTGGTCCTGCCGGTGGCCGTCCAGCGCAACCTCGGCATTCAGGGGATGAAAAATTTCGGCAACGCCAAGCTCCTCCAGGCGTTCAGTGTGCGGGAATGCCTCGGCTACGTCCTGAGCCTGCCGATCCACTGCACGGCGATCGGCTGCACCACCACCGGCCAGGTCGAGGACGACGTCCGCGCCGCGCGGCAGTTTCGTCGGCTGGAGGCCGCGGAGATGGACGAACTTCGCACGCGGGCGCAGAAACTGGCCGGCCCGGGCCTCGAGGATTGGAAGCGCAACGTTCCTTCGCGAGCGGACGCTGCCAGCCTCCAGCGTTACATGGGAGGATAAGAGAGTGATGTGGGCCGGACTCGGGCCCACATCAACCCCCTACTCAATCAGTGTGACTCGCGTGACGTAGGCGAACGGAGCATTCGGCGACAGATGCAGTGTGCTGCTGCCCCCGAGATTCATCGATCCGGCGATGATCCGCACCGGAGACATTATTTCGTCGCCGCCCTGGAGATCCAGATAGCTGCCCCGCGGCATGTAGATCAGCCCGTAGAGATCTGTGTTCGTGCCGGCCAACAGCCGAAAGAACGGATAGATGTTCGGATCGGTGTTCAGGACGGGATCACCCGGGTCGTTGTTGTTGTATACCGGATTTCCCTGCGCATCGTACTCAATCGTCGAGTTGTTCTGGTCCCACCAGAAAACGGTAGGAGTGAAATCCCTCAACCCGTCCGGCAGGACGAAATCTCTGTTCAACCCGTGCAGGTTGACCCCGGAATCCGCGTTGTTGCCTGTTTGAATATCAACCCAACCGAACTCGAGTTGGTTGAGAATCTGGGGCGCACTTGTCAGAGCGCTCGGAATGTAAAGTCCCGGGTACTCGTGGTTCGTGAATACGAAAATCTCCCCCTGGTTGATCGGCGGAAGCGACATGCCTTGGCCGTCCAACGGGGTGAAGTCCGTTAGGGTTACACCGGTAACCATATGGAAGGCAGCAGCGTCGCTGGCTACCCCACCTTTGGCCCCCACGACGAAGTAACGCCCGGGGCCGAACGTAACCGTGGTGTGGCCCGAAGGGAAGTGAAGCCCGCCGAAGAAGGCGTAGTCTCCCCAAGTGGTAGTGCCACCGGCCGCAAACGTTACGCAGCCGGTGACGCGGATGGGCTCCCCCGTCGGAGCGGTTGTTGCTGCCTCCGTGGCGTAGTAGGAACCCGGAGGCATTACGAGTGGATTGTCACAATCACCGTGAATCTGGCCCAATGGCACGGCATGATCTGGCGCCTGAGCGGATGTGGGCGCCGCCGGCTGGCCCTTACCGCTCATCGGGTCCTCGAAAAGCGAATAGTTGTCGTTGTTGACGGGATCGCCAGGCAGGTAATTGCCGTCAGGATCCGCCACACCACTACCGTAGACATTAATCGGTGTTCCGGTCAGCGTGCCGCCTCCGTTGGCTTCTATCGCGTAGGGTTCTTTCTTTCCTCCGCCGTCGGCCTGTGACGACACGAACACACCCCCACCCGCATCGATATCGTAGTTACCTTGGATGTTAATCCCGACACCGTCATCAAACTTCGCCCCGCCTTTGTTCCCTCCCGGAGGATCGTAGCCCGGATCGTTCTCCCGGTTCAGCGCATACAAACTCCCCGGCACCACCGCATCCACAATCGCCGCCGTGCTCCGGGCGCTCGACCCTCCAAACGTGTTGCCCAACACCGACGAGAACAACTGGGGAATCCCTTCCCAGGCCCGGGCCGTCGCCCAATAGTGAACACAGACCGTTTGCCCGGCCGGCGCGTTGGGCCAGATGCCTATGCCGTCACACGCCGCGGTGGCCGGCGGCACGTCGGACGACATCATGATGTTGTCCCACGTTCCGGAACCGGAGGTGCCGAAGGTGGCATTCTGCGCGTACAGGCATCCGTTTTCCAGGTTATTCGTACCGGCCGGCGGCGAGGGGATGGCATTGCCGCATGTCTGCGGATCAGGCTGGCAAGTCACGTTCGGTCCGCACACATATTGCATGGATCCAATGATGGAGTGCGCCTGAATTACCGCCGCCAGCGCCCCCGCGTCGGTCGCCGCCTTGGCTGCCTTCTGCACATAATACGACCAGCCCAAATCGACGGCGAGCCCCAGCATTCCGCACATCACGATCAGCACCAACGTGACCATGATGAGTACTTGACCACGCTTGCTCCGGACTTTCATCGTCCCCTCCCTTTCCGTGCGGTGAGCTATCCCAGAGAACTCATCGCCAGAGGCGATAGATCCGCACTTTCGCCTTCTGTCCTCCTGCCGGTCTTTGAACAGATTATCACAACTAGTTTTAGATTCAATAGGTTTCACGGTTTTCCGAGCCCCGAAAACTACTAGTAGTCCTAAAACCAAAAAGGTACCAGAATAGGGGACCAGGCCCGCAGCGTTCGGCCGACCTAAGGTGGGGTGGGAGGGATAACTCTTTTTCCTAGAAATAGATCATTCAGCTTAGAATCCTGATTGAAGTGATCATCTGGGCCTAGAGACCGCGTGGACGCAGCACTACAAACTTATAGTACTGATAGCAACTTCTCAGCAGCGGTTTCCGGGAATGCAGTGCTGACATCGCCCGCTTGCCCCTATTGAACCAACGCGATACGGTCGTAACACCGGCTCTTCCCTTCTCCGAACCCACAGCGAGGAATTTTCCATGGGCGAAGCATCCCAATTCGACGTGGTTCACCGCGTGCAACGCGGCCTGGGCGGCCAATACCACGTCCGCCTTCGGCGCTTGCATCGCCGTTCTCAACTGCCTGAACAACGGCGGTCATCCGGACTGGACGCTCTGGGCAACTTCCTCCGTCTCGGGAACCTGCTCGGACAACGGAGCGCTTTGCACTCCGGCGATCCTGGGGAATTGCGCGGATCCGGCCACGGCCACGTGCAATCCGAGTGCGAACTGCGAGCTCGATCCCTTCGACCCGCCAGGACCGGCAGGCAGTGTCGGGAAGTGACGTCTGCGCAGGAGAACGATCGTCTTCGCGTCCTACAGGCCGCAAAGCGCCAAGCCGCACCGCATTCCCGAGGCACACCCAAGGACCACCCCAAGCGCACGGGCCGCAAAGCAGGCCGTGATTACGGTCAGCACGCCTGTCGCCTTACTCCGTCTCGAGTGGATGAAACGATCCGCGTTCCGCTGCCCGCGCAGTTTGCCCAATGTGGGGGTGGGGTCGAGCTTCAGGGCAGCGAATCAGTATCAAGAGGAGACCCGTCACTCGAGGATCGGAAGCGCAACCTTCCTTCGCGAGCGGACACTGCTAGCCTCCAGCGTTACATGGGAGGATAAGAGAGTGATGTGGGCCGGACTCGAGCCCACATCAAGCCTCTACTCAATCAATGTGACTCGCGTGACGTAGGCGAACGGAGCACTCGACAACAGCTCGAGTGAGCTGCTGCCCCCGAGATTCATCGATCCGGCGATGATCCGCACCGGAGACCTCATTTCGTCGCTCCCCTGGAGATCTAGATAGCTGCCCCGCGGCATGTAGATCAGCCCGTAGAGATCTGTGTTCGTGCCGGCCAACAGCCGAAAGAACGGATAGATGTTCGGATCGGTGTTCAGGACGGGATCACCCGGGTCGTTGTTGTTGTATACCGGATTTCCCTGCGCATCGTACTCAATCGTCGAGTTGTTCTGGTCCCACCAGAAAACGGTAGGAGTGAAATCCCTCAACCCGTCCGGCAGGACGAAATCTCTGTTCAACCCGTGCAGGTTGACCCCGGAATCCGCGTTGTTGCCTGTTTGAATATCAACCCAACCGAACTCGAGTTGGTTGAGAATCTGGGGCGCACTTGTCAGAGCGCTCGGAATGTAAAGTCCCGGGTACTCGTGGTTCGTGAATACGAAAATCTCCCCCTGGTTGATCGGCGGAAGCGACATGCCTTGGCCGTCCAACGGGGTGAAGTCCGTTAGGGTTACACCGGTAACCATATGGAAGGCAGCAGCGTCGCTGGCTACCCCACCTTTGGCCCCCACGACGAAGTAACGCCCGGGGCCGAACGTAACCGTGGTGTGGCCCGAAGGGAAGTGAAGCCCGCCGAAGAAGGCGTAGTCTCCCCAAGTGGTAGTGCCACCGGCCGCAAACGTTACGCAGCCGGTGACGCGGATGGGCTCCCCCGTCGGAGCGGTTGTTGCTGCCTCCGTGGCGTAGTAGGAACCCGGAGGCATTACGAGTGGATTGTCACAATCACCGTGAATCTGGCCCAATGGCACGGCATGATCTGGCGCCTGAGCGGATGTGGGCGCCGCCGGCTGGCCCTTACCGCTCATCGGGTCCTCGAAAAGCGAATAGTTGTCGTTGTTGACGGGATCGCCAGGCAGGTAATTGCCGTCAGGATCCGCCACACCACTACCGTAGACATTAATCGGTGTTCCGGTCAGCGTGCCGCCTCCGTTGGCTTCTATCGCGTAGGGTTCTTTCTTTCCTCCGCCGTCGGCCTGTGACGACACGAACACACCCCCACCCGCATCGATATCGTAGTTACCTTGGATGTTAATCCCGACACCGTCATCAAACTTCGCCCCGCCTTTGTTCCCTCCCGGAGGATCGTAGCCCGGATCGTTCTCCCGGTTCAGCGCATACAAACTCCCCGGCACCACCGCATCCACAATCGCCGCCGTGCTCCGGGCGCTCGACCCTCCAAACGTGTTGCCCAACACCGACGAGAACAACTGGGGAATCCCTTCCCAGGCCCGGGCCGTCGCCCAATAGTGAACACAGACCGTTTGCCCGGCCGGCGCGTTGGGCCAGATGCCTATGCCGTCACACGCCGCGGTGGCCGGCGGCACGTCGGACGACATCATGATGTTGTCCCACGTTCCGGAACCGGAGGTGCCGAAGGTGGCATTCTGCGCGTACAGGCATCCGTTTTCCAGGTTATTCGTACCGGCCGGCGGCGAGGGGATGGCATTGCCGCATGTCTGCGGATCAGGCTGGCAAGTCACGTTCGGTCCGCACACATATTGCATGGATCCAATGATGGAGTGCGCCTGAATTACCGCCGCCAGCGCCCCCGCGTCGGTCGCCGCCTTGGCTGCCTTCTGCACATAATACGACCAGCCCAAATCGACGGCGAGCCCCAGCATTCCGCACATCACGATCAGCACCAACGTGACCATGATGAGTACTTGACCACGCTTGCTCCGGACTTTCATCGTCCCCTCCCTTCCCGTGCGGTGAGCCATCCCAGAGAACTCATCGCCAGAGGCGAAAGATCCGACTTTCGCCTTCTGTCCTCCTGCCTGTCTTTGAACAGAAAAGCACAACTAGTTTTAGATTCAATAGGTTTCACTGGTTTCCGAGCCTCGATTAGTAGTCCTAAAACCAAAAAGGTACCAGAATAGTGGACCAGGCCCGCAGCGTACGGTCGGCCCAAGGTGGGGTGCGGAGGGATATCTGTTTCCATAAGAACGGATTACTCGATCAGGGAAACGGTCCTCCTGGATAACGAGCCGCGCCGGCCGCACCATGCTCGGCGACGGGCTTCCCTGCAAACTCACGGTACCCGCGATAACCTGCATCGGCGATTCGATGGTTTCGCCCAGGAATGTAAAGCCGACGCCCCATGGCGGATCCAACTCGCCGCACAGGTCCAGGTTCGCGTGCGTCTGCATCTGCATGTTCGAATCGAGCGAGCCGTCAGAAATGTAGAGGATGGTCGAATTCCGCTGATCCGTCCAGAACGCCTCCGGCGCCGCCGTCGCGAAACTGCCCATGAAGGCGACGGTCTCGCCGGCGTCCGTTTTCGGCTGCGCGATTCCGTCCAGGCCCAGCGGCGTCTGGTCGCTCAAGAGCACAGCCAGGGCGAGCCCACCGCACATCCCAATCAGCGCCAACGTGACCATCAGCGGCGCTCGGCCACGTTCCCGCGCTTCACCAGTTGTCAAGACCCTCTCCGACCTCACGTACTGATTTCGCCGCGACGTCGCCGACCATCTGCCGGATTTGACTCCGGCCGACGTCGCGGCCAGCCCTCCCAGAATCGCCTCCCGAATCCTCGCGGCATATAGGCCATTTCGGGTTTTGGTAGTGGACGAGAAGTCACGAAACAACCGTGGGAGTCTGGTACGGCAGGTTCTAGTACGTCTGTAGTCAAACTATTGTGCAAAAAATGGGACTTCCCCCACTTCGCGGGTAGCCTTATGCTAGTGATTGTCGCTGGGCGCGGTACGGAGGAAGTAAATCACATACCGCCACGACTGAAAGGCGAGGGAATGCAACCGCGGGAGGCGACATCGGCAGGAGTCGACTGAGGAGAGGGCAGAGACATGTACCGAGTTTTGTTGTTCACCGATGAACCTGTCGTCACGCGAGGCGTGAAGCAGGTGCTTTCCTTGAAGACGGGCTTTCGACTCGCGGGCGTCTCCAACAGCCCCGCGACGCTCGCGGAAACGGCCGAAGCGGTGAGGCCGGATCTCATTCTAGTGGACTTCACGCCGGCCATCACCTTCGGCGTCCTGGTTGAGCTCCAGGAACGGTTGCCCTCGTGCCGCATGGTTCTGTGGGTTCGGGACATCTCCACCGAACTTGCCTTCCAGTCGATTGAGCACGGCGTGCGCGGCATCCTCCGCAAGACGGTCCCCGAGGAAGTCCTGCTAAAATGTCTCCTGTTGGTGGCCCAGGGCGGTCTTTGGTTCGAGGAGAGCTTGCGCGCCAGCGTCCAGGCAGCCCGTGCGATCACGCTGACCAAGCGAGAAAGCCAGCTCGTCGGCTTGCTCTCCCAGGGTCTGAAGAACAAGGAACTCGCCTCGATGCTGATGATCTCCGAGGGTACGGTGAAGGTGTACCTGTCGCGGTTGTTCAAAAAGCTGCGAGTGAACGACCGTTTCGAGCTTGCTTTGTACGGGCTGAAGAATCTACCTCACGTCTCTCCCCCGGAGCGCGCGGACCACTTCGGGACTCAGCGTGAACAACGGAAGGAAACGGGCCGAACACATTCTCTTCGCTCAATACTGCTCGACGGAGCCACGGATAGGACACGCAGCCTCGTCGGATGAGATGATTGCCGCGAGGCCGAGGTACTGTGGGACTGGTCGGGGCCGGGAACCCGGAGCTTGAGGTGTCCGGAGCGACGCCTGCCGCCGAGCTCTGCCTGTTCGAGGGCGCTCTTCTTCCGTCCTACCGATGCTGGCGTTCTCTGTTTGTCTCCCTGGGCCTGCACTGCCTTCTCGTCGTACTCCTGCCGTCCCTCGCTGCCCTGCTGCCCGAGAGCGAGGAGCGGGAATGGAGAAGACGGGTTGCCGTCATCCGCCCGCCACTGGAGTTGACGCTGGACCCAAGGATGCTCTTGCCCGCCGGCTCACCCGCACCGCCCAAACCGGAGGGTGCAAAGCCCCTCGGCCGAAAGGCGGATCGCCCAAAAGCGGAAAGGCCAAAACCCGGCGAAGCCGCCAAGGCCCCTAAGCCAGCCCCTCGGCGGTTCGAATTGCCTCCGTTGCCGCGCCGGCCGGACGTGGAGCAGACCATCCTCCAGCCCCAGTATCCGCCCGATCTCCCGCTGCAACGCCAAGTCCGCTTGCCCAACGTCACCCTCTGGAGCACGCAGGCCAAGCTTCCGAAGCCCGCCCCCAGGCGATTCGTGCAGCCCGGCCGCGATCCCGCCACTCCTCCCGTTCTCCCGAATCTGGACGCCGCGCCCAGGCTCGATCCGCCGAACCAGGAAACCTTGGTGGCAAGCCTCAAGATATCCGGGCCGAATTTCTCCGAGAACCCGAAGCTCCCGATGCCCCGAGGCGCCACCACCCCCGTCCGGGTGTTCCGTCCTCCGTCGGCCGGCGCGGTCTCCGGCGCCCTCGTCGGTCCATTGGTCGGCGAGCCCGTGAATCTGATCGCCCTCTCCGCCAATCCGGCGCCGCCCGAGAAAGTCCTTCTCGTTCCCGCCGGAAACCAGATCGGGAATCTGCCCGCCCCGCCGGCCGAGGGAGAAGGCGGCGACGGGGACGCTGGCTCGGGCGCCGGTGGACCCGGCGGACCGGGCGGTTCCGCCACGGGCACGGGGCAAGGCGCCGGTGGTGGCTCCGGAGGTCGTGGCGACGGGGCGGGCGGACCGGGCGGGCAGGGTGGTAGCGGCGGCTCGGGCGCAGGCGGTCCCGGCGGCCGCGGCCTCGGGGCCCGCGGTACCGGCCCCGGCGGCGGCGGTGCCGGAGGAACTGGCTCCGGAGGAACTGGCGGCGGCGCCGGCAGTGGCAGCGGCGCCCAACTTCTCGCACTCGGCATGCCGCCGTCTTCAATGCCTGCCTCAGTCTCACCTCGCGTCCTCGACCCCGTGAACTCCGTCGCCGACATCGTGGTCCTGTCTTCGTCTTCAGAGATTTCGCCGGAGGCGGCCAGCCTGTTGAGCGGCAGACCCGTGTACACGGTTTACCTCGCGCTGGCCACGCGCAAGGAGTGGATGCTTCAGTACTGCAAGCCCTCCTCCACGGACAAGCAGGTTCAGACTCGCGGCAATGTGGTGATGCTCGGCGCGGACGCTCCCGTCAAGGCGCCCTACCTCATCGTCCGCCGCACCCCGCCCATCTTGCTCGAGCCGCGGCAGAACTCCATCCTCGTCCACGGCCTGCTCGACGTGACCGGGCGTTTCAAGGACCTGGCAATCGTCAGGGAGTCGGACCGGTCTTTGCAGGATGAAATCCTGCCCTACCTGCACGATTGGGAATTCCGCCCGGGAACGCAGGACGGGCGCCCCGTGCTCCTCGAGATCCTCCTCCTCATCCCCCCCAACCGCGGCTAAAGAAGTCGGTGACAGGCTACGCTGACCCCGTTTTCACCCATTCCAGCAGTAACTTCACCCCATCCTCGAACGATGTGCGCGGACAGTACCCCAGCAGGGCCGCGGCTCTCGAGATGTCCGCCCAGGTGTGAGGCAGGTCGCCCGGTTGATCGGGGAACGGTTCCAGGCGCGCCTCGATTCCCGTCAGCCGCTCCAGCGTTCGCACCATTTCTCTCAGGGTGACCGTGCGGTTGTTGCCCAGGTTGATCAAGGCGTAGTCCGCGCCCCGGAACTCCATCGCCGCCCGAATCCCTTCGACGATATCGCCGACGAACGTGTAGTCGCGGCTCGAATTCCCGTCGCCGTAAAATGGAAACGCCTCGCCGGCGAGCATCGCCTTCGCGAACTTGTGGATCGCCAGGTCCGGACGCTGCCTCGGCCCGTACACCGTGAAGAATCGCAACGCGACGAACCTCATCCCGTACAGATGGCTGTAGACGTGGCCGAGCAGTTCGCCGCTGACTTTCGTCGCCGCGTACGGGCTGATGGGGAGCAGCACGTTGCTGTCCTCGCGCCACGGCAGGTCTGGATTCATGCCGTACACGCTGCTGCTCGAAGCGAACACAAACTGGGGCGTCCCCCACTGGCGCGCGAGTTCCAGCAGGTTCTGCGTGCCGCCGACGTTCACCTGCTGGTAAAGCGCCGGATCGCGCAGCGACGGGCGGACACCCGCCTTCGCCGCCACGTGCACGATAACGTCATAGCCGCCCGGCAAGGCAGCCCGCAACCCCTCCTGGTCGCGGATATCAGCCTCGACCAGCCGGTAGCGGTCACTTCCGAGATGCGGCGCCACGTTCCGCCGCTTCACCGCCGGATCGTAAAACGGATCGAAGTTGTCGACCACGGTCACCCGCCAGCCCTCGGCCAGCAGGCGATCCACCAGATGGCTGCCGATAAAGCCGGCCCCGCCGGTAACCAGTGCGCTGCGAATCGTCTCGCTCACGGGCAATCTGTGTACTTTAGCAGTTTGTGGCCCGTGGGGCGGCGCCATGCACCGCTAGCAAAAGAAGAAGACCGCCGAAGGCGCGCCACCATTTTTGACTTTTGATTTTTGACTTTTGCCTTCCGCGGACCAAAGGACCGCGGTTGGGCGGCCTCATGGCCTCACCACTCTTGCTTTTCGCTTCTGACTTCCTGCCTTTTGGCCAGCCCCAGCTTCGTTGTAGACTGATCTCTTCACCCCCTCGGGAAAACGCAACCAGTGTCCCTCATCGTGAAATCCGAAGTTCGCCGCGGAGCATTCGACGGGCTGTTCGCCTGGGCGGCCTATGGAATTGTTGAGTACTTCATCGTCGTATTCGTGCAGGGCGTCGCGACGCGCCACTACGTGTTCCAGCCCTGGCACTGGTGGATGAACCTGCTGGTTCTGGCGCTGTTCGCCGCTCTCGGTTTGCTGGCCGGCGCGGTCTCCGGTGTTTTCGCGGCTGGGGTTCTCCCGCGCCTCCGATGGTTCGCCGGCCTGCCCGCGGACGCGGTTCGCCGCGCGCTGCCGCTTCTCTGCCTCATCGCCGCCTATCTGGGCGCCAACATCTACCTCACCCGAGGCTACGGGCTGCTGCCATTCACCATTCCCGTCTGCCTTCTGCTGCTGGCCGCTCAATCGGTGAGCTGCCTGCCTCTTGGACGCCGGCTGACCCTGCTTACCAACCCTTGGACCACCAGCGCCCTTCTGGTCGCGATCCCCTGGATGTTGAAGACCTTCTTCGCCACCGATCCCAGCCTGCTCAAAAAGATCACATCGGTTGTGATCCTCGCGGTTTCAGTCCCGGGCATCGTCTGGTTGCTCCGGAAAGCGGGCGCGCGCCTTGGCGGACCGCTTGCGCGCCTCGCGCTCGCCGCGGCAGTGGTCTTCGCCCTCAGCGTGTTCGCCCACCAACCGCTTGTGCGGGGCCGGCCCAGGATGGATACGCCTCCTCCCCGCGGCAATCCTCCCAACATCGTCTGGATCGTGATGGACACCGTGCGGGCCGACCACTTATCCGTCTACGGCTACCCGCGCAAAACCACCGCAAACCTCGAACAACTGCGTCAGGAAGCGACATTCTACGCAAACGCGATCGCCCCGTCGGATTTCACCCTCTCCTCGCACGCCTCGATGTTCACCGGACTGTACCCCAGCCGGCACGGAGCGCACTACACGCCGGAAAACCCACACGGCCAGCCGCTGGCCGCAAGTTACCGGACCATCGCCGAGATCCTCTCCGAAAACGGTTACTTCACCACCGGAATCGCCGCCAACCAGGCGTATCTTGCCGCCGACTTCGGCATGAACCAGGGATTCCGCGTCTACAACGCCTGGGCGTCCCTGCCGCTCCTCGGCCCGATGTATCCCTACGCACTTCGAACGGCAACGCGGCCCCTGCTGCAATACTGCCTGTCCACCACCGAGATGCAAACGTTCCTGCGCGACGCGGAAAGCATCAATCAGAGCGCCTTCGAGTTCCTAGAGGCCTCCGCCGGGCAGCCAGGGCGCTTCTTCCTGTTCCTGAACTATATGGACGCGCACTTTCCGCGCAAGCCACCCAAAGGCGTCGCCGCGCTGTACCCGGGCATCAACGAATCTTTCAACTGGAATGATTACTTCGCCCTGGAGCAAGGCGTGCTGGGGCGCAGGCGGACGGTGACAGAGACTGAGCGCGTCCATCTCACCGCGCAATACGACGCCGCCATCCACTATCTCGACCTTCAGCTCGGCAACCTGTTCACGAGGTTCAAACAACTCGGCCTCTACGACGACTGCCTGCTGATCGTCACCTCGGATCACGGCGAGGCGTTCGGCGAGAAAGACATGTTTGCCCACGGGGTGTCCGTCTATCAAGATCAGGTGCACGTCCCGCTGATTATCAAGTACCCGAAGACCAGACAAAGCTCGGTGGTCACTGACTATGTCAGTGTCGCGGACCTCATGCCGACGATCCTCGACTTACTGGGCTACGAAGTGCCTTCCGGGCTCGATGGGCGGAGCCTGCTCCGGCCAGGCCAACAGCGCGCCGGGACCCTGATCAGCGAGTCCCACTCGTTCGGCCGCTACCGCAACATTCACGCGCGGTTCCGGCGCGTCGAGCGTGCCGTCTTTCTGGGCCCGGCGAAGCTCATCACGTCGACCTCCGGAAAGCAGGAACTCTACGAGATTCACCAGGACCCGGCGGAAGAGCATGACCTGTATTCGACCCGCAACGTCCAGGTCCGGGAGTTGTCGGAAATGCTCCAGGCCTGGCTGTCCTTAGTCCACGTTTCCCGCTCGGGGCCCGTGAAGCAAAGACGCGAGACCCTCGAGCGCCTGAGGTCGCTCGGCTACCTCCAATGAGCGCCGAGCCAGTGGCGGCCGTCATCCTCGGCGCCGGTCCAGCGGGTCTGGCCGCCGCCTGGCTGCTGGCGAGGCGCGGCTTCCGCGTCATCGTGCTCGAGCGCGCCGCTGCCGCCGGCGGCAACGCTGGCAGCTTCGAGCTCGATGGAGTCCCGGTGGACTACGGAAGCCACCGGCTCCATCCTTCCTGCCCGCCGGCGATTCTCGCCGACCTCCGCCGCATGCTCGGACCCGACCTGCTGGACCGCCCGAGGCACGGACGCATCCTGTTGCGCGGGCGCTGGGTGCGCTTCCCGCTCAAGCCGCTCGACCTGGCTTCGCACCTGCCGCTGTCCTTTGCTCTCGGAGTCTTGCGCGATGCCATGGTCCGCCGGTCCAGTCGCGCCGGCGCAAGCTTCGCCGGCGTCCTCGAACGAGGCCTCGGCCGCACCATCTGCCGCGATTTCTACTTCCCTTACGCGCGCAAGATCTGGGGGCTGCCGCCCGAGGAACTCGACCCTGAGCAGGCCCGCCGGCGCGTGCGCGCCGCCTCGCTCGGTGGGATGCTCCGCAAGGTCTTGAGCGCCGTGCCGGGCTTCAAACCGCCCGGCGGCGGACGGTTCTACTACCCCCGCCGGGGCTACGGCCGGATCACCGAGGCCTACCGCCAGGCGGCGGTTGAATCCAGCGCAACCGTGCTTCTCAACACCGGCGTGTCGGCGGTGGAACTCGACCACAATCGCGCCGCTGCCGTCGAATCGTCCGGCCGTCAGGGTCCCTTGCGCTTCCCTTCTCGGCTGGTCCTGTCCACGATTCCGGTGACGGCCCTGGCGCGCGCAAGTAAGCCGCCGGCCCCGGCGCCGGTCCTGGCCGCGGCGGATTCTCTGAAATTCCGTTCCATGATTCTGGTCTACCTCGTCCTGGAAGCGGACCGGTTCACCGAATACGACGCCCACTATTTTCCCGGCTCCGGCATCGCCATCACCCGCCTGTCCGAGCCGAAGAACTACGGCCTCGCCGGCGCCCCCGGCGTTACGGTCCTGTGCGCCGAACTGCCGTGCTCCGCGGCCGATCCGGTTTGGCAACACTCCGACGACACCCTCGGCTCCCTGGTGCTGGATGCCCTCTCGCGCGCCGGGCTGCCGGTGCGCGTGCCAGTCCGACGGACGGTCACCCGCCGCCTCGAACAGGCCTACCCCATCTACACTCTCGACTACCAACAGCACTTCGACCTCCTTGATTGCTGGCTCAACGGCATCGACGGCCTGGCCAGCTTCGGCCGCCAGGGCCTGTTCGCCCACGACAACACCCACCACGCGCTCGCCATGGCGTATGCCGCTTGCGAGTGCATCGACGATGCCGGCAAATTCGACAAGACACGCTGGAATGCCCATCGCCTCCGGTTCCGCGAACATGTCGTCGAGGATTGAGGCGCGCGCCGGCGTGCGGGCGGCAAAACTGTTCGCCTCCTGCTGGCTCTTCTACATTTCGCACTTGGCGCCGGCCTCGGCCTGGCTGCGACCTTCCTGGCGCCCCCCTGGCCCAGTCCGGAGTGCCCGCGCCCCGGGCGACGGCTGCCGCGCTTCGCGCCGCCTGCCTCGCTGGCCGCCGGCGCTGCGGTTTCTCCTCTGCCGTGGTGACCGGGTGCTCGGGCGCTAATATGGTACAATTCCCCGCTCGCATGACCGCGCCCAACCCTGACCGTCCCCCGATCTACGTCGTCAGCGCCTCCCGGTCGGGCCCCCGTTCATCGGCAATTGCCTCCCCTCAATTGCGGAACAAGCTCGGCAGGTGGGCTCCGAGGTGATCGTCCTGGCATGCGGAGGCGATGACTATGCGCGGCGGATTGCCCGGCTTTTCCCCTGGGCGCGGGTCAGTCAACGCGCCCGGCGCGAGACCGTGCCCGAACTTCGCCGCATCGGCGTGCGCGAGGCGCGAGCGGAGATCGTCGCCATTCTCGAAGAACACTGCGTCGTCGGCGCCGGCTGGCTCGAGCAGGCCATGTGCCTCCGTCACGGCGGGCACGTCGCAGCCGGCGGGCCGGTCTACGACAACAGCTACGCCCGTCTGCGCGACTGGGTGGTGTACTTCTGCGAATACAACGGTTCCCTGCCGCCGTGGCCCGAAGCCGAGACCTGGGAACTGAACGGCGCCAACATCGCCTACAAACACTATGTTCTGCTCCGGCATGAAGCGCTGCTTGGCCAGGGCTACTGGGAGGCGACTCTCCATCCGGCCTTGCTCGCGGACGGAGGCAAGTTCCACTCGCTGCGTTTGAGCGCCCTTGGCGAATGGGTCGGCTACCTCGCCCGCCCGGGCGACGCGCTGTCGAAGGTGGAATGAGCGATGTTCCTCTCGGTGGTGGTCGTTATCGTCAGCGACACGCTGAGCGCGCGCCGTGACGTTTCGCACCTGGAAGGCACGCTGGACGCGCTGGCCCGGCAGGTCGACCCGCCGCCGATGGAGGTTCTCGTGCCGCACTTGCCGCCGGTCGAAGGCCTGGAACATCTTCGCAAGCGCTTCCCTGCCGTGCGGTTCATCTCCGTCACAGATCTGAAGACATACGCCGGCAAGCCCGGCAGCCGCGAGCACCACGACGAGTTGCGCGCCCGCGGCATCGCCGCCTCGCGCGGCGAAATTGTCGCGCTCCTGGAGGACCACGGCCGCCCGGACCCGCACTGGTGCTCCCGCCTCGCGACAGCGCACCGCCTCAACTGGATCGGCGTCGGCGGCGCCATCGAGAACGGTATCGACCGGCTGCTGAACTGGGCGGTCTATTTCAGCGACTTCGGCTACTACCAGAATCCCGTGCCCGCCGGCGAGTCCCGCACGATCAGCGACGTCAATGCCTCGTACAAGCGGGCGGCGCTGGAATCAATCCGCCCCGTCTGGGAGGAACAGTTCAACCAGGTGGAAGTGAACACCGCGCTGCTGGCGAAGGGCGAGCGTCTTCTGCTGTCTCCGGATATCGTCGTGCGGCAGCACCGGCTGAACCTGCGCCTGGCCGATGCGCTGAAGGAGCGCTGCGTCTGGGGCCGCTCCTTCGCCGCCAGCCGCTGCCGCCGCGCCGCCCCCGCCAGGCGAGCCCTGTACGCGCTGTTCGCGCCGGCCCTGCCCGCGCTGCTGCTCGCCCGCATGGCCGCCAACGTCATTCGCAAAGGCCGCTGCCGCGGGCCCTTCCTCCGCGCCCTGCCCTTGACAATCCTGCTGGCCGTCGCCTGGTCGCTGGGAGAACTGGCGGGCTACTGGACCGGCAGGCCCTGAGAGTATCCCGCCCCCGCAACTTATCCTTCGTCGCTCCTCGGCGATCAGCTTCCCTTCCGAGACGCTGCCGCCGTCTGTCCGGATCGCGTGCTGTGTGGAAGACACCATATATCGTCACCGTGCCTTCCTTGTATTCACAAAACACCGCATACGGAAAACGTCGTACTAGCCCACGCCGATCGTCCTCGTGCACGGCCGCGTTCATCTGTGGCGTGCGGCGGATCGCTTCCACACTAGCGTCTACGCAGCCGAAGGACTCTTCCCCAAAGCCCGGTCGTTGGCCCTCATACCCGCCGCAAATCTCAGCGATATCTTCCTCGGTCTCCGAGGCTACGATCAGCTTCGCGGCTATAGCGTCGGCGGACCCTGCGCTTTACGTCTTCCCACGCGAGTCCTGAGGCCGGGTTCTTCTGTAGATTCGCCTCCCGCCGGGCCAGTTCCTGTCTTTGCCAGTCATGAACCGGTATCGCCTCCGGGGTGGCCGCCAGGTCGTCCCAGAGGTCCTCCACGAGCTGGAGCTTCTCCGCGGGGCTTAGGTCGAAAACGGATGTAATCGTCGGATCCATTCCGGGGCTCTTTGGATATTCTCAGAAGGCCACGCTGGAGTCATGCGAGCCTTGGGATCTCCCCTCCCGCAGTGGTGAAGGAACGGTACGGTGACCGTAGCTACGGCTCGGGTTGGGCGCATCGATGCTACAGTGTCTTGGATACCGGATGAGCCGCCCGCTCAACTTCCTCCACCT
>CAZACK010000108.1:0-16759 GCA_964483455.1 uncultured Solibacteraceae bacterium
GTTTATCGGCGTTCATCGGCGGCTGACATTTGAAATCTGGTTTGGGAGGGCGGCTGAAAAGAAAGAGCGCCGGGGCTAGGGGAAGCCCCGGCGCGGAATCAAGGATTAGTGTTGGGTCAGTAGTTAAACTTCAGTGCGAACTGGCCGACTCTGGCTCCGTTCGCCTGCCCCGAGATCTTCCCGAAGTTGATCGGGTCGCTGACGTTCGACGAGGGGCCGCCGAACCGCACCCGGTTGAAGGCGTTGAACATCTCGAAGCGGAACTCGACGTTCATTTGCTCCTTGATGGTCGTGCGCTTGATGATCCCGAGGTTCTCGTTCAAGCCCGGGAACACCCTCACGTTCATCACTGACGGAGCGTTGCCGAAGGTCCACGGCGCGGGCTCCTTGAACGCGTTGATGTTCAGGTACAGGTCGCGTCTGGGATCGAAGTTGTCGCCCCAGGAAGCCATCGGGTTCACGCCGGACACCACGTCGGGCAGGTTACGGCTGTTGAACAACGGCAACTGGTTGTTGATGCCCACGCCGATCGGGGTCCCCGACTGATACTCGAGGTACCCGTTGATCGACCAGCCGCCCAGGAGCTTGCCGGCGACGCCGGTCACGTTCGCGAACGGCTTGCCGGGACCGATCGGCAATTCGTAGTTGAACGCCGTCACCAGCCGGCTCGGAGTGTCGAACACCGACAGCGCCTTCTCCAGCCGCCGGTTGTACTGGTCGCGAGCGCTGGTTGAGAAGAACCCGGACAACGCCGAGGAAGCGTCGGTCAGCGTCTTGCTCCAGGTGTAGGAGGACAGCACAAAAAGGCCGTGGGAGAACTGCTTCTCCACCTTGATCTGGAGCGAGTTGTAGCTCATGTTGCCCATGTTGTTCGAGTTGTTCTGGCCGACGCCTTGATACTGCGGGAACGGGCGGAGCGCTTGGGCAAGCGTCCCCGAGAAACCCGGGAATGGCGCCGAGTACCCAGCGGCTACAACGGCCGGATCGTCGATCCGTTTCGTGAGCAGGCCTTGAAGCGGCAGGTATTTCGAATCCACTTGGTTCCTGTTGTGGACGCCGGTGGTCAGGTGCGTGGATTTCGACCCCACGTAGGCGATGTCAAACAGCAGGTTGGGAACGATCTGTCTCTGGATGCCGAAGTTCCAGTCGATTCGCGTGGACGGCGCCTTGGCGTTCTCGTTCCACATCGTAACGCTCTGGTTGAACCCGAAGCCGGGGTCGATGAACGGCGGGCGATCCCAGTTGGTTGGGAAACCGCCGGCCCAATTGAACCCTGAGGTGAGGCCCAAGTCCTGCGAATTGAATACCGGGTTAGCGGTGAAGCCCATCCCCGGCGGCTTGGCGTTGCCGCCGCCATGGACTCCGGTCGCGTAGTAGCTGATGCCGATGGCCGAACGGACCACGGTCTTTTCGTTGGCGCTCCACGCGAAGCCAACTCGCGGCCCAAAGTTCGTGTACGCGATCTGGTCGTAGAGGCGATGACGCCCGGCCCGGCCCTCGCCCTCGCCCGCGAAAATGATGGCGCCGGGCAAACCGTTTGCCCTGGGGTTGGGAACACTCGGGTCCATGATCGAGTAGTTGTCGTTGATCTCGGCCATGGGCCAGAACAGGTCGTAGCGCAACCCGAGGTTTAGCGTCAGTCGAGGCGTTACTTTGAAGTCATCCTGGGCGTACCAAGCCAGATACGGATAGCGCATGCCGCGCGTGTAGTCGAACACACTCAGCGATCCGCTATCTACTTCACCCAGCAGGAAGCTGGCAAACGCCAATCCAGTCGAGTTGCGGAGCGCGGCTGTGGGGAACGCGGTCTCGTAGCGGGAAAACGTATAGTAGCCTGTCCCCGTCGGAACGGCCTGGTTTTGCCGGTACTTACGGAACTCGAAGCCGAACTTGAGGTTGTGCTTCCCTTTCACCCAGGTCAGGGAGTCGGACCAGGCGAAGGTTGTCGAATTGGTCATCAGCAGCTCCTGGTTCTGGCCCCAGGCGGTGAACGGATCGATGAAGACCACCGGAAATTGTCCGTGGCTCGCCACACCCGTGAGGCCGACACGCTCCGCCCACGGCTCGCCGAACTCGGGTCCACCGAGGAGTTGGAGTTGACGTGTGACGCCAAACGCGAAGTGGTTGATCAGGGTCGGGCTGATGACCCAGTCTTCGGACAGGCGGTAGATCCGGTTTCCGGAGTAACCGTCACGGGAGATCCGAACCGGGTAGGGCAGAATGGAGACTGGTCCGCTGTCGCTGAAGTCGCCCCAGTTCCACATGCCGGATAGCCGGTGCGAGGAGCTGATCACCTGGTCCAGTTTGCCCGTGATGGCCCAGTTGTTGTTCCACGAACCGGCCGACGCGCGGTAGTTCTGGAAGTTCGATCCTGGCACGTTCGGCAGCGGCACGTAGCTCATAATCTTCTTGGATACCTCGCTGATCAGATTCGATGGGATCTGATTGTTCGAGAACGGGAGCCTCGTATAGCCGCCCTGGCCATCCGGAGCGGTGGAGTAGTAGTCGTAGAGCTGTAGCAGGCTGCCATCCGGATTGAGCAAGGTCGAGAGATCGCCCGCCCGGAATGCTGCTGTTGGCACCGATCCAACCAGGCTGGCGGCGCCGGAACGGTACTTGAACCCGTCGTAGTTGAAGAAGAAGAACGACTTGTTCCGCCCGTCGTAGACCTTCGGGATGTAGATCGGGCCGCCGACGGTGCCGCCGTACTGGTTCTCGCGGTGGACCGACCGGCGGGCGGCGAAGAAGCCCCGCGCGTCGAGCTTGTCATTGCGCAGGAATTCGTACAGCGTGCCGTGGAGTTCGTTGGTCCCGGATTTCACGGTGAATCGCTCCACGCCTCCGCCCGAGTTGCCGTACTCGGCGGAATACGTGCTGGTGGCGATCGAGAACTCCTGCACCGCCTCCGGCACGAAGCTGTTCAAGACCCGTGGATCGCCGCCCACTTCCGCAATCGTCATGGTGATGCCGTCGACCTGGATCTCCTTGGATAGCGTCTGGCTCCCGTTGATGTGAGCGTCAAAGGTGTTGCCGCTCGTCCCGGGCGCGAGAAAGATGAACTGCTCGGGCGAACGTCCGCCCGCCGGGAGAGGCAAGTCCACGTAGCTCTTGGCGTTCACCGAGGTCGCGACTTCGCTGGATTCCGTCCTCAACTGCGGCGCCGCGCCGGTCACGGTGACGCTCTCCGTGACCGCCCCGACCTCCAGCGTCAGGTCCAGCCCGGTGACGGTGGCGACTTCCACCCTCACGTTTTCCCGGACGAGTTTCTTGAAGGACGTCTTTTCTACCTCGACGTTGTACGTGCCGGGTGGCAGGAATGGAATCTGATAGTTGCCGGCGTCGGTGGTTGTGGCCGTGTTGCGAACGCCCGTCCCGACGTTGACGGCCGTCACCGTGGCGTCCGGAACGACCGCACCGGTCGAGTCCAGAACCGTTCCACGGATCGAGCCGCGCTCGGTTTGGGCGAACAGAATGGTTGACAGGAAAAGGGAAAGAAAAACCGCGAGTACGGCCTTCCCGCTAGAAGTACTCATTCTCGACCCCCTTGTGGAATTGCACCAGTAGGCTCGCAGATCAGCGCGAAGCTAACTACTAGTTTTCCATTACAGTTTCGGCAGAATTATATCCTTGGCCGCTCGTCGAATCAAGCAAAAAACGCAGCTCGAAGTGCGTTTCGCATAGCAAAACAATTACCCTTCGACAATCTTGGGGTTAGCCTGCTAATCGACCTCTGAGTAGTAAGCAGATACGTTCCGGTATGCAAAACTTCTACTGCCGAACCAAAACGGTTTTGAACGGGACAACACGCGGATTCACTCGTCAAGCGCTTGTTTTCTTGCGGGCCAGGGTGGTGTATACTTGGGTCCATTGGAATGCCAAGGTGGGAATCGTCTTTCGCCAGCGTCGTCATCATGGCGGCGATGAGCGCCGCTGGCTGCCTGGCTGCCCAACAGTTGGGTCCAATCACGATCGACTATCCGGCCGACGGATCGATCTTCCCGCCCGAGATTACGCCTCCGACCTTTCAGTGGCGCGATAGCGCCGAGACTGCCGCGGTATGGCTGATCGAAGTGGCATTTGCCGACGACGCCGCCGGGATCGAGGTGAAGACTTCGGGGGAGCGTCCGCGCATCGGTGAGATCGACCCGCGCTGCATCGCGCCGACCAACGAACTGCCGAGGCAGACGCCACAGGAGGCGGCATCCTGGATCTGGAAACCCGATCCGGCAACTTGGACTGCGATCAAGAAGCGCTCTGTCGGGCTACCCGCCACGGTAACAATTACCGGCTTCAGCGGGAAGGATTCTCGCCAAGCGGTTTCCCGCGGCCGGGTCACCATCCAGACTTCAAAGGACCCGGTCGGCGCGCCAATCTTCTATCGTGACGTGCCGTTGATGCCCTCCGACCTCGAAAAGGGGGTGATCAAGCCCCTGGTCCAAAGCGCGCTGCCGCTGATCCAGTGGAGGCTCCGAGACGTCGGGCAATCCAGCAGCCGGGTGGTTGTGGAGGGACTGCACACCTGCGCGAATTGCCATTCTTTTTCGCTCGACGGCAAGACCCTGGGCATGGACCTGGACGGCCCGCAGAGCGACAAAGGGATGTACGCCTTGGTTCCCATCCGACCCCAAACGACCATCCGGAACGAGGACGTCCTCACTTGGAACCCGTTTCCCGACAGGACGGTAGGGCAGCGGGTCGGCTTCATGTCGCAGGTTTCTCCGGACGGCCGGTATGTGGCGACCACGATCAACGGAGCCGTCATCGGGGCCGACCAGGAGATCCAGAGCAATTACTACGTCGCCAATTTCAAGAACTACGGTTTCCTCCAGGTGTTTTATCCGACACGCGGGATTTTGGCCATTCACAACCGGGCGACCGGCAAGATGCAGCCTCTGCCAGGGGCCGACGACCCGCGCTATGTGCAGACAGGCGCCTTCTGGAGCCCGGACGGCAAGTACTTGGTCTTTGGGCGGGCAGAGGCCAAAGACCCTTATCCCGAAGGGCGGCCGCTGGCGGAATATTCGAACGATCCGAACGAGACTCCCATCCAGTACGATCTCTACCGGATTCCTTTCAACGAGGGCCGGGGCGGCCAGGCGGAGCCGATCCCCGGCGCTTCGCGGAACGGCATGAGCAACTCGTTCCCCAAGGTGTCACCCGACGGCCGGTGGATCGTGTTCGTGCAGGCCCGCAACGGCCAATTGATGCGACCGGACGGCCAGCTTTACATCATCCCGGCCGAAGGCGGGCAGGCGCGGAAGATGCGGTGCAACACGCGGCTGATGAACTCGTGGCACAGCTTCTCGCCGAACGGCCGGTGGATGGTGTTTTCCTCCAAGAGCCGGTCGCCCTACACGCAGATGTTCCTGACGCACATCGACGAGGACGGCAACGACAGCCCGGCGATCCTGATCGAGAACGCCACGGCGGCCAACCGCGCGGTGAACATTCCCGAGTTCCTGAACGTCCCGCCGGAGGGCTTGTGGAACATCGACGTGCCGGCTGTCGAGTTCTACCGGCTTTTCGACCGCGCCCAGGAGCTTTCCGACAATGGCCGGTTCGACGAGGCGATCGCCGAGTGGAAGAAAGCGGTGGACATCAGCCCGAAAGATGCCAAGGCCAACAACAACCTGGGCAAGGCGCTGGCGGAGAAGGGTCTGCTGGACGAGGCGATTGCGCATTACCGCAAGGCGTTGGAAGCCAACTCCGAGTACGCCAAGGCGCACACGAACCTGGGAATTGCCCTGGCCAAAAAGGGGAATCTCGACGAAGCGACCGCCCATCTCCAGAAGGCGGTGGAGATCAGCCCGAAATTCGCCGAGGCCCAGAACAGTCTCGGGCGCGCCCTGGCCGAGAAAGGCAAGCCGGACGAGGCCCTTGTGCATTTCCGGAAGGCCGTAGAGGTGAACCCGCGGTACGCCGAGGCTCACACCAATCTCGGGCGCGCCCTGGCGGAAAAGGGCGACACCGCCGCGGCCGAAGAGCACTTCCGGAAGGCCGTAGAGGTTAACCCCCAGTACGCCGAAGGGCATAACAGCCTGGCGGTGGCCGTGGCCTGGAGCGGCAAGCTGGACGAAGCGGTCGCCCATTGGCGGAAAGCCATCGAGATCAATCCTCAATACGCGGAGGCCCGTTACAACCTCGGCAATCTCCTCTATTTCATGCAGGGCCGGATTCCGGAGGCGCTGGCCCAGTGGCGGGAGGTTCTGCGCATCGAGCCCGACAACGTGCCGACGCTGAACCAGACGGCCTGGATCCTGGCGACGGCTCCGGAGCCGTCGCTCCGAAATGGGGCGGAAGCCATTGAGCTGGCGGCGCGGGCGGACCGGCTGTCCGGCGGTCGGCAAGCTCCGATTCTCAGCACGCTGGCTGCCGCCTACGCCGAAGCCGGCCGGTTTGCCGAGGCCGTCGAAACCACCCGTAAGGCCCTCTTCATCGCCATGCAGTCGAACAACCAGTTCCTGGCGGATGCCCTAAGGTCTTCGATCACGCTGTACGAATCCAGGACGCCCATGCGAGACCAGCCACAGCCGTCCGCTGCCACCGAGCGGGCCCGGTAGCAACTGGCCGCCGATGAAAGCCGATCAACGCCGACGAGAACGAAGGCGCTGGGCGCTCTTGTCAGCGTGCATCCGTAACCGAAGCGGATTCACTCGCCACCCCCGTACAGTCTCGGCTCCACTGAACGCGGAGTCTATCCAGTTTCAGTTCATTCCCGATCGGCGGCTGACGGCTCCTTTTTGCGCGGCCCGTTGCGTTTCGACATGCGAAACAGTATGCTTGCTACGAGGGTGGGAGCAGTGGGATGAAGCGATCGGGTGACAACGCCTATATCGTCAAGTCCTTGGTGCACGCCTCGCAAGTGCTGTCGGCATTTCAGGGCGCTGGCGAGACGCTGCGGCTCCGGGACGTTGTCGAGCGCACCGGATTCCACAAAGGAATGTGCTTCCGGCTGCTCTACACGCTGCACCACTGCGGCTTGCTTGACAAGGTGGGAGAGAACCAGTACCGGCTGCTTTCGGTGCTCCGGCCGCACCGGCGGTATCGGATCGGATTTGCCGCCCAGGGGCAGGACTCGTCGTTCTCGCGGGAGACGATTGCCGGCTTGTCTCGGGCCGCTGAGCGGGAAGGCCTGGAATTGATCGTGGTGGACAATCGCTATCAGGCCAAAGTTGCCTTACGCAACGCCGCGCGGCTCATCCGGGAAGAGGTGGAACTGGTAATCGAGTTCCAAACCGATGAAGCCGTGGCGGCGGCGATTGCGACCAAGTACCGGGAGGCCGGCATCCCGTTGATCGCCATCGACGTCCCGCACCCCGGGGCCACCTACTTCGGGGCGAACAACTACGAAGCCGGGCTGATCGGCGGCCGGTACCTCGGCCAGTGGGCGAAGAAGCACTGGGAAGGACACGTGGACGAAGTCCTGATGATCGAGCTTGCGCGTGCCGGTCCTCTTCCCCGCGAGCGGATCCGCGGCATGCTGGCCGGAATCCGCGAGGTGCTGCGCGAAGCCGAGTCCTGCCCGGTGCACCTGGTCGACGGGGACGGGCAGTTCAAAACCGCGCTCGAAAAAGTGCGGAAACACCTGCGCGAGTCCAAAGCCCGCCATACGCTGGTGGGAGCGGCCAACGATCCCAGCGCGCTCGGGGCGGTGCGGGCCTTCGAGGAAGCCGGGCGAGCCTCCACCTGCGCCATTGTCAGCCAAAACGCCGAGCCGGATGCGCGCATCGAGCTGCGGGCGCCGCGCACGCCGCTCATCGGCTCGGTCGCTTACTTCCCGGAGAAGTACGGAGACGGGCTGATCCGGCTGGCCCTCGACATTCTCGCCCACAAGCCCGTTCCTCCCGCGGTCTTCATCAAGCACCAGCTCATCACGCCGGAAAACGTGGATCACTTCTACCCCAACGATGCGCTGCTCGGCGTGATGGCTGCCGCGATGTAGCGCCCGGCGGCCCCGGGATCGGCCGGTGGACTGCCCCACGCTCAGCGGGTGAAGCGGTAGACGCCGGACGACGGCAGCCTGAAAACGCCTCCTGACTCGCCGGTGTCCGCCCGCTTCCAGTTCCCCGCGAGCACGATCCGGAGCGGATCGAGCGGCTGGTCCTTCACCGCGATCTCCAGCGCGTTTCGCCCGGCCTTCAGATCCAGCCGAACGTTGCGATAGAGAAGATCGCTGACGCCCATCTCCGGAATTGCGGAGGGCAGCCGTGGATGGATCGCAAGCTCCGTTGCCTTCGGCTCCAGCCCGAGAAAGCCGTAGACCACGATGGAGGGGACGAGGCTGCTTTCCAGGAACTCGCAATCGATGCCGATGCCGCCCGCCGTTCCGCAGCCCTGGAGCGTGGTCCCGCGCTTCCCGCCTTCGTACGCTTTGCGATATCCGCCGTCGGCCCAAATTTCCCGATCCCAGGCGAGCGTCTGCGAGAGGCGCCGCCAGGCGTCGTCCGGGCCAAGGACCTTCAGCCGCGCCCAATAATCGTAAAACGCGAACCCCAGCACGGCTCCGCCGTCCTGCACCTGCCCGCCCCACGGCAGTGTCTCGGGCGCCGTCCAGCCCTGCCCGTACCAGTCGAGGTTCCGGCGAGTGGTGGCGCGGGGCCCGAACTTCCAGAAATAGATGTCTTCGCCGGTCGAGGTGTCGCCTTCCACGATCCGCTTTCCAGATATCCAATCCATGATGGCCGAGGCGTGCGCGTCCGAAGCGATCCCGTACCAGATCGCGTCCAGGTTCAGGAAGGTGAAGCCGTACTCGTACCCTTTCCCGTTCACGTCGATGCTTCCGAAGAACCGGCCGGTCGCCGGATTCCAGAACTTGGCGTTCGCCGTCTTCTTGACCCTGGCCGCGTGGCGGCGCAACTCCGCCGGATCGAGCGCCAGCACGCCGCGCGGCATGGCCCAGCCCGGATTGTCGAGGACGGCCTGCTCCAGGTCCGCCATCGCCAGCAGCGAGCCGTAGTACTGCGCGGTGGCGTACATGTCGTCGCCGCCGAACGGCATAATGTCCCAGTAGTTGTTTCCGATGCCGTGACCCCAGTGCATCTTCTTGGCGCCGTCCGGAGCGACGGAATACCCCGGCAGGCCGTCATGCCCGACCCAGGGGACGCGGATGAAGTTGTGCGCCAGGCCGCCCATGACGGTCTGCTGATAGCGCATCGCGATCCGCAGCTTGTCGATGACGGCGCGCAGGAACTCCAGATCGCCCGTCCAGCGGAAATAGTTCCAGCACGCCATGACGTAGATCGGATTGTTGATCGTGTGCCTCGTGTCGTAGACGGTGAAGAACGAATCGATGGCGAATTTCACGCCGGACTCGCCGGGCGCGAGCGCGACGCGAATCCGCTTGATTCGGCCCTTCCACCGTGGATGCCGGTTCACATCGATCATGCTGTGGATGCTGTTGGTGTCGGATTCGTGGTCCGAGCCGGTCTCAGGAACAAAGTAGACGCGGCGCTCGGCGCTGAAGCTTGCGTCCCCGTCGCGCAGCCACTCGACATAGGGCAGGACACCGGGCGGCGCTTTTGGCGCGCGGGTCCAGCGGAGCTGAAGAAAGGGCGCGTTGAACGAGTCGATCGCGTAGCCGGCCGGCGTGACGATCGCGGGCGAGGCGCCGGTGGATTCAAGCTGCCAGTTGTCGCCGGCGATTCCGAGCGAGCGGACGTTCTCCAGTTCCCAGCCCTTGATCGCGTTGTCGCGCGCGAACGGCGACTCCGGTTTCTTCCGCAGGTTGTCCCAGACCCAACCCTTCCCATCCTGCTGGAAGTGCCAGCCGGCGGTGTACCCGTCGGGTCCCTGGGGCGCCTGGGTCCACATCGGGAACGGCCAGCCGTGCTCGTGCGCGTGGGAGAAGTGCTGGTGAGTCCATACGTAGCCCTCGGGGTCGAGCCGGATTGCCAGCAGATCTTCGCGGTGAATCTGCTGGATGGGCCGTGGAAACTTGGGATGGCGCGCGCCGGCCATCCACATGTCCGACGTCGTCAGGTATTCCTGGTTGAAGAGCACCTTCCCCATCCCGAGGCGCCGGCTGAAGTGGTACCACAAATAGCGGCTCATCCATTGGGCGTCGGCGTCGTGTCCGGATAGGTGGAAGCGCGGGAAGTCCGCGGGGGTGTCCTCCATCAGGTCCTTTGACTTCGGGAACAACGGAGCGGCCGCATCGGCCGCGAAAATGACGCCGGCAAAGAGCAACGGCGCTGAAAAAACGGGAATCCTGAACAAGCGCTTCACGAACAACCCTCCAACCATCCGACCGAATAACTACCCAACCGGATAACCGAACAACCGGATAACCGAACAACCGGATAACCGAACAACCGGATAACCGAACAACCAACCGGCAGTCCGGTATATGATTGCACAGGAGAAAGAGTGACGGTTATGCGAATCATCGCAATCAGCCTGTTATGGGTTTTCACCTCGGCCCTGGCGCAGAAGATCCCCGATGTCCGCTGCCGGGTCGAGGACTACAACATCGATTCGGTTTGGTACTGGCAGGCTCCGTTCAAGGTGGGGAACGTGCAGGTGGTCGTCTTGCGCGACCCCGCCGGCGAGCAGGAGGCGCGGTTTGATCTCCGGCACGGCGCGACGCTCGTTTCGCTGCGCTACCGCGGCAGGGAACTGCTGTACGGGCAGAGCGCGGGAGCGGGCGTGAATCTCTATGCGCCGCGGCGGGTTCCCGACTCGGAGCTGAAGGGGTTGAGCCCCTACTGGTCGTGCTACAACCCCAGCCAGGGAAGCGCGAGCATGGATACGCCCGCGACGGTGGCCGGCGTAGCCTGCCAGGGCGAGCAATCCATGCGGGCGATCGCGGTGATGGTGGACCGGGCGGTGAACAGCTCGTTCCAGAGAGAGCCGCTGCTGGCCCTCTGGAAGGGCAAGATCAGCGACAGCTTTCCGCCGGGGTACGCGACGCCGTTCGCCATCGAGACCAATGCCAGTTGGGTGGAGAACCGCGGCGGGTCGCCGAAGTACTACTTACGCCTGGACCAGAGCGTGGTAAACGTACGCCCGGAGGCCGCCGGCCCGATGGAGTGGTTCCTCGAAGGCGCCGCGCCCTGGGACGCTCAGTTCGAGTCCAGCTTCCCGGAGAACTGCACGGACAAGACGCCGTGCAGCAGCGCGAGTACGCCGGCGCTCGTCACCGGGCGGTACGACGACGAGGCGCGCAACAGCGGGTTTGCGATCGTCGTCCCCACCGCGGCGTGGCAGACCGATCGCGCCTACATTCGGGAGAACTCCGAGTTCGTCGTGCTGATGTATGGCGCCGTGTGGGCGGCGCCGCGGCATTCGTTCGCCGCGGTGCTGGAACGGCCGCTCGCAGGCATCGGGGCGCACCGCTTCAGTTGGTATGTCTGCGCCGGCGGCTGGGCGGGGGCGAAGGCCTTCGCCGGAGCGCTGGGACAGTAGGAGGGAACATGTCGAGACGAATCGCTGCGCTGATTACGTTGTTGGCGGCGGCGCTGGCCGCCCAGCAGCCGGACAAGGAAGCAATCCGCATCGGCTGCCAGACGACGAAGTTCACCATGCAGCCCGGCCAGGACGATCACGCGATCGTGCTCAAGGACCCCGCCGGCGAACAGACGGTGCTGTTCAGCACCACCTCGGGCGGCGCCATCGTTTCCTTCAAGTACCGTGGCCTCGAGCACACCTGGGGCTGGAACGGCGGCGGCCTGCTCCAAATGGCGTTTCACAATTCGATGAAGCGCGGACCGTGGGCGGGCGACTACAACCCGACGCAGGCGGGGGACGGCTCGGCGTTCTCGCCGGTGGTGGGCATCGCCTGCAAGGGAACGGAGGCGGTCGAGATCCTGACGGTGATGCTCGACTTCAACCACAACAACGGCTTTTACGACAAGCCGCTCATCGCCGTCTGGGGCGGGCGGATGAACGACATGTTCCCGTTGAGCTATGCGTCGCCCTACACGCTGGAAACGAAAGGAAGCTGGGTGGAGAATCCCGCCGGGGCGCCGAAGTATTACCTGAAGCTCGAGGAGCGGTTCACCCACATCGCCGACGAGAAGATCGGCGATTTCGGCTACGACTTCGCCAACTACATGCAGTGGGAATTCGACGTCCGCGCGATCAGCCCGGAGAACTGTCCGTGTCCGGCGTCGAGCACGAATTACGTGGCTGGCGGCTGGTACAAGGACAAGGAACGGACGGCCGGGATGGCAGTCGCGATGCCGAGCAGCAATTTCCCGAACAGCCCGGTGGGCGGCGTGTTCAACAGCGACTACATGTGGCGCAACCGGAACTTCCATCTGACCTCGCGCGAGAGCCTGGACGGCATCGCCTCGAAGAAGCTGGTGTGGTACGTGATGACCGGGCCGTGGGAGAACGCGCTGAAGTTCGCGAAGGGGTTGAAGTAGGACGCCGCGGCCGTTCCGGTGACGGACGAAGCACGCCGGCCGGCTCTCGATCTACAGTATTGGTTTGCGGACGTCGCCTATGTGCCGCGTACCGACTGGGATGCGCTGCCACCCGATCAGTACCCGGTTTACGTCCCTGCTCTCATTGTTGAGTTGCTTTCGCCATCGAACACACCGGCCAAGGTCAACCGGCAACGGATCATCGCCATGTCGGCGGGCACAAAGGAAGTTCGGGTGGTGGATCCGGAGAACCGAACCGTGCAGGTAACCGATCTCAGCGGCGCCAAGGTGTACACTGCCGGCGACCACATCCCGGTCCCGCTATTCAGCGGCGGCAGCATCGCCGTGGACCAGATTCTCGCTGTCTGAACCGGCGAAATCAACACGACCTCCAGCGCCCGTGCTAGCTAGGACGGCTCCCTGGCAGCGCCAACGGGATTTGAATTGTCAGCTCCGTCATCGCATTCTGCGTTTCGTCTCACGATCATGCTCTCAGGGCAGAAGCGTCTTGCCCCGCTGGACGTGGGCGCGAGCCGCTCAACAACGCGCTCTTGGTCTTGTGGGGTTTCGCGCGCGGCTGGCTGGGCGTGTGGCCGGCACTCGAAGAGTGTACGATTCGGGGGAAGCCGTCGCTGCGGCTCGAAGGCGCACGGTACACCTGTTGCCATCTCGGCCGCGACGTGACGGTGGAAGTTCGAAACGGACAGACGAGAGTGGTGAAGCCATGATTGAGCCGTACGCCGGAGAACCTTCGATCGAACGGCTGCTGGCCGTCTTCCGAGGCGAGAAGACGGACCGCGTGCCGAACTTCGAAATCCTCATCGAGGACCAACACGTGGAGCGGCTGCTCGGCCGGCCCGCCGGCAACACGCTCGGCGTCGGCGGCGACCCGGCCAAGGGCTCGGCGGCCGGCGAAGGCACCCGGCCGATGCATGCCCGCGACTACCTCGACCTGTGCCGCGTGATCGGCCAGGACGCGATCCTGCTCGAGGCTCTCTGGACGCCGCTGAAGCATGTCCGGAACGACGGCAGCGTCGGCCCCATCACCGATCGCAGCATCAAGAGCCGCGCCGACCTCGACCGCATCATCTGGCCCGGCGAGTGCGACCTGGAGGAGCGCCTGCAATACGTGCGCGAGTACGTCGCCGCCGCCAGGGGCACGGGAATCGGAGTCGCCTTCGCGGGCTTCTGCATCTTCCAGACGCTGTACGAGTTTGTCGTCGGCCTGAGCGATTGCATGGTGATGATCATGGAGGACCGCGGCTTCTTCGAGGAGCTGATGTCGCGTTCGGCGGACTACTACGCCGAGCTGGCGAGACGCGCCGCCGCCGAAGGTGTGGACTACTTCTACCCGGCGGACGACTTCGCGTTCAAGACCGGCCTGTTCGTTCGTCCGGAACTCTTCCGCGAAGTGTGGCGGCCGCACTTCGACCGGATTCTCGCTCCCATGAGGGATGCCGGCAAGCCCATCATGTTTCACTCCGACGGCAAGATCGACGCCGCCGTTGACATGCTGCTCGACATGGGGGTGAACTGCATCACCCCGATGGACCCCTCCGGCATCGACTACCGCGACTACAAGAAACGCTACGGGCACCGCGTCACGCTGCACGGCAACATCGACATTACCTGGCCTTTGGTCAAAGGAACTCCGGCGGACGTCGAGCGCGACGTGCGCGATCACATGGACGCGCTCAAGCCGGGCGGCCGGTGGATCGCCGGCAGCAGCCACAGCATCGTCAACTACATCCCGCACGAGAACTTCGCCGCGATGATCAACGCGATCCACAAGTACGGGGTGTACTGAGGCGTCGCCACCGGCAGCGCAACGTGCGCGGCTCGGCAAGCCGGGTCACCGCCTCAGAAAGAAATCCTCCAGCTCGCGGATCGCCTCGTCCGGCATCGGCGTCAACGCGCCGATGGCGCGGCAGTTAATCAACGCCTCGGCGGTGGACTCGAGCACTTCGAGCCGGTCGAAGGCGTCGCCGACGTCCGACCCAGCCACCAGCACGCCGTCGTTTTCCAGAATCAGCGTCGGCCGGGCGCGCGACACCAGCCCGGCCACCGCGTCTGTGTCGGTGAACTGCAAGCCGTAAGGAACCCGCGTGAGCTGCCGAAGAACGAGGTAGCTCTCCGGAATGGTCCGCGTGTCCAGTGGAACTTCGGTCACGCTGAAGGCGGTCGCATTCACCGGATACGCGTTGATGACCGCGCCGATGTCCGGATGCCGCCGGTAGATCGCTTCGTGGCAGCCCGCCGCCCGGCTCGGGGACTTCCCCCTTTCCGCTTGGCCGTTTCGCACCAGCACCACTTCCGCCGCACTGACGGCGCCGCGGTCCACGCGGTACGGCGTGATCAGGAACGAGGACTGGTCGAGTCGGGCCGAGAAGCTGCCCTGGGTGCTGATGAACAGGCGCTGGCGATACGCCCGCCGCACGAAATCGCACAGCCGCAGCCGCAGTTCTTTCTCCGGGCTTGACGGAACTTCAGCGTCGAATTCGCCGGCGGGCGCCGCGCGCCGGCCCGGCAGGCCGATTTCCTCGGCGGTAAGATAACGGACCTCGCCGAGCATCCGCGCCTGGATGATCGTCTTGGCGGTGAATTCCAGCGTCTCGAAGCGATGGAACGCCTCCTGGAGATTGCCGCCGGCGGTGATCACCCCATGGTTCTCCAGGATCACGCAATCCGAGCCTTGCGCGAACGCTCCCGCCACGGTCCGCGCCAGCGCCTCGCTCCCGGGCAAGGCGTAGGGCGCGAAGCCGGCCTCGCCGCACACGTGCCTCGCCTGATGAAAGAGGCGGGTGTCCGGCGCGCGGCCCACCGCGCTGAAGGCGACCAGCGCCACCGGATGCGCGTGCACGATGCCGCGGACGTCCGGCCTGGCCCGGTAGATGTCGCGGTGAAAGGGAAACTCCGAGGACGGCCGGCGCCGCCCCTCCACCGTTCCATCGGCCCGCACGCAAACGATGTCGTCGCGGCGCAGCGCGCCCTTGTCCACACCCGTGGGAGTGATCCAGATGTCGCCGTTCTCTTCACGGATCGACAGGTTGCCGCCGGACGTTGTCGTCATGCGGTAGCGGTAAATCCGCTCAATCGCCTCGACGATCTCGTCGCGCGGGTGCGTGTAGGATGGTGTGCCGTCCATTTGTGCGGGCGCCGGTGCCGTCAGTACCGCTGCATGTACACGACGTGGGTCTGCGTGAACTCGTACAGGCCGTGCTTGCCGTCGGCGCCGCCGATCCCGCTCTTCCGCCAGCCAGCGTGAAAGCCCTGCATGGCTTCGAAGTTCTCGCGGTTGACGTAGGTTTCGCCGAAGCGGATCTCCTGGCATGCTTTCAGAGCGACGTTGAGGTCGCGCGTGTAGATGGACGACGTCAGCCCGTAGTCGGAATCGTTGGCGTAGGCGATCGCTTCGTCGATGTCGTCGAAGGTGACGATGGGGACCACCGGCCCGAAGACCTCGCGGCGGATGATGTCCATGTCCTGCCGGCAGCCGGTGACCACGGTGGGCTCGTAGTAGTATCCGCCCTCGACGGCGCCTCTCTTGCCGCCGGTGACGACGGTTGCGCCGGCGGCGGCCGCGCCTTGAACCAGCGAATCGACCTTGCGGAAGCCCGCCTCGTTGATGAGCGGCCCGTATTCGACCGATTCGTCGCGCAGCGGGTTGCCGTAGCGCGTTGACTTCATCGCCGCCGTGAGTTTGTCCACGAACTCATCGGCCACGCGGCGCTGCACGTATACCCGTTCGGCGCAATTGCAGACCTGGCCGCTGTTGATGACCCGCGAGTCCTTGACGGCGCGAACGGCAAGGTCCAGGTCGGCGTCGCTCATCACGATCGCCGGCGCCTTTCCGCCCAGCTCGAGGTTCACTTTCGTGATGTTCGGCGCGGCCGCCGCCATGATCGCCGATCCGGTCTCGACGCTGCCGGTGAAGCTGATCATGCCGATCTTCGGCGAAGACGCGAGCGCGCTGCCCGCTGTCCGCCCGCGGCCGTGGACCACGTTGATCACGCCCCGGGGCAGCCCGTCCTCGGCAAGAAGTTCGCAGAACTTCACGGCATTGTGCGGCGTCTCCTCGCTCGGCTTGATCACAATCGTATTTCCGGTCACCAGCGCGGGCGCGGCCTTGCGGGCGATCAGGAAGAACGGAAAGTTCCACGGAAGGATGCCGCCGATCACGCCGATCGGCTGGCGGAATAGAAAGATGGTTTCGCCGGGGCGGTCGCTCTCGAGAATTTCACCCTCGATGCGGCGCGCCCATTCGGCCATGTAGTCGATGTAGTCGGCGGTGAAGACAACTTCGACGCGGGCGAGATCCAGGATCTTGCCCTGCTCTTCGGTGATCACGCGTGCCAGCGGTTCCACGTTCCGGCGGATCTTCTTGAACCAGAGAA
>CAZACK010000108.1:16769-17278 GCA_964483455.1 uncultured Solibacteraceae bacterium
GATCTTCTCGGCCAGCGCGCGAAGCGTCCTGGCCCGCTCGATGGCGGGACGCTTGGCCCACTCGCGCTGGGCCGCCTCCGCGGCCGCGACGGCCGCTTCGACATCGGCCTGGCTGCTGTCCGGGACAGAACAGATCGCCTCACCCGTGGACGGGTTGGTCACTTCGATGCGGTTGTCGCTGGTGGAGGGGACAAATCTCCCGTTGACGAAATTCTGGTAGTCCTGCATGACGCCTCCGGTCTAATGCTACAGCGCCGCGGCCACCCCGAGGTAATTCCCGTAGCCGACGACGACGGTCGAGCCGATCAGGATTGCCAGGCCCAGCGTCAGAAATCGGATGGTGCGTCGGCTGCACCCCTTCCACTCCCTAAGACCGATGCCCCACAAGCTGCTAAAGATGATGATGCTCGCCATGTGCAGCGTCCAGCTCGAGAACTTGTAGGCGCCCATCTGGGTTTCGCCCATCGAGTAGAAGAAGAACTGCATGTACCAGGTGGTGCCGGCCAGCG
>CAZACK010000109.1:0-17216 GCA_964483455.1 uncultured Solibacteraceae bacterium
GATTCAGGGTGGCCGGCCTTGCCGGCCATGAGTGGTTTATCGGCGTCTATCGGCGGCCCACAATTCCTTTCATAGCGCTCCGCCGGCGGCATGGAACGTCTTCTTTCGCAATCAGGGACTAGAGTCGCCGGCCGTCGTGAATAGGGAATTTAGGAATCAATCGGCCGGCCACCCTGATGCGGTAGAATTCACAAACGCTTGGGTATGACACTTCCTTCCGCAACGCGACTCGGGCCGTACGAGATTCTCTCCGTGGTGGGCGCCGGCGGTATGGGCGAGGTATACCGCGCCAGGGACACGCGGCTGAACCGCGAGGTGGCGGTGAAGGTTCTTCCGCCCTCCCTGGCTCATGAAGCAGACCGGCTGCGCCGGTTCAAGCTGGAGGCGCAATCCACCGGCGCGCTGAACCACCCGAATATTCTGGCCATTTACGACATCGGCGCCCATGACGGGACGCCGTACATCGTCTCGGAGTTGCTCGAGGGCGAGTCGTTGCGCGAGCGCCTGCGCGGCGGGAAGCTCAGCGTGTCCAGAGCGTTGGACTACGCCCGGCAGCTTGCTTCGGGACTTGCGGCGGCGCACGCCAAGGGAATCACCCATCGCGACATCAAGCCGGAGAATCTCTTTGTCACGAAAGAAGGGCGGCTGAAGATTCTCGATTTCGGCCTGGCCAAAGTGGCGCAACCCCACACCCTCGACAGTGATTCCACGAAGACGGAAACAGTGGGCATGGAGACCACGCCAGGCGCGGTTCTGGGCACGGTGTCCTACATGTCGCCGGAGCAGGTGCGGGGGCAGGCCGCGGATCATCGCTCGGACATTTTCAGCTTCGGTTGCGTGCTGTACGAGATGTTGAGCGGCGAGCGCCCCTTCGGCGGCGAGACGGCGGCGGACACGATGAGCGCGATCTTGAAGGAAGACCCGCCGGAGCTTTCCACGAAGGGAGCACAGGTCGCGCCGGCGCTCGATCGCCTGGTCCGTCATTGCCTTGAGAAGGACCCGGACGAGAGGTTTCAGTCGACGCGGGACCTTGCTTTCGGCCTGGAATCACTTTCGCAGACATCGCAGGGTCCCACCGGTCAGCCCGTGGCGGTGGTGAAAGAGAGGCGCGGCTGGCTCAAGTGGGCGGCGGCGGCGTGCGCCGTTGTCTTTCTCGCCGCCGCTTTCCTGGCCGGGCGTCAAAGCGCCGCGCCCCCGGAGAAGAATTACCGCCGCCTGACCTTCCGGCGCGGTTATGTTCCCAGCGCCAGGTTCGCTCCGGACGGCAACACGGTGGTTTACAGCGCCATTTGGGAGAACGAGCCCAGCGAGTTGTTCAGCGCCCGCCTGGACAGTCCCGAGTCCCGTCCCCTGGGTTTCCCCGGGGCGGCGTTACTGGCCGTTTCTTCTTCGAGCGAACTGGCGCTCCAGTTGAAGACCCGTGTGTCCGTAAACCCGTTCGCGCCAGTCGGCGAGCTGGCTCGGGCGCCATTCTCCGGCGGGGCGCCGCGCGCGTTGGACGACAACATCGACCTGGCGGATTGGTCGCCCGACGGCAAGGAGCTGGCTGTGGCGAGGGAGACGGATCAGGGCACGCAATTGGAATTCCCGGCGGGCAAGGTGCTCTACCGCACGGCTGGCTATGTCTCCAGCCCGCGCATCTCGCCCGGCGGCGATTCGATCGCATTTCTGGATCATCCGGCCGCCAATGACAACGGGGGCTCGGTGACGCTCATCGATAAGGCCGGGCGAAAGAGGACACTCACGGGCAGCTTTCTGGTCGCGGATGGATTGGCGTGGGCGGCGAACGGCGGCGAGATCTGGTTCACGGCCGCGAAGGTCGGCGCCAGGTCGGAGCTGAGAGCCGTGACTCTGGAAGGGCGTGAGCGCCTGATCCACGCGCAGACTGGCGCGCTTGTGTTACAGGACATCTCCAAAGACGGCAAGGTCCTTCTCATGAACCTGGAAAGCCGCCAGAAGCTGATTGTGGGCCGGGTGGGCGAAACCCGCGAGCGCGAGCTGTCATGGCTTGACTGGTCGCTGGTCACCGACATGACACCGGACGGCAAGCTGATTACATTCAGCGAGTCGGGAGAAGGGTCGGGGGAAATTCAGACTGTCTACTTGCGGGAGACCAACGGCGCGCCGGCAGTCAAGCTTGGCACCGGCAGCTTTCCGACCATTGCACCCGATGGCCAGACCGTGGTTGCGCCGGAAGCAGACGGCAGCGGGATCGTCATCTACCCCGTTGGTCCCGGACAGGTGAAGCGCATCCCGACACCGGGCTACCGGGTTGCCCGGGTGAACTGGCTTCCCGATGGCAAACGGCTTTGGTTCAGCGGAAGCGAGCCGTCGCACGGCCCGCGCTACTATCTCATTGATTCGGAGGGAGCCAAGCCGCGGCCAGTGACGCAGGAGGGGGTCCGCTTCACGTTCCCGGGGTATACACACGACGGCCGGCATCTATTTGGGCTTGCCGGAAACAGAATCCGGCTCTACCCGATAGAGGGCGGCGAACCCGAGCTTCTGGAGGGCATTCGGGAAGGGGAGCGAATCGCGTCCCAAAGCAGCGACAGCCAGTCCTTTCTGGTTTATCCGCGCAACGAACTGCCCTCCAAGGTCTTCCGAGTCGACCGGAAGACGGGGCGACGCGAGTTCGTACTTGAGATCGCTCCGTCGGATTCGGCGGGCGTCATCGGCGGGATCCTGCTATTCATGACACCGGACGCCAAGATGTACACTTACTCCATCCAACAGACCCTGTCCGATTTGCACATCATCGAAGGGTTGAAGTAGGACGGAAAGCCCACCTCGGTTAGGACAATGCCGAATGCGCGGCGATCGCCGAGGCCGATTTCGGCGGTGGCGCTAGCGGGCGACAGCCGGCGGTCTTGCGAATCCGCTCGACCTTGCCTTCACCAGTTTGTGTGCTTTGCTCGCCAGGAGCGACCGTCAGGCGACGACACCCGGCTTGTCCAGGTTCGACGGTGCTGTCTTCGGCTCGTAGATGCAGAAAGGCTCTTCGGCGAGGTAGTCGCCGGTGAAGCCGAAGGCGCGGGCACGGCAGCCGAGGCAAACCCTCTTGAACTCGCAGACGCCGCATTTGCCTTCCAGAAGGTCGGGCTCGCGCAGTTCCTCGAAGATTCTGGCATGCTCCCACACGTCGCGGAACTTCTCGCGCCGGAGGTCGCCGGCGGGGACCGGCAGGTAACCGCAGGGGTAAACCTCGCCCTGATGCGAAATGAAGCAGACCGCGCTTCCGGCGAGACATCCTCGGGTGGTGGCGGCCATCCCGTGGCGTTTCAACTCGGGGACCTGCCGGCCGGCGCGGCGGTCCTCGGCGCGGCGCTGGCGGAGGATGCGGTAGTAGTGCGGGGCGCAGGTTGCTTTCAGCTCCAGGCCGCTGTCGAGGGAACGGTCGTACATCCAATTGAGGATGCGCTCGTACTCCTCTCCTTGGATGGACTGCTCCTCGGCGATCGTCAGGCCGCAGCCGACCGGAACCAGGAGGAACACGTGAAACGCATCGACGCCGAGCGTCTGGGAGAGCTTGAGAATGTCCGGCAACTGGTGAGCGTTGTGGCGGGCGACGCTGGTGTTGATCTGGGTGGAGATGCCGATCTTCTTGAGATGTTTCAGTCCGGCGATGGCCGCGTCGAACGCGCCGGTGTGGCCGCGGAAGTTGTCGTGGGTGACGCGGTCAGCCCCGTCCAGGCTGATGGCGACCCGAACGATACCGGAATCCTTGATGCGCTCGGCCATGGCCTCGTCCACGAGGGTGCCGTTGGTGGCCAGGGCGACCCGTATGTTCCTGGAAACAGCGCGTTTGGCGATGTCGAACACGTCGCGGCGCCAGAGCGGCTCTCCACCGCTCAGGACGAGGATCAGTGGGGCATATTCCGCAATCTGGTCAACGACTTCGCAGCATTCACGGTGGGTAAGGTCCGTGGGGGACATCAAGTCCGTTGCGCTGGCCCGGCAGTGGATGCACCTTAGATTACAACCGGTTGTGAGCTCCCAGAAGATGAGCCGCGGGGTGGCTTTCCCAGGGTCGGCGTGGCCGTGCATGCCTTTGGTTGAGCAATTCGATGGCCAGCGCCGGAAAGGCGACTAGATGGGCTCACGATCCGGGCGCGCCCTCCGCCGGGAGCCGGATCGTGAAGGTGCTTCCATGGCCCACCTCGGTCGCCACCGAAATCGTTCCTCCGTGGCGGGTCACAATGCCGTCAGCGATCGAGAGGCCCAGGCCGGTTCCGCGACCGCGGTTTTGGCGGCGTTCCGCTCCCCACTTGACAAAATCATAGATACGTGGAGCTCACCGTGCCGCTCTCCGGGTTGATGGCGCTCGTCAGCCGCCGCAGAGAATCGTAAATGAACCACCGCCGCCGCTGCGCCGCGCCCCCGCCGAGGTTCACCTCCGGGTGGCCAGTTCCGCCATGCGGCATTCGGCGTGGACGGCCTGGACGGCTTTTTCCAGACCGTCGCGGCGGACGACGATGGCGATGGTCAGCTCGCTCGATCCCTGGGCGATGGCGATGATGTTGATCCGCTCGCGGGATATCGCGGTGAAGATGCGGCCGGCGATGCCCGGGGTGCCCCGCATGCCCTCGCCGACGATGGCCAGCAGCCCGACCTGCTCGTCCACCTCGACCGGCTTTACGTAGCCGTGTGTCAGCTCGAGCGACAGGCTCGACTCGAGCGCCTCGATCGCGCCGGCCAATTCCTCTTTGCGGACGAGGAAGCAGAAGCTCTGGCGGTAGCTCGAGCTGGAGAGCGCCAGCAGCTCGACGTTGGCCCGCGCCAGCGCCTCCATCGCCCGGGCCATCAACTGGGTGGCGCTCAGCGCGGGACTGGCCGGCTCAATGGAGAGCAACGCAACATTGGCCATCGAGGTGACGGCCCGCGGGCCGCCTGGGGCGGCGATGCGCGGCACGATCTTCGTGCCCGGCTTGTCGAGGGCGAAGCTGTTCTTGCTCCACACCGGAATGCCCTTCTCGACGAGCGGGGCCAGCGTGCGCGGATGCAGCACCTTGGCGCCATTGTAGGCCAACTCGGCCGCCTCGTTGTAAGTGACTTCGTCGAGGACGGCGGCCTCGGCAACGAGGCGCGGGTCGGCGGTGAGGATGCCGTCGACGTCGGTCCAGATCCACAGCTCGGAGGCGTCGAGGGCGGCGGCGAGAATGGAGGCCGAGAAATCGGAGCCGCCGCGGCCGAGGGTAGTCGGCCGCCCGTCGGCGGTGGCGCCGTTGAAGCCGGTGACGACGGCCAGCACGCCGGCTTCGATCCAGGGAACGAGGTCGCCGCGGGCCTTTGCGCGGGTGGGCTCCATCAGCGGGCTGGCGTTGCCGAAGACCGAATCGGTGACGATGACATCGGCGCCGTTGATGGCGACGGCCCGGACGCCCTGGCTCTCGAGGCAGGCAGCCATGAGCAGCGCGGAGAGACGCTCGCCGATGGCCACCGCCTCGTCCACCGAGCGCGGCGGGCGTACGCCGAGCATGAGGATGCCGTTGGCGATGCGCTGGAAATCCGAGATCAGGGAATGAATGCCGGCCAGCGCCGCCTCCTGCTTGGGAGGCGGGAGCAGTTCGTGGCAGGTTTCCACGTGGCGGTCCTGGAGCCGCTGGAGGTTGGACTCCATGCCGGCTTCGTCGGCGGCCTCGGCGCGCCGCAGCGTGTCCAGCAGCAGGTCGGTCACTTTGGACATCGCCGAGACGACGACCACCACTGGGCGCTTGCGCTTCTCGGCGGCGGAAATCCGGGCCGCCACGCGGATGCGCTCGGCCGAGCCCATGCTCGTGCCGCCGAATTTCATCACCAGAAGATCTTTCATTTCGTTGATTCCTTGCCGTTGGACGTGCGGTGGCGCACGAGCTTCAGGATGGCCTCCTCGACCTCTTCGATCGTCATCCGGGAGGTGTCCAAGTAGACGGCGTCGGGCGCCTGCACGAGGGGCGCTTCGGCCCGGGAGCGGTCGCGGTGGTCGCGCTCGCGGATTTCGCGAACCAGGTGCTCGGGGTCGATCGCTTCGCCTTTCTGATCGTGTTCTTTGAGCCGGCGTCCGGCGCGAACCTCGGGGTCGGCGTCGAGAAAGACCTTCACCTGGGCGTCGGGGAAGACGACCGTTCCAATATCGCGGCCCTCCATGACCACGCTGGTCTGCTCGCCCATCCGGCGCTGTAATTCGACCATGGCGCGGCGCACGCCGGGGACAACCGAGACCTTCGAGGCCGCCTGGGCGATCTCCGGGGCGCGAATGGCGTCGGTGATGTCTTCGCCGTTGAGGATGACGGTCGAGCCGCCGGGATGCAGCTCGATCCGGGCTTCGCGCGCGAGTTGTTCGAGGCGATGCATGTCGGCCAGGTCGAGCCCGGCGCGGATGGCCCACAGGCCGACGGCGCGGTACATGGCGCCGCTGTCGATGTAGAGGAAGCCGAGCCGGGCGGCGATCCCGCGAGCGACCGTGCTCTTGCCGGCGCCGGCGGGGCCATCAATGGCGACGATGATGCGCTTCGTCATGTCAGTCCGGCAGGAGGAAGCGCCTGCCCCACCTGCCTTCTACAATGGTGCTCAGCAGATGAATGCCCGGGAGTTCGACATACTGGTGGAGCGGGCGGTGGGAGCGATTCCCGCCCGGTTCCGCAAACGCCTCAACAACGTCGCTTTCGTGGTGGAACCGGAGCCGCCGGCGGCCGGGCTTCTCGGACTCTACGAAGGCCGTCCGCTGACCTCCCGAAGCGTCAGCGACGGCTTCACGATGCCGGACCGCATCACGATCTTCCAGGGACCGCACGAACGGCTGGCCCGCGATCGCCGCCACCTCGAACAACTGCTGAAAGATACAGTATGGCACGAGGTGGCCCATTATTTCGGGATGGACGAGCGTCGGGTGCGGCGGGCGGAGCGAGCCCGCAAGGCAAGAGGCAAGAGGCAAAAATTAAGCCGTTGAACGCGCTGCCCAGGACCGTAGCTTGTCCGCGAGCGAGATTGGTTGTTGCAGACAGCGAGAGTATGAGGGGCAACACTGCGGAAACTTCATGCTGCACAGGGGCCCTCAAGAGACTATGCCGGCGTATCAATCACGCCCATGTAGAATCCCCTCGCCGCGCGCGGCCCGGTTTCGGCGTCGCCGCTCGCCGAGCCGCGCGCATCATGCAGCGGATGCCGGCGAATGACGGAAGTTAGTTCTCAAAAACGAGCTTCGTCTTGGTGCCGCCCAAGCGGATTTCGGCAAGACGGTACTTGCCGTCCCCGTTGTGATACTTGACCGAAGTGGAGTTGAACTTCGAATCGGCGGTCTCCACCTTCACGGTGGTCTCGACGGACTGCCTGCCGCCCGAGATCACGGCCTTCTCTCCGTTCAGGTCCACGCGATACTCACCCGGCTTGAGCTCCGTCCCGCCCACGACCGAATGCTGGTAAAACTTGACTCTGTAGGTTTCGGCGCCCGCCAAGGCAAGCGCCGTAATCGCAAGAGCGAACAGCGTCTTCTTCATCTCAATTCCCCTCGATCAGTCCCCCTACCATGAACGAATACGAAGCAGCACGAAAAACGTTCCGTTGATGCGATGGAAAAAGCACGATCGTAACTTCTGTAACTTGTGATTTGCTTCGTGGCGAGTCAGGCCTTAGCCGCCAGGAGCCGTAACTTCCGGCCGGTTGTCGACGGCCGGAGCCGGAGGAGGTCAGCGGATCGGGGGCTGCCTGCGGATGAGTTCCAGCGCCGCGGCCCGCACTCCGGGATCGTCGCCGAAGCCCGTCAACCACTCAATGCCGGATTCCCTGCGGAACCAGGTCCACTGGCGCTTCGCGTAGCGCCGGGTGTTGCGCTGCGTGTGGTATAGAGCCTCGTCGTAGGTCAGTTCGCCGCGAAGCAGTTGCAGGGCCTGGCGATAGCCGTGGGCCTCCAGAGGCTTCACAGACGGCGGATAGCCCAGCGCCAGGATGCGTTCGACTTCCGCGATCAGGCCTTCCTCAAACATCCGGCGGCACCGAAGATCCAGGCGACTGTAGAGCTGTTCGCGCGGCGGGCTGAGGCCGATCTTCAGGGGGCGAAATCCAGTGAGCGGATCTCGCCCGACGGCGTGGGCCTGCGACAGCGGCCGCCGCAAGAGAAGGCACACCTCCAACGCCCGCACCAGTTTCTGCCGGTCGCCCGGATGAATTCTGGCGGCAGAGGCCGGGTCGAACCGGCGGAGCAGGCGGTGCAGCGAACCAGGCCGCCGGCGCTCACGCTCGGCGAGGCGCGCGCGCAAGGCGTCGTCGCGGCCGGGGCCGGGGAAAAGGCCGTCGAGAAGCGAGCGGAGGTAGAACCCGGTGCCGCCAGCCACGACTGGCAGCCTGCCCCTGGCGGCAATCTCCGTGAGCACCGGTCGCGCCCGCCGGGCGTACTCGCCGGCGCTGAAAATTTCGTCGGGCGCTGCAACATCGAGCAAGTGATGAGGGATGCCGCGTCTTTGCTCGGGAGGAAGCTTGGCGGCGCCGATGTCGAAGTGGCGATAGATCTGCAACGAATCGCAGTTGACAACCTCGCCGCCGAACTCCTCGGCGATCGCGAGGGCGAGATCGCTCTTGCCGGAGCCAGTAGGCCCGACGACGGCAACCAGAAGGGAAGGGGCGCCCACCAGTCCCAGTGTAGGACGGGGGCGCGGGATGGAGCGCCGGCGACTACTCCCGCAGGCGGTTCGAGAAAGACAGCTCGCGCACCCGCTGCTCGGCGCGCTTTGCCTCTTTGTCGCGCCGCGCGCTTCGCAGGACCGCCGCATAGCGGGCCAGGTCCGCAGCAAACCGCGGGTGCGCCGGACCGAGTTGCGTTTCCTCAAGCGCGAGCGCCCGCTCCATCGTTCGAGTTCCTTCCTGAAGCCTTCCCTGGCCCAGTAGAGACGCCGCCAGGCTGCGCAGCGACTCCATGGCGTTCGTGCCTCCGGCATCGCCCCATTGTTCGTGAATGGAAAACGCCTCGTGACAAAGCTTCTCGGCGCCGGCGTACTTCCCCTGCGAGAGGAAGAGCTTGCCGAGTTGAAGGAGGACTCTGGCCACGTCGGGATGGCGCGGCCCCAGGAGCTTCCGATGCATGTCCAAAGACCGTCGCAGCAAGGGTTCGGAATCCGTGTTGCGTCCCAGAATCTGCTGTAGCGCCGCCAGGTTAAACAGCATGTGCGCCTGGTTGACGTCTTCCAATCCCGGATACTTGTCCCGGATGCTGAGCGACTTGAGATAGCACTCCTCGGCCTCGGCGTAACGGTTCTGGTCGTGGTACAAGACGCCGAGATTGTTCAGCACGGTCGCCACGTGTGGATGATCGGGGCCGAGGCGCTTCTCCCGCACGGCCAAGGCCCGCCGGTACAGCGCTTCGGCCTCGGGAAACTTCCGCTGGGCCCGGTTTACCTCGGCCAGGTTGACGAGATTCGCGGCCAGAGCGAGGTCATCCGGTCCCAATTCCTCCTCGATGACGGAGGTCGAGCGGAGCAGATGACTCTCCGCTTCGGCGGGCCTGCCCAGGGTCCGGCAGACTTCCCCGAGGTTGTTCAACCCCCTCGCGAGGTCCATCCTCTCCGAGTCTGGTGCTTTCTCCCAAATGGCAACGGCCCGTCGAAACAACGGCTCGGCGTCCTGATATTTCTTCAGGTCGTAGTAGATCGCCCCCAGGTTGTTCAGCGTCCTGGCAAGCCGGGTGTTCTGCTGGTCTTGACCCTCTACGATCTTTAGCGCCGCCAGGGCGGCTTTCTCGGCTTCCCCGTATTGCGCGCGGCGGCGATGCAGATTCGCGGCGTCGATCAGTTGTTCCCAGGTTTGCTCAACCGCCCGGAGTTCCGCGGGCAGGGAGAATACGAGGAAGGCTGCCGGCAGCAGCCAGCAGGATTTCCGTTCCATGTCTGCGCCCCTCTCAAGCGCACCCGTTCATCCCCTACCCGTTTACATGAGTTGCCGACGGCGGGAGAATTTCCCGCCACATCCAAAGGCTGGGTAACACGCCTGACTGAATCAGGAAACGTCCATTCGCAGCGCCGTGTTCCACGAATTCCCGCCTTCTTTGAGAAATCTGACGGGGCCGGCCGCGAACGGTTAGCGAAGCGGCGCGAACGTTGCAGATGTATCCCATCACCTACAATGAACTCGTGGCCGGCGCGGTCCGGCAAGGAGGAGCAAGTGAAGGCGCCTGGCAGGGCAGCGGAAGTCCTCGAGCGGTTGGAGATCGAAGCGGTGAATTCCGGCGCGTGCGGCGCCGGTTGGGTGGCCGCGCCCGGCGGAGGCGAGCTGGCGTCGATCAACCCGGCGGACGGCGCAGAGCTGGCACGCGTGCGGACGGCGGGCGCCGAGGACTATGAACGAGTGCTGGACGACGCCGCGCGGGTCTTCGACCGCTGGCGGATGGTTCCGGCCCCGAAACGCGGCGCGATCATTCGCGAGATCGCCGACGCGCTGCGTGCTCACAAAGACGAACTCGGGGCGCTGGTCACGCTCGAAATGGGAAAGATCCTGCCCGAGGGAAAGGGCGAGATCCAGGAAATGATCGACATCGCCGATTTCGCCGTCGGCCTGTCGCGGCAACTCTACGGTCTCACCATGGCGAGCGAGCGCCCGATGCACCGGATGTACGAGCAATGGCATCCGCTGGGGATCGCCGGGGTGATCACGGCGTTCAATTTTCCGGTGGCGGTGTGGTCGTGGAACGCGCTGCTCGCCGCCGTCTGCGGCGACTGCGTCGTCTGGAAGCCGTCGTCGGACACGCCGCTGACTGCCATCGCGGTGCAGAAGATCTGCGATCGCGTCCTTGGCCGGCACGGCTGGAGAGGCGTGTTCGGCCTGGTGATCGGCAGCGGATCGGTGATCGGCGAACGGCTGCTCGCCGACCGGCGCGTTCCTCTGGTCAGCGCCACCGGCTCGTGCCGGATGGGCTATCGCGTGGCGGAGGTCGTCGGCAATCGGCTGGGGCGCGCCATCCTCGAGCTGGGAGGCAACAACGGCGTCATCGTGATGGATGACGCGAACCTCGACCTGGCGCTGCGGGCGGTGCTGTTCGGAGCGGTGGGAACGGCCGGCCAGCGCTGCACCACCATCCGCCGGCTGTTTCTCCAGAGGGCGATCGCGGCGCCGATGACCGAGCGGCTGGTGGCCGCCTACGGCCAGATCCGTATCGGCAATCCGCTGGAGGAATCGACGCTGATGGGGCCGCTTGTGAACCGCGGCGCCGTCGAGGAGATGATGCAGGGCCTGGCAAGAATCCGCGAGCAGGGAGGCGAGATCCTGTACGGCGGCCGGCGGCTGGATCTGCCCGGAGGCTGCTACGTCGAGCCGGCGATTGTCCGGGCGCGGCCGGTGATGCCGATCCTGCGCGAAGAGATCTTCGCGCCGATTCTGTACGTGCTGGAATTCGGCGATCTGGAGGAAGCCATCCGGTGGCACAACGACGTGCCGCAGGGCCTCTCCTCGGCGATGTTCACCACGAACCTGATCTCGGCGGAGACATTCCTCAGCGCGCGGGGCAGCGACTGCGGCATCGCCAACATCAACATCGGCACGAGCGGGGCGGAGATCGGCGGCGCCTTCGGCGGTGAGAAGGAAACGGGCGGCGGCCGCGAGGCGGGCAGCGATTCCTGGAAGCAGTACATGCGCCGCCAGACGGTGACGGTGAACTGGTCGGACGAGTTGCCGCTGGCGCAGGGGATCCGATTCGAGCTGTAGCGGCGGGGATGACCCCCGCCATCGCCGGAAGCGAGCCGTGTCGCGATGTTCTACGGCGCCGCCTGTTCCCACAAGCCGCAGATGTTTCCTTGCGGATCGATGATGGCCGCGACGGCCCCGACACCTGGAATCGGCATCTTCGGCAGCGCCACCTGGGCGCCGAGCTTCGTTGCGGTCTCGATCGTCGCGTCGATACTCGCCACGTCGACATAATTCATCCACGGCTGCTGCGCGTGCTGCCGCTGCATCACCGCTCCGTTGATGCCCGGCCCGTCCGAGCCGGTGTCGCAGAGCCAGTACTCCATGCCCGGGAGCGGAGCCCTCTGAAACTTCCAGCCGAACAGGTCGCGGTAGAACCTGGTCAGCGCCTCAGGCTGGTTCGCCGGAATCTCAAAGTGGACGACACGATTGTTGGCCATGATGTTCTCCTTTTCTCGAGGAATTGAAAGCTGTCAGGCGGCGGGGCTTGCCTAGCCGGCCGGGAAACGCTGGTAAATCCAGGCTCGCCACAAGGGCCCCGTCCGACCGTCCTGAATCCTCGCCTTCGCCGATGTTACACTCTGTAATAACAGCCGACACTCAGGAGAGGTGCCTTATGGGGATTGCCTGCCCAGTTGACCTCGATACACAGGTGCTGCGCTTGGAGGTATCGAGGATCTATTCTCGCGTCGCCGCCGACCCGGACGGCGACTTTCATTTCCACCGGGGTCCGGGATACGCGGCGGAGTTCCTCGGCTATGACCCGGCCGAGCTGGCGGCGCTGCCGGCCGAGAGCACCGCTTCGTTCGCCGGGGTCGCGAACCCGTGCAGCATTGCCCCGATTCTGCCGGGGGAAACGGTTCTGGACATCGGGTGCGGCGCGGGGATGGATCTGCTGCTGGCGGCCCGGCGGGTAGGTCCGGGCGGGCGCGCGATCGGCATCGACATGACGGAAGCCATGCGAGACCGCGCGCGCCGCTCAGCCGCGGCCATCGGACTGACGAATGTAGAAGTGTACGATGCTGACGCCACCTCGATCCCGCTGGAGTCCGCCAGCGTGGATGTGGTCATCTCGAACGGGGTGCTCAACCTGGTGCCCGAAAAAGAGAATGCATTCCAGGAGATCCGCCGCGTCCTGCGATCGGGCGGCCGGCTTCAGCTTGCCGACATCGCGCTGGATGTCGAGCTCGGCGACGACGCCCGGCGCAACATCGACCTGTGGACAGGTTGAATCGCCGGCGCTCTGCCGGAGGCAGAGCTCGTGGCGTTCCTGAGGGAACTGGGCTTTGAGGACGTGCGCGTCACGGCCCGCTTCGACTGTTTCCGCGGCACGGCGAAGGAGAACACGGCCAGGAGGTACGGCGTGCATGGGGCCAACGTGTTCGCCCGCAAGCCGATGACGGGTGCGTGAAGCTGGGCTTTCGCTTGTGTCGAGTTTTCGCCCGCGGTGGCTGTAGCCATGGGGACGGGGATCGACTCATGGAATGACGCGGAACTTCTTTCCGCGGGCCAGACGAAGTACGCCGAAGTCGCGCCTGTCCAAGGTAAAGATCGTCTCAATTCCTTCCCGGATCCCCAGGTGCACCAGCGACGCATCGGCAAGTTGGATGCCCAGGCCCTTGTACTTGACAAGAATCGCGGCGATTCCGGGGAGATCCTCCTCGGTCAGCGGAACAAGCTCGAAAGGCCGGCCGTTGAATGAGGAAAGGAGCCTTCCAATCGCCAGCGGGTACGCCCGCAGGAGCCAGGCCGCTTCGGTGATCACGGGCCAACAAGTCAGGAGAGGTGCTCTGATGCGCTGGAGTTGCTCGACACACTTCTGATGGTAATCGTCAGATGCCGACAGAATGGCCACGATCGGGCCGGTGTCTACCAGTACCGGGCCACTCAAGAGCCACCAAATCCGTCGAAATGGTTGGGATTTGTGCTGAGGTCCCGGCTTGCTCCCCGCACTGCTCCGATCAGCCCGGCGTTTCTTGCATGCTCGTACGCGGTGAGTACTTCGTCTGCGGCGAGTTGCCGCTCCACGGCCCCGCGAACGAGGTCGGACTCGATCCTGCCACTGCGTTGAGAAGCCTCTCTCAGCCGCCGGCGCAGGTCGGCCGGGAACCGCACAGAAATACGATGTGCTTTCATTCGCTGTCCGACATTCTAGCAGATTCGTCTGACAATCGGCGGACCGTGTGTTTCTGAGACGGCCATCCGCCGGGTCACGACCTGCATTCCCTTCAGGCCCTCGTGCAGCGGAAGGTGGCGTTTGCAGCCCTCACACCCGCACCGCCTCCAGCCACTCCGGCCGCTTGAGCACCTCGCGCGGCTTGCTGCCGTCCACCGGGCCGATGATGCCCTCGCGCTGCATCATGTCGAGGATTCGCGCCGCGCGGCCGTAACCCAGCCTCAGCCGGCGCTGGAGGGTCGAGGTGCTGGCCTTGCCGAGTTCGCAGACCACCCGGACCGCATCCTCGTAGAGCGGGTCCTGCTCGCCGTCGAATTCCTCGATGCCTTCTTCGTCCTCCTCCGACGGCGGCGCCTCGAGGAACGTCGCGTCGTACTCGGGCGTCGCCTGGAGTTTCCAGAAGTCGACCACCTTGTTGATCTCGCGCTCGGTCACCAGCGCTCCGTGGACGCGGATCAGCCGGGAAGATCCCGGCGGCAGGAATAGCATGTCACCCTTGCCCAGCAGGTGCTCGGCGCCCATCACGTCGAGGATGGTCCGCGAGTCCACGCGCGTCGCCACGCGGAAGCTGATCCGCGCCGGGAAGTTGGCCTTGATCAGCCCGGTGACCACGTCGACGCTCGGGCGCTGCGTGGCCAGCACCAGGTGGATGCCGACGGCGCGGGCCATCTGCGCCAGCCGGGTCACCGCCTCCTCGACGTTGCCCCGCTCCACCATCATCAGGTCGGCCAGCTCGTCGATGAACACGACGATGTAGGGCAGCGGCTCGAGTTCTTCGACCGCGGCCTCCTCCTCGGCGAACAGGCTGCGCGGCTCGAGCTGCAACTGGCGGACCTTGCGGTTGAACTGCTCGATGTTGCGCACGCCCTGGGAGGCCAGCAGCCGCAGCCGGCGCTCCATTTCGAGCACGGCGTTGCGCAGCGCGTTGGTCGCCTTCTTGGTGTCGGTGATGACAGGCGTCAGCAGGTGGGGAATGCCCTCGTACAGCCCCAGCTCCAGCCGCTTCGGGTCCACCAGGATCATCCGCACCTGGTCCGGAGTGGACTTGAACAGGATGGCCATGATCATCGAGTTGAGCATCACGCTCTTGCCCGAGCCGGTCGAGCCGGCGATCAGCAGGTGCGGCATGGTGTCGAGCGAAGCCATCTTGATTCGTCCGTTGATGTCCTTGCCGAGCGGAATCGTCAGCCGCGACGGCGCGTTTTGAAACTCGTCCGATTCGAGCATTTGCCGGAGGCCGATCACCTCGCGCCTGGTGTTCGGAACCTCGATGCCGACGGTCGGCTTGCCGGGAATGCGCTCGATCAGGATCGACTCGGCTTGCAGGCCGAGGCAGAGGTCCTCGTTGAGTGTGATGATGCGGCTGTACTTGATGCCCGCCTCCGGCTTGAATTCGAAGGTGGTCACCACGGGACCGGGATTGATCTGGACCACGGAGCCGAGAACGTTGAACTCCTCGAATTTCGACTTGATCCGGCCGGCAGTGTCCTTCAGCTCTTCCTCGTCGTACGGATTGCGCCCAGGGGTCTCGTTCAAGAGTTCCGTCGCAGGCATCTGGAATTCGCGACGTTTGGCTTTGCGCGGCGGAGCGGCTGCCGCCATCGGCTCGGGCTCAGGCTCGGCAGGGGGGAAAGCCGCGGCATGCTCCTGGCGCGCGGGCGGCGGCACGTCGTCCAGCGTCCGAATCGGGATGTTTTCGATGATGGGAGGCGCCATCGGCGGCTCAGCGGGGGAGGCCTGCCGGATTACGGAGGCCACCGGGGGCTGCTCCGGTTCGGTCTCGAGCAGCCGGGCCAGGCGCATCCGCCTGGGCCTTGCCTCCGCCCGGGCTTCGGCTCTCTCCCGCTTCCTGCGTTGCCTCTCTTCCCGCCACGCGCTCCAATGCTCCCCGGCCGCGCGCAGCACCCGCAACGGGCCCTGGAACCAGGCGCTGAACTTCGAAAGCGTGAAGCTCGAAATCAGGTAGATGGAAACGATCAGAGACGTGACGGCCAGCACGGCCGCGCCGGTGATGTTCATGGCACCGCGGAAATAATCAGCGATCACCATGCCGACCAAGCCGCCAGCGGGGATCGCATCGGGGAAGAAACGCCAGTCCGGCGCCAGGGCTAGTCCCGTGCAGATGCTCAGTAGAAGCAGGATCGAACCGGCGGCTTTGATCACCACGGACTCGATCGCCTCCGAGCGAATCCACTTCCAGGCCAGCAGCAGCAGGAGCAAGGGAAACACGAAGGCGGCAAGCCCGAACGCCTGGAATGACAGATCGGCCACATGCGATCCGACGTAGCCGACCAGGTTGCGCGGGCGGGCGGCGCCGGCCGCCGTGTTCCAGGAGGGGTCCTGCCAGTGGTAGGAGAGCAGGCTCAGCCACAGGAGCAGCCCGGCGGCCAGGAAGATCAGTCCGGTGACTTCATTCAGACGCGGCCTGCGCGTCGGAGACAAAAAACCCATCGCGCCTTATGGGCGGAAGAATGCGGCCAGAGCAATCACTATTATGCCAAAAATGACCCGGTAATAGATAAAGAATTTCAGCGTATGCTCGCGCAAGAATCGCAACAGGAAACCGATCACCAGGCAGCCGGTGGCCGCGCTTACCAGGATCCCGAGGACGAACGGCACGCGCAGGTGGGCCGGCACCCCGCCCTGCTCGATCAGGTCCCAGAGGGCCTTGGCGGCAGCGGCGGCGACCGCCGGGGTCGATAGCAAGAAAGAAAACCGGGCGGCGGCCGGCCGCTCGATATGCCGGAACAGGCCGGCGGTGATGGTAATGCCGCTGCGGGACGTGCCGGGCACCAGCGCCAGCGCCTGCGCGCCGCCGATGATCATAGCGTCGGCGGCGCCGATCTGGCCGATGCCTTTACGCCGCTTGCCGACGCGCTCGGCCACGATCATGAGCAGCCCGACGCCCACCAGCATGCTTCCAATCAGAATGCGGTTATGCCGCCAGGCGTTCTCGGCCAGGTCCTGGACCAGGAGGCCGGCCACGCCGGCCGGAATGGTGGCAGCGCCGATGAGCCAGAACATTCTCCGGTTCTTCGCCAGCTCGGGATCATGGGTGTAACGCAGCCCGAACCCCTGGGCGGTAAGTTGGAGCAGATCGCGCCAGAAGTACAGCAGCACCGCCGCCAGCGTGCCGATGTGCAGGGCGATGTCGTAGACCAGCGTCTGGTCCTGCCACTTCAACAGCCACGGCGCCAGCGCCAGGTGCGCGGAACTGCTGATGGGCAGAAACTCGGTGACGCCTTGCAGCACGGCCAGAACGACCACTTGGTGGAGGGGCATAATGACAGAGAAGATATGGTAGCAGGGGAGTGCTTGGCTGGGAGGAGAAGACGAAATCAAAAGGGTGTGGCTATTTTGGAACGACGCGTAACCGTCACAGAATCAGCTTGTTAGG
>CAZACK010000110.1:0-17114 GCA_964483455.1 uncultured Solibacteraceae bacterium
GCGTTGCGTGTTCTTCGGACGTTGTTCTTTGCTTTTCGTCATCGCATCCTGGATTGTGACGTTGCGTGTGACGCAACCCCATCGCAAAGTCCCAGTTTGCCACAGTGGGACGACGTGCGACTGTTGTACAGGGTTTGCCCGTAAACGCGATGTTGCCAGGGGACTTGGGCGCACTCGGTCCGCCACCATCACGGTGCGCGGAAACAATTCACACGCAGGAGGTCACAGGTTCGAGTCCTGTCGCGCCCACCATTCCTCGGCCTCATGTTGCCACCGAATCCTCCCCACATCGTGGACCGCCCGCGCGATCTGCTGCACCGCGTGGTGTTCTACGCGATCAGACCCAGCCGGTGGAACTTCGGCAGGCTCACCAGGTTCAAGGTGATTCAAGACCTGACGCAATCGTACTGCCGAACGGAGCCGCGCCGGCGGACGGCGTTCAACAAAACCGGCCGAGCCAGCGTGCAGAGATACAGTAAGCGTCCGATGAACCCCTCTTCCCAATAGACCGGCAAGACTACATAGTGGTCTCATGACGGAAGGCATCGTTGGGGAGAAGGCGGCCACCAAGAGCGATCAGTGGCGCAGGCGGATCGCGGAGCAAGAGCGCAGCGGAGTGTCCGTGCGGCAGTTCTGTAACGAACGTGGGCTTGCGGAACACTGCTTCTACGCCTGGCGCAAACGGCTCCGGGGCCAGGGGCTGGTGCGGTTCGCGTTGGTGGAGAGAGGAACGGCGCCGGTGCCGGCGACCGAGGCAAGTCTGGAGTTGCTGCTGGCAACGGGCGAGCGGCTGCGCATCGGCGCCGGGGTGGACGGCACGACCTTCCGCACGGTGCTGGAAGCATTGCGCGCATGATCCACCTGCCGGCCAGCGTGCGGGTGTATCTGTGCCTGGCGCCCTGCGACATGCGCAAGAGCTTCGACGGGCTGCATGCGCTGGTGCGGGAGCACCTGGAATTGGATGCCTTCGACGGCCACCTGTTTGTGTTTGCCACCGATATGCCCGATTTCCTCGCAAGCGACTAAATCCTTTTCTTTCAGTTTATTGCCGAGAATTGATTAATCTTCGATAGCATTCTCCCACCATCCTTTGTCAATATTGACCTCGATCTACTAGTAGTTTACCAACGAATGTAGGCGCATCCGCGTAAGGAAATCGCCACTGCGTGAGCCGAATATCAGAGCATACGCAACATCTAATCCTGGCCGCCCGGGCGGCATTTGAGAATTGTTGGAGGTGTGACCTTGACCCGAAGAAGCACAATCTGTTCGGTCATCTTTCTGTTCGCGGTTAGCTTGCCGGCGCCCGGCCTGTTCGCTCAAGCGCCTGGTGTCCCGGAGGAGTTCCAAGATCTGTCCAGTGAATTGAGCGTGAACATCAACAGCTTCCGGAACACGGTGGCTTCCGGCTGGAACGGCGCGAAATGGCCGGTCGTGTTCGCCGCCCACCTTGCCGGAGGGAATCCTCACGTGGGCGCGACCATGCTGTCGCCGAGCTGGTACACCGGCGCGCTGCTGGAACTCGACGGGCTGAAAGCCCTTGGGGTGCAGGGTATTTCACTCGACATCGGCTTCCCGATTCTCTATGAACCCTTCCACGGCAGTCCGGCAACCTATCAGCAGTACCTGAGCTTCTATCAGCAGCTCGTCGGAGACATCCGCGCCCGCGGGATGAAGGTGATTGCGGAAAGCCAGGTCATGCTCTCGGATCCGGTGTATACCAATGTCCCGGTGGGGCCCTTCTATCGAAGCCTGACCCTGGAGCAATACAGGCAGGCCCGCGCGGAAATGATTCGAACGATCGCCCAGCAGCTCCATCCGGACTATATTTCGGTCATTTCCGAACCGGACACGGAAGCGGAGCAAACCGGGAAGCCGGAACTGGGCACCCCAGAGGGCAGCACCGCGCTGTTGAACGAGATTCTCGCCGGCCTGCAACAGGCAGGGGTGGGCGGGCTGCGGATCGGCGCGGGGGTCGGAACCTGGCAGGCTTCTTACCTGGATTACATTAACAGCTACGCCGCTACGTCGGTGGCTTACATTAATATTCACATCTACCCCACAAACATGGACTACTTCACCCGAGCGATCACGATCGCCGACACCGCCAGAAGCCATGGGAAACAAGTCGCTGTGGGAGAGGCGTGGCTTTTCAAAGTGCGTGAAAACGAGCTGGACACGCTGAGTTACGCGGAGGTCTACGAACGGGATGTTTTCAGCTTTTGGGCGCCGCTGGACGCCTTCTTCCTTCAAGCGTTGGTCGATTTCTCGCACTACAAGCAGCTCGAGTTCATTTCGCCATTCTGGGACGGCTATTTCCGGGGGTACCTGGAGTACACCGAGCAAACCAAAGGGTTGTCTTACGACGAGAAGCGGGCGCTCACGCAGGAGGTGCAGGGAGACAACATGATGGCCGGCCAGTATTCCAGCACTGGGTTGGCCTACGAAGGCTTCATCACCGAATTTCCCGACGTGACGCCGCCGGCGGCTCCGTCCTTGACCGCCCAGCCGACCTCTACTACCAGCGCGTACGTTTCCTGGACCGAGGCCGCGGACAACATCGGCACAGCCGGCTATGTGGTGTACCGCGATGGCGCCCAGATCGCGCGCACCGCGTTCCGGTACTACAGCGACACGGGGCTGACGGAAGGCGCCGCGTATTCCTACCGGGTCGTCGCATTCGACGCCATGGGGAACGTCTCGGAATTGTCGGCTCCGGCGGTGGCCATTATGCCGGACAGGACGGCGCCGACTGTGCCACAGAACGTCGTCGCCACAGCCGTTTCGCCGACGCAGATCAACCTGAGCTGGTCGCCGTCCACGGACAATGTGGCGGTGGTGAAGTACAAGGTGTACCGAGGCACCGCGCCGACTTCCCTGACGTTGATCGCCGCTGTCAGCGGCACATCTTATTCCAACTCGAACCACAATCCGCAGACGACGTACCACTATGCCGTCACCGCTATGGACGCGGCCTACAACACATCGGCGCAATCGGCGGTAGCTTCGGCAACCACACTCCCGCCGGAGGACACCACCCCGCCGGTTGTGTCGATTGCCAGCCCGACGGCCGGGTCGGTGGTCTCCGGCCGAATCGTCCTTTCCGCCAGCGCGTACGATGTTCGCAGCAACCTGGGCGACCTGGCCAGCGGCGTCGCGGGAGTGCAATTCAAAGTGGATGGCGTCAACGCCGGCGCGGAAGTGACGAAGAAGCCCTGGTATGTGAAGTTCGACACCAAAACGGTTCCCAACGGAACACACGTGGTGACTGCCGTGGCCCGGGACAACGCCGGATGGGTGACGACCTCGGCGCCGGTTTCCTTTACCGTCAACAATAGCCCAGGGCGGTGAGCTGCCCGCCGGGGGACGGGATACTGTCTTTCACCGCCGCCGGGAGACCAGGAAACCCACGCCGATAGTCGCCTGCGGAAATGCATGCGTGCCAAGCCGGACCTCCGGCGCCACGTAAAGCCTGGGCGTCAAGAAGACCTTCGCGCCGAACCCTCCGCCGGCGTTGAGCTCGGTGCTTGTGTAATCGATTCTCTTGTCGTGGCAGCGTAGCAATCCCACGCCGCCGATCACGTAGGGCGTGACTCGCCCGCCGGAAGCCGGGAAGTCAAAGGCGAGGTCGGCAAGCAAGGACCGCTCTTCGTAGTTGCTGCCGCGAGCCAGGAACGCACCCGGCTGCACCGACAACCGGCGGGTCAGATAGTAACGGACCGACCCGCCGGCCGTGAGATGAGCAGGTTCGTCCAGGAAGATCTTCGTCAAGCCGCCGGTGGCCCGGACTTCCGTAGCGCCTCCGGAGATCTGCGCCTGGGCCGAATGGCCGGCCCGGAGCGGGAACAGCGCCAGCGCGGACAAAGCGAGTATTCGTCGGATCATGGTGACCGTCCTTGGAGGCGCAAAGCACGGGCCAAACCGCCGAATCGCCTTCTTGTTCCAAGGAAAGCGCTTCCGCGGACGCCCCGTCTGCGGAATGGTTTCCTGAGACGGCTTTCGCTTGCGCCGGAGCCAGCAACCGCTGACACCCACCCGCCAGATGACGGGTGGGTCTCGATGCGGTACGGTGTCAGAGAAGACAGCGGCGCTGGTCCCGAAGGCCGGGGAACACTTCAGCCAGAGCAAGGACCAGCAGGACAAGGGGGACACAGTGGCCAAGACGGCGGACGTGGTTGTCATCGGCGGCGGAATCAACGGCTGTAGCATCGCGTTTCACCTCGCGGGGAAAGGCGTGAAGAGGGTAGTGCTGCTGGAAAAAGGGCACATCGCGTCGGGGCCGACCGGCCGGTCGAGCGGCATCGTGCGCCAGCACTATACGGTCGAGACCCTGGCGAAGATGGCGCGCGACAGCGTTCGCTGTTTTGAGGACTTTGCCCAAGTGGTTGGCGGAGACGCGGGTTTCGTTCAGGCCGGCGTGGTGTTCCTGAGTCCGGAAGGAAATGCCGATGCGCTGAAGACGACGGTGGAGATGCATCATCGCCTGGGCATCCGGGAGAGCATTCTGTCGGCGCGCGAACTGGAAGCCATGGAGCCCGCCCTGTCGGTCGCGGGTGTCGCCGTTGGCAGCTACGAGCCGGACGGCGGCTACGCGGATCCGGCGCTGGCGGCGAACAGCTTTGCCGAAGCGGCGGAGCGAAAGGGGGTGGAAGTCCTGCGGCGCACGCGCGTCACCGGACTGAGCGTCGGCTCCGGACAGATCGCCGGCGTGCTCACCGAAGGCGGCGAGATCTCGACCCGGACGGTCATCAACGCAGCCGGCCCCTGGGGGAAGGGCATCGCCGCCATGGCTGGCGTCGAAATCCCGATCTACGTGACCCGTCACCCGGTGGTCATTTTGCAGAGACCCGCACGGTGGCGAACCCCCACGCCTGTCTGGGTCGACCTCGTGGATGGCTGGTACCACAAGCCGGAGAGAAACGCGGCGCTGATGGTGGGCTCGATCCACAACATGGGGCCTGAGGAGGAGGCGGCCATCGAAGCGCACTCGGCTGTTCCCGACTACGAAGAAATCGAGGCCTTCTCGGAGGCGTGCCTCAAGCGGTTCCCGCTGATGTCGGAGGGCCTGGCGCAAGGGGGCTGGGCCGGGCTATACGACATGACGCCGGACTCCCAGCCCGTCATCGACCACATCCCCGAGGTCAAGGGATTCTATTGCGCCGTCGGGTTCAGCGGTCACGGATTCAAGCTCGGACCGGCCGTGGGAGCCGCCATGAGTGAACTGGTGGTGGAAGGCGAGTGCCGCACCTACGACCTCACACCGTTCCGCTTCGAGCGGTTCCGCGAAGGCCGGCCGACTCGTGGCGCCTACCAGTACGCCATCATCGGGTAAGCCGCGGCCGCAGCCACGGCGAAGGCGGTCAGGCGACCAGGTGAGCTGCCTTGCGCAGCGCTCCCTCGTAGCCTCGTACCAGATGGTAGATCAGGTCGTCGAAGAACAGACCGGCGCGATGCTCCAGTTCTTCCTCCTCGTAGAGTTCCATGCTGCTTTGGCCGACTCCCTGCTCGCGAATAAAGTCGAGCATCTGGTCTTTGAGAATCTGGACGCTTCGCACTGTTTCGTGAAGCGGCACGGACTCCTCGTAGCGGAGACGCCCGAGCCACTCGTAACGTTTGGCCAGTTCTTCTTCCTGCTTCTTGGCGAGCCAGCGGCCGAGGTTCTTGAGCACCTCCTGGGCCCGGTCGCGCAGGTCCCACTCCGGCAGCCTGCCGGCGTGCGCCAGTTCGGGATCGAGTTGGATGCGCCTCACCACCCTCGCGGTGATCTGTTCCGAGTGGTCCTCAATCATCTGAATCAGCGTGCGAGCGGCCATCTCATGCCTCCTCACTTCGTTCGTACTCCCGCCAGTCCCGGAAGTCAATGGGCCGATTGTGATTCGCAAGCCGAACTCGGACATCTTGTCGCCTTGCGGTCCGGAGGCCGTGCCCGGGTGATATCATATACTACTTGCTGCACCGCGGCGAATGACAACTCTAGCAGGCCGCTGAGAGGTCTGGGATGCAGCTCCCGGCAGGCGATAGCGCTTGCCCCGCCACAAAGATTCAAGTACTTGCAGATCGGAGGAGGCCCTGACCATGACAGAACCCCAGGCGGTGAACCCCTCGTACCCCGAGGCCCTGGTGAAGGGTTACCTCAAGGCGTTCGAGGCCCGGGATCTGGACCGATGCCTTGACTATTTCGCCGACGATGGCGCGGTCGACTTTCAGGGCACCCTGTTCCGCGGCCGCGAGGAAGTAGCGGACTGGCACCGCGACCGTTTCTCGGCCAACCTCCGCGTTCTGCGGCTGGAATCGATCAAGTTCGACGGGGACACGGTCGTGATCGACGTGGTCATTGCCTCGGACCGGTTACAGGCCTGGAAACTCAAGTCCCTCAACGGGAGAATCACTGTCAGAATGGAAGGGGACAAGATCAAGAGGGCGGACTTTGCGGCGAGGATGACCAATATCTTCGACATGCTTCGCGCCGGGGAATAGACTCGCGTTCGGCCGGTCTCGCCTTACAGGCTGAATGCCGTCTTGAGGGTGCGGATCAGCCTTTCCGCCACCTTGCCGGGGCCGCTTCGCGCCTTCTCCCCTTCCCCCGCCACTTCGCCTGTGCTATCACTACAAAGAGGTTGCGCTGGGTGTCCGTACCCACGAAACTGAAAGATCGCTACGAGATACGCCAGGTTCTCGGCCAGGGCGGCATGGGGGTCGTCTACCGCGCGTTCGACACGGTGGTTAAGCGCGAAGTGGCCCTCAAGACCCTGCGCGACGCGCTGAACCGCACCTCCCTTCAGCTCTTCTACAAAGAATGCGACGTGCTCGCGTCCATGAGCCACCCGAACATCGTCGAGATCTTCGATATCGGCGAGTTCGAAGAGGATGGCGTCAGCAAGCCGTATTTCGTGATGTCGCTGCTGCGGGGGGTCTCGCTCGACAAGCTCATTGCCGGCTCCAGCCAGCGGCTCACCGTCGAGCGCACCGTTGACATCATCTCGCAAGCGTGCCGCGGGCTTCACGCCGCCCACGAGCGCGGCCTGATCCACCGCGACCTGAAGCCGAGCAACCTCTTCGTCATGGAAGACGATTCGGTGAAGATCATCGACTTCGGCCTGGCGCACATGGTCGAGAGCGGCTCCTCGACCGGCCAGAAGGGAACACTGCTCTACATGGCGCCCGAGCAGATCGAGATGAAGCCGCTCTCGCCGCAGACGGACATCTACGCGATAGGGGTGACGGCGTACGAGGCGCTCACCCGCAGGCTGCCGTGGGAGCGCGGAACCATGGCCGAGGTGGCCAGGGCGATCCTCCATTCGATTCCCCCGCCGGCCTCCGAGTTGAACCCGCAGGTCAGCCAGTTGGTCAGCCGCGTCATCCACAAGGCGATCTCGAAGCAGCCGTTCCACCGCTTCGCCTCGGCGCGCGAATTCGGCGACACGCTCCAGAAGGCGCTGCGCAACGAGCCGATCGAGATGTTCGACGCGGCCCGCATCCGGCCACGGGTCGAGCGCGCCCTCCGCGCCTTCGAGCAAGGCGACTACCAGTTCGCCACCGAGATCCTCAGCGAACTCGAGGCCGAAGGACACTTCGATCCGGACATGACGCGCCTGCGGCGGCAGATCGACAACGCCAGCCGCCGCAAGCAGATCATGCAGCTCATCGAGAGCGCCCGCCGGCGCATGGAGGAGGAAGAGTACCCGCTGGCGTTGCAGAAGATCCAGGAGGTGCTGCAACTCGAGCCCGATAACGCCGACGCCCTGGCGCTGCGGAAACAGGTGGAGCGCGGAAGCCATCAGCGGCAGATCGACGAGTGGATCAAGCTGGCTCGGCAGCACCTGGACAGTTATCGCTTCGACCACGCCCGCCAGGCCCTCCAGAACGTGCTGCAACAGGACTCGCGCCACAGCCGGGCGCTGGAGCTACTGGCGGGGCTGTCGCGCCGCGAGGACGAGTACCGCCGGGAGTACCAGGAAAAGGAAGAGCTCTATCGGGCGGCGATGGCGGATTACCACAAGGGCGAGCTGAGCTCCGCCCTGGGCAAGTTGCAACGCGTGCTGGAGCTCGACCGCCGTGCGCCGGACGCCTCCTCGCCGGGCTCGGGCGCCACCTACCAGAACCTGTACAACCAGGTGCGATCCGAGCACGATGCGATTCAGAACTCCTACGCCCAGGCGCGCCAGCATCTCGCCGATCGGAACTTCGCCAAGGCCCTCAAGATCTGCGAGGATTTTCTCAACACTCATCCGGGCCACGCCCTGTTCCAGGCCTTGCTGTTCGAGGTGCAGGAAAATCAGCGGCGCGAGCTTTCCTCCTACATCGCCGAGGTGGACAAGCGGGTCGAGGCCGAAGCCGACCTGGAGCGCCGCGTGGGCATCCTCCGGGAAGCCACGGAGCGCTTTCCGGAAGAAGGCCATTTCCAGCGCTCGTTGAAGCTGGTTCGCGACAAGCGCGACTTGGTGAACTCGATCGTCACCAAGGCCACGCTGCACGAGGAGCGGTCCGAGTTCACGGAGGCCCTCGGCCAGTGGGAGATCCTGCGAACCATACACAGCCAGTACCCGGGCCTGGACTTCGAAGTCGAGCGGGTCGTCAAGCGGCGGAATCAGCAGGGGCGCGAGCGGAACAAGGAGCGGTGGGTGCAGCGCATCGACCACCAGGTCGAAACCGGCGATTACGCCCGTGCCGCCGAACTCCTCACTGAGGCGTTTGCCGAGTTTCCCGAAGACGCCGAGCTCACCGGGCTGGAGAAGGTCATCCGGCAGGGCTTAGCCGCACGGGAGGAGGCGCAGGCGCTGCTTGCCGAAGGGCAGCGGCTCTGCCCCGAGGGCAAGTTTGAGGAAGGCGCAGCCGCCCTGCGACAGGCCTGCCGGCTCGACCCGCGGGACCCGATCGCCCGCACGGCGCTCACCGGTGCGCTTGCCGAGCGCGCCCGCGACCTGATGGACGAGGACTTCAACGCGGCCGAAACGCTGCTCGCGGAGGCGCTCGAGCTCGATGCCAACCACGTCCTGGCTCGGAGCCTGCGAACGCTCGTGGATGATCGCAAGCGCGAGAAGTTCATCGACGAGTGCATCGCCCAGGCCCGTGAGCTTCAGGCCGCCGGCGACATCGACGGCGCTTTGGCGTGCGTCGAGCGCGGACTGGCGTCTTACCCGAACTCAACCCGGCTGGCTCAGTTGCGCGGAACATTCCAGCGCGCCGCCGGCGATGCACACAAGTCGCGCCTGCGGTATAGCGAGGTGGCCGCCGCCGAAACCGTAGCGTTCCCACAGGCCCCGGTGGGGCAGGCGATTTCGCCTGCCCAAACCGCCGCCGAAACCGTGTTCTTTCCACCGGCCCCTGTGGCGCCGGCGGTTTCGCCCGCCGAGACCGCTGCCGAAACCGCGATCTTCCCACCGGTCCCGGTGGAACAGCCCCTTTCCCTTGCCGCAGCCGCGGTGCCCGCACCCGAACTGGTGGGGCAGGCGGTTTCGCCTGCCCCAGCCACGGCCGTCGAACCGGCAGCCGTCGAACCGGCCCCTCCGCCCGCTCCGCCCACGAAACCGGAGCCGGTTCCGATGGCGATGCCCGCGCCGCGGCGGCGCGATGAGGTGGATGTCCCGGTCACGACATCCAAGGCCAAGGATACAGGCGTATTCGCGTTGGGCGCGGTTGCGGCGTTGGTGGTCATGGGCGCAGTATTCTTCTTCATGCCGCGCGGCCGGCAGCCGGCTCCGGCTTCGTCCGCGCCGGCTCAGGCGCAACAGGCGCCGCCGCCCGAGGCGCCGACCAGTCCCCAGGTTGCCGAACCGCTCCAGGCAATTCCGGCACCCAAGCCGGCCCAAACAGCGAGTCGCCAGCCGGCTCCGACGAAGCCTCCGGAGGGAACCGCCGCCGGCCTCAGCGTGTCGATCCAGACAACGCCCGCCGGCGCGACCGTGGTCTTCGACAATTCGGAGATCTCCTGCCAGAGCCCGTGCAGCGTTTCCCTGCCGCCCGGCCGCCACACGGCGTCGGCGACCCTGGCCGGCTACCGGCCAGCCCTGAAGATCTTCCAACTGCCCAAAGAATCCAGCCTCTCCATCGATCTGGTGCCGATGGCCGGCATGGTGCGGGTGAATTCCGACCCGCCGGGAGCCGCCATTCTCGTCGACGGCCAGCCTCGGAACGAGACGACCCCGGCGACCTTGAACCTCACGGCGGGCAAGCACACGATCACCGTTCGCAAAGAGGGCCTTCGTGATTCCGAGCAGGAGTTGGAAGTGAAAGACGGCGCCTTCCTGACTTTGCAGTTCGACTTCTCCAGGTAGTTGGCGGCAGCGTGGCGCGGACACTCGTGTCCGCCGCGCCCCGACTCATCGGGGCGCTTTTGTGGAGGATCGACGACACGGGGTCGAGTCGAGTCTGTCTCGATCCGGCGGGAGTGCCCGCGCCACGGAGGACCGCATCACTTTGTGACCCGCAGTAGGTAGTCCCGCCCCTTCATCGCCGCACACCACGTCTTCTCTACTCCCGCCCTTCGACGCGATCGTAGTGGTGGTACTCGCAGGTCGTTCCCAGCGACTGGTTGTACAGGCTCGGCAATCCCAACGCCTCCCGCAAATCTTCGTCAAAGGCGTGCAGCGCCTTGAGGTCCTCGGCCAGCGCCGGAGCCGTCTTGCCGCCCGGCGTCCGAAAGAACTTCTGGAAGCCGCCGTCGACAAGGAAGCCGATCTCCCCTCCGATCAGCACGCCCGCTTTGCCGATGTGTGGGAGCGGCGTCGAGTCCTCCACCAGCGCGGCGCATCGTTCTCGCACCGCACGGGCGCGGCCGCCTTCCTGCGGCTCTACCAGAAAGCCGGTCTTGCGCGCGTTGTCCAACCGGTCGGCGAACGTAAGAACCTTCGGCTTTGCCCTGCGGAAGAACATGCATTTATTATAATTGCCCGGTGCGATTCATCCTCTCCCTTGACGAAGGGACCACCAGCGCCCGCGCGGTTCTGTACGACGAGCTGGGACAGCGCACCGGCATGGAGTCGGAGCCAATCCACTCGGCCTTCCCGCAGCCCGGTTGGGTGGAGCAGGATGCCGGGGAGATCTGGCGCTCGCAACTGGCCGCCGCCCGCCGGCTGCTCGACGCCGCCGGCATCGGCGCGTCCGCGCTGGCGGCGATCGGCATCACCAACCAGCGGGAAACCGCCGTCGTCTGGGATCGCGCGACGGGGGAGCCGGCCGCTCCGGCGATTGTCTGGCAGTGCCGCCGAACTGCGGGATACTGCGCCGAGCTTGCCGCCGGCCGGAGTGCCGCGACCATTGCTCGCAAAACCGGCCTGGTGATCGACGCCTACTTCTCCGCCAGCAAAGTCCGCTGGATTCTCGAAAACATCCCCGACGCCCGGCAGAAGGCGCGCGACGGAGAGCTGCTGTTCGGCAACGTGGATACCTGGCTGATCTGGAAACTCACCAACGGCGCCGTTCATGCGACTGATCCTTCGAACGCGTCGCGGACGATGCTCATGGACCTCGCCTCGGGCGATTGGGACGATGAGATGCTCGACATCTTCGGCGTGCCGCGCGCCATGCTGCCGAGGATCGTGCCGTCAAGTTCCGTGGCCGGCGAGGCGGCGGCCGAGCATCTGGGAGCGCCCGTCCCCATCGCGGGAATCGCCGGCGACCAGCAGGCGGCCCTGGTCGGCCAGGCGTGCTTCCGCCACGGCCTGAGCAAGAACACCTACGGCACGGGCTGCTTCGCCCTCCTGCACTGCGGCTCGCATCAGCCCGTTTCGCGGAACCGGCTGTTGGCCACGCGCGCTGCCTCGACCGGCGCAGAACCGCAGTTCGCCATCGAGGGAAGCATCTTCATCGCCGGAGCGGTCGTCCAGTGGCTGCGCGACCAGCTTGGCGTCATCTCCACGGCGGCGGAATCGGAAACGTTGGCGGAGTCGGTCAGTGACACCGCCGGCGTCTACTTCGTCCCCGCCTTCGTCGGGCTCGGCGCGCCGCACTGGGACTCGCAGGCGCGCGGGCTGCTCACCGGCTTGACGCGGGCCTCCGGCCGCGCGCACATTGTCCGCGCGGCGCTCGAAAGCATTGCCTTCCAGACCCGCGAGCTCGTCGAGGCGATGGAAGCCGATTCCGGCGAGAAGCTGGCGGAGCTGAGAGTGGACGGCGGCGCCACCGCCAACAATTTTCTGATGCAATTCCAGGCGGACATCCTCGGCTGCCCGATCGTCCGCCCGGCCGATGTTGAAACGACCGCTCTCGGCGCCGCCTACCTCGCCGGCCTGGCTACTGGGTTCTGGCGGAGCGTCGAGGAGCTGGAGAGATTCTGGCTCGCCGAGCGCGTCTTCGAGCCGCGAATGACCTCCGAGCGCCGCGAGGAGCTGTTCGAGGGCTGGAGGCGCGCCGTTGCGCGCTGCCGAGGAATTCAGCCATGACGCTGCGAACAACTTCCGTTCTTCTGTTCTTCGCGTCCGTTGGCGTGATGGACGCCTCGTCGTTTTCCTCCATCGGCGCCATCGACGCCCACGCCCACGTGTTCGTCGACTCGCCGGTCTTCAACGACATGCTGGAACGGCGCAACCTTCGCATCGTAAATATCTGCGTCGTCGATCCGTATGAGCGCGGCTATGAGACCGTCGCGCCCCAGCACAAGAGCGCGCTCGAGGTCTTCCAGGGAAGCAAGGGGCGCGCCGCGTGGGTCTCCACCTTCGATCCCGCCGATTGGGAGAAGCCCGGCTTTGCGAAGCGCGTGATCGCCGAGCTCGACGAAACCTTCCGCCAGGGCGCGATCGGGGTGAAGATCTACAAGACCATCGGCATGCTCTTCCAGTCAAGGAGCGGCAAGCAACTGATGCCGGACGATCCGGTCTTCGACCCCATCTTCGAGGCGATCGCCGCTCGCGGCAAGACTCTGTACGCGCACATCGCCGAGCCGATCGGCGCCTGGAAGCCGCTCGACCCAGCCGATCCCGATTACAGCTACTACCGCGACAACCCGAGCTGGCACATGTTCCGGCATCCGGAGCGCCCGTCGAAGGAAGCCATCCTGGCGGCGCGGGATCGCATGATCGCGAAGCATCCCAAGCTGCGCGTCGTCGGCTGTCACCTGGGCAGCATGGAGGAGAATGTGGACGAAATCGCGAAGCGCCTCGACCGCTACCCGAACTTCGCCGTGGACACCGCCGCCAGGGCCCGCCACCTGGCGCTGCAACCGCGAGACAAGGTGCGGGCCTTGCTGATCAAGTATCAGGACCGGCTGCTTTACGCCACCGACGACGGGCTCCTGCCCGGCCAGGATCCGGCCGCGACGGTCAAGCGCTGGGAAGAAGACCTCGACCGCGACTGGAAGTTCTTCTCGACCGATGAAGCGGTGGAGTACATGGGCCGCAAGGTGAAGGGGCTCGCGTTGCCGGAGCCGGTGCTGCGGAAGCTGTATCGCGAGAATGCCCTGCGCTGGGCGCCTGGCATCTAGACCAGGCTGGTAGGTGGGGCAGGCGATTTCGCCTGCCTGAAACCTCTTAGCGCCACCGGTCCAGGTAGCGAGGTCCAACCAGGAAACCGCCGCTCACCTCCGGCGGCGTGACGAGGTGCATCGTGAATCCCGCCAGGCCGTGGGCCAGGCCCAGCACCCACAGGTTTCCATGCTTCAGGTAGAACCGCGAGCAAACGTATCCGCCCGCCAGGGTTGCGGCCACCAGGAATGGGTTGGGCAAGTGAGCGCCCGCGAACAAGAGGGCGGCGGAGACCGGCGCGTGTCTGTCGCCGAATGCCGGCCGCAAGCGGTTCAGGAAATACCCGTTCAGGAGATACTGCTGCACGACACCCCATCCGAGATAAAGGACCAGGTTGCTCACCGCCCGCGCGGGGCTGAAGCGGTGTATCGTGCCCGAGGCGACGCCAACCACGACCAGCACGGCGAGAAGCACCGCCACCCAGGGAGACATCGCCGCCGCCGCCCCGCCAAGACCCTCCGTCCGGAACCCAAGGCCCGACGGCGACTCGCCGCGCAGCCAGTGCGACACGAACACAGCGCCCAGGAACGGCGCCCAGAGCCAGACACAGGCTTCGCGGAAGACCCAGATGTAGGCGAGGATCGCCGCGCACGCGGCCAGGGCTTCGAAAGCGGCCCAGCGTCCGGCGGCCTTCATGGCGTTTGGAAGAAGGTATGACGCAGCGTGTTCACCGAGGCGTGCAACGCGGCAGACCAGAGCACGCTCGTCGTCTTCCGGAACACGATCCCGTAGCCGAGCCCGGCCACTGTCGCCAACAGCGCGTAGCGCCAGTTCGGAAGCGGCCCGGGCGGGTTGTTGAAATGCGCCGCCCCAAAAATCACCGCCGCCAGCAGCAGGCTGCGCAGGTTCTCGCCGAGGCGCTGCCCGATCCAGTTCTGGATCAGCGACCGAAACAAGATCTCCTCCGGCAGCGCGGTCGCCAGGAAGATCAGCGCGAACCGGCCCGCGAGCCCGGCCGCCCTCAGCCCCGCCGGGATGTGAAACGGATCGATGAACGACAGCGCCCGGCCCAGCACGACGAGCGCCGGCACGAGCAGCGCCAGCACGCCCGCCAGCCACACCGCATCGCGAAGCCGGGCCGGAAACTCGTACTTCATCCCCGGCGTGTCGCGAAGCAGAAGGAAGATCGAAAGCGCCAGCGTCACGGCGACTCCATACGCCACCGTGTGCACCGGCCCCTGAAGCGGACGCGGGATCAGGCTCGCCCCGAGGCCGAATTCGAGCGGCAGCCACAACACGAGCAGCGCGGCCGCGTCCCAGCCGGAACCCGGCCGGCCCCGCCCGCCGCCGAACGTGAGCAGCGCCGGCAGCGAGATGTACACGAGCACAACCAACGCCAGCGCCGGCCCCGGCGTCTTATGACTCAGGAGGAACAGGAGGAACAACGCCGCCAGCAGCGAGGGCGCGAGGAAGAAGCGCGCCGGCGACGCCAGGAGCCACCCGCGCAGCTTGTTCTGTACTCGCACTGACAGCAGCGCCAGCGCCGCCAGCACGAAGAATCCGACGAACACCCGGTCGATCACTTCGACAGAATTATGGCAGAGCTCCGTCGGATCCGCCGGCTGGTATAAGTTAGGCTCGGATGTATCCGGATGATGCCATGACAACTCGCCGCGGATTCTTCCTCTCCACCGCCGCGCTCCTGGCCGCGCCGAAACTGCTCGCGCAGCCATCCTACGCGCTATTCGGCAAGGACCTGATCCCCGCGCCGGACGAACCGGCGCAGTGGCCGGCGTTCCGTGAGTCCCTCGCAAGCTGGCGGACCACAACCCGCCGCCGGCTCAACTACGACGAGTCCCTCTACCTGCGTCCGGACTTCGCCTGGGTGCCCGCCTGCTTCTCATGCTACTTCCTGATGATGTGCGACCTCAATTTCTACAACCCGGGGGTTGGCGAGTTTCGGGACAACCTCACGTACTGGCCCGAGACCGGCCGCTTCGACAGCGCCGTGCTCTGGCACGCCTACCCGCGGATTGGCCTCGACGACCGCAACCAGTTCGACTTCTACCGCGACATGCCCGGCGGCCTCAAGGGTCTCCGCGAGTTGGTGAAGGGCTTCCATGGCATCAAGGTCTTCCTCAGCTATAACCCCTGGGACACCGGCACCAGCCGCGAGCCGGTCTCGGACATCGACGCGCTGGTCGAGCTGGTGCGGGCCATCGAAGCCGACGGCATCTTCCTCGACACCATGAAGACCGGCGGCGGCGCTTTTCGGGCGATGCTCGACGCGGCCCGGCCGGGCGTCGTCCTCGAAGGCGAGCTGGCGCTGCCGCTCGAAAACATCCACAATCACCACATGTCCTGGGCGCAGGGATTCGAGGACAGCCGCGCGCCGGGAATCCTGCGCAACAAGTGGTTCGAGCGGCGCCACATGCAGCACCAGATCCACCGCTGGCGGCGCGACCACACCGCCGAGCTGCACACCGCCTGGATGAACGGCAGCGGCATGATGGTCTGGGACAACGTCTTCGGAACCTGGGCCGGCTGGAACGCGCGCGACCGATCCATTCTGCGGGCGATGCTGCCCATCCAGCGCCGCTACGCCGCCCTCTTCTCGGGCGGGGAATGGACCCCGCTCGTGCCCACCCTGAAGCGCGACGTCTACGCCAGCCTTTGGGAAGCCGACGGACTGCGGCTATGGACTCTGGTGAACCGGGCCGAGGAGTTCGCCGAAGGCCCGCTGCTGAAGGTGGACCATCGCGAGGGCGACCGGTACTTCGACCTCATCCGCGGCGCGCATGTGGGCTTCGACGTCGCGGGCGGAGCGGTCACACTGCGCGGCGAGATCCGGCCCCGGGGCATCGGCTGTTTCCTAGCCGGAAGCCGGGGAGCGCTCGGCGAAGACATCCACCGGTTCGTGGATGAGCAGGCCCGGCTGGAAGGCCGCGCGGACTTCAATACGGCGCTGCGGAACCCGCCCATCTTCCTGCAAAAGCCGGCGGCAACGCCGCTGCACGATCCGGACAAGCCGCCGGCCGGCATGGTCGCCATCCCGGCCGCGCACTTCCGCCAGGAGGTCCGCTACCGCTTCCGCGAGTGCGGCCTGTACGAGTCGCGCGATCCGCTGTTCGACGCGCCGAGGCCGCCGCTGCACCAGGCGATGCGGTTCGATCGCGAAGTCGATCTGAAGCCGTACGCGATCGACCTCATGCCGGTGACCAATGCGCAGTACGCCGTCTTCCTGGCATCCTCCGGCCACGAGCCGCGCCATCGCGAGAACTTCCTGAAGCACTGGGAGAACGGCAGACCGCCGGCCGGCAAGGAAGATCACCCGGTCGTCTACGTCGATCTCGACGATGCGCGCGCCTACGCGCGCTGGGCCGGCAAGCGCCTGCCCACCGAGGAGGAATGGCAGTACGCCGCCCAGGGTCCCGAGGGACTGACCTGGCCGTGGGGACACGATTTCCGCGCCGAGTTGTGCAACGGCGGGCAGTTTAGCGGAACGACCGCCGTAACTGCATTCCCGGATGGCCGTTCGCCGTTCGGCTGCTACGACATGTGCGGCAACGTCTGGGAGTGGACGGAAAGCGAGCGCCGCGACGGGCGCACGCGGTTCTCGATTCTCAAGGGCGGTTCGTACTACAAAGCGGAAGGCTCGGACTGGTATATGGACGGCGGTCCTCAGCCCCCGGCCTTCGCGGCGAAGTTCCTCATGAT
>CAZACK010000111.1:0-17097 GCA_964483455.1 uncultured Solibacteraceae bacterium
TGGTACGCCCGGCTGGATTTGAACCAGCGGCCTCTTGCTCCGGAGGCAAGCGCTCTATCCAGACTGAGCTACGGGCGCACTGGAACCATTGTAGAACTTCTACAGGTCGCGATGGGAAGCGCGACCACCCCGCGCACGCCGCTCCACGGTAGAATGCCCACGGAGGCCGGAAATGCCGGACAACAACCTGCGAGAATCCATGACGAGGCGCGACTTCGCGCGAGGCGCCGGAGCGGCGGCTCTGGCCATGGTCGCCCCGGCTGGGCTGAGGGCCGCGCCGCCGCGCCTGCGGGTGGCGATCGTCGGCACCGGCAGCCGGGGCACGTCTACCTGGGGCAAGCCGGTCGCCCAGGAGTACGCCGACGCCGTCGAGATCGTCGGGCTGTGCGACATCAACGGCAAGCGCGCGCGGGCCGGCCGCGAGATCATCGGCGTGAACGCGCCCGTCTTCCAGGACTTCGACCAGATGGTCCGGGAAACCAAGCCCGATTCCGTGATCGTCACCACCGTCGACGCCACCCACTGGCGCTACATCGTCCGCGCGCTGGAACTGGGCTGCGAAGCCATCACCGAAAAGCCCATGTGCACCGACGAGGCGCAGTGCCGCGCCATCCTCGGCGCCCAGAAGAGAACGGGCCGCAGCGTGCGGGTGACGTTCAACGCGCGGCACTCGCCCGACTCCAAGCGCGTGAAGCAGCTTCTGCTGGAGAAAGCCGCCGGCGAGGTGCTCTCGGTGAACTTCCATGAGTACCTGGACACTTCGCATGGAGCGAGCTATTTCCGGCGGTGGCACCACCTGAAAGAGAACTCCGGAACGCTGCTGGTCCACAAGGCGTGCCACCACTTCGACCTTGCCAACTGGTGGCTCGATTCGCGGCCCGTCGAGGTGTCCGCGAGCGGAGAGCTGCGGTTCTACGGCAAGAACGGCCCGTTCCGCGGGACGCATTGCCGCGCCTGCCCATACCAGAAGCAATGTGCGTTCCACTGGGACATCCGGAGCGAGCCGAACGCGGTGAAGCTCTACGCCGAGTGCGAGAGCGAAGACGGCTACCTCCGCGACGCCTGCATCTGGCGCGAGAACACGAACATCTACGACGTTATGTCGGTGCGGGTGAAGTACGAGAACGGCGTGCTCCTCACCTACACCGCCAACACGTACCTGCCGCTGGAGGGCCAGCAGATCTCGATCAACGGCACGCGCGGACGGATCGACCTGAACTCGTACGGCGGGGGCGGGCACGTGAGCGAGGAAATCCGGCTGACGCGGTCGTTCGGCAAGTCCGAGGTCGTCAAGGACCTGGAACCTCCGCGCGAGGGCGGCCACGGCGGGGCGGACGCCGGCATCCGCGATCTGATGTTCCGGAAATGGAACGATCCGGATCCGTTCGGCCTCAAGGCCGACCTGAAAGCGGGAGCGCTGGCGAGCCTCATCGGCATCGCGGCCTACCGCAGCATCGAGCGCGGCGGCATCGCGGTGAAGATCGACGAGCTGGTGAGCGTGTAGACTTCAGTGGCAGGCGCCGTCGCAGCCACAGGAACGGCCGCGCAGCGCGAGCGCCCCTTCCCGCGCGATGATCGGCGTCATCACCAGCCCGGCGGCCGGGTCGGCCCACCACCAGGCCCACAATGCGTTGAGCAGCAGGCCCCCGAGCAGGATGGCCGAAAGGTACGTGCAGAACTCTGTCTGCTTGCTGTCGGAGGCGAGCGCCGAGCTGTTCAGCCCGAGTGCCACTCTCCGCTTGGCGCGTGCCAGAAGCGGCATCACTACGAGCGAGACACAGGCGAGCGCGATGCCCGGCAGGCTCCGCTCCGGCGCCGCCCGCCGCACGAGAGATTCCGCCGCTTCCCAGGCGACGTAGGCGGCCAGCGCGAGGAAACAGAGGCCGATGATCCGGCGGGCGAGACGCTCGGACCGCTCGCGCATTCCAGCGCCGGCATCGCTGTGAAGGCGCCAGAGCGCGGCTGCGCCGGAGGTCACTTCAATGAGGCTGTCGAGCCCGAAGCCGATGAGGGCGATGCTTCCCGCCACCAGTCCGGACACAATCGCGATGAGTGCTTCCAGGCTGTTGTAGCCGATGGTGAAGTAGGCCAGAACCCGGCCGCGACCGACGAGCCGCTCCCGCGAGGATTCGACCGGGAGGTCTGTAGCGGGTGAAGCCACCTCTGACAATCCAGAAAGATCCTAGCAGAACTGCCTGCCTTCCCGCCGCCACACGTTTGTCTTACTATGTCTCGTTCAGGCTTGATCCTCACCACCGACAGGCTGCTGCTTACGCCCTGGCATTCCGGCGACTGGACTGACTTCCACCACATTGCCGCCGACCCCGGAGTGATGCGCTACATCACCGGCGGAGTGCCGTGGAGTACGGAGCAGGCCCGCGAGTTCGTGGAACGCCAGGTGATGAACTACCGCCGGCACGGGTTCTGCCGCTGGAAAGCGTTGAGCAAAGAAGACGGCCGCCTGGTGGGCTTCAGCGGCGCGGAGTTGATTGTCCTCACGGGCCTGAGCGCCGGTGGTAGTGTACGGTGTCCGATCGAGCGGCGCGGACCTCAGCCCGGCGCGGCCTCGGGCGTCCACGTGACCGCGACCAGCGTCAGGTCATCGAGCAGCGGTTCGCCTCCGCCGAACGCGGTTGCCTTCGCGACGAGTTCCTCGACGAGCCTTCGTCCGTCCGTCCCGCTCAGCGCCGCCAGCGTCCGCCGCAGCTCGGCATCCTGGAACCGCTCGCCGCCCGCGTTCACGATGTCGCCCATGCCGTCGGTTGCAATCAGCATCACGTCACCGCATTCGAGAGCCGTCTCCCGAACGTCGTAGGGCATCAGCCCGGGCCCGGCAAAGAGTCCGAGGGGCAGGCCCTGTGCGGGGATCTCGTCCAGCTTCCGCTCGCGGCCGCGGAGGATGAATGGATACGGCAGCCCCGCATTGGACAGGCGGACCACAGGCCGCCCCGGTTCGAGCCACACGCAAGTTGCCGCGACAAACATCCCCGGCGGCAGGAACCGGTGGAGCACCTCGTTCATCTTCGCGAGGAATTCCTCGGGCGCTTGTGCGCTGGCAGCGGTCTCCTGGAAGCTTGCCTTTAAGAGCATCGAGGTGAGCGCCGCCTGCGCTCCGTGGCCGCTCACGTCGGCGACCAGGAGAACGATTCTCTCATCCGACGCGTGGAAATCGTAGAAGTCGCCGCCGAGCGTCCGGCACGGACGGGAACAGCAGTCGAACCGGAAACCGCCGGCGAGAGGAGGACACGCAGGCAGCAAGCTGCGCTGGACGCGGGCCGCCATTTCCAGTTCCTGCTCGAGGGAGCCGTGACTCTCGGCCAGCCGCCGGTGCTCGCCGAACAACTCGTCGAGAGCTTTCACCTTCTCCAGCAGTTGCCGGCGCAGGCTCTTTTCCTCGACGGCGTTGCGAATCACGAGCAGCAGCCCCTGGTTGTCCCAGGGCTTCTCCAGGTACTGGTAGAGGCCGACTTCGTTGATCGCGCGGATCGCGTTCTCCTTGTCGGCGAAGCCTGTCAGCAGGATGCGCGCCGCCTCCGGCTGGACGCGCTTGAATTCTTTCAGCAGTTCGACGCCGTTCATCCCGGGCATCAAGTAGTCCGAGATCATCACGTCCACGGGCGTGCGCCTCGCCTCTTCGAACGCCAGCCTGGGGTCGCTGAATCCGGCAACCCGGTAATCGGTCTCGAGCTCAAGGAGGGCGCCCAAGGAAGCGAGTACGAGGTCGTTGTCGTCCACAATGAAGACGGAGGCCGGTTCGGGGTCACCCTGCTTCTGCATCGCGCGCTGGTCATTCTAGCAGGATGCGGAAAGAGGCCCAATGAAATCAGCTCCGGTCTTGCGGGGTGGGACCGTGGAATTGCGCGTACCACACGAAACTCTCTATACTCAACGAGGCTGCCTTCGTGCGGCCGGATCTTTCACAACGATCATCAGCGGGCGAGGAATAACGGGAAGGCGGTCTCAAGCCGCCACTGCCCCGCAACTGTAAGCGACAGCAGTTCGGCCGCGCAGTCACCGCGCAAGCGGGAAGGCCGCGCCACCGGCTCAAGCGCCAGCCGAGTCGCGAGTCAGGAGACCGGTTTCTCGCCGACGTGTGATGCGTTCCGAGGGAGAACGTCTCATGAACCAACCTGCTTACCTTCCCGCGGCGGCTGCGCTCCTGTGGAGCGTGGCGCTGCATGCGCAACCCGTCATTGAAGGAACTGTTCTCGACCCATCGGGGCGGCCGGTGCGTGGCGCGCGCGTCGAATGCGCCGGCCAGGCCGCCGTCACCAGCCTCGATGGAAGCTTCTCGATCCCGGGCGCGGATCGCTGCCGCGCCACGGTCGCAGCGTCTGGATTTGCGGTCGCGGATGTCGACCTTGCGGCCGGGGCGGCCGCCCGCATCGTGCTCGCCGTGGCCGGAGTCTCCGAACGGGTGGTTGTCACCGCCACGCGCAATCCGGCGGTTGCGGAGGAGGCCGGCGTCTCGGCCACCATCGTGACCGGCGCCGATCTGGCGCGGCGCGAATTCCCGATGGTTTTCGACATACTGCGCGAGGCGCCCGGTCTGCACGTGGCGCAAAGTGGCCGCTTCGGCGCGCTCACATCCGTCTACACGCGCGGCGCGCAGCGTACCGGCACGCTGGTGATGATCGACGGCATGCCGGCCACCGATCCCGGCGGAGAGTTCAACCTCGCTCATCTCACCTCCACCTCGTTCGAGCGGATCGAGGTGGTGCGAGGCCCCGAAAGCGCCCTGTTCGGCGCCGAGGCCTCGGCGGGCGCGATCCAGCTTTTCACCAGGCGAGGCGACCCGGAAGCGCGTTTCCCACACGGTTCCTTTTCCTATGAGCGGGGCGACTTCCAGACTGACCGTTGGATCGCCAACCTGAGCGGCGGCTCGGGCTCGCGCCTCGATTACTCGCTGCTGGCCGAGCAGTTCCACACGACCGGCGAGTTTCCGAACGATTCCTATCGCAACACCACCGGCAGTGCGAATGTGGGTGTGCGCATCGCTCCGTCCACGGACCTTCGAGGCGTGTTTCGGGCCTCCGACGCCATCGGCGGCGTTCCCGGGCAAACGGCGTTCGGCCTGTACGATTTCGACGCGATGGAGACGAATCGCGACACGACGCTGTCGCTGCGTCTGGACGATGCGCGCGGCAGCCGCTATGTCCAGCGCTTCTTCTTCGGCTACCACCACATGCGCGACGTATACAGCGACATGGCGACGGACGGCCCGTACAACCTGGCGGCGCTGGTGCGCGATGTGAGCGGACCGCCGGCCCGGACCTACCTCGTCCGCTTGCTCAACCCCGGCGATGTCCCGGCCCAACCGCCCGCGGGAACCCGGCTCGTCGAGCAGGAAGTGCTGCTCTGGCCTCTCTTCGAGCCGTTCTTGAGCGAGGCATCGAGAAACCGTCTCGGCTACCAGGGAACGCTGGACCATGCGGGCGGCTCGCTGGTGTTCGGCTACGACTACGAGCGGCAGGCCGGCGACGTCTCTAAGAACGATGTTCACCGCAACAACCACGGTCTGTTCGTGCACGAGCAGCGCGCGCTGGGCTCGCGGGTGTTCCTGGCGGGCGGGCTGCGGCTGGAGCGCAGCAGCGCGTTCGGCGCGAAGTTCGCGCCGCGCGGCGCGGTCAGCTTCTTGCTGTCGGGCGAGCGCGGTCCGATGTCCTCGACGTATCTCCGGTTCGCCGCCGGACGGGGCATCACCGAGCCGAGCCTGCTCCAGAACTTCGCCCGCGAATCGTTTTTCGTCGGCAACCCGGATCTCCGGCCGGAGAAAACGGCGAGCTACGAGGCCGGCCTCGTGCAGGAATGGTTCGGCCGGCGGCTGCGCACCGAAGTCACGGCGTTCGAGAACTCGTTCCGGGACCTGATTGTGTTTGTGTCGCTGCCTCCGCCCGTGTGGGGAAGCTGGGACAACGTGGACCGCAGCCGCGCCCGCGGGGTGGAGTTTTCCGCAAGAGCCCGGCTGGGCAAGCATGCGATTCTCTCCGGCTCGTACACGCGGATGTGGACCCGCGTGATCCACTCGAACGCTCCGGGCAGTCCCTTCAGCGGCATCGGGCAGGAGTTGGGCCGGCGCCCCGGCGATTCGGGCGGCTTGTCGCTGTCCATCGCGCCTCGGCGGTGGTCGTTCCAGGCCGGAGCGGTGCTGGTGGGTGAGCGGCAGGACTCCGACTTCTGGCTCGGAGTCAACCGAAACTCGGCATATCAGCACGTCTACGCGAGCGGATCGTTCCGGCTGACAAAGCACTTGGTCCCGTTTCTGCGGGCCGAGAACCTGCTGAACAGCCGTTACCAGGAAGTGCTCGGCTACAGTAGTTTGTCGCGCGCGGTTCGCGGGGGCGTGCGGGTGGAGTGGTGACAGGTGTGTTTTTTAGGCCGCCGATGAACGCCGATGAACGCCGATCGGGATGGAATTTCGTATCTGCGTTCATCGGCGTTTATCGGCGGCTAGTAACTTGCAGCCTGAGCTTAGTGATCCTTCTCCTTGCCGCTTGGGCTGTCGTGGCTCCCCGCCGCATCGTTTCCACCGCTCCCAGCATCACCGAAATGCTGTACGCCCTCGGCCTCGGCGATCGCGTTGTGGGTGTCACCACGTTCTGCCACTACCCTCCGGAGGTCGCGAAGAAGCCGAAGATCGGTACCTATCTTCGCCCGGACGTGGAAATGATTCTGGCGCTGCGGCCGGACGTGGTGATCGCCGAGAGGAGCATGATCCGCGGGCCGGTCTCGTTGCCGAGCCTGAAGCTGAACGTCGTCGAGGTGGACGACTCGAGCATCGAGGGGATCTACGGCTCGATCCGGGAAATCGGCCGGCTGGCGTCGGTGCCCGAACGGGCCGAGGCGCTGTGCGCCTCCATCCGCAGCGAGCTGGAGCGGATCCGGCGGGCGACGGCCCCGCTGCCTCGCCGCAAGGTTCTCTTCATCGTCGGGCGCACGCCGGGCAAGATCGAAGACCTGATCGCCGCCGGGAACTCATCCTACCTCAACGAACTGCTCGCTCTCGCCGGCGGAGAAAACCTGCTGCGCGACGCCGCGGTGGCGTACGCCAAGATCTCCGTCGAGGAGGTCCTGGCGCGCAATCCGGACGTGATCATCGACATCGGCGAGATGGCCGACACCGCTGGCGTCAGCGAGGAGGAGAAACGCGCTGTGGTCGCTCTCTGGAGCCGGTATCCGAGCTTGAAGGCGGTGCGAAACCGGCGCGCGTTCGCGATCGCCTCGGACATCTTCGTCGTGCCGGGGCCGCGCGTGGTGGATGCCGCGCGCCAGTGCGCTCGCATGATCCACCCGGAGGCTTTCCGGTGACCGCTTTGTACACGCTGCGCGGCGCCGGCATGCGGTACAACGGCAGCGAAGTGCTGCGGGGCGTGGCGCTGGACTTCGAAGCGTCCCGAATGGTGGCTATCGCCGGGCCGAACGGGGCGGGCAAGTCGACGTTGCTCGGCATCATGGCCGGGCTGCGGCCTCATTACCAAGGGGAATGCGTTTACCGGGGCACGGAGGTGAGCCGCTGGCGCCGCCGCGCGTTCGCCCGCGAGGTGTCCTTCGTTCCGCAGACGTTGCGGCTGGAATTTCCGTTTTCCGCTGAGCAGGTGGTCATGATGGGCCGCACGCCGTACTGCGACGGCCTGTTCGAGTCTCCCGAGGACCACGAGGCGGTGGAGCGCGGGCTCGCCATGACCGACACGCTCCCCTTCCGGCACAGGGATTTCCGGTCGCTGAGCGGCGGCGAGCGCCAGCGGGTGATTCTCGCCTCCGTGCTCGCCCAGGCGCCGCGGGTCATGCTGCTGGACGAGCCGACGACATTTCTTGACTTACAGCACCAGGTTTCCATTTACAGGCTGCTGCGCGACTTAGCGCGCCAGGGAATGTTGGTGATCGCGGTCACACATGATGTGAACCTCGCGGCGAGTTACTCGGACCGGGTAATCCTGCTGCGGGGCGGGGAAGTGGCGGCGGACGCCGCCCCAGCGGAAGTGCTTACCCAGGAGACGATCCGAGAGGTGTTCGGCGTCGAAGCGGACGTGCGGCTCAGCCGTCACGGACGCCCGTGGATTCTGTATGGGGATTAGAGAGGTCACACCGAGGCGGTTTTGGTTGGCGGTGAGCGGCTCCGCGGCCGCGGCCGCGGCCGCGCTAGTCATTCTGCCGCTGATTGGCTCGGCGCGGATCGACTACGGCCGGGCGTTCGCCGGGTTGTCGCCCGACGCCGAGATCCTGTTCTACGCGCGGCTCCCGCGGGTGTTGCTGGCGCTGCTGGCCGGGGGTGCGCTGGCGGTGGCCGGGGCGCTGTTCCAGGCCTTGCTCCGGGACGCGCTGGCGACGCCCTACACGCTCGGGGTTTCGAGCGGCGCTTCGCTCGGCGCGGTGCTTGCGATCTGTTTGGGCTGGCGCGAAATCGCCGGGTTCTCCGGCGTCTGGATGGCGGCGTTCTCGGGGGCGGCGGCGACGCTGTTCCTCGTGCTGGGCATCGCCTCAGAGGGCCGGCGGATGTCATCGTTCACGCTGCTGCTGGCCGGCATCACCATCAATAGCATCTGCCTTGCCTGCATTCTGTTTCTTCAGTACCTCGCGAACTTCGGCCAGTCGTTCGCCATCGTCCGCTGGCTGCTTGGAGGCATCGACGCAGTGGAATACTCGACGCTGGCGTGGCTTGCCGCGGCGGTCGTGCCGTTTGTCGTGTACCTGTTCCGCAAGGCTCGCGAGTGGAACCTGCTGACGGTGAGCGAGGAGTGGGCCGCCTCGCGCGGAGTGGCCACGACGCGGCTGATGCTGGCCGGCTATTTCGCGGGCTCGCTCGTCACCGGGTCGGTAACGGCGCTCACCGGCCCGATCGGCTTCGTCGGCCTGATCGTGCCACACGCATTGCGGCTGTGGGTCGGCGCGGACCACCGCCTGCTGATCCCGGTGTCCTTCTTCTGCGGTGCGGCCTTTCTGGCCGCTTGCGACACGCTGTCGCGAACGATTCTCGCGCCCACCGAGGTGCCGGTCGGCGTGATCACCGCCATGCTCGGCGGGCCGTTCTTCATCTGGCTGCTGCGCTCGAAACGCCGTAGCCTCTGGCTTTGAAGCAATGGCCCAACCGCCCAACCAAACAGCCGCATAACCGAACAACCGCCCAACCCGCTACAATTGAGTTTTCCTTGACCAACAAGCTGGTTGTCGAGAATTTGAAGCACCGTCCGGTGCGCACCGCCCTTGGTGTGCTGGCGATCGGCGTCGAAGTCACCATGATGCTGACGCTGGTGGGCCTGAGCGAAGGCATGCTGGAGGACTCGGCGAGGCGCGCGCGCGGCGTCGGGGCGGACATTTGGGTGCGGGCGCCCGGAACCTCGCTGATCAGCTTCAGCGCCGCATCCATGCCGCAGAAGCTGCTCGACTGGTTCCTCGAGCAGCCCCACGTCGCGGCAGTGACCGGCACGGTCGTTCACCCCATCGGCGGCGTCAGCACGGTGAGCGGCATTGACCTTGCCGAGTTCGACCGGATCAGCGGAGGATTCCGCTATCTCGCCGGCGGTCCGTTCCGCACGCCGGACGACATCATCGTGGACCAGTACTGGGCCCGGCAGAACGGGCTTCAGGTGGGATCGTCCGTCAACATTCTGAACCGCAACTGGAGGGTATGTGGCATCGTCGAGCCGGGCAAGCTGGCGCGCATCGTGATCCCGCGCAAGACGCTCCAGGAGCTGATCGGCGCCACCGGCAAGCTGAGCCAGATCTTCTTGAAACTCGACGATCCCGCCAACACCGGCCCGGTAATCGCGGCGCTGAAGAAGCAACTGCCCGACTACCCGGTTTACTCGATGGAGGAGCTGACCTCGATGTACTCGGTGCAGAACGTGCCCGGGCTGAAGGCGTTCATCGGCGTGATCATCGGGCTGTCGATCATCGTCGGCTTCCTGGTCGTGTTTCTGTCGATGTATACGGCGGTGCTCGAGCGGACGCGGGAGATCGGGATCCTGAAGGCGCTCGGGGCTTCGCCGGGCTATGTGCTGAACGTGATTGTCCGCGAGACGGCCGTGCTCGCCTTGGCCGGATCCATAGCCGGGATACTCTTCACTTACGGGACCCGCTGGGTGGTGATGACGTTCATCCCGGCGGCGCTCATTCAGAAGATCGTGCCAGGCTGGTGGCCGATCGCCGCCGCCATCGCCGTCGGCGGCGCGCTGCTGGGCGCCGTCTATCCGGCCTGGAAAGCGGCGCGCCAGGATGCGATCGAGGCGCTCGCCTATGAGTGAGCTGGTGATCCAGGCGCGCGACGTACGGAAGGTGTACCACGCGGGCGACGTGGACGTGCCGGCGCTGCGGGGGGTGGACCTCGATGTCGAGCGCGGCGAGTTCGTCGCTATCGTCGGCCCTTCCGGCTCGGGCAAGTCCACCCTGTTCCACATTCTCGGAGGGCTGACGCCGCCCACCTCGGGCCGGGTGTTCGTGCACGGCAAGGACCTGCTGAAGATGTCCGACGCGGAGCGGACCGAGCTGCGGAAGGCGGAGGTGGGTTTCGTGTTCCAGAAGTACAACCTGCTGCCGACGCTGACGGCTGCCGACAACATCGCCATCGCCTGCCACATCGCGGGCAAGGATGGGCTCAATGATCCGAAGTTTCGCGAGGTGCTCAGCCTGCTCGGCATCCAGCACCGGCTTCACCACAAGCCGCGGGCGATGTCGGGCGGCGAGCAGCAGCGGGTGGCCATCGCGCGGGCGATCGTGAATCACCCGTCGATTCTGCTCGCCGACGAGCCGACCGGCAATCTGGACACGGAGAACTCAAAGATTGTGCTCGGTCTCCTGCGCGACCTGAACGAGCGCCTCGGCCAGACGATTCTGATGATCACTCACAATCCGGACGCGGCGGCTTACGGGCACCGGCTTGTCCAAATGCTGGACGGCAAGATCGTGGACTAGCCTCGCCCCGCCAGCGGATTCTCCCAGCGAAGATTTGGAAAGCGGGCGTAGCCCCGGTCGGCCGAACACAGAACGAGGCCATGTTCGATCGCGAGAGCAGCAAGATGGGCGTCAGGGACGAGGTTGGACTTCCCGGACACGTGCGAGAGGAGCGAGCTAAGAATCCGGCGATGTTGGTCGGTTGGAAGCGGGGTCCACACGGTCTTGCAGTCGAGCCACTCCTCCACCTGCTTCCAGGCGCCGGCCATCGTTTCCGGCCGCTCGAAGTCCCGCGGATTCGTCACCAGCCGGACGAAGGCGAGCAGGCTCGGCCATGGCGGTCCCCACGGCAGCAGAGGCGTTCAGCTTCTCCTCAAGCCAGCCGCGCGCTGCGCTGTGTTCGGGACTTGTCTTCACGCGCGCGTAGATGAGCAGATTCGCGTCGACCAGCATCAACGGAACTCCTCCCCTTCCGCAATCGCCAGCGCTTCCGAGACGGAATCCAGACTGCCGATGAGGCAGCGGCCCAAGGACACGGGTTTGATTCGATAGGGCTTCCGGGGCCTTGGAGGGCTCGACATTTGCTGCAACCCCCGACGCAGCGCTTCCTTGACAACCTGCTTGAGGCTGACATTGCTTGACTCGCGAACGCGTGCAAGGAGCGCGGCAACGTCATGGTCAAGAGACAACGTTGTCCTCATCCGTCAAGACATAAGAGGAATGATGTCTTGATGTCAAAGGCCGGGCGCTTTCGCTGCCCGGAACCGAAGCCCTCGGCTGAATTTGACATCATCGGAATCTCGGAGTAAAATCGAACATCGATGTCGAAGTTCGATAATTCCGATCTCAAGCATCTCTACTCCGGGCTGATCCGTCTCCACGTGCTCCACCACGCGGCCAGCGGCCCGATCTTTGGGCAATGGATCGCCGATGAGCTGCGGCGCCACGGCTACGGCCTGAGCGCGGGCACGCTGTACCCGATGCTCCACGGGCTCGAGCTGCGCGGCTACTTGCGTTCGTCTGTCAAGCGGTCCGGGCGCGAGCGGCGCCGCCTGTACCGGGCTACCCGGGCGGGCAGAAGGGCTCTGGAGGCGGCCAAGGAAAAGGTGCGGGAGCTGTTCGGCGAGCTGTTCGAAGGAGGAGAGTGACGCAAAGCATGCGCGCACGCGGTTTTCTCTGCTGTGGGTTGTTGACGGCTGCCCTTCCGGCGCAGCCGCCTCCGGAAGCGCTGAGGGTCGGTGGGGCGGTGCGTCTTGCGCTGGAGAGATACCCGGCGGTGCGGGCGGCGCGGGAGCAGGCGGCATCGGCCGCCGCCGGCGTCGATCTGGCCAAGACGAGCTATCTCCCTCGCGCGGATCTTCTTGCCCAGGTTAACCGCGCCACGAGAAACAACGTATTCGGCCTGCTGTTGCCGCAGTCCGTGATCCCGCCGATCTCCGGCCCGGTGCTGGGCACGAACGGGCCGACCAGCGTATGGGGCAGCGCGGTCGGGCTGCTGGCGAGTTGGGAGCCGTTCGACTTCGGCCTGCGGAAGTCGAACGTCGCGTCAGCCCGAGCGGCGCATCAACGGGCGGAGGCAGCCATTGATGCGACGCGGCTGGAAGTGGCCGCGGCCGCCGCCGATGCATTTCTAGCCATCGTCGCCGCCGATCAGAGCGTGGTGGCCGCTCGCGCCGCCGTCGAGAGAGCACAAGTATTTCACCAGGTCGTGGATGCCCTGGCAAAGGCCGGATTGCGGCCCGGAGCCGAGGCCGCCCGCGCTCGGGCGGAAGTGGCGGCGGCGGAAACACAGTTGATCCAGGCCGAGCAAGGCGCCCAGGTGGCGCGCGCCGGGCTCGGGCAGCTTCTCGGCATCGCGCCGTCCGCCGTCTTGGTCGACGTCGGCCGGCTTCTCGATCTGCCGCCCGACGCCTCCTCGGAGAGTGCCGGCCCGGCTCATCCGCTGGCGCGCGTGCAACAGGCGGCCATCGAGGAAGCGAAAGCCCTGGAGCGGGCCCTCGATCGCTCGTGGTTTCCTCAGTTTCGCCTGCAAGCGGCGAGCTACGGCCGTGGCACGGGAGCGCGAACCGACGGCACGACGGGCGCCGGAGCGAGCGGGCTGGGACCGAACTATCAGAACTGGGCGGTCGGGATGAATGTAATGTTCCCCATGCTGGACCTTGCTTCCATCCGCGCGCGGCAACAGGCGGCGGCTCACCGCGAGAGGGCCGAGGCTTCTCGCTACGACCAGGTTCTTCAGGACTTGACCGGCCGTCTGGAAAAGGCCCGGGCGATGCTCGAAGGCGCCCGCCGGGTCGCGCGAAACACGCCCATCCAACGGGAAGCCGCGGTCGCCGCCGAGCAGCAGGCGAGCGCCCGCTACAAGGCCGGGCTGGGAACGGCAACCGAAGTGGCCGAAGCGCAGCGGCTGCTGACTCAGGCGGAGATCGAAGATTCGCTCGCCAAACTCGGCGTGTGGCGTGGGATGCTGGCCATGGCGTCAGCGGAGGGTGATTTGGAGCCGTTCCTGAAGGCGGCCGGAGGTGGGCGGTAGCTGGGGCAGGCCACCGGCCTGCACAGGCCGACGAAATCGTCTGCCCCCCCGGGCAGTGTTGAGAATTAACGTATGTGGTTAGTAAACAGCGCGATGAAGCGGCCCGTGACCGTTCTGGTCGCCGTGCTCGCCATTATTCTGTGTTCGATCCTCGCCGTCCGTCGGATGCGCGTGGACATTTTCCCCGACCTCGGCTCGCCGACTATCTTCGTGGCCCAACCCTACGGCGGCATGGATCCGTCGCAGATGGAGGGCTTCCTCACTTACTACTACGAGTATCACTTCCTCTATATCACCGGCATCGAGCACGTCGAGTCGAAAAACATCCAGGGCGTGGCGCTGATGAAGCTCGTCTTCCATCCCGGCACGAACATGAGCCAGGCGATGGCCGAGGTGGTGGCTTACGTGAACCGGGCGCGGGCGTTCATGCCTCCCGGCGCCGTGCCGCCGTTCATTACCCGTTTCGATGCGGGCAGCGTGCCGATCGCGCAGCTCGTGTTCTCCAGCCCGATCCGCAGCCCCGGCGAGATGCAGGACTTTGCGCTCAACCGCGTGCGGCCGATCTTCGCCACGCTGCCCGGCGTCTCGGCGCCGCCGCCGTTCGGGGGCAACCAGCGCACCATCGTGGTCCGCGTCGATCCGGACCGCCTGCGCTCCTACCGGCTCTCGCCCGAAGAAGTGATTGCCGCCGTGAACAAGGCCACCCTGGTGATGCCGTCCGGCAACATCCGTATCGGCGACCTGAACCGGATCGCCGCCACCAACGCCGCCATCGGCGGCGATTTTCAGGAACTGGTGGACGCGCCGGTCCGCACCGGCAGCGGCCCCGCCGTCTACCTGCGTGACATCGGAGCCGTCGAGAACGGGACCGACATCATCACCGGCTACGCTCACGTCAACGGCCGGCGCACGGTCTACATCCCGGTGACCAAGCGGGCCGACGCTTCCACACTGGCAGTGATCCAGCGGGTGAGGAACGCGCTGCCGGCCATGCGCGCCGTCGTTCCGGAGGACGTCGAGATCACTCTCGAGTTCGACCAATCCGGCTACGTCGCCCGCGCGATCCGGGTGCTGATTCACGAAGGGCTGCTGGGCGCGCTGCTGACCGGCCTGATGGTCCTGGCGTTCCTGCGCGACTGGAGAAGCGCCATCGTCGTCATCGCCACCATCCCGGCCGCGTTGCTCGCGGCCGTCGTCTGGCTCTGGGCCTCCGGCCAGACCATCAACATCATGACGCTCGGCGGCCTGGCCCTCGCCGTCGGCATCCTCGTGGACGAGGCGACCGTCGCCATCGAAAACACCCACACCCAGATGGCCTCGGGCCTGTCACGCGCGCGGGCCGTGCTCGAGGCGGCGAGGAAGACGGCGGTCCCGCGCCTGCTCGCGATGGTGTCGATCCTGGCCGTCTTCGTGCCGTCGTTCTTCATGACCGGGGTGGGGCGGCAGCTCTTCGTGCCCCTGTCGCTGGCGGTCGGTTTCGCGATGGTCTCCTCCTACCTGCTGTCCAGTACTCTGGTCCCCGTCCTCTCCACCTGGGTCATGCGGCGGGAGAGCGCCGCCGAAGACCGGGGCGGCTTCTTCGGTGTGCTGCGCGAGTTCTACGCCTCCTATCTCCGCCTGGTGCTTCGCTGGCGGTGGCCGGTGGCCGGTCTTTACGCCGTGGGCGCCGCCGCGATTGTCTTCCTCGTCTGGTCGCGCCTCGGGACGGAGATCTTCCCCACGGTCGATGCGGGACAGTTCCAGCTTCGACTTCGCGCTCCGACAGGCACCCGCATCGAGCGCACGGAGTTGATCGCGCTGAAGGCGCTGGAGGCGATCCGGCGGGAAGCCGGGCCCGGCAACGTCGCGATTTCCACCGGCTTCATCGGCGTGCAGCCGCCGAGCTACCCCATCAACACGATCTACCTGTGGACCAGCGGCCCGCACGAGGCGGTGTTGCAGGTCGCGCTGAAGCGCGAGGCGGGGCTGCGCGGCGAGGGGCTGAAGGAGAGGCTGCGCGCCGCTCTACGGCAGGCGCTTCCCGGCACGACGGTGTCTTTCGAGGCCGGCGACATCGTGGACCGCGTGATGAGTTTCGGATCGCCCACGCCCGTCGAGGTGGCGGTGCAGGGGCCGAATCTCCAGGCCAACCGCACCCACGCCGAAAAAGTGCGGGCGGCTCTGGAAAGCATCCCCTCGCTGCGCGACCTTCAGATCGCCCAGCCGGCCGACTACCCGACCCTCGAGGTGCGCGTCGACCGCGACCGCGCCGGCCAGTTCGGACTCACCACCGCCAACGTGGCGCGATCCCTGGTCGCCGCAACCTCCTCCAGCCGCTTCATCGAGCCGAACTATTGGCGCGATCCCACCAGCGGCAACGCCTTTCAGATCCAGGTCGAGATCCCCCAGCACCGCATAGCTTCGGTCGAGAACGTGCGCGATCTTCCTGTGATGAACGGACGCGACGGGACGGACGGATCGCGGCCGTTGCTCGGCGACGTGGCCGACTTGCGCTTCGGGACGGCCATGGGCCTGATCGAGCGCTACAACATGCAGCGCGTCATCAGTTTCACAGCGAACATCCACGGCAGGACGCTGGGCGAGGTCGCGGGCGAACTCAAGGCCGCGTTGCGCAAGATCGGCGAGCCGCCTCGCGGCGTGACCGTCGCGGTCCGCGGCCAGATCCCGCCGCTGGTGGAGACGCTCTCCGGCCTGCGGGTCGGTTTGCTGCTGTCCGTCGTGGTGATCTTCCTGTTGCTGGCGGCGAGCTTCCAGTCGGTGCGGCTGGCGCTGTCGGTGGTCTCCACCGTTCCGGCGGTGGTTTCCGGATCGCTGATCCTGCTCTGGCTCACCGGCGCCACCATGAACGTGCAGTCCTTCATGGGGTCCATCATGGCGATCGGCATTTCCGTAGCCAACGCGATCCTGCTGGTCTCGTTCGCCGAAGCCAGCCGCCGCGAAGGTGCGCCGCTGCTCGCCGCCGCGCTCGACGGCGCACAGGGCCGCCTGCGCGCGATCCTGATGACCGCGGCGGCGATGATCGCCGGCATGGCTCCAATCGCCTTTGGATTTGGAGAAGGCTCCGAGCAGACGGCGCCGCTCGGCCTGGCCGTCATCGGCGGCCTGCTCGTGGCGACGTTCGCGACGCTCACGGTGCTGCCTTCCGTCTACGCGATTCTCCAGAGGGAGTGGGCCGCCGCCTCGCCGTCCCTCGATCCCAACGATCCTTCCAGCCGATTCTATGACCCCCTGTAATTTGTGCCTTCTACTCATCGCCGCCCTATGCGCCCAACAAACCGTCGAGACGGTTCGCGTCGTGTCGCGTCCGGTGGAGCGTTCTTTGCGGCTGCCCGGCGAGATCCTCCCTTATCAGAAGGTGGATGTCCACGCCCGCGTCACCGGATTCGTGGACTCAGTCGAGGTGGACCGCGGCAGTGTCGTCCGGCAAGGCGACTTACTGGTCCGGCTCGCCGCGCCGGAACTGGCCGCGCAGCGCGCCGAGGCAGAGGCGCGGCTCCAGGCGATCGAATCGCAGCGCGCCGAAGCCACGGCCAAGCTCGCGGCCGCCCGCAGCACGCACGAGCGCCTGAAGGCCGCCTCCGCCACGCCCGGAGCCGTCGCCGGCAACGAGTTGGTGCTAGCCGAAGAGGCGGTCAAGGCGGCCCTCGCGGTGGCCGAATCGCTCGCAAGCTCCGCCA
>CAZACK010000112.1:0-16276 GCA_964483455.1 uncultured Solibacteraceae bacterium
ATCGTCCCCACGTTCACGTGCGGCTTGCTGCGATCGAATTTTTCCTTGGCCATTGCTCGGAATCTCCTGTTGGTCCTGGATCTCTCCTGAGGAACACAAGCGTTCCCCTGCCTTCCCAAGCTGCCCGAAGCTCGCCCGCCCCAAACGGGAGCAAAGGCGGCTGGAGCCGCTAGTTCGTAACTCGTCCTTGCACCCGGCTGACGATCTCCTCGGAAATCGACGCCGGCGTTTCCTCATAGCGCCCGAAGTGCATCGTGAAACTTCCCCGGCCCTGCGTACGCGAGCGCAAATCCGTCGCATAGCCGAACATCTCCGCCAGCGGCACCATCGCCTTGATGATCTGCGACGTGCCGCGAAGCTCCATTCCCTCTAGATGCCCCCGGCGCGAATTCAAGTCGCCGATGACGTCGCCCACGTACTCCTCGGGAACGACCACCTCGACGCTCATCACCGGCTCGAGCAGGACCGGCTTTGCCTTCTCCGTCGCCTGCTTGAAACCCATCGAAGCCGCGATCTTGAACGCCATCTCGGAGGAATCCACGTCGTGATAGCTTCCGTCGTAGAGGATGACCTTCACGCCCTCCATCGGGTAGCCGGCCAATATGCCGCCCTCGAGGGCCTCCGCCACGCCCCTCTCCACCGCCGGCACATAATCCCTCGGCACCGCGCCGCCGACGATGGCGTTCACAAACTCGAATCCTGTTCCGCCGGCGAGCGGCTCCACGCGGAGCTTCACGTGCCCGTACTGGCCCCGCCCGCCCGTCTGCCGGATGAACCGCCCCTCGGCTTCCGCCGACCTCCGGATCGTCTCGCGATACGCCACCTGCGGCTTGCCGACGTTCGCCCCCACTCCGAATTCCCGCTGCATCCGGTCGACGATGATCTCCAGGTGCAGCTCCCCCATCCCGGACAAGATCGTCTGGCCGGTCTCCGAATCGGTGGCCACGCGCAGCGTCGGGTCCTCCTGCACGAGCTTGCCGATCGCCATCCCCAGCTTCTCCTGATCGGCCTTGGTCTTCGGCTCGATCGCGAGCTGGATCACCGGCGTCGGAAACTCAATGGACTCGAGGATCACCGGCTTCCTTTCGTCGCAGATCGTGTCGCCGGTGGAGACGGTCCTCAGCCCGACGGCGGCGGCGATGTCGCCGGCGTAGACTTCCTGAATCTCCTCGCGCTTGTTGGAGTGCATCTTCACCAGCCGGCCGATGCGTTCCGTGCGGCGCTTGGCCACGTTGTAGACCGTGTCGCCGCTGGCCAGCCTGCCCGAATACACGCGCAGGAACGCGAGCTGGCCGACGAACGGATCGGTCATGATCTTGAAAACCAGAGCGGAGAACGGAGCGGCGTCGGAAGCTTCGCGCTCGAGGATCTGCTCCGGGTCGTCAACGGCCGTGCCGGCAACGGGGGGCACTTCGTTCGGAGAAGGCAGGTAGTCCACTACCGCGTCCAACAGCTTCTGAACGCCCTTGTTCTTGAAGGCGCTGCCGCAGATGACGGGAAAGATCTTCTTGGCGATCGTGCCGCGGCGAATGGCCTGTTTCAGCTCCCCTTCCGTGGCCGCCTCGCCGTGGACGAACTTCTCGAATAGGTGATCGTCCACCTCGGCCACCGCCTCGATCATCTTTTCCCGGTACTCCTCGGCCTGCTTCCGCAGCTCCGCCGGAATCTCCACGTCGTCGTACTGGGCGCCCAGCGTCTCATCGCGCCAGAGGCGCGCCTTCATTTCCACCAGGTCGACGACGCCCTTGAACTGGTCCTCGCTGCCGGCCGGGATCTGGATCGCCACCGGCTTGCACTTCAGCCGGTTCACGATCGTCTCCACGGAACGGAAGAAGTCGGCGCCCACCCGGTCCATCTTGTTGATGAAGCAGATGCGCGGCACCTGGTACTTGTCGGCCTGCCGCCACACCGTTTCCGATTGCGGCTGTACGCCGGCCACCGCGTCGAACACCGCCACCGCGCCGTCCAGCACCCGCAGGCTGCGCTCCACCTCGGCGGTGAAATCCACGTGCCCGGGCGTGTCGATGATGTTGATCTGGAAGTCCCGCCATTCGCAGGTCGTGGCCGCGGACGTGATGGTGATGCCACGCTCCTGTTCCTGCTCCATCCAGTCCATGACCGCGGTGCCGTCGTGGACTTCGCCGATCTTGTAGGTCCGGCCGGTGTAAAAGAGGATGCGTTCGGTCGTAGTCGTCTTGCCGGCATCGATGTGCGCCATGATGCCGATGTTGCGCATCCTGTCCAGTGCTACGCTCCGGGCCATAAGACTCTCAACGGTCGCCTGTCGGCGCCCTCACCACCGGTAATGGGCGAACGCCTTGTTCGCCTCCGCCATCCGGTGCACGTCGTCCTTCTTCTTGATCGCGCCGCCGCGCATGTTGGCCGCGTCGTTCAACTCGTTGGCCAGCTTCTCCGGCATGCCCTTCTCCGGACGGGAACGGGCGTTCAGAATCAGCCAGCGGATCGCCAGACTCGTTCGCCGGTTCTGCGGGACTTCCACCGGAACCTGGTAGTTGGCGCCGCCCACGCGCCGCGTCTTGACTTCGAGCAGCGGCTTGCAGTTCTCCACCGCCTTCTTGAACAACTTCAGCGGATCGTCGCCCGTCCTTTCCTGGATCTTCCCCAAGGCGGAGTAGAACGTGCGTTGCGCCACGCCCTTCTTCCCATCCCACATCATGGAGTTGATGAACCTCTCCGCGAGGGTGGAATTATAAACGGGGTCGGGTTGGATCTCACGTACTTCGGGTCTTCGTCTGCGCGGCATAAATCCCCTACGACTTCGGCCTCTTGGCGCCGTACTTCGATCGCCCTTGCTTGCGGTCGGAAACGCCGGCCGTGTCCAGCGTCCCGCGGATCACGTGGTAGCGCACGCCCGGCAGGTCCTTCACCCGGCCCCCGCGGATCAGCACGATGGAGTGCTCTTGCAGGTTGTGCCCCACGCCGGGAATGTAAGTGGTAACCTCGACCGAATTGCTCAGCCGCACCCGCGCTACTTTTCGCAGCGCGGAGTTTGGCTTTTTCGGCGTCGTCGTGTACACGCGCGTGCACACCCCGCGCTTCTGCGGGCAGGCCTGTAGCGCCGGGCTGGCGGTCTTGTACCGCGTCGGCCGCCTGCCTTTGCGCACGAGTTGATTAAAAGTCGGCACGAATCGTCCTCACTCGCTTGTACGGAACGTATCCTCCACCGCTTGGCGCACCCTTGGCGGCACGCACGCGGCGGTGCTGGTTTGTCGTTACACCCCAAGAAAGCTCAAATGCTTTCGACGACGAGGGTAGTTGCCATGGACAAGCCCATGCTCAACCGGCTTGTATCCGGAAGACCAGCGGGGCCGACCCCCAGCCGGCCCGTCCCACGGACGGGGGTAGCTCAGGAGCACGCAACCAAACTGCCAAACCCTCTCATCATAGCGAGACGTTTCCGGTATGTCAAATGCTGCGGCTTGGGGGATGACGGCGGCGCGGTAGCTGCGTCGAGGGTGAGCGTTTCGCGCGGCTGAAAGGATTTGCCGCCGGCGGCGATATCGTGATTGAGAGGAATCGATGAATCGACGCAAGCCCGGTATTCCGCCGATAGGAGATCGACGATGAAAGCGCTGCTCTGCGTGTTGTTGGCCCTCACGATTCGCCTGTCCGCCGCCGACCTAGCCGGGACATGGACTGGGAGTCTTACCGTCACCGGACCTGGCGGGCGGGCTGAGTCGGAACGCTGCCTGGCGACGCTCCGGCAACACGGGTCGAGGATTACCGGCTCGGTGGGCCCCGATCGGAGCGTCCAGTGGAAGATCCGGAATGGGAAACTCGTGGGCGCCCGGGTTACCTTCGATGTGCTGCCCCCGAGGGAGGCCGGCTGCGGTTCGACCTCCGGCTTGCCGGAGATCAGCTCAAAGGCGGCGCCGACGGTGAAAACCGCGGGATGACCTTGCACGCGAACGTGATCCTGACGAAGACAACTGACAAATGAAGACCAAATGGAGGCCAGAATGAAATCACCGGCTCTCATCAGCGCGCTTGTCGCCAGCACTCTCAGCGCGCAGACCCAGCTCACCGTTTACAACCAGAATTTCGCTTCGGTGAAGGAAACCCGCACCTTGCGGCTGACCCGGGGCGAGAACGAAGTCCGCGTGACCGACATCACCGCGCACCTCGAGCCGGAGTCGGTCGTGCTGCGGGCGCTTCGACGGCCCGATTCCATACGAATTCTGGAGCAGAACTACGAGAGCGATCCGCTCAGCGAAGGCCTGCTGCTGCGAAAGTCGGAGGGACGCTTGCTGGACTTCGAGATCGTCATGCCGCAGACCGGCGAGAAGAAGATCGTCAAGGGCAAGATCCTGCGGAGCGGCTACGTCCCTCACACCTCGGCATTCCAGCGCTTTGGCCAGCAGTATTCCTACAACCAGATGCTCTATTCGAACCCGCAGGGCGGCGGCCAGCCGATCGTCGAAGTGGACGGGAAGATCCAGTTCGGGCTGCCGGGCAAGGCGATTTTCGACGCCCTTGACCCGAAGGCGTTCCTGAAGCCCACCTTGTTGTGGAGACTCTGGTCGGAGGAGGCCGGCAGTCACGATGTCGAGTTCTCCTACCTCACCGGCGGAATGCGCTGGGAGGCGGACTACAACGCGATCGCCCCCGGAAAAGGAGACACCTTCGACATCGTCGGCTGGGTCACTCTCGAGAACATGAGCGGCAGGGACTTCGAGAACGCCAGCGTGAAGCTGATGGCGGGTGATGTGGCCCGAGCCCAGCCGGAGGGCGTTGTTGGCGGCCGTCTTGCGCAGGTCGCGGAGGACCGCGCGACGGCCGGCCCGGCGGTCACCGAGCGCGCCTTCCAGGAATACCACCTGTACACCCTCGAGCGGCCGGCAACCGTGCTCGACCGCGAAATCAAGCAGGTCGAGTTCGTCCGCGCCGCCAACGTGCCGGCTGAGCGGATCTACGTGTACGACGGCTTCAAGGTGGACCCCCAGTATCGTGGATGGGACTACTACAGCATCCGCACGCGGCCGGAATACGGAGCGGTCTCGAATCCGAAGGTCTGGGTCATGCTGGAATTCCGAAACTCGGAGAGGTCGCGCCTCGGGATGCCGCTGCCGAAAGGCAAAGTCAAGGTCTACCGCCGGGACGTGGATGGACGCAATGAATTCATCGGCGAGGACCGGATCGACCACACGCCGAAAGACGAGACGGTGCGCCTTTACACCGGCAACGCCTTCGACCTGGTGGGCGAACGCCGCCAAACGAACTTCAAGCTGGATTCCAACGGGCATTGGGCCGACGAATCCTTCGAGATCAAGGTCCGCAACCACAAGAAGGAGGAAGTCAGGGTGCGGGTGGTCGAGCACATGTACCGTTGGATCCAGTGGGAGATCACGGCGGAATCAATGGAGCACCGGAAGGCGGACGCGCGCACGGTGGAGTTCCGGCCCGCCATCCCCGCCGGCGGCGAAGCCGTCATCCGCTACACGGTGCATTACACATGGTGATGGCCCCGGTTGCAGCAGTCGGGCGAAGCGATACTCGGCCTATGAGGCCGGACAACCCTCCTCCATGAAGCAGTACCCGATCATGTGGCACACGATGAAGTGCCCGTCCTCGATCCGCCCCATGTGCGGGACCGGCACCTGGATGTTCAGTTGCGCCATCGGGCCGAGTTGCCCGCCGTCGCGTCCGGTGAGCGCGATCGTCCGGCAACCGATCGAGTTGGCGTACTCCATGGTCCGCAGCACGTTCGGGGAGTTTCCCGAGCCGCTGATGCAGATCACCAGGTCGCCCGCGCGCGCGAAGTTGCGAAGCTGCTCGACGAACACCGCGTCGTAGCCTACGTCGTTGCCGTAGGCGGTGATGGTCGGAAGCGAATCGGTCAGAGCCATGATCCTGAACTTCTCGGCGCGCCCGTAGCTCGCGCCCTTCACCATGTCGCAGACAAAGTGCGAGGCAGTGGAGGCGCTCCCGCCGTTGCCACACACGAAAATCTGCCGGCCGGCGGACCGCGCCTCGCGGAACCACTCGATCGCCTGGTTCACCCTGTCGAGCGGGATGGCGTCGAGCGCCTTCCCGAGTTCGCTCCTGTACTGTTCTGGAAACGTCATCGCCCTATCTCCCTGGCGAGCGCCAGCGCGCCGTAGAGTACGCTGTCATCGCCCAGCGCCGCCGGCGCCACGTCGATCCGCGCCCGCGACCAGTCCGTAATCTGCCGGCGCAGTTCCGCCCGCAACGGACCGAACAGCGCCTCGCCCGCCTTGCTCATCCCGCCGCCGATCACGATCCGCGCCGGGTTCAGCAGCATGATGATCGCTTTCAGTCCGAGCGCCAGTTCCACCACGTAGCGCTCCACAAAACCGGGATCCTGAAGCAGTTCCTTGGCGGGGCGGCCGTAATCCCGCTCGATCGACAGCCCGCTGCACATCCGCTCGAAGCACCCGAAAGCGCCGCACAGGCATTGCGGGCCGCCCGGACGCGTGGTCAGGTGGCCGATCTCGCCGGCGTAGGAATCGGCGCCGCGATACACCCGGCCGTCCTCCACGATGCCGCCGCCGATCCCGGTCGACACGGTCATGTAGAACAGCGTCGAGCAGCCTGCGCCGGCGCCAAAACGAAACTCCCCGAGCGCGCCGGCGTTGGCGTCGTTGTCCATCACCGCCGGCACACCGATCTCCCGCGCCACCCACCCGGGCAAGTCGAAATCGATCCAGCCGCCGACGTGCGTGGAACGGGCGATGCGCTGCGCGGCAAAGTCCACCGGCCCGCCGAAGCCGATCCCGCAGCGCTCCAAGCGCCACTGCTCGCGCCAGGCGCGCCCGATCTCGCCGATCCGGCCGAGCATCCATTCACGCCCGCCTTCGCGATCGGTCGCCCGGCTTTCGCGAGCGGCCAGGCGGTCGCCTTCGAACACCGCCATCGAGAATTTCGTTCCGCCGACGTCGATCGCCAGTGTGTTCATTGCGCGGAAGCCGCTTCCGCCGCCAGCACTTCCTCGGGCGAGGCCGTTCCGGTTCCTTTCTTCATGATTGTCACCGACGCGGCTAAGTTGCCGAATCGCGCCGCGTCCGCGGCTGTTGCGCCGGCAGCCAGCGCCAGCGCCGCCCCTGCGGAAAAGCTGTCGCCGGCGCCGCAGATGTCCACCGGGTTCTCGACGCGTCGCGTCTTGACCCAGGCTTCGCCGGTCCCGTCGAGGATCAGAACCCCGTCGCCGCCGTGGGTGACCATCAGGAGCGGCGCTCGCGTCTCGTCCTTCAGCCTGCGGTAGTCCACGGCCCCGAACAGCGTCCGGCAGGCCGTGTCCGCCTCCTGCCGGTTCGGCTTGAGAATGACGTTGCGGAACCGCTCGACGCGCTTGCGCGAATCGGCGACGATGACCTTTCGTGGATCACGCCTTCCAAGTTCCGACAACCAGCCGCGGACGCTCGCCGTTACCACGCCGCCTTGTTCCGTCTCCGCCTGGTCGGAGACGATTACGGCGTCGAAGGAATCCGCCGCCGCGCGCAGCTTCTCCAGAACTTGCCGCTCGGCCACCTTAGGCATCGGCCGCGTGTTGATCCAGTCCACCCGCGGCAGATCCTCGACCCCGGTCCGGGCGTTGAGCAGCTTGGTGTAGGTGAACGTCTGGACGCGCGGGTCTTTCACCAGGAACTCGCCGCTTGCCCCGCGTGCGGCGAGCGCGCGCTCCAGCTCCGCGCCGAATCCGTCGTCGCCGATAATGCCCAGCACGGCGACCCGCTTGACGCCGAGTGCGCACAGATTGTTCGCCACCGTCCCGCCGGCGCCAGCCGTGACCTCCGTCGCGACCACTCCGATCCTGGGAATCCCCGTCTCGCGCGACGGCTCGGCGGCGCCGGGTTCGTAAGTGCACCAGCGGTCCAGGCAGATGTCACCGACGACGAGCGCCGACAAACGCGGAATAGCGGCCAGGATCTCTCGCGCGGTCATGCGATTCCCCTCAGGGACCGCCACAGCGCGGGCAACGTCGCCCGGTGGTCGCCCGAAAAGTAATAGCTCTCACCGCCGTCAGCGACCGTCCGCACCAGCATCGTCTTGTGCGGCCGGAAGTAATAACCCGGGTCGGTCTTGTCGAGCTCTTTGTGGGTGTCGCCCCGGATGGGCACGAGGTCGAACACCGCCGTGGTGAAGCGCCGGATCTCTCGGCCCTGCTGGTGCGCCACGTTCCGCGCCATCGCCAGCGCCTTCAGATATACCTCCGGGGCCATGACCGCCGAGCCGAAACTCAGGATCACACCGCCCTCAAGCCTCTCGACGGCGTTGGCGAAGATCAGGAAGTCCCGGTAGCTCGCATCGCCGAGGGCGGCGCCGTCGCAATTCGGATGCTCGTGCAGGATGTCGTAGCCGATCCCGACGTGCACCGTCGCCGGTGCCGACGTACGGTAGGCGGCCGCCAGCACACTCAGCTCGCGGTGCGGGAAATCGCTCTCGACGATCCGGCGTCCGATGTTCTCGCCCAAGCCGAGCCCGAGCCGCGCCGCTTCGGTAGTCCACTCGTTCAACTCGCCCGTCTCCCGCCACAGGCCGAATTCACCCGAGCGGATGTAGCGGGCGACGCTCTCCGTGGTCGCGCCGATCCGCGCCAGCTCGAAGTCGTGGATCGCGCCGGCGCCGTTCATCGCGATGTGGTCGATAAAGCCGCGCTCGACGAGATCGATCAGGTGCCGGTTGACTCCGGCGCGCAGCAGGTGCGCTCCCATCATCAGGATGCGTGCTGCTCCGCTGCGACGCGCTTCCGCCAGGCGCCGCGGCAGCTCGGCAAGTTGCGGATGTGACCACGGCGGAGCTTCATCCTCGAGGCGCAGCCAATGATCCAGCCGCAGGTCGTGCTCCCGCTCTGAGAGCGGCTTGAGCGCCAGCCGCGAGCGGTCAAACTTCTCGTACTTCGATCTCATTGCGGGAACAGCGCCGCCAGCAGCTCCTGGCGGCACTCAAAATTGGGAATGATGAAGTCCGCGCCGACTCCGGCCAGCCGCCGGCGCTTCCACTCGTCCACCCGGCGGCACTCCGGCTCTTCGGTCGCGACGCCGACCGCCACGCCGCCGACTTCCTTGATGTTCTCGATCTCCACGTAACCGTCGCCGAATCCGAGAAACTCCTCGCCGCGGCAGTTCGCCGACGCGATCACCCGCTGGATGAGGATCTTCTTCGAGAAGCTCTTGTAGTCGTCGAGCGCCCCGAACACGCCGCCGTTGAAGTGCTTCGCCACGTCGAGCAGCCGCGCTTCGTCGCGCATGTACTCCTGGTCCGTGCCGCTGGCCAGGAACATCGTCAGCCCCTTTTCGGCCAGCGCCTCGATCACCGGCACGACCCCGGGCACCAGGTACTTCTCCGGCGGCGCCTGGCCGCTTCGCAGCTCCTCGATGCGGTGCCGGATCTTGTCGTTGAGCAGGGCCAGGTACTGGCGTTTGTACTCGAGAGGATCGAGCGGCCGGCCGCCCCGGATTTCCACCTGCCGCGCCAGCTCGATCATCTGGTACATCGTCTGCTTTCCGGTGAGCCGGCCGACAAAGTCCTCGACAATCGTCCGCAGTTCTTCCTCCGTTTCGCCGGTGTTCATCGACGCAAGGATCTCCACCATCATCGGAACCATCACGTCGACCCAGCCGGAACGGATGAGGGATACGGTGCCGTCGAAGTCAAAAAGCACAAACCGGGCGTGTGCGGCCGTCACGCCCGGCCGAAGCTGTTCGATCATTCAGGACTATTGTGGCATACGGATTCACGTTCAATATCAAATCAAGTCCCAAGGCTTCCGCGCTTCTCGTCGCAGCAGCCTCGCCGCTTCGGCATCGCCGGGAATCGTCTCCCGTTCCGCGTCCCAGTGCAGCTTCCGTCCCGTCTTGTAGGCGATGTTCCCCAAGTGCCCCACGAGGGTCGCGCGATGCCCCGCCTCGACACCGGCGTTGGGCGTTGCCCGGCTGCGAACACAGTCCACGAAGTTCCTGAGGTGATCGGCGGTGGCGTCGGCGGTGTTCTTTCGCCGGACCTGGATGCGGTCGCCTTCCGGGTAGATCTCGTAGCCGATCCGGTCCGCGAACAGCGCTCCGTTCGTGCCATAGAAGGCCATGCCGTTCGGTCGGTCTTCGAACCCTTTGGCGTTGTAATAGCGCATGCCCGGCGTGCGCCCGCCGACGCCGTGCGCGTTCAGGCTGCACGCCTCGTAACTCAGGACGAATCCGGGATACTCATACGTCACCTGCAACACGTCCGGCGTTTCCCCGGCGTCCTTCAGGCTCAGCTTTCCACCCGCGCCCGACACCGTGCGCGGTGCATCCACGCCCATGATCTGGTGTACCGTGTCGAAGCGGTGCGTGCCGAAATCGGTGATCGTTCCGCCTGCGAAGTCCCAGAACCAGCGATAGGTTCCGAGGAACCGCAAGCGGTTAAACGGCACTCTCGGCGCCGGTCCCAGATACAAATCCCAGTCCAGCCCAGGCGGTGGGTCCGAGTCCGGCTCACGCCCGATGCCCTTCGGAAACAGGTTGCCGAAATTCCATACGCGCACGAAGCGGACTTCGCCAAGTTCGCCGCTCTGCACGATCCGCGCCGCTTCGCGAAAATGCTCCGCCGAGCGGTGCTGTGTTCCTACCTGGACGATGCGCCGGTGACGCCGCGCCGCCTCGACCATTGCCCGCCCTTCACGCACGTTGTGCGCCAGCGGTTTCTCGACGTAAACGTCCTTGCCCGCCTCGCAGGCGAGCACCATGGGAATCGCGTGCCAGTGGTCCGGCGTGGCGACGAGAACAGCGTCCACATCTTCCAGCTCGAGAAGCCTTCGGAAATCTCCGAACGACCGCGCTCCTTCCACCCCCATCCGCAACGCCCGCCCGGCGTTCTCTTCGTACACGTCCGAGACCGCCGCGATTTCCACCCCCGGAATCGACCGCGCCAGGCCGGCCAGATATCGCCCGCGCCCACCGCAGCCGATCAAGCCCAGCCGCACGCGATCCTTCGCCATTCCGCCGCCCGCGGCCGCAAACCCCGCCGCACCCAAGAATTCCCGTCGTCTCATGGATCAAGCCTACCGCCCAACCGCCCAACCGAATAACCGAACAACCACCCAACCGAATAACCGAACAACCGAATAACCGCCTTACATCCAGTACTCCCACCGGCCCGCGTAGATCACGCAAGCCGCCAGGCAGGCGTTGGTGGTCGCGTGAGCCACGATGCAGTCGCCGAGGCTGGACGTCCGCCCCACCCACCAGTTGTAGGCAATGCCCGCCAGCAACCCGACTTCCCAATACGGCCCATGTTCGGTGGCGAACAGGAGAGCCGTGATCCACCCGGCCTGCCGCGTCGCCGTTCCGATCGGCACCGCTTCGAACGAACGGTTCGTAAGGTACCGAATCAGCCAGCCCCGCCAGAACAACTCCTCGATGACCGGCACGACGACCACCGAGCCCAAGATGCGAAACACAAGAAAAACTGCATCCGCGCGCATCTCCAGCGGGATCGAGCTACGGGCCGCGCCCGTCAGCGGATTCTCGAACAGCCAGTGCTGGCGGTAGCCGGGCCAGAGCAAATCCGGGAAAATCCACACGACGAAAACCGCCGCGCCCACCAGCAGGCTGGCGAACAGGCGATTGGCGGCGCGCGGAACCACCTTCCGAGACAGGACCAGCAGGACCAGGCAGACCAGCCCGACTCGCAGGGGATAGGCCATCCCGAGCGGCAGGGGAAGGTGGGCGCTCACGCCAAGAATCGCCACATACGCCGCAAACGGAGCCACGTACGCCGCGGCCGGATTCCTGGCGCTCATCAGCGACCCGAAGCCTCGCTGAAGCAGGATGAGGGTAGGACAGGCCTCCCGGCCTGTCCCGCGCGGCCCATGGGGCCGCGCCCTTGCCCGGGTCTCATCCGATCCGCGCCATCAGGTCGCGGATCTTGTTCTCCTCCTCCTTTGGCGGACTGTTTTTCAGCGCCGTTTGCAGCTCTTTCTTCGCTTGCGGCTTGTCGCCCTTCTGAAACAGCGCCATGGCGAGGTGGTAGCGGAAGGTGGAGTTCTGGGGCTGCGCCGTCACCAGCTCTTTGTAAATGCCGATCGCTTCGCCGGTAAGGTTCTTCTTGATGTAGATCCACCCCAGCGTGTCGCTGATGTCCAGCGATTTCGGGTATTTCTGCTTGGCCCGCTGCGCGTACGTCAAGGCGAGGTCCAGGTCGCCTCCACGTTCCGTCATCAGGTAGGCAAGGTTGTTGAGCGCGATCGGATTGTCCGGCTGGAGCTTCAGCACCTGCTCGTAAAGTTTCATTGCCTCGGCCTGCCCGTTGGTGGCAGTCAGCAGGATGGCCAACGGATAGTATGCCGCCGGGTCGTTTGGGTTCAAGTCCTTTCCCTTCCGGAAGTGCTCGATGGCGCGCTCCGCGTCGCCCTTCCGGCGGTAGGTTTCGCCCAGCCGGATATGCAGATCGCTGGATTTCGGCTGCTGGGCGATCAGGTCCTTGTAGATTGGCTCCGCCACGTCGTATCTGCCCGCCTGCACCGCCAGGTTGGCCAACGCCAGGCGCAGATCCGGGCTGTTGGGAGACTTCTTCACCTCCGCGTTCAGCACCTCGAAGGCTCTGTCGAATTGCTCCCGTGCGGCGTAGGATTCCACCAGGCCCAGCAGGCAGCGTACCCCCACGGACACGTCGTCGCGGCACTGGAGGAACGTCCGTTCGGCATCCTCGTTCTGCTTGAGTTGCAGTTCCATCCGGCCCAGATGGAACAGCGCTTCTCTGGACCCGGGGTTGCGCTTGACGAGGTTCAGCAGCTCGTCCCGGGCCTTCTCGTGGTTGCCCATGCCCATCATCGCGCTCGCCCGGATGAGGTGTGCGTGCATGTCGCCCGAATGGAGCGCCAGGATGTCCTCGGCCGCCTGGAGCGCCTGCGCCCATTCCCGTTTGTTCAGGTGGAGCTGCCCGAGCGCCACTCTCGGGGCCAGGTAGTCCGGACGCATCTTCACCGCCTCATTGAACTGCGTTCGCGCCTGCTCGATTTCTCCTTTCGCCCAGTGCGCCCGGCCCAGATTGAAGCGCAGCACCGGATTGTTCGGCAGGCGCGTCACCGACGCCTGCAACTCGTTGACCGCCGTCTGGATTTGGTCCCGGCTCCCGACGTCCAGCAGCAGCGACGCCCGCATCGCCAGCAGGTTGCTGTCATTCGGGTACTGCTTGAGCAAGTCGTCGACGAACCTCGCCGCTTCGTGCCGCTTGCCCTGCGCCACCTTCATGTCGGCGATCCGCCGCTTGAAGAACAACTGCTGCTCCTTGTCCCCCCTGGCCGCTCCTTGCTCGTAGTAGGAAATCGCTTTGTCGAACTCGCGAAAACCCGCATAGAAATCGCCTACGTCGCGGAAGCGGTTCGGGAACTCCTTCGCGCTGGTGAGCATGCGGTCCAGCACCTGGGCGGACTGCTGCCGCCGGTTGGTGATGTAGTAATGCTGCGCCAACTGCTTGACGTAATCCGCGCTCTTGGGATTGTTTTCCACCTTCAGACGCCGGATCGCATCGGCGTCTTCCATCCTGTTCCGGCGCGTGTATTGCAGGTAAAGCGCGTCGTAGATCGGCCCGAAAGACCTCTCCTTCCCGATCAGCTCTTTGGCGATTCTTTCGCCCTCGTCAAACCGGTTGTCTTCGGCCAGCGCTTGGGAAAGCGCCAGGATCAGGTCCTGGTCGAGCGGTTTTGCTTTGTTGGCCTGCTCGAACTTCTCGATGGCCAGCTTGACGTTGCCCGCGCGCCACGCCAGGTACCCTTCCAGCCGCAGGCCGTCGAAGGAATTCGGGTTCCGCTTCAGCATCCGCCCGGCGAGGTCATGGATCTCCGCGGCAAGATCCTGGGGCCGGCGAGGATCGGTCAAGTACGCCGCCAGGTACAGGTCGGCGAGCCGGGCCGTGGCGTCGTCCCGATCCTTGCCATCGGGCAGCAGTTCCACCGCCCGCCGGAACGAGCGCACCGCCTGGGTCTGCTGATCCATCTTGAGTTGCGTCAACCCGAGCCGGTAGTACGCCTCCCCGTAGCGCAGGTCTTTCTTGAGAGCGCTGCGGTACATGATCGAGGCTTCTTTGAACTTGCCGCGGTCGAAGTACTTGTTCCCGGTCTCCAGGTACCGCTTCTTGACGACGTTCGGGTCGCGGCTACAGGAGGATGCGCCGATCAGCAGCACCGCCGTCAGCAACGTCAGTAGTAACTTCTTCATGAAGAAACGCTCCGGATTCCAAACCATCATAAACCGTTTCGTGCTCGGAACTACTGGAGCGCGGCCTGAAGCCCTCCGGTGTGCTTCAGCAGGTCGAGCCGCGCCAGTTCCACCGCATAGTGGCTGTCCAGGAACGAGATCCACTTCTCGTCTTCCGCGAAGCGGGCTTCTTCGATCTGCCGCAACGACGTCCGGCCCTCTTCCATCTTCGAGAGCAGGACCGAGAGTTGCTCGCGCGCGAACTCGAGGTCGAGCCGCGCCACCTCTCTGGCCGCCTCCGCCTGCCGCACCTGCTGATAGAGGCGGCGCGAATCGGCGATCGCGCGGTTCCGGGCGTTCTGCAACTCCAGGCGCAGCCGCGCGGCGTCGCTTTCGGCTTGTGCGATCCGCGCGTCCGCGCCCGGCCCTCGAAAGAGCGGAATCTGAAACGCTCCTCCGAGCTGCCAGTTGTGCCGCTGGAACTTGCGGAAGAAGTCCTCGTAGTTGTTGAAGCGTCCCAGTAGCGAGTATTGCGCCACCAAGTCCACCTGCGGCAGCCGGGAAGCCCGCTCCGCTTTGATCTCGAAGCCCTTCGCCCGAAGAGCGGACTCCAGCCGCCTCAGTTCGGTGCTGGCATCGAGAGCCGCGGTTGCCGCCGCCTCCTCCGAGGGCGGCCCCGGCAGCGGAGGGCGCTCCTCTTCCGCCACCCGGAGCCCTGCGCTCGGGTCGAGACCAAGCACGGCCGCCAGCGACGCCTCAGCGTTCCGCCGGTCCGCCTCGAACGCCTGGGCTCTCTGCCGCGCCCGCGCCAGGTTCAATTCGGCGCGCTTGGCTTCGACCGGCAGCTCGCGCCCTTCCTCCACTCGCAGCCGCACGACCTCGGCCACCTTCCGGAGACTCTCCTCCTGCTTGTGCGCCGACTGCGCCAGCCGCGCGGCGCGCTCGGCCTCCAGATACAGGACCGCCGCCCGGTGGACTACATCCTCCCGTTTCGCGTCCGATTCCAGCCAGAAACCCTTGGCGTTCTCCCGCGCCTGCCCGATAAGGTGGGTCTGGCGGCGATTGAAGACGAAGCCCACGCCCTGCGCCTGGAAGATCGAGGGCGCCGAGCCTTCGATGCTCAGCGGAAAGCCGCTGCTGTAAGCCAGCCCGCTGCCCGCGGTGACGCGCGGGACGAACGGATCGCGCGCGATGCGCACCGCCTGCGCCGCCTTGTCTTCGTTCAGCCGCGCGATCGCCAGCTCCGGGTTCTGCTTCAACGCCAGGGCCACCGCTTCGCGCAGGGTGATGGTCCGCTCCTGGGCGGCGGCCGCGATACACGCCAGAGACATCGCCAACGGGATCTTTTTCATAAGCACAATGAGGCAGGCCAATCGCCTGGTTACTGACAGTATATGGCGTGTGTCGCGGACTCAGTGGATGGATGGCAGCGGCCCGACGTTCTTCCCTTTTTGCAGGGAGTTGATGAAATCCTGGAGCTTACGATCGGTCTGTTTCTGGGAGACGGCCAGTGCGCGCTGAGACTCCGCCGGTTCCCGCTGAGCGTGCGCCAGATCTGCCTGCGCTTCTTCCAGCCGTACCGGCATCTTCATGCCCGTCTGGATGATCTTCGTGATTCCGTTGAGCCGCCGGTTGAACCGCTCTTCCCACTTGTCCATGCGGACTTCGGCCCGGGCCTAGTGGTCCGGGATGAACTGCACCGTGCGCCTCAGCCTATCACACCGCGGCGGCGCCGCTTTCTGTCCGCCGCCTCCGTTGCGCCGCCTCACTCGTACCGCAGCGCCTCCGTCGGGTTCAGCCGCGCGGCGCGATTGGCCGGCAGCAGCCCGAACACCAGGCCGACCAGGCAGGACACGGCGAAGGCCACCACGATCGACACCATCGAGATGGGAATCTCGAATCCGCCGGCGAGGTAGCGGACCGAAAGGGGAATCGCGACGCCGGCCAGAATCCCGAACACGCCGCCGGACAGGCTGATGAGGATGGCTTCGGTCAGAAACTGCTGAAGCACCGCCCGGCGCGAAGCGCCGACCGCCATGCGCACGCCGATCTCCCGCGTCCGCTCCGACACCGTCACCAGCATGATGTTCATGATGCCGATGCCGGAGATCACCAGCGCGATG
>CAZACK010000113.1:0-1345 GCA_964483455.1 uncultured Solibacteraceae bacterium
TAGCCTGTCCGTTGGGCACGGACGGCGTCAGGAGAGGATTGCGCCTGGCTGTCTAGGCCCCGTTGGCGGTGAGGAAGGCGTCGACAAGTCGGCTCATCCGCCGGTGGTGCGAGCCGGGCCAGTAGATCTTGCCGCAGGCGGAGCATTGCCAGAACCCGTCGTGGATGGCGCGGCTGGCGGGAGGAACCTGGCCGGCGACAACCTCTTTCGCGACCTCCTCCAGAAGTCCGTTGCAGCGCAGACAGCGGGTAAACGGCGCCGCCAGCCGGGCGAGATCGAAGCGATCGAGCACTTCCGCCAACTGCTCGCGCGGGTGCGACCGGCGAATGCAATAGCCGTGGGTCACCTCGGAGCGCTTGAGCAGGCCGCGATCCTTGGTCAGCAGGATGCGGCGCTGGTCGCCGGCGATAGCTGACAACTCGTCGTCGCGGAGGTCCTTTTGGTAGAGGGCGTCGAAGCCGAGCATGCGAAGGTACGCCGCGAGCCGTCCGAGGTGTACGTCGAGGATGAAGCGGGGCTGGCGCAGAGGCTCGGGCCGGACGCGGGTCAGCGGGGCGATGTCGAAGGCCTCGAACACGGGGTAGACACTGACGCGGTCGCCGTCCTCCACCCGGCGGGAAAAATCGACAGACTGGCCGTTGACGAGGACAAGATCCACTTCGGTGTGCGGCACGCCGATGGACTCGATCAGGTGCTTCACTGTCTGCGTATTTGTGAATCTATAAAGGAAGGTGGTGAAGCGGCGCTCGGCCGGCAGGAAGTCGTTGAGTTCGGCGTAGAAGCGGAACTCGGCGTGGTTCATTCCGCGGCGGGCCTATCGCATGGCCCGGAAAGTCGTCCAGCGCCGCGAATCCAGGTCGCGCAGCAGCGGCTTCATCCAACTGAATTGCGGGTGGCGCTTCAGGTGCGCGCCGGCCTTGAAGTGCAGGCCGCACGGGTGGCCCATGGCGGCGTCGAAGGACATCGCCTCCACCATGGCGGCATCGGCGACCTTGGCCTGCACCGTGCCCGCCGGGCCGAATTCCGGCTGCCAGGGTTTGCTCCCGCGCGGGGAAAGATCGATGTGGCCGCAGAGGGTCCGCTCGTTGGGATCCTCCTTGCCGGTCTGGGTGTCGAAGTGGTCGGCGAGGAACCGCTTGCCGGCGGCGGCGTCGATCCTGCCGCGGTGATCCTCGAGCAACGCCCGCCAGCGGACGCGCCGGGCGTTCGGGCTGAGAGCGGGATTGTTCAGATCGAAGGCCGTCTCCTCGCGGGCGAGTTTTTCGTCGACGGGGAAGTTGGCGCCCGCGTAGTAGCCGTCCCGGGTGCGCCACAGGTTCACGTTTTTCAGACCCAGCTCGAGGCT
>CAZACK010000113.1:1445-16239 GCA_964483455.1 uncultured Solibacteraceae bacterium
CCGTCCATCAGAATGCGGTGTCCCCGAGCCGGCGTGATGTCGAAGATCACGTTCCAGCGCGACCCCTCCAGGTAGCCGGACCAGTTGTTGTGCCCGATGACGATGCGGCCGTCCTTGGTGTAGCTGCCGGTGGCGACGAAGGCGCTGCACCGGTCGGGAGCGGTGGCCGAAGGAGGCGGCTTGGCCCCGCGCTGCTTGTCGTACCAGCCGACGTAGTAGCCCAGTTCGATCGAGGCGTTGACAGCCACCACATCCCAGAGATCGAGCTTCGAGCCCCGCGCGCGGATGCCGTCGGTGATGCCCTGAAGCTCGTCGCGATATTCCGGCTCGATGTGCGGCCAGAGGATCTTCTCGGCCACATTCCGGAAGAAGGGCCAGTCCTTGTCCGAATCGTGGGTGCTGTCTAGCACGGTGACTTTGTGAAGGTCCTCGATCTCCCGCGCCATCAGCCAGCCGTGCTGGAAGCCGATCTCGGCGGGGCTGCCCTCGAGGCGAACAAAGACCCAGGCGTTGTTGTCCGGCTTGCGGTGCGCGCCCTTGAGCCGGGGATCGGCGGCGGGCTCGCGCGAGACAAGCTGGAAGGCGATGGCCGCCAGGGCGAGAATCGGCAGGAAGCGTCGCATGGGTTTCTCCTCAGTTTACTTGGTCAGAAAGCGGATCTCCTGGAGCACCATTCCGTAGCCGCTCCCCGGCGGGTTGGACCGGTAGTTCGTCTTCAGGTACCCGTTGGTGAAGTTGGCGGAGTAGCAAAGCCAGGCGCGGCGGCCGTCCGGATTCAGGAACTTCGACGGAAGGTTGACGAAGTAGGCCTGCTCCCCGAAATCCTTCATGAATACCACGAGCTTCCACGGACCGGTGATCTGGCCGGACTCGAGGATGTAAGTGTGGAAGCGGGAGATCGTGTTGCCGCCGTCGGTGATGAACAGCAGGTATTTCTTGAGTCCCGGCACATACGTCACGGAGGCATTGCCGCAGTGGTTATTCCAGTCCACCAAAGGCTGGATGTGCTCCAACCGGTTGGTCCAGACGGGATGCCCTTTCTCATCATGACCGCCGAAGAACTCGTATTTCGAGCTGTCGTTCATGTTCGCCGGCGAGGGAGTGACGCGGAGCAGGTGAATCTGGTCGGCGGTGATCCAGCTTGCATTGGCCGGGCGCGGCATCGGGTCGGGTTCGGAGGCGCCGTGAGCGACGAGGTAGGCCTTGCCATCGGGTGAGTGCTCCATGTTCCTGCCGAAATCGACGAAGTGGGGCACGCCAATCCTGACGCTCACGCCCGGTTGTCGTGGTTCGCGGAACAGCGGCCCGGCGGGCGTGTGCGGCGTATCGGTCCACGTCTTGCCGTAATCCGTCGAGTAGCGGAAGCCGACGAAGGGACCGAGCACGTCCCAGTTCAAGCCCTTGCTGGGATCGCCGTCGGTATCGGCCAGGCAGTACGTGCCGTAGTACCAGACGCCGTTGTGCACGAGGCCGCCGCAGGGATAGCGTCCGCCATACGGCGCCGGCGCGCCGTTGTAGACCGCAAAGTCGACGATCCTCAGCGCGAGCGGATCGTCGCCGAGGATCGTGGCGTGGCCGGTGGTGGCGTTCGGACCGACGGAGGTGGAACTGAGCCCGCCGACCTTGCCGTCAGTCCAGGGTGAATAGAGGTTGCCGCCGGAAGCCCAGGACGGGTACCAGGTGTCGGCGGTGGTGTAGCGGGCCCAGCGCCCGGTGAACTCGATCCCGGCGATAGCCTCGGACTTCAGGAACGGGCAATGTGCCGGAGGCTCGGACGGCCACACCAGCCTGGCGAACGTGCCCGTCTCCGCGGGGCCGACGGACGACTGGGCGAGCAGCAGGACCGCCGACAGGGCGGCGCCGCACATTACCTTGTTCATCGTTGTGGCCTCCTACTTCAGCACGTGCAGGGTGACCGCCGAGGCTTGGGCCGCCGACCGGTACACCCGTTGGGTGGCCTTCTGGAAATCCGATTCCTTGGCCGTGTGGATGGGCATGAACTTCTGCGGGTTGCGGTCGGTCAGCGGAAACCAGGAGCTCTGGAGGTGGATCATGACCCGGTGGCCGCGCCGGAACGAGTGATTGACGTCCGGCATGACGAACTCGACCTTGGCGGGCTTGCCGGGCACGAAAGGCTCGGGCTTCTCGAAGCTGTTGCGGAACTTGCCGCGGAACGGCTCGCCGCGCACGAGCTGCTGGTAGCCGCCCATGCGGACGCCGGCGGGATGATTCTTGTAGTCCGGAAAGTCGTCCGGGTAAACGTCGATCAGCTTGACCACCCAGTCGGAATCGGTGCCGGTGGTGGAGACGTGCAGGCTGGCGTGGATGGGGCCGGCTACCACCAGGTCCTCTTCGAGCGGCTCGGTTTGGTACACCAGCACGTCGGTGCGGCGCGAGGCGAACCGCTGGTCCGCTGTCATGTACTCATAAGCCATGCCGCCGAACGTGCCGCCGATGAACGGGACCGGCTTGGCGGGATCGCTGACGTATTCGTCGAATGCCTCGGCGGCGGCCTCCGGAGCTTCGTAGGACAGCTTGCCACTGGCATGGAAGTAAAGAGTCTTCGCTCCGGTGTTCTTCGGCGGCCAGGCATCGTACTTGCGCCACTGGTTCGTTCCGGTCTCGAAGACGTACGCTTCCGGCAGCTTCATCTCGCCCTTGTCCTTCAGGTGGTAATTGAAGAAGGCGGCCTCGATCTCGTCCCGGTAGAAGACGCCGGTCTTGGATCCGAAGTACACGTCTCCGAGGCGGTCCGCGTCTCCGCCGCCCCATTGGCCATGGGACCACGGGCCTTCGACCAGCATGTTGTGGATTCCCGTGGTGGATTGCTCGATGGCCTGGTAGATCCGCTGTGGCCCGAAGACGTCCTCGGCGTCGTACCAGCCGCCGACCGTCATCACCGCCGGCTTGATGTTCTTGAGGTGCGTCCGGATGTTGCGAGCCTTCCAGTAGTCGTCGTAGGTGTCGTGTTCGATCAGCTCGCGCCAGTGCGGAGCCTGCCCCCGAAAGTGCTTCGGGTCGGCGGCGGAGAGCGGTCCCATGCGCAGAAAGAACTCGTAGCCGTCGGGCGTGCCGAGATCGAACCCCGGCGGCTGGTAGGTGCCCGGCTCGGGGAACTTGCGCGAGAAGAAGGCGAAGAAATGGAACGTGTGCGCCAGGAAGAACGTGCCGTTATGCCGCCAGTCATCGCCCATGAACCAGTCGCCGACGGGCGCCTGCGGCGACGACGCCTTCAGCGCCGGGTGCGCGTCGATCAGGCCCATGGCCGCGTAAAACCCCGGATACGAGATGCCGTACATGCCAGCCCGGCCGTTGTTGTTCGGGACGTTCTTCACGAGCCATTCGATGGTGTCGTAGGTGTCCGTGCTTTCGTCGATGTCGCCCTGCCCGCGTTTCACCGGAATGTGCGGGCGGACATGAACGAACTCGCCTTCCGACTTCCAGCGCCCCCGCACGTCCTGGTAGGCGAAGATATTGCCCTCCTTGGCCAGCTTTTCGGAGGGACCGAGGTTCTCGCGGTAGTTGTCGGAGCCGTACGGACCAGCGCTGTAAGGAGTGCGCAGGAGCAGGATGGGGTAGGACTGCGATGCATCCTTGGGCGCGTAGACGGCCGTGAACAGCTTCTTGCCGTCGCGCATCGGAATGCGGAACTCGTACTTGGTGTAGTTGGCCTTGATGTATTCCAGTCCCTGCGCGGGCAGCGATGTGGAGCAGGAGAAGCCGGCGAAGGCAAGGCCGGCGATCCGGGTCTTGGTCATCCGACCATGATATCGCTGCGGGTCGGCGAGGACGGGGGGTCGAGGTACTGGATGTCGAACGGCTTGTTCGTGATGAACAATACCGTGACATCCCCTTCGGCGGTCGCGCCGTGCTCCATGACCGTGCCTTGCGGGAACCAGACAAAGGTGCCCGGGCCGTAACGCACCCCGTTGGAGACCAATTCGCCCTCGAGAACGTACATGCCGTGTCCGCAGGGATGGGTATGGCGGGGGTTGATCACGCCGGCCGGATAGCGCACCAGGCGGATTGCCATGCCGGTTTCCGGGTCCAGGATCAGGTGCTTGCGGAACAGCGACCGGCCGATTCGTTCGACATGGCGCTCTTCCCAAGGCAGCGAGTGGACGTCGATGGCCACGGGGCGGGGCGGTTCGGTCATGGCTAGATCTGAAGCAATTCGGGTGCCAACCAAGGCGCCACTTGGCCGGACCGGTTTCCCGGCCGGTCCGGATAGCCCGCGAGGGTTGTCGCGCTTCGCGGCGCCGTTCCACTAGGGAGCGGTGGCTTCTAAAGGTCCGAGGGTCTCATGAACCGAGGAGGGCGATCGAGGTTTGGGCGGGCGGTTCCGCAGACCATCCAGACGAGGTCCAAGGCCCCGGCGGTTGAGTGGGTGTGGGTGAGCGATGGCGATGCGCGGTTTTCCGCTATCCATCGGGGCGCAGGCACACAGACCCATAACTCGAGTTCGGCCACGAGATCAGTACCACGACCCGACCTAACCCCTAGTACTTTCAATGTCTTGTTAACCATTGACATGCTGGACAAGAAGTCTTCACCAGTGCTATCATCACTCTGTTTCAGAGACGAACGAAAGGGTGCCGGAGGCACGGAGTTTGTTGTGAGGACAACAGATGGGCTGGCGGTGTGCGATCCGGTCCAACCTGTAGGAGCTTGAACGAAATGAGTGGAAAAGGAAGAATATTGCGCATCTTGAGCGCGGGCGTCTTGGCGTTAACATCCGTCGGACAAGCAGCAGCGCCTCCGCCGCCGGATCCGGCCCCGGACGGCGGGGGGCCGCCGAACATCTTCTATGGAGCCGTGCCCCCGTATGGCGAACAGGGACCGGTGGTGGTCTTCGTCCACGGATTGGGAAGCAATGCGCAGTTCTGGTGGACGAACGGCAATCCGACCTACCAGATGGCGTATGCGAATCTCTACCGCACTGCCTTCATCAGTTTCAACGAGGACAGCTCCAACAACACCGAGACGATCGCCGTCAACTCGGATCGGTTCAAGGCATTGTTCCCGCAAATCCTCACCCACTACGGCGTGGAGCAAGCGTGGGTGGTGTGCCTGTCCAAGGGCGGGTTGGACGTTCAGTACGCGATGCTGGATGCTTCCATCCGGCAGAAGATCAAGGGGCTCTTCACGTTCGCGACCCCGAACCAAGGCTCCGCCTTTGCCGAGTGGGCGTACGGTCCCGGGTTCCCGATTGCCAGCGGGCTTGGGCTCATAAGCGACGGGCTCAACGATCTGAGGCCCGCCAACGTGCAGAGCATCCGGGCGCAGGTGGACCCGATTCTTACCGCCGCGGGAATTCCTGTGTTCTCGCTCTCCGGGGACGACTACACGATTGTCTCCGACCCCATATTCATCATTACCGGGGCCATCCTGGAAGGCCTTACCGGAGAGGAGAATGACGGACTGGTGACAGTGTCCGAGACGCTGCTGGACCAAAGTTTTGCCTTTAACATGGGCAGCGCGTCCGCGAACCACTCCAAGATGGGGTTCGGCGATTATACCTTCGGCTTCATCCGAGGCCGAATCGATGGAATGGAGCACGCCCAATTCGGATTCCAGAAGGTTGCGACGGGCGGGTTCGGCGATCATTCCAATACCTGGGCCTGGTCGCAGGCATGGTTCAATGGCAAGCTTTACGTGGGAACGGGACGGGTGGTGGACTGCGTGACCCTGGCCACGGCCGAAGTTCAGCAAGGCCTTCCCGTGTATCCGCCGCCGGGAGACCAGTGTACGCCGGATATGAAGGACCTGCCACTGCGGGCCGAGATCTGGCAATACACCCCGGAAACGAAGACTTGGCTGCGGGTGTTCCAATCTCCGCAGGACATCCCGATCGGCAACAACGATCAAGGCGTTCCCGTCATGACGGCGCGCGAGCTCGGCGTCCGCGATCTCTACGTTCACACGGAATCGGACGGTACGCCGGTGCTGTATGCGGCTGGGGTGTCGGCCAACTCTCTGTTCGGCACGCTTCCGGAATGGGAGCCAGACAATTACCCGCCGCCGCGCATCCTGCGCTCCGTGGACGGAGTGAACTGGCAGGCGATTCCCCAGGATCCGGGAACGTTTCTGGGCGACATTATCAAGAACAATACGGACATCAACGTCGTGTCGTACAGGTCCTTCCAGTCGTACAAGGGTATGCTGTTCGCGACGGTGACGAACCTCCGCGGGGAGGGTTTCATCATCGCTTCCTCCGACCCGGCGGCTGGGAATGACGCCTGGCAGCGGGTGAGCCCGTCCAACGACGACCTGCCGGTGTGGGATCTTCAGGTGTTCAACAACTACCTATACGTCGCCACTGGAGACAGGGAAAGCGAGGAGGGTTATGGAGTGTACAAGACCGATGCGACCGGCCCCGCACCCTATACTTACACCCCGATCATCACCGATGGCGCCGGCCAGACAGTGACGGAATTGCGGAGCCCGGTGGCGCTTTCCATGACGGTGCACGACAACAAGCTCTACATCGGGACCGACCGCAAGACGGAGATGGTGCGGATCAGCCCCGACGACACCTGGGAGCTGGTGGTCGGGGCTCCCCGCGTTATTCTGCCTGGTCTGTACGTCTATCCCATCTCTGGCATTGGGATCTACTTTGACAACGTGTTCAACGGGCACTTCTGGCAGATGAAGTCGGGCCACAAGGGCCTGCACATGGGCACTTGGGACTGGAGCGTCAACCTGCGCGGTCTGAACGAGCTGAACAAGCTGTTCACGTCGGCTCAGGGGACGGACGTAATGCGGACGGAGGACGGGATCCACTGGTACATGGTGTCGAGGATCGGTTTCGGGGACGGACTCAACTTCGGCGGCCGCAGCCTGGAAGTGACCCCCTTCGGCATCTTCCTCGGCACGGCCCGACCGGAGGGGGGTCTCCAGATCTGGGTCGACCAGAGCGTGCTCGATTACAACGATGACCAAATCATCGACATGAGCGACGTGGATGTGATCTCGGCTGCCATCGGCCAGCCGGCCAGCGGGCCCACCGACCCGCGCGACCTGGACCGGGATGGCCAGATCACCGTCCTCGACATGCGGAAGTTGATCACCCAGTGTACGTTCCCAAACTGCGACAGCCTGCCGCCCGCCGCGTTGCGACGGATGAACGCGAAGGTCGCCCCGGCAATGTTGCTGCATGCCGAGCCGAAGCTGACGGCGGGCAACCAGGTCAAGCTGGACTGGCAACCCTCACCGGACGCGGTCCGCTACCGGGTCTATCGAATCACCAACCGGCGCCTCATCGACTTCCTGCCGACTGGCCAGTTCACGTTGCCCGGAACTGACATAACCACGACCGTCAAAGCAATCCAGCGGGGGAAGGTGGACTACCTTTGCTCCGGGAAGGTCATGTCGGAGACGGGGACTTGCCATTTCATCGGCGTGGTCAAGGGCCTGAAACTGGATGCGTTGACCACGAACACGAATATCGGTTGGCCCACGCCGCCGGCGCTGGTCGGGATTGTCAGCGGGACGACGTACCAGGAGACTGCTCCGACGCCGATCCAGTCCCTATATTACGTGCGGGCTGAGGATGCAAGCGGCAATCTCTCCGAGCCCACGAACATCGTCGGCGGACCCAGCAAGTCGCTCTACTGAGGATAGGGGCCAGCCTCCAGACGCTGGCCTCAGCCCAGAAACCGCAAGCGCCACATCCTGACCAGCGTCTTCAAGTACGCCCAGGCGAAGTGCAGCAGCCTTACATGGGAAGACCCGGTCTCGCGCGGCATGTAGTGGAAGGCGACCTCGCGGATCCGCCAGCCACGGTTGTGGCCTCGAACGAGAATTTCCTCCAATACGTCGAAGTCGCGCGACTCCAGCTTCAACTGCCGCAGCTCTTCTCGACGGTACAGGCGGAAGCCGCTGGACAGGTCTCGCAACGGGAGTTGCAGCACGATCCGATACACCACGTTGAGGATCAGGCTGAGAATGCGCCGGAAGGCGCCCACGGTCGCGCCGCCGCCCCGTACATAGCGGGAGGCGATCAGCATCTCGGCCTCGTCGCGGCGCGCCCACAGGTTGCGGATAAACGTCGCCGGGTGGGAAAGGTCCGCGTCCATCGTCAGAACGTGTGGGGCTCTGGCGAGTGCGAATCCGGCCAGAAGCGCGCCTCCGTAGCCCCGCTCGGTCTGCCTGACGACGCGCGCCCCGAGCCGCGCCGCTGCTTCCGAGGTGCCGTCCCGGGATGGCCCGTCGACGACGATAATCTCCGAGGCGATCCCCAATTCGCCGGTTGCCTGCTGGATCGCTGGAATCAGCCGCTCGAGGTTTTCTCGCTCGTTGAGCGCGGGTATGACCACCGACAAAGCGACGGAATTCATGGCTGCCCTTGGCGCAACCTGCGGAGGCGGGCGGCGGCAATCCACGCGATGCCCCCCAGAAATGATGTCCAGGAAATGAACTGCGCGGCTCGCATTTCCAATCCGCCATCGTAACGCAAGTGGACACTGCATTCACCGTCGCATTGGGGTTCGATTACAAGCTGGCCGAGGTGATCCCCACGCGCGATGACGGGCTTGCCGTGCACGCTGGCGGTCCAGCCCGGATGGTGGCTGATTTGCACCGACAGGATCTGCTCCCGGGACATGCGGGCGGAGATCACCGCGGAGTCCAGGCTCGTCCATTCGAAACGGGCCACCGGAAGCGATGGATCGTCGAGCGCGCGCAGGTAAGGCGCAAGCGGTCGAACGTCCACCCCGCTTTGCGGCGGGTGCGGAGGAAGATCCTCCCGTCGGATAACGTGCGCAAGCGACGGAGAACGCCGGTTGAGGCTGTAAATTACGTCATCGTCCTCGCGCCAGAGCACCGGCAGCAGGCCCTCGAACTTCTTGGGGTTGCGGAACGGCTTGTAGGCCTCGCGGCTGCCCGGGCCGCTGACGCCAACCGCGTCCACGCCGAACGCCTTCAGCCACTGGATGGCGAGCGGGCCTTCCTCCCCGCCGGCGCCCTCACCGGACTGCAACTGGTACTGAACGTGCGTCCAGAGTGGATTGACCACTCCCTGGTCGAACCCGCCGGCGTATTGCGGAGTGTCGGTGAAGGCATTGAGAAAAAAGCCAATCGAGCCGGGGAGCAGGACCCGGCGTCCGTCCATGTTCTTGTCGACCCACGATGCCACGCGGTACTCAATGGTCGTCCGGATGTTGATCGGGCGGATCAGTTGACGGGCGTAGCGTCGATGGCGAAGAGCAGGATAGACGCAAAGCACCACCACGGCCACGGCCAGGCCGGCTCGCGAAGGGGCCTTCAGGCGCGCACCGGCGTACTGGACCGCGAAGACAACCACCAGTACAAGCGCCATCTCCATCTCCAGGTGATAGCGGTGCGGCTGTGGCATCAGGCGAAAGCCGGCCCATTCGCTCGCCAGAGGGATTAGCGAAATCGGCAATGCGAGCAGAACGGCGAAACTCAGCGGCCTGGGCGCACGCAGGCGCTGGAGAACCCAGAGCAGGACGAGGGTCGCCGCCACGCCGCCCATTGCCCAAAACCAGCGCCCGGCGGCGAGTTCTCCGCTGACGTGTTCCTCATTGCCGCGCACCGTCTGTATGGTCGACGGCGGAATCCAACGGCAGGCGATCGCATAGGCCCACAACCCAAGCAGCAGCGCCGCCGGAAGATGCCTCCGCCATCCATACGCCTCCACGAGCAGCCAGCATGCCACCGCTACCGCGAGCACCAGCGCTCCCAACCAGTTCGTGAGCGGCACGGACGCCAGCCCGAGAGCCGCCAGGAACCACCAGCCCGGACGGCGCTTCTCCAGCGCGACGATGAACAGCAACAACGCCAGCGGGATGAGGGTCATCGAACCCACGTGCGGACCCTCCCCGTACTCCACCAACGCCTGGAGCCGCCTGGCGTTCCACAGGCCGCCCGAGTCGTTGCGAACCGCTGGGATCAAGAAACTCGACGGCGCCAGCACAGAGTACAGCAGGCCGGCCGCCACGGCATACGCTCTCGACCCGCACAGCTTCCGGGCAAGCAGAAAAAGAGTGACCGGGCCAAGCGCGTAGAGCACTCCCGTCAGCGCGTGATACGCGCGCGGGGGACTAAAACCCGTGAGCGCGGCGACCGCCGCCGTCAGGAAGGGGTGGAGCGGCGGGTAGCTGTTCTGATAGGGAATCCCGCCGTACCACAGCGGGAACCAGGTGAGGTCCCGCCAGTTTTCCAGCACCCATCGGCCCAGGGCGATGTGTGTGCCCTCGATGGAGCTCATGTGGTCGACGTATTCGACCACGAGCAATTCCCGGGCGATCCAGATGTTTAGCAGGAACAGGACGAGGGCGCAGGCCGCAGTCTCGCGTTTCGGGGAGTTCAACGTTCGATTATAGCCGACGGTCGTTCCGCACGAAATAAACTGGAATCGGGACCACATGCTGTCCGCCGAACTCCGCCGCCGCAACCTCGGGCGGCTTCAGAGCGAGCCGCTGGATGTTCTGATCATCGGCGGCGGCATCAACGGCGCCGGCGTCGCGCGCGATCTGGCGTTGCGCGCCCGCCACGCCGGCGTGCCGCTCGAAATCGGGCTGGTCGAGAAGCGCCACTTCGCTTCCGGCACAAGCGGCAAGAACTCGCAATTGATCCACGGCGGGCTGCGGTATCTCAAGTACTTCGAGTTCTCGCTGGTGCGGGAGAGCCTCCGCGAGCGCACCGTGCTCCTCAAGCTCGCGCCTCATCTTGTCGAGCCGTTGCCGTTCCTGATCCCGATATTCAGCCGGTTCGGCCGGCTGTTCTACGGCGCCGGTTTGTGGATGTATGACCTGCTGGCCGGCACAGCGAACATCGGCCGCCACCGGCCGCTTTCCCGCGCGGACGTGGCCGGCCTCGAGCCCGGGCTATCGCTCGAGGGCTTAGCGGGCGGCGCGATCTTCCACGACTGCCGCGTCCATTCCGCGCGGCTCGTTGTGGAGAACATCGCCGATGCCGCCCGTCATGGGGCGATTGTCGCCAATTACGTGAAGGCCGAGACACGCGAGCGAACGGCGGACGGAGGCTGGACGATCGGCATGGCCGATCAGCTCACGGGCGAGCGCTGGCGGGCTCGCGCCCGGAAGATCGTGGATGCCTGCGGGCCGTGGGGCAACGAAGGATCCCTGCGGCTGGTGCGCGGGTCTCACATCGTGCTGCCGCGGCTCACCTCCGGCGACCGGGCGGTCGCACATTTTGACGAGGCTGGACGGATCGTCTTCTTCATCCCCTGGGGTGCCGCGAACCAGTTGACGCTGGCCGGCACCACCGACGTGGATCACACCGCCGGCCCGGAAGACGTCAGGATCTCCGAAGACGAAGCGCGGTACCTGCTTGGCATTGCGAGGCGGCTGTTCCCCGCCGCCGGATCGATGACGCCCATCTCCGCCTACAGCTCCCTGCGGCCGCTGCTGCCGGATGAGGCAGGCTCGCCGACAGCAGCCAGCCGCGAGCACCGTATCTGGAACTCGCCCGACGGCGTCCTGCACATCGCCGGCGGGAAGTACACCACCTACCGGGTCATGAGCGAGCAGGCCGCCGACGCGGTCACCGAGGAGATCGCCCCGGCGCTCGGTTCCGTGCATCTCACCGCGAGTACTCCATTCCAGGCGCCCTTGCCGAGAATCGAAGACCTTCCGCCGGAAGAACAGGTGGAACAGGCGGTGAACCGCGAGATGGCCCAGCGGCTGGCCGACGTGCTGTTTGTCTCCACGTACGTTGGATACGAGCGGACGTGGAACGAGACCGCACTGGCGCCGTACGCCGAGGCAATGGCGAAGTCGCTCGGGTGGACGGCGGAGCGGACCGCCGGGGAGCGGCGGCTGGTGCTGAATTTGGTGCGGATGCCATACTGATTTCTGGTGCCTGTCGCGCTGCGCAACTTCTGGTGGCTCTTCCGGCGCGCCTTCGTCCTCGCCTACGAGAACGGCGGCTTCGGGGTTGCTAAGGGCGCTGCCTACTCCGCCCTTCTCGCTTTCTTCCCGTTGCTCACCGCCACCGCCACGCTGCTCGTGGACGCGAACGCCGAGGAGATCTCGCGCATCGTTTCGCGGGCGCTGTTCGAGGTCGTCCCGCCGGGAACCGAAGCGCTCGTCAGCTACCACTTCACCGTGAGGGGCCAGCGTCCATCGACGCTGCTCGTCGTCGCGATCCTGATCTCGGTGTGGGCGGCCACCGGGCTGATCACCAGCCTCATGGAAGGATTCCGCGCGGCCTATCACCTTCCGTTCGGCCGCTCGGTGGTGCGCGAGCGGGCGATCGCCGTGCTCCTGGTGTTTGCCGCCGCCGTTCCGTCCGTCGGCGCCTCCGCGCTGATTCTGCTCGGCGAGCGCGTCGAGCGGCATGTGCTGGCCTGGGTGGGCGTCATTCCGGCGGGTGCCGAATTGCAGGGCGGGGTCGAGCTGACAGGAGTTCTGGTCAGGTATACGATCGCCTTGGGGACGATTGTCCTCGTCGCCGCCATGCTGTACTACCTGGGTCCGAACCGGCCGCAGAAGTGGAGCAGGGTGTGGCCGGGCGCCGTGCTGGCCACCGCGCTCTGGCTGCTGGCCACCCTCGGCTTCGCCTGGTATGTTCGGAACATCGCCGGCTACAACTTGCTCTACGGCAGCATCGGCGCCGTCATCGCCCTGCTGGTGTGGATGTACGTGTTGTCGGCAATCGCGCTCGTCGGCTGCGAGTTCAATGCCGAGATGGAGAGGACGTTCGCGGAGGAGGAGTCGAAGGGCTGATGTCGTTCCGGCTTGCGGTAGACTACCGCCCCCGCGGCGACCAGCAGATCGCCATCGAGCAGCTCGTGCGCGGCGTCGCCGACGGCGAGCCGCACCAGGTCCTGCTCGGCGTCACCGGTTCGGGCAAGACCTTCACCATGGCCAAGGTCATCGAGGCCGTTGGCCGCCCTTCGCTGGTGCTCGCCCACAATAAGACCCTGGCCGCCCAGCTTTACCACGAGTTCAAGACGTTCTTCCCCACGAACGCGGTCGAGTATTTCGTCAGTTACTACGATTATTACCAACCGGAGGCGTACATCCCGTCGAGCGACGTTTACATCGAGAAGGAGGCGACCATCAACGACGAGCTGGACAAGCTGCGCCTGTCCGCCACCCGGTCGCTGTTCGAGCGCCGCGACTGCGTGATCGTCGCCAGCGTAAGCTGCATCTACGGCCTGGGCTCGCCCGAGGCCTACTACGGCATGCTGTTGATGCTCGAAAAGGGGCAGACGATGCCGCGGCAGCGCATCCTCCAGCGCCTGGTGGAGATCCTCTACGAGCGCAACGACCACGACTTCAAGCGCGGCACGTTCCGCGTCCGCGGGGACGTCATCGAAGTTTTTCCGACTTACGAGGATTACGCCTACCGCGTCGAGCTGTGGGGCGACCAGATCGAGAGTCTTTCACAGATCGACCCGCTGCTCGGCCAGGTCCGGCGGACCTACCTGCGCCTGCCGATCTACCCTAAGACCCACTATGTGATGAGCGCCGAGACCCGCGACCAGGCGCTGGTGAGCATCGAAAACGAGCTGAAGTGGTGGCACGCGGAACTCGAGAAGCAGGGCAAGCTCGTCGAAGCCCAGCGCCTCTGGCAGCGCACGCTGTTCGACCTGGAGATGATCCGGCAGATCGGCTACTGCCACGGCATCGAGAATTACTCGCGCCACTTCTCCGGGAGGCTGCCCGGCCAGGCTCCGCCGACCCTGCTCGATTACCTGCCGTCCGACGCGCTGGTGTTCATCGACGAGAGCCACCAGACGGTCCCGCAGCTTCACGGCATGTATCATGGGGACCGCTCGCGGAAGGAGAACCTGGTGGAGTACGGCTTCCGGCTACCCAGCGCGCTCGACAACCGCCCGCTGACGTTCGAGGAGTTCGAGAACCGCGTCACCCAGGTAATCTACGTTTCGGCGACCCCCGGCCCGTACGAGCTGACTAAGTCGTCGGGCGTGGCGGTGGAACAGATTATCCGCCCGACCGGGCTGGTGGACCCCGAGGTCGAGGTCAGACCCATCAAGGGGCAGGTGGACGATCTGCTCAACGAAATCCGCAAGCGTGCCGAACACGGCGAGCGCGTCCTGGTTACCACGCTGACTAAGCGGATGTCCGAGGACCTCGCCGAGTATTACTCTGAGGTCGGCGTGAAGTGCCGGTACCTGCACTCCGAGGTGGCGACGCTCGACCGCGTGAAGCTGCTGCGCGACCTTCGGCGGGGAGAGTTCGATGTGCTGATCGGCGTGAACCTGCTCCGCGAGGGCCTGGACCTGCCGGAGGTTTCCCTGGTCGCCATCCTGGACGCCGACAAGGAGGGCTTTCTCCGGTCCGGCGGGTCGCTGATCCAGACCATTGGACGAGCGGCGCGGAACATCAACGGCAAGGCGATCCTCTACGCCGACGTGATGACCGACAGCATGCGCCGGGCGATCGACGAGACCAACCGCCGCCGCCGCATCCAGAGCGACTACAACGAGCAGAACAACATCACGCCGCAGTCCATCATCAAGCCGATCGACATGAGCCTGGTCGCCATCGCCGAGGGAGACTACGTGACGGTCCCCATCGAAGCCGAGGACGAGGAAGTCGAGTCCATGACCCAGGAGCAGCGGGCGCGCCTGATGGCGGACCTAGAGGAACAGATGAGAGAAGCGGCCCGGAAGTTCGAGTTCGAGCGGGCCGCGCAGTACAGAGACAGGCTGAAGGCCTTGAAGACCCTGGATATCAACCGCAGAGACGCAGAGAGCGCAGAGGTTTCAGCCTAGACTCTGCGTCCTCCGCGGATTTGCGGTTTAAGACAAAACCGCGAAACCGTGTACAACGCAAGC
>CAZACK010000114.1:0-15932 GCA_964483455.1 uncultured Solibacteraceae bacterium
GCGGCTACAAGGCACACGCGCGCCTAATTTTGCTGCCGGGCCACCCGAGCTTGCAGCCATCCCAATAGACCGGAGAGAGGCCGTCTTCCCAGCCGTCTCCAAGAAGAGAACAGCACGCCCGGCGCATTCATCTACAAAAAGGACGGCAGTTTCCGTTCACAGCAGCCATCAGCGCAGCGGTGCGGCAAACTCCCTCCTGGACAGGGATTCAATGAGATCCTGATTACTTACTTGACCGTCATCAGCGAGCCGGATACCGAAGCGGACCTGGGCGGCAGGCTGGAACTGGAGACGGTGAGCGGTATCACGGATTGGATAAGGCACCTTTTGCCTTCTTCACTGGACAAGCGTTTGAGACCGGCGGATCCTCGCCCCGGCCGTCTCCCGGTGAAAGTTCGGGTTGCCTGCGGTGCCCTACTCCCCCGGCGGCACAAGCGGTAAATCGAGCCACGCCAGCCCGATATCGCGCTTCATGTTATCCGTGAGCTGTGCTGTCGCGTCGTAGAACAGGGCCAGCCGGTTGCCTACCTTCACCACAGACGGCATGCCGATGTTCCTCGCGCTCCAGCGGCAGTTGCGTTCGTCGAGCACGATCGCTTTCCGGCTCGGATCCCACTTATTGATGTCCTTGCTCCAGTACACCCAGATGCTTTCCGTATACTCGCCGATCTCATCGATGCCGACGTGGTTGGTGAACAGAAACCAGCTTTTGTTGGCAGGCTCGAAGTACAGGGCCGAATTCTCGATCTGTTCGTCCGGAGGAAGGGCGGGCACGGCGTCGACACGCCAGACGCCGTCCAGGTCTCTGGTTCGGGCGATCGACAGCGTCCGCTTGAGCGGGCGGCCGGCGGCAGCGCTGAAGAACATCAGATACTCGTTCCCGTGCTTGACGACCTGGCCCGGGCTGGCCGTGTCAGCGTAGTAAGTATCAGCCACGGTCAGAAACGGACGCACTTTCTGCTTGGTCCACGGCCCGGCCGGCGACGGGGCGGTGGCTTTCATTGTGAAGTAGGGGACAGCGGGAATGCGGTCGGGCGGGGGCGTGGTGGTCCGGCAGCCGACATAGAACATGTGCCATTTCTTGCCATCAAAAATCGTCCAGGGCGATGAGGCGGTGCCGGCGTCATCTTCGCCCTCCGCGCCGAAGTCGAGGATCGGGCCTTTCAAGTCCCACCGGCGCAGGTCCTTGCTCGTGGCCAGGCAGGCCAGCCAGCCCCGCGGTCCCGCGCCGTCGTAGTGCAGATAGTAAGTTCCGCCGTGCTCGAAGGCGATTGCCTCGCGCATGCCGAGATAGTCGCAGCGATTCGGGCCCTGCCCGTGGCGGAGGATCGGCCCGTCGTCCTTCGCTTCCAGGCGAAGCGTCGCCGCGGGCCGCCCGTCGCGATAGCGAGCGGCGGGTGGTTCCGAAACGCGTACGGCTCGAATCGCGATGTCATGCCGGAACGGAAGCAGTTCGAGGATCGCCGTCCGGTCGCCCTCGACGGCGACCGCGGGTGAATACTCCCCGGTGGTAGGCGAATACAGGCTGACCGCAAACCGGCCCGCCGGCAGCGCGAGCGAGACGGGGCCGCGCAAAGGCTCACCGGCGCCGGGCTGGCCTCGTTCCCGCGCGTCCGCCAGGTAGGCGATGTAGTCCTTGCCCTCCACCGCGAGACCGGCGGAGACCACGTGCCGGGGCTTGGCCGCGATCCATTCAGCCGGCCGCGAACGCACGAAGTCGAAGCTGTGGATGAAGCTCGACAGGTGCTTGAACCACGTCCGGATGCCGGCGGACGACTCGCGGGTTCCGGCCTCGTTCCCCACCGTGATCGAGAAGTCGATGTAGTCGTAGTGCCCGCCGGTGAGCAGCGTGACCCAGGCGCGCTTGCGGTGAATCGTCCAGCCCATCGGATCGCGGTAGATGCTCGCCGTGTTGTCCTCGTCGTGCACCATCGGCTTCGGCTGCGAATACACCGCCTTGCCGAAGTCGAGCATCTCCGCGAGCATCAGCTCACCGGACATGAAATTGCCGAGCTGGTAGGAGCGCCCGCCGAAGATCGTGTTGGGCAGCGGGTGGACGTTCACGATGTCGAACAGCGGCGTCCGGAACGTCGCATCGAGGCCGAACTCGAACTTCGGCGTGTAGCTGAATGCTTCCTGGCCCGCGATGAAGTGGGTGCGGCCCTGCTTCTTCATTTCCTCGCGGACGACCCGCGCAATCTCGGCCTGCCAGGCGTCCACGTCGGCGGCGCTGGCGTGGCCCTCGAAGCCTCCTCCGGGCTCGTTGCAGATCTCGTAGTAAATGTTGTCGTAGCGGCTGGTTTCCTGGACGATCTTGCGGGCGTGCGCAAGCTGGCGCTCGACCAGCTCGGGGTCCTTGAGCGAGTTGTAATCCTGCCACTCGACCTTCCCGATGCCCTGCTTGTTGTTCTTCGCCCGGAGGGGATTCAGCGCCCAGACGCTGTCGGCGTACGTGTTGCTGAACAGCGTCAGCTCGACGACAATCCCTTTCTCGGAAGCGAGCTTCAGGAACCGGTGCAGCCGCTCGAAATACTCGGGGTTCCACTGGTCGAGGTCGTACACCGGCTCTCCGTCCATCGCGTTGCCCGGGCCGGTGCGCGGCCAGGGGGCAATGTAATCCGGCGACTCGGGCTTGCAGGGCGAATTGGGATTCCGCGCCGATTGCTGCTCGCGAAACAACAGGAAGGTGCGGGTGAGCGTCATCTTCTTGTCCGCCGCGTCGCGCAGGTACTTCTCGAAATCGAACGGGCGGTTGATGACGGAGCCGTAGTGCTCGGTGGCGGTCAGCAGCACGAGCGGCTTTTCGCGGAACAGAAAGTACTTCGGATTCTCGGGGTGAATCCGGACCGGCTGGGCGAATGCGCCCGCCGCCAGCAGGCAGACGAGGAGAGGCCGCATCGTCAAGCCCTTCGTACGAGCGCAAGGACCCAGTCGGCGAAGGTCGGCGTGAGCGGGCATTGCCAGTCGCCGCTCGCGTCTCCGGCGGCGGCGCCGACCTGCCGTTCACCGCCGTTGGCCGGGTCGAAGAAGGAAGCCTGGTAGGTGACGCCGGGCTCGAGTCCCTTGAGCTTCGGCGGATTCCACGCGGGCGGAATAAACACGATGCGCGCCTCGCCCGGGATTCCCGCGGCGTACGGCTGCTGGTAGTTCTCCTTGGACCAGTGCGGCTCGACCCACTCCGGGTGAGGCTCGAACCGCCACCACTGAAACTTCGACAGGAACGTTTTGGCGAGCCCAAGATGGCGCGAGCCGGGCAACTGGGCCGCGACGTCCCACGGCGTGTCACCCCAGGAACGGCCGTGCGGCGACGGGCCATAAGGCTCGTCCGCGCGGTTGAGCTGCCAGATGCCGTTCGCGCCGTAGGTGTGGCCCGCCGCGCCGCTCAGGATCGAGCTCCAGAACATGAACCGCTGCACTTCCTGGCGGCTCGCTTCCATGATGCCTTCATAACAGACCTCGCCCACCAGCACCGGCATCTTGGGGGTGAGCGTCAGCGACTCGGTGACGCGGTTCACGGTGTTGGGGATGCTGGTGCGATCGCCGTGGCCGGTCTGGAGCATGTCGAAGTCGAGCACGGAGGCGTCCTCGACGCTGCTGCGCGCGGTCTGCGATGGGTGGATGGTGATGACCCGCCGGAACGGATCGGTCTCGCGGACGTAGCGGGCAAGCTCGGTCCAATCGCGCTTCTGCGCCGCGGAGTCCTCCTTCGGCGTCTTCGACAGGTAGTACGGCATGGTGCCCTCGCCGGCGAGGCACCAGATGACGGGATAGGCGCCCCAGCGCGCGATCAGGTTCCGCCAGTGCTGTTTCATCCTGGGCACGCCCATGACCGGCAGGAAGTATCCCCAGCAGCCGACGACGCACGGCGCCAGGCCGCGGCTCACCAGGTACTGGATGCGGATGTCGGCCATGTCGAAGTAGGCGGGATTGATGCGCGCGTACTCGGGCAGCCACGGATAGCCGGCTTCGTTGGCGCCGCGCGGGTCGAAGGGGGGCATGTCCGGGTAGAGTCCGGCGATGATCTGAATGACGTTGAAGCCCTTGCTGACGCGGTCGGCGGCGAGACGCTGAAACTCGTCCGGCCATCGCAGGCGCTTGCAGAGCCCCATCCACCAGGTGTCGCCGAGCCAGAAGAACGGCGTGCCGTCGGCGTGCTCGAAGTACCGCTTGCCGGAGGCGACGCGAACTCCGCCGTGACGGTAGAGGGGATTGTCGCCGCGATACGGCTCGACTTCGAGCGTGCCGGTGCGCCCGTGCAGATCCTGGTTTGCCGCGTCGGTGCAGACAGTTCGGTACTTGTAGCGGCCGGGCGATGGGGGTGCGTATCGAAAGCGCCACGTCTGCTCTCCCGCCCAGAACGCAGGCACGCGCTGGTCGGCGCCCCGTGGGTCGGTGAAGATGACATCGAGCGAGACGTCGTTGAAGGGATCGGCGTAGCTCTTGCCGGAGGTGTAGGACCATTCGGTCACTTGGCGCTCCACGGCAAAGCGAGCCTGGGCGCGAGCCGAGCCGCGCCATGCGAGTCCGGCAGCGGCGGCGCTAGCGAAGGTGCGGCGCGTGATCATCTGATGTTCTCCTTGACGATTGGTTCTCCCGTTTGTACTTCCGAATTGGTGGGCCTGTCAAGGAATCGAGATGCGGAGACTTACAGGGGAAGGCAAGTGGCAAGGATCAACGATAGGATCCGGCTCACGACAGTTGTGCAACGAAGGTGGGTGGTCCTGATGAAAGAACAGGCGTCTGCGGCGCCCGCCGATCGAAATCACCGCCCTGAGAGCAGGCGGTGCGAGAGTCTTCATCCTCGTGGCCGCACCCTGAGAGGCTGCCTGCCAGATGCACCTCTTGGCCTTGTGAAACTTCCTACAACCTGAAACAAGTTGACCGAAGCGGCGCAGTGTACGCCGAGGGGCACGGCCACCATCGCTTCAAGCCGGCGAACGGCCATTGTGCTCTTTGCCCTCCCGGTCAGGGACGATGTTCCGCGAACTTTGACCCGATTGGTGACGCTCCCGGCTCGGTCACCCTCGCCGCGGCCTTAGTATCCGACGGCGGGCGCTTCGTCGCCGATGAAGTCGCCGTTGCGATACGTGTTCACGCAGAGCGGGTGAGTGAATACGCTGGGGCCGTCGGCGCTGGAGTACGTAATATCGTCCGCCAGCATGCCTCCCGGCGGATTCAGGCCGGCGCTGTTGCGGACGCGCTTGGCGATTTCATGATCGGTGCAGGAAGTATCCCCGCTGACGCCGAGACCGCCGATGATCTTGCCCTCGGCGTTGTACAGGGGCGCGCCGCCGCCGAAGAAGATCAAGCCGCCGGCGATCCGGTTCTTGAAGCCGCCTTGTCCTTCCGGTGGGGCGAGCGCCGCCGGATCGAACAGGTTCGACTGCCCCAGGCTCCACAAGGAGTGGCCGGGCTGCGTGAAGGTGTACAGGCGTGCGGTGGACAGAGCCGGCGTATCCAGGCTGAAAGCGTTGGCGGTATACGCCTTGGCCTTCGCGATCGCCTGGCTACCGGGCCAGACCTGGTCGGGGTCGTCGGTCGAGGTGGCGTAGGCGCAGACCCCGCCGTCCCGGTTGACGACCGCAGCCCACATTCGGGCGCCCTCGAAAAGCCCGCCGGCGGTCGGGCCGGCGGCGCCGTTCAGCCATTGCTTCAGTTGTGCCTCCGACGGCAGACGAGTGCAGTTCGCCGCCGTCGCGGGAGCGACCGCAAAGAACACTCCGCAGTTTCTTGGTATCCCTCGGTTTGCACCGCCGATCCCAGGGTGGTTCTTCAAGCAGTGTAGTGGGAGCGCAGCCTGAGCGCAAGGAATCGGCCGCCGGGAGCCTGCCAGAACTTCTGTGATATAACTGCGGCAAAGGCAATCGGAAGATCGCCCTTTATCATGCTGGGACGCAGCCTCCTCATACCACCCGCGATCTGTGTATTCCTCACCGGGGCTGTCGGGACGGCGCGCGCCATCGCCGCCCAAGCGCCGGTTTCAGGCAACCCGGTGGACTTCAACCGGGAAATCCGGCCAATCCTTTCCGACAAGTGCTTCACCTGCCACGGTCCGGACGAGAAGCAGCGGCAAGCGGGCTTGCGGCTCGACACGCGCGAGGGTGTTTTCGCCGATCGGGGCGGCTACCAGGTGATCGTGGCCGGCGACGCCGCCCGCAGCCGGCTGTTCCAGCGAATCAGCCACCAGAGGAAGGCGATGAGGATGCCTCCGCCGGCTTCGGGGCTGGAGCTCTCCGGCCAGCAGATCGAGCTGGTCCGCCGCTGGATCGAGCAGGGCGCGAAGTGGGAAGAGCACTGGGCGTTTGTAGCGCCGAAGCGGCCGCCGTTGCCGGAGGTGCGCGCCAGGAAATGGCCGCGCAACCCGATCGACTACTTCGTCCTGGCCCGGCTGGAGCGGGAAGGCCTTCGGCCGTCGCCGGAAGCCGATCGCGCCACGCTGCTGCGGCGGGTTTCCTTCGATCTGACCGGCCTGCCGCCCACGCCGGCGGAGGTGCGCGCATTTCTGGCCGACCGCTCGGCGCGGGCCTACGAGAAGCAGGTGGACCGGCTGCTGGCTTCGCCGCGGTATGGCGAGCGGATGGCGATGGACTGGCTCGACGTCGCCCGCTACGCCGACACGCACGGCTACCACATCGACAGCCACCGCGACATGTGGCCGTGGCGCGACTGGGTCATCGGCGCCTTCAACCGCAACCTGCCGTTCGACCGGTTCACGATCGAGCAGCTTGCCGGCGACCTGCTGCCCGGGGCCACCACCGAGCAGATTGTGGCCACCGGCTTCAACCGCAATCACATGATCAACTACGAGGGCGGGGCGATACCGGAGGAGTACCTGAACGAGTACGTCGCCGACCGCGTGGAGACGACCTCGACGGCCTGGCTCGGGCTGACGATGGGATGCGCGCGGTGCCACGACCACAAATACGATCCGATCAAGCAGGAGGAGTTTTACCGGCTGTACGCGTTCTTCCACAACGTTCCGGAAGAAGGGCTGGACGGCCAGAGGGGCAATGCCAGGCCGTATTTGGCGCTTCCCTCCGCCGATCAGCGCCGCCGGCTCAGCGAGATCAACCGGCTGCTCTGCGAGAAGGAGGAGGCGCTGGCGGAGGCGAAGCTCGAAGCGCTCGCCGAGGAGTGGGCGAGGTCGAGCGCCGGGTTGCCGCCGCCCGGCGCGCGGGCGGGCATCGAGGCGCACTACGAGTTCGACGGCAACCTGGCGGATTCCTCGGGACACTATCTTCACGGCAAGGCCGTCCGGGGCGAGGTCGTGTATGCCGACGGGCAGATGGGGAAAGCCGCCGAGTTCAGCGGCGAGACGCACGTCGAGCTGGGCGGCGCGCCCGCCGTCGATACCGATCGCCGGTTTTCGGTGGCGGTGTGGGTGCGGTCGTTTGGGATTCAGAACGCGGCCGCGGTCCGGATGGCGGAGGATCCGGTGACGCGGCGAGGCTTTGAGATCGCGCTCGAGGACAGCGAGCCGATCGGAGATTTGAAGCGGGGCTTCCATGTGGCGGTGCGGTTGATCCACCGGTGGCCGGACAGCGCGATCGAGATCAAGACGAGCGAACGGGTGGCGCAGGGGGAGTGGCGGCACCTGGCGGCGGTGTACGACGGATCGGGAAAGGCCTCGGGGCTGAGGCTCTTTGTGGACGGGAAGCGGCGGCCGGTACAGGTCCGGGCAGACGGGCTGTCGGGTCCGATCCGGACGGCGAAGCCGGTGGAGGTCGGCAACAAGGCGCTCGGGGTTGCGTTCAAAGGCCGGCTGGACGACCTGCGGATATACGGCCGGGAGCTGGGCGCCGAAGAGATTGAAGTCCTCGCCGTGCATGCTCCGATGCGCTGGCTGCTCGCCTACGGGCCGGCCAAACGCACGGAGGCGCAGGCGGATCAGTTGCGGCAGTACTTCCTTGAGCATGCGGCGCCGGAGCCGTTCCGGAGGCTGCACGCGGAGTGGAAGAGTTTGAGAAACGAGCGGGAGCAGCTCGAGAAGAGCATTCCGACGACGATGGTGATGGAGGAGCTGCCGACGCCGCGCACTACGCACGTGCTCGGCCGGGGGGACTATCGCAACTTGCGGGATGAAGTCACGGCCGGCGTTCCAGCGGTCCTGCCGCCGCTGCCGAAGGGACAGCCGGCGAACCGGCTGGGGCTGGCGCGGTGGCTGGTGGATCCGTCGAACCCGCTGACGGCGCGGGTGGCGGTGAACCGCTACTGGCAAATGTACTTCGGCAGAGGGATCGTGAAGACGGCGGAGAATTTCGGCTCGCAAAGCGACCCGCCCTCGCACCCCGAGCTGCTGGACTGGCTTGCGACGGAGTTCATCCGCAGCGGGTGGGACGTCAAGGCGATGCAGAGGCTGATCGTCACTTCGGCGACGTATCGGCAGAGATCGAAGGTGACGCCGGAGCTGCTCGAGAAGGATCCGGAGAACCGGCTGCTGGCGCGGGGCCCGCGGTTGCGGCTGCCGGCGGAGATGATTCGAGATAACGCGCTGGCCGTCAGCGGGCTGCTGCACGAGGAGATCGGAGGCCCGGGGGTTTTTCCGTATCAGCCGGCCGGCCTTTGGGAGGAGATCGCTTACGGCGATGTGTACACGGCGCAGACTTACACGCCCAGCAAGGGGAAGGATTTGTACCGGCGGAGCCTGTACACGTTCTGGAAGCGGACGTCGCCGCCGCCGGGGCTGATGACGTTCGACGCGCCGGACCGGGAGAAGTGCACGGCCCGCCGGCCGTTGACGAACACGCCGTTGCAGGCGCTGGCTCTGCTGAACGATCCGACTTACGTGGAGGCGGCGCGCGCGCTGGCCCAGCGGATGATGAAGGGAGCGACCGGGGCCGCGGCCCGAGTCCGGCTGGGTTTCCGGCTGGCGACGGCCCGGCCGCCGACGGGCGAGGAAACGCGCATTCTGGTCGAGCTGGCGAGGCGGAGGCTGGCCGGCTATGGCGCCGACCGGTCGGCCGCGGCGCGGCTTGTGAGCGTGGGCGAGTCGAAGCCGGACCCGGCGTTGGATGCGGGTGAGCTGGCCGCCTGGACCACGGTGGCCGGCGTCATTCTGAACATGGACGAGACGATCAGCAAGGAGTAAGTGGCATGGACGAGTTCTGCCGCGAGATGACCCGCCGCCATTTCTTTTCGCGCGCCAGCAGCGGCATCGGCGTGGCGGCGCTGGCCTCGCTGCTCGAGCCGGAGCTGTCGGGCGGGGAGGGCGGCGCGGCGACGGGCGGGCTGCCGGGGCTGCCGCACTTCGCGCCGAAAGCGAAGCACGTGATTTTTCTGCACCAGTCGGGCGGGCCGGCCCAGATGGACCTGTTCGATCCCAAGCCGCAGCTTGACCGGTTCCGCGGCCAGGAACTGCCGGATTCGGTGCGAATGGGCCAGCGCATCACCGGGATGACGTCGGGGCAGGGGACGCTGCCGGTGGCCAGCTCGATCTTCCGGTTCCGCCAGCACGGGCAGTCGGGCGCCTGGCTGAGCGAACTGCTGCCGTACACGGGCAAGATTGCAGACGACATCGCCATCGTGAAGACGGTTCACACCGAGGCCATCAACCACGATCCGGCGATCACGTTCATTCAGACCGGGAGCCAGCAGCCGGGCCGGCCGAGCCTGGGGGCCTGGGTGAGTTACGGATTGGGCAGCGAAACGCAGAACCTGCCGGCGTTTGTCGTGCTGGTGTCGCAGAGGAGCGCGCTGAACATCGACCAGCCGCTGTTTTCGCGTTTGTGGGGCAGCGGGTTTCTGCCGTCGCGATACCAGGGGGTGGGATTCCGCTCGACGGGCGATCCGGTGCTCTACCTGTCGGATCCTCCGGGAATCGACAAAGGCACGCGGCGCGAGATGCTGGACGCGCTCGGCAAGCTGAACGAACTTCGGGCCCGGCAGTTCGGCGATCCGGAGATTGAGACGCGGATCGCGCAGTACGAGATGGCGTTCCGGATGCAGACTTCGGTGCCGGAGCTGACCGACTTCTCCAAGGAGCCGGAGGAGGTCTTCGAGCTTTACGGTCCTGAGTCGCGGAAGCCGGGCACGTACGCCTCGCACTGTCTGCTGGCGCGGCGGCTGGTGGAGCGCGGGGTGCGATTCGTTCAGCTTTACAAGCGCGGCTGGGACCAGCACAATGATTTGCCGCGGGACTTGGCGTTGCAGTGCCGGAGCGTGGACCAGCCGTCGGCGGCGCTGGTGCTCGACCTGAAGCGGCGCGGGCTGCTGGACCGGACGCTGGTGGTGTGGGGAGGCGAGTTCGGCCGGACCGTCTACTGCCAGGGCAAGCTGACCGAAACCAACTACGGCCGGGACCACCATCCCCGCTGCTTCACCATGTGGCTGGCAGGCGGCGGCATCCGGGCGGGGATCACACTCGGCGAGACGGACGATTACTGCTACAACATCGTGAAGGACCCGGTGCACATTCACGACTTGCAGGCCACCATCCTGCATTGCCTGGGAGTGGATCACAAGCGGCTGACGTACAAGTTTCAGGGCCGGCATTTCCGGCTGACGGACGTGGCGGGGGAGGTGGTGCGCGGGCTGCTGGCGTGAAACGGCGTCTCCGGGTCCGAGACGATACTCAGGGAGCGGCGGGGGGCGGTTTGGGCCGGGCCTCCCACTTGTAAACCGTTTTCTCTTTCCCGGTCAGGACGCCTATCCCGGCCCCTACGCCGCCGAAGAATGCGCCAAACGCGGCTGCATGACGCATGCGGGTGCCGGCCGATGAATTGCCCCAGTCAGCGAAGCATGGGCGCCGAGTGCAGTGCCGGCCAATAGGATGAGAGCCACCCGCAACCTGAAATCCATGCGTCCTCCTGGGCTGGCGGAGTGAGCATTTCGCGAGCCAAACCGGCCAAGGGATCTTGTGGCTGGAGAATCAGCGAGTACGGCAATCGGACTCCACGCGGACTGCAAGAATTCGCAGACGGTGTGGCAGCGCCCGGTGGCAGTCCTCGCGGTTCCGAGAAACTACCCCGTCACGGATGGTGATGGCTCTGCCTGGTCTTGTGGCTACGCAACCACGCCCGTCCGGCTGAACTCCCGCACCGTGTCGTACATCGCGATGATGTTCTCCGGCGGGACATTGGCCAGGATATTGTGGACCTGCTGGAAGACGAAGCCGCCGCCGGGCGCGAGCGCGCTGACCTGCTCGCGGACATGGCGGCTGACTTCATCCGGCGTGCCGGTGGGCAGGATCTTCTGGGTGTCGCATCCGCCGCCCCAGAAGGTAAGATCCTTGCCGAAGTCGCGCTTCAGGCCGGCGGCGTCCATGTCCTTGCCGCTGATCTGAACGGGGTTGATGGCGTCCAGGCCGGCGTCGATCAAGTCGGCGAGCAACGGCCGGACCGCGCCGCAGCAGTGCAACATCACCTTGACGTTGGCCAGCTTCTTGGCCTGCGCCCAGAGGAACTTGTGCCGCGGCTTGAAGAACTCGCGGTACATCTTGGGCGACAGCAGCGGCCCTTTCTGCCCGCCCAGATCGTCGCCGAACAGGATGATGTCGATGTAGGGGCCGACCGCGCCGAGGAACCGCTCCAGGTTGTCGAGATGCACCTCGACCAGCTTGTCGAGAAACGCGTGCGCGCGGTGCGGCTCGCCGGCGAGGATCATGAGGTAGTTGTCCATGCGGTAGAGGAACTGCCCGAGCTCGAACAGGTTTCCGCCGAACAGGCCGATGATGGCGCGGTTAGTGCTCTGCCGGAGGCGGCGTGCGCCTTCGGCCAGTTCCTCGGGGCTGGAGACAGAGGGTCCGGGGGGGCTGGCGATGCCCGTCCACATGGACTCGGCGAAGGCCTCCCGGAGATGGTCCAGGTCCTCGGTTTCCAGCCAGGGCCAGTAGCACTGCTCGAAGTAGAGCGCGCCGTCGGGCATGCGCGCCAGCACGGTTCCGCTCGGCGAGCGCAGCACCCATTCGCCGTCGCGGCGATCGGGTTTGGCCCATGCCGGCATCAGGCACGGGGTCCCGTCCGGCAGCGTCCACTCCGCCCACCATTTGCCCTCGAGTGCGAAGGCGCGTCCCATCTCGATGGTGTCCACTGCGAAGCGTTCCAGCACATCGTCGTCGACGATGGCCAGTTGCTGGACCGGGTCGTAGACGCGCACCGGGCGCGGCGGGAGTCCCAGCGCCCGGCGCAGGCGGGGGTAGGCGACGGCGGCGATGCCGGAGGACCGGTGCCCGGACAGGTCGACCGGGACGCGGTCCGGTTCCTTGTGGTTGAGTGCGGAAAGGACGCGCTCGCGGGAGGTCATGATAGATGCATTCTGACATAAGTGATCACGCGTCAACTTGCAGGGTCCTGGATGCCTGGTCCCGACGCCTGGCGCCGGAATGCCTCCAGACTCTCCAGGCTGGCGGCCGCCCTCAACTCGAGGGACTTCGCACTCTGGCGCCGAGCGATGTCCAGCGCCCGGCGAAAACACTCTTCGGCCGTGGAATGGTCTCGCAAACCTGTCTGGAGGAGCAAGGCACCCATGAGCCGATGGAGTTCGGCCTCATAGAAGAAGGAGCGGCTTTGCCGGACCATGTCCAGAGCCTCGGCAATCGCAAAGAGGCCATCCTCGGGGCGCCCCAGCCGGCTGCACGCGTCGGCCAGCAACGCAAGATGATACGGACGGTCCAACTCCGCGCCCACAGACCGGCAGGCCGCCATCCCCTGGCGCAGCAGGTTGAATCCTTCCTGGTGGCTGTTCTCGGCGACGAGCGCCCATCCACGAAGGATGCTCCCTGTCGCCACGTGATAGGGGAAGCCGCGTTCGGTAGCGAGGTTGATAGCCGCCTCGGCCCGGTGTCTGGCCAATGCGGGCTCCTGCCGGAGTTGATGGAGCAAAGCGGCTTGCAGCTGCGCGTGCGCCAGGCTGTAAAGATGGAACGGCTCTGAAGCCAGGACCAGGGCTCTGGTGGCACGTTCCAGAGCCTGGTCCGTGTAGCCGAGGAACCATAGGGACAAAGCGGCCCAGGCGTGACAGGCGACGGCCGGGTTCTCGCCGAAGCCGGCGAGCAACGCCAAGTGATGCTCGGGGTTATAGATCTCCAACCCGCGCTCCGCGTGCTCAATGGCGCCGGTGAAGATGCCCTGATGGAACAGCGAGCAGGCCAGGAGCAGGTGGGATTCGAGGCGCGACCCGCCGTTAGGCGACTGGCTCGGGAGGCGCAATCGTTCTTCCAGTAGTTCCTGCGACTGCCGGTAGTTGCCGCGGAACTCGTGCATGGCGGCGAGCCCGAACGTAACCGGGAAGACCTCGGGGGGCTCGCCGAGATGCTGGCAAAGTTGACGCGCGCGGACGAGCGTGCTCTCCACATCCGGCGCGGCCCAGCCCTTGGTAGCGATCAACACCGGACCGAGCGCCGCTTGCAGCGCGAGCTCACAGCGGTCGCGCTCGTCTCCTTCCGGCAGGCCGCGGATCACGTTGAGACCAGTGGTGAGATAGCCGATTGCCTCGCGATGCGTATTTCGCTGAATGGCCTGCTCCGCGGCGAGCCGCAGATACCGGGCGGCGCGAACCGGGTCGCGGCCGCGGACGAAGTGCAGGGCGAGGTCCGAAGCCGGCGCGGGAAGGCCCGAACCGGCACCTTCCAGCGTCATCCCGACCTGGTGATGCATCCGGGCGCGGCGAGTCGCCGGCACTCGCTCATACAGGATCTCGCGGTACAGGTCATGGACAAAGCCGTACCGGGCGCTCGCGTCCGGACCTTCGGCGACGCCGCAAGCGCGGATGAACTGCGATGGCTCAGCCAGGGTGGCCAGGATGCACTCAACCTCCTCGACGGTCAGTCCGGCGCCGGCAGCCACCACAGTGGCGGAGAACTCCTTCCCGGCCACGCTGGCCGCTTCCAAGACTCGCCGGCCGCAGGCGTCGAGCCTGTCAAGCTGTTGCTCGATGAACTGGCGGAGACCCTCCGGCACCGCCACGGCCAACTCCTCCAGTCCTGTCGCCAGCTTCCAGAGGGAATCTCTTTCGGCAACGGATCCTCGACCGACCCAGTGATCCACCAGGGTGACGACAAAAAGCGGATTTCCTTCCGTGCGCCTGTGGATTAGTGAGGCAAGTCCGGGCGGGAATTGGTTGGTGGGGAAGCGGGATTCGAGGTATTCGCCGACCGCCAGTTCGGTCAGGAATGGCAACGAGAGTTCCTCGCACAACGCCCTCAGCTTGAGTTCCTGGACGGCGGCGTGCAGCGGATGGCCACTCCTTTTCGCGTCGGCCGGCCGGAAGGTGGCGAGCAGGAGCAACCGGGCGGGCTCCTGCCGGCGCGCCAGCCAGCAAAGCAGATCGAGGGTCGAATAGTCGCTCCAGTGGAGGTCCTCGAGCACCAGGACGAGAGGCGCCTCGGCGGTCAACGCTTCCACCGCCTCCACCATCTCTCGCAGCATGCGCGGCTGCGTCGTTCCGAGAACCTTCTGCCGCAGCGTCTGGAACTCCTGCTCGCCGACCAGCCAAGGCATTTGAACCAGCCAGCTTGGGGCGTGCCGCCCGAGCAACTCGACAAGGCGGCCGCCTCCGGGTTCGTGGCACAGGCGGCCTACCGCTTCCAGGACCGGGAGGTAGGGCTCGCCTTCGCCCCGGTGCTCCAGGCACTGCCCTTGGCCGACCAGGACCCCTTCCCGGCGCCCGGTTTCCGCCAAAAACGCCTGCACCAGCGACGTCTTGCCCAGTCCGGCTTCGCCGGTAACAAATACGATGCGCCGTGTTCCTTGGAGGGCCTCCTCGAGCAGGGTCCGCAGGCGCAACAGTTCGCTTTCCCGCTGAACCAGGGCTGGCGGCGAGGATTGCCGTCGGGGTGTCTGAACCGTGGTCTGATCCGTCCGGAGCCTGGGTTCACGGACCTCGGCGACGAACCGGTACCCCCGTCTCGGGACCGTCTCAATGTACTTCTCGCCACCGTCCTTCTCGCCGAGGACTCTCCTCAGGGTGGCGATGTTGTGGGCGAGGTTGTTGTCTTCGACGATAGTGTCCGGCCAGACCGCCTTGATCAGGTCATCCTTGCTGACCAGGCGTCCACCGTTTTGAACCAGGACCCGGAGCGTGTCGAAAACCTTCGCTCGCAGCGCAACCGGACGGCCGCTTTGGAGCAGCAGCCGCTCTCCCACATCCAGGCGGAAGGTCCCGAAATCGTAAACGACTCTTGCTTGCCCAGGCGTGGCCATTTGACGAAACCCAGGGAAATTCCAGAAAAAATCCAGCACTGCTAGAGGACTCCAAAGCCCTCTTTCCCGCACAATCGGAGCATCTGGAACGGCTGCCCAGCCGGCTTCTGGGAGTGATTCTACCACCGGATGGCCAGCCGGGTGGAGGCCACGAAGTCACTCAGAGAGGAGGGAAACCAATGCCGCAATGGCGACCTGATCCAACGTTTTACCCGTCACCGGCGATGGCGATGCAGGCTCCGGCGGAGACAGTCGCCTTCGTCACCATGATGAATCCCAAGCTTGCGGGCAAGCCCGACGCCATAGGGGTGGTGGACGTCAAGCCTGCGTCCTCCACCTATGGCCAAATGGTTGGCCAAGTGGACATGCCCAATGCCGGCGACGAATTGCACCATTTTGGCTGGAACGCGTGCAGTTCCTGCCTGTGTCCGTATTCGCCCCACCCGCACATGGAGCGACGTTATCTGATCGTGCCGGGGCTCCGCTCGTCTCGAATTCACATCATCGACACCAAGCCCGATCCCCGGAAACCGAAGATCGTGAAGGTAATCGAACCCGAAACCGTCATGGGCCGGACCGGCTACAGCCGGGCCCACACATCCCATTGCGGTCCCGACGGCATCTACATGAACGCGCTCGGATCGCCCGGCGGCGACGGCCCGGGAGGAATTTTCATCCTGGATCCGGAAAGTTTCGATGTCCGTGGCCGTTGGGAGATCGATCGCGGGCCGCAGCACCTGGCCTACGACTTCTGGTGGCATCTCGGCCACGACACCATGATCACCAGCGAGTGGG
>CAZACK010000115.1:0-5844 GCA_964483455.1 uncultured Solibacteraceae bacterium
CCGCGCGGCGGCATCCTTGTCGCACTCTGAGGATGCTGGTATAATGGGCGATCTTTAGATTACAGGTTGGGCGGAGCAGCGGCACGCCTGCACGCCACGGTCAAAGGTCAGCGGGCCAGTCAGTAAACGCGATCCCTGGCCGGCCGCAGGGGCAGCCGGCCGGCGGAGAAATGACCAGGCAGATACTGTGAGGAGCGCACCAATGAAAGTGGCGATACTCTGCGGCGGCTATGGGACCAGGATCCGGGAAGTAACTGACAACCTTCCGAAACCTATGATTCCCGTAGGCGGCTATCCCATTCTCTGGCACATCATGAAGTACTACGCCCACTGCGGGCACAAAGACTTCATCCTCTGTCTTGGCTATAAGGGCGAGGCCATCCGGGATTTCTTCCTGAACTACGACTCCCGAACCAGGGATTTCACCGTGACCCTTGGCCGGCAACAATCGGTCGAATATCTGACCGGCCATTTCGAGGAAGATTGGCGGGTCACCCTTGCCGAGACGGGCCTGAAGGCGATGACCGGCACTAGAATCAAGCGCGTTCAAAAGTACCTGGCCGGGCAAGATAACTTCATGCTGACTTATGGGGACGCAGTGGGCGATGTTGATATCAAGAAGCTTGTTCAGTTCCACCATTCCCATGGCAAGATACTCACAATCACTGGTGTCCGGCCGCCGGGGCGGTTTGGGGAGCTTCTAAGCGACTCAAGCGGGAGGGTGTTCGAGTTCAATGAGAAGCCGCAGGTGGCCGGGGGCGGGAGAATCTCCGGAGGGTTCTTTGTTTGCCGCAAGGAATTGTTCGACTACCTGGACGACCGCGAAACCCTCGTGTTCGAGCAGGAACCCATGAGCGCGCTGGTGGCTGACGGCCAGGTGATGCTCTACGAGCACGACGGGTTCTGGCACCCGATGGACACGCCGCGCGATTATCAGCTTCTCAACAGCCTTTACGAACAGAGAAAGGCGGCATGGATGGTATGGTGAGGCCGGAAGACCTGGAGGTGTTCAAAGGGAAGCGGGTCCTGGTGACGGGCAGCACCGGGTTCAAGGGTGCGTGGCTTTGCCTTTGGCTTCACGACCTCGGGGCCGAAGTCTTCGGCTACGCTCTTCCTCCGAGGCACGACGATGATCTGTTTCACCTGCTCGGACTGGAAGGACTCATCTCTCAGACGTACGCCGATATCCGGGATCTTTCCGCGCTTCAGCGAACCTTCAACGATTTTCGGCCCGAGTTCGTGTTTCACCTGGCGGCCCAGGCGCTGGTGAGGCGCTCCTTCGCCGAGCCGAAGCTGACGTTCGACACGAACACGGGCGGCTCTGTCAACCTGCTGGAGGCGGTTCGCTCCTCGGCTTCCGTTCGCTCGGTAGTTTATATCACCTCGGACAAATGCTACCGGAACAAGGAGTGGGTCTGGGGCTATCGCGAGGACGACGAACTCGGCGGCACCGACCCGTACAGCGCCTCCAAGGCGGCGGCGGAGATCGTGTTCTCCTGTTACCTCGATTTCTTCTTCCGCCAGCGCACGGACCTTGGGGTAGCCAGCGTCCGCGCCGGCAACGTCATCGGCGGAGGCGACGCCTCCGAGGATCGCATTGTGCCGGATTGCGTGCGCGCGCTGCGCAGCGGACGGCCGATCGTGCTCCGCAGCCCGGCCGCGACACGCCCGTGGCAGTACGTGCTGGAGCCGCTGTCCGGCTACTTGACCGTCGCCGCACGACTAACCGAAGACCCGCAGAAGTATGCCGGCTCCTGGAACTTTGGTCCCAGCGCCGAGTCTATCCATACCGTCAAGGAGCTCGCCGAGAGGCTGGTGTCCTATTGGGGCAGCGGAGAGGTCGTGGTGCCCACCGGACCCGGAGCGCCGCACGAAGCCTGGCTGCTCCACCTGAACTGCGAGAAAGCCATGCACCTGCTGGGCTGGCGGCCGAGGTGGAATTTCGACCGCGCCATCGAAGAAGTGGTGCGCTGGCATAAGCAGGTCGCCGGAGGCCGGCCGGCGGCCGATGTTACAAGGGACCAGATAGCCGATTACTTGGGAATGCCGGCGTTAGCCACGCCGGTAACAACCTGAGCCGGGGCCCTGACCCAGGGCGGGAGGCGGACACATGTCCATGATTGAGGGAGTAAGGATTGCGCCGCTCAAGCAGATACTGGATGAACGCGGCAAAGTGATGCACATGCTCCGCTGCGACTCCGAGGCCTTCGCGGGATTCGGGGAGATCTATTTCTCGTCCGTCTATCCGGGAATCGTCAAAGCCTGGCACATCCATAAACGCATGGTTCTCAATTATGCCGTCCCGGTCGGAAACGTCAAGGTGGTGATGTATGACGACCGGGCCGGAAGCCCGACTCGGGGGACAATACAGGAAGTCTACCTTGGCCCCGATAACTACTGCCTTCTTACGATTCCTCCGATGATTTGGAGCGGTTTCAAGGGAATCGGCGACAAGGCGGCCATCCTGGCGAACTGCGCATCCCTCCCTCACGATCCGGCGGAAACCGACCGTCTGCCCCCTTTCGACCCATCCATTCCCTATGATTGGAACCTGAAGCTGCGATGAGATTTCTGCTGGTGGGTGGGATCGGATACCTGGGAGGAAGGCTCGCGCAGTATCTCAAGGCCCGGTCACAGGAGGTATTTGTCACGACCCGGCGGCCTGTATCGGAGACACCGGCCTGGCTCAGCGCCGATCGCGTGTTTCAGGCCGATCTGAACAGCGAGTCGGACCTGGCGACTTTCCCCAGTGGCATCGATGTAGTGATCTACCTCGCGGCTCCGGACAACGAGGCGGCGCGGCAAGAGCCCGCCAGCACATTGCGGTTCGGGGCCGAGACAACGTGGCGCGTGATGGCACAGCTCGCGGGTCTGGCGAAACCGCCGGCTGTGATCTACATGTCCACATACCACGTGTACGGGAGGAACCTGCGCGGAACGGTAACGGAGGACACCCCGGTCGCTCCCGTCCATCCCTATGCGCTGAGCAAGTATTTCGCCGAAGAGGTCGTTCGAGTGTTCCGGCGCCAGGCGGGTGTAAAAGGACTGTGCGTGCGGCTGTCCAACGGGTTTGGCGCCCCCGCCGGGCTGGAAGTCAGCCAATGGTCCCTTCTCTTCAACGACCTTTGCCGGCAAGCCGTTACGAAAGGGAAACTGGTTCTGAAGTCCAGCGGCATCCAGAAGCGCAATTTCATCACACTGGCGGACGCCGCCCGGGCGCTCGAGCACCTGGCCGCTCATCAGGACCTGTGGCCCGCCGACGGGGTGATCAACCTGGGCAGCTCCATCTGCGTCAGCATCCGGGAGGCTGCGGAGATTGTGGCTGGGCGCGCGCAGTCCGTGCTGGGCTTTCGCCCCGGCATCTCCGCGCGGCCGCCTGCTCCCGGCGAGACTCCCGGCGAGTTGCTGTTCAGCACGGACCGGCTCGCTCGCACGGGTTTTGGCTGGACGAACGGGATTGACGCCGAAGTGGACGCCACCCTTCGCCTGTGCTCGACCGCTTTCGGCGGCCCGGGGGATCTCCGGTTGGGGGGCGGTTCCGCGTGACTTCCGCCATCCGACCCAAGTGGCGCAGGCCTCAGCCTGCGACGGCAGGCGAAACTGCCCGCCTCACCCTTTCCTATTGGGGCAGGCCGGAGTAAGTGAATCGATGGCCAGGTTCCTCTGCACGGTATATCCCATCGTCGGCCATTTCTACCCTCAGCTCGCCATTGCCCAGGCATTGCGGGCCAGGGGTCACGAATGTGCTTTCTACACCGGAGACAAGCTGGCCCCGATTCTGAAGTCGGAGGGCTTCCCGCATTTCCCTTTCCGGAAGGTCGATCAAGAGCGGCTGTTCCAGACCCTGTTTTCAGCCGCAGGAGGGCACAGGCATTGGACCAACGCCCTGCGTTTCCGCAAAGTCCTGCAACAGGCGATGCTTGATACGATTCCGGATCAGGTGGAGGATCTGGAGCCGATTCTCCGGGATTGGCGGCCCGACGCGATCTACACGGACCCCACATTCTGGAGTCCGGTGCTGGTTTTCCGGGAGAAAGCCGGCATCCCAGTCGCCATTTCTTCCTTCAACCCGGCCTGCATGATCCCCGGGCCGGAAGCTCCGCCCTTTGGGCTGGGTTTCCCGCGGCCACGCAGTTGGGCGACGCGGTTGTTGCACCGCGGCGCCTACCTGGCGCAGAGTTTCGTTGCCCGTAAGATGAGGCGGGCAGCCGGCGCCATTCGCCGCCGGTACGGCTTGCCTCGCCTGCAAACGTCGATCCTTGCGTTCACCGGGACGGTGCCACTGTACCTGGTGCCGGGTGTTCCGGAATTCGATTTCCAACGGCGCGATCTGCCCGCCTGCGTGCACTACGTCGGCCCGCTGTTCCGCATGATCCCCCCCAGCGAGAAACCGCCGGAGTGGCTGACCCGGCTGTCCCGGGGACGGCCTTGGGTCTATGCAACGGAAGGAACCGTGCACGTTACCGAACCCGTCGTCCTGCGGGCGACGGCCCTCGGGCTGGCCGGCTTGCCGCTGGAAGTGATCCTGATTACCGGAGACGACCGCGACCCGGCACAGTTGAACCTCGGTCCGCTCTCCTCGAATGTTCACGTGGAGCGGTGGGTGTCCTACCCGGACGTGCTGCCCCATACGAGCGTCGTCATCACTACCGGCGGTCCGGGTTCCGTGCTCGGTGCCCTCTGCGCCGGCGTCCCGGTCATTGTCGTCCCCACCGAATGGGACAAGCCCGAGGTCGCGCAGCGCGTGGTGGACTCGGGTGTCGGCGTGTCGCTGTCGCCGCGCCGCTGCACGCCCAGAGCGCTCCGCGACGCCGTCGAGCGGCTGCTTGGAGACGAGTCATTCCGCCGGAACGCACAGCGGCTTGGCCAGATCCTCAACAGCTATGGCGGACCCGCCAGGGCCGCAGAACTGCTTGAGGAACTGGCCCTGACACGCCGCCAAGCCGGTTCCCCGAAGAGCCTATAATCGGAGCGGTGCTGGAGCGCATCGTCCAAACCGTAGAACGCCACCGCATGTTCACGCCCGGCGCGCGGGTGGGCGTGGCCGTTTCCGGCGGTGCGGACTCGGTCTGCCTCCTCCACGTGCTGTTCGACCTGGCGCCCCGGTGGGCCTTAAAGCTGAGTACCCACAGCGACAACCACCCGCTGCGCGGCGCGTAACCCCCGCGCGCCGAGTTGTTCGCGGGCGACCGCGCCGCGCGGCTCGGACTGCCCTACCATTGCGGGCGGGTGGATGTCTCGTCGCAGTGCAAGGAAACCGGCGACAACCTCGAACAAGCGGCCCGAAAGGCGCGGCGCGATTTCTTCCAGCGCTTCCTCGCCGAAGGCTTGCTTGACCGCGTTGCCCTTGGCCACACCCGATCCGACCAAGCAGAGACAGTCCTCCTGCGGTTCTTGCGCGGATCCGGGACTGCCGGTATCTCCGGCGCCCTTCCCGTCACCCCGGAAGGATTCGTGCGGCCTCTCCTGGACATCGGTCGGGAGGAGGCGCGGGCCTGGCTCCGGGAACGAGGGCTGGACTGGCGAGAAGACTCCTCCAACCAGGACCTGAGGTTCGCCCGAAACCGCATTCGCCACCGGCTTCTCCCGTCCCTGGAGAAGGACTGGAACCCGGCGCTGGAGGAGACGCTGGCTCGGATAGCCGCTTTGGCCCTCGACGAGGAGGAATACTGGACACGGGAAATCGACCGCCTTGAGGCGGAGTGCCTCGAACGCAGACCGCCGGCTGTCCTTCTGCGGACCGGCAAGCTGGCCCTGGTTCCGAGGCCGGTTGCGCGCAGGCTCATCCGGCGTGCTGTCGAGCGGGTTCGCTCCGACCTCCGCCGCATCAACTTCCTCCACATC
>CAZACK010000115.1:5854-15771 GCA_964483455.1 uncultured Solibacteraceae bacterium
ATCGAAAGCGTTCTGGCCCTCGCCGATGGCATCGAGGGCCACGGGCGCATCCAACTCCCGGGTGTCGACGTCATGCGCTCTTTCGACTGGCTTCGCCTGGCTCCCTGGCCGGCCCCGGACTCCGACTCGCGGGACTACCGCCTGACCCCGCCGGTGCCGGGCCGATGCCGGATTCCCGGCCTCGGCCTGACCCTTCGCCTCCAACTGGAAGAAGCTCCCGCAACGAAGCAGGCGGAATCCGGTTATAATACAAGAGGATGCGGTTTGGACTGGCAGCGAGTCTCCGGTCCGCTGGAAATAAGGAACTGGAGACCGGGTGACCAGTACAGGCCCGTTGGACTCGCCGGCGCGGAAAGGATCAAGCTTCTTTTTCAGAAGGCGCGGGTTCCTCTATGGGAACGACGAAGCTGGCCGGTCATCACCAGCGGGAGCAATATCTTGTGGGCGTTGCGCTTTGGACCCTCGGCCGAGTACGCGGCGACGGCGTCGAGTCGTCACATCTTGACCATCACCGAGGAACCGCAACCGTCCGATTCCAGGAATCCGGTGGGCGCCGATTCGCGTCTGTAGTGTTAGGAGAGCGGTTCCACCACGGCTCGCCCCTCCTGCTTAGGAATCTTACATGAACTCCAACGTCAAGACTGCAATCTTCTGGGTCGTCCTCATCTGTGTGGCGGTCCTGCTCTGGACCGTGGTGAGAACGGGCAAGTCGCGCCCCGAAAGACAAATCACTTTCACCGCATTCTTGAGCGACGCGGAAGCTGGCAAGGTTGAGTCGGTCACCATCAGCGGCAGCGAGGTGCGGGGGGTCTATAAGGACAAGAACGGCCTGCGCACCTTGATCCCGGCCAACTACCCGGACGTCTACAAGTTGTTGCGCGAGAAGGGCGTCGATGTCGATATCAAGGAGTCGAACTCCGGCAACTGGATCTCGATTCTCATCAACGTCACTCCGCTGATTCTGATCGTCGCATTCTGGGTCTTCATGATGCGCCAGATGCAGAGCGGCGGAAACAAGGCCCTCAGCTTCGGCAAAAGCCGCGCCCGTTTGCACTCCTCCCAGCAGAAGAAGGTCACCTTCAAGGATGTCGCCGGCGTGGAAGAGGCCAAAGAAGAGCTTCAGGAGATCATCGAGTTCCTGCGCGAGCCGCAGAAATTCCAGAAGCTCGGCGGCCGAATCCCGAAGGGCGTGCTGCTGATCGGATCGCCCGGCACCGGCAAGACGCTGCTGGCGCGGGCCATCGCCGGCGAAGCGAATGTGCCGTTTTTTTCGATCTCCGGCTCGGACTTCGTCGAGATGTTCGTCGGCGTCGGCGCCAGCCGCGTTCGTGACCTGTTCGAGCAGGGCAAGAAGAACGCGCCGTGCATCATTTTCATCGACGAGATCGACGCCGTCGGCCGGCACCGCGGGGCGGGGCTTGGGGGCGGGCACGACGAGCGTGAGCAGACCCTGAACCAGTTGCTCGTTGAGATGGACGGTTTCGAATCGAACGAAGGCGTCATTCTGATGGCTGCCACCAACCGTCCCGACGTGCTCGACCCCGCGCTTCTGCGGCCCGGGAGGTTCGACCGCCGGGTCGTGGTTGGCCGTCCCGACGTCAAGGGCCGGGAGGCGATTCTGAAGGTCCACACGAAGAAGACGCCGATGGGGGACGACGTGGATCTGTCCGTCATCGCCCGCGGCACCCCGGGATTCGCCGGGGCCGACCTGGCGAATCTCGTCAACGAGGCGGCGTTGCTGGCGGCCCGCCAAAACCGCAAGGTCGTCACGCAGTACGACTTCGAGGTTGCCAAGGACAAGGTGCTGATGGGCGTCGAGCGCAAGTCTCTGATCATCAGCGAGGAAGAGAAACGGAACACGGCCTACCACGAGGCGGGCCACGCCCTGGTCGCCGCGATGATGCCCGGCGCCGACCCCGTCCACAAGGTCACCATCATCCCGCGCGGCATGGCGCTCGGCGTCACCATGCAGTTGCCGATCGACGACAAGCACTCCTACTCCAAGCAGTACCTGGAAGCGCAGCTTGCCATCCTGATGGCCGGACGGATCGCCGAGGAAAAGTTCCTCAAGCACGTCACCACTGGCGCGGGGAACGACATCGAGCGCGCCACCGACCTCGCCCGAAAGATGGTCTGCGAGTGGGGCATGAGCGAGATGGGGCCGCTCAGCTTCGGCAAGAAGGAGGAGCAGATCTTCCTTGGCCGCGAAATCGCCCAGCATCGCGACTACAGCGAGGACACGGCCATCCGGATCGACGAGCAGGTGCGCAAGCTGGTGGAGAACGGTTACCAGCGCGCCAGCCAGATCATCGATGAACAGTCCGATGCGCTGGTGCGGATCGCCGAGACGCTCCTGGAGCGCGAGGTGCTGGACGGCGCCGAGGTAAGGCAGTTGATCGCGGGAGAGCCGCTCACTGCCGAAGCTCCTTCCGCGCCGGCGCCGCCCGGCGGCACGGGCACGCCGCAGCCGGCTCCGCGGCCGGAAGGTGGAATCCGGATTCCCGGTCTGCGGGAAGGGGAGCGCCCGCAGCCGGCGTGATCCCCGCGTTCCCGGTCTACCTGTTCGACGTTGATGGCACCCTGCTCGACTCCGCAGCGGACATTTGCGGCGCGGTGAGCGAGGTTCTGGCCGCCAACGGCACGAACGGCGTTACCCACGGGTTCCTCCGCCGCTACATCGGCCGCCACATGTTCGATCTTTTTGCGGACGTGATCCCCGGAGTCACGCAGGCGGAGATGGAGGAGTTACTCCGGCGGTATCGGTCGACTTACCACGCCCGCGAACATCGTGACACGCGGCTCTACCCGGGCGTTACCGAGGCGTTGAGCCGCATGGGAGGCCGCAAGGCCACGGCCACCACCAAAGGCACGCCGACCACACGCGCTGTCCTCGAGAAGTTCGGCCTGCTCGATTACTTCGATCACGTGCAAGGCACCGACGGGTTCCCCAGCAAACCGTCTCCCGATGTGGTGCTGCGCGCGCTCGCCGCCCTCGGCGCGCGGCCCGAGGACTGCCTGCTGGTCGGCGACTCTGCGCCGGACATGGAGGCGGGCCGCCGCGCTGGTGTCAAGACCTGCGCTGTCACTTACGGCTACGGCGATCCTGACGCGCTCGCCCGCTGGGAGCCTGACTACTGGATTGCCGATCTCCGCGAGTTATTTCGGTGACAGGCTACGAGATCTCTGACTCAGAGCTGGCGGGATCGTCCGCCCTGCTCCGGCCGGAAACGGGGTCAGTGTAGCCTGTCACCGAATGATCGACCGGACCACGTTGCCGTGCACGTCGGTCAGGCGGAAGTGGCGGCCCTGAAACCTGTAAGTCAGGCGGGTGTGGTCGATACCGAGGCAGTGCAGGATCGTGGCCTGTAAGTCGTGGACGTGGACCGGGTCCTTAGTGATGTTGTAGCAGTAGTCGTCCGTCTCGCCGAGGGTGATGCCGGGCTTGATGCCGCCGCCGGCCATCCAGATGGTGAAGCAGCGCGGGTGATGATCGCGGCCGTACTCGGTGTCCGTCAGCCGGCCCTGGCAGTAGACGGTGCGGCCGAATTCGCCGCCCCAGATCACCAGCGTTTCGTCGAGCATGCCGCGCCGCTTCACATCGAGGATCAGCGCGGCCGACGCTTGGTCCGTTTCCCGGCAGCGCTTGGGAAGGTGCTGGGGGAGCTTGCCGTGGTGGTCCCAGTCGCGGTGGTAGAGCTGGATGAAGCGCACGCCGCGCTCGGCCAGCCGCCGGGCGAGAAGGCAGTTGGCCGCGAAGGTCCCAGGCTTCCTCGCGTCCTCGCCGTACAGCTCGAAGGTTTGCGCGGGTTCTTTCGACAGGTCGGTCAGCTCGGGCACCGAACTTTGCATCCGGAACGCCATCTCGTATTGCGAGATCCGCGTGGCGATCTCCGGGTCGCCGAATTCCTCCAGCTTCATCCGGTTGAGGTTCGCGAGTGCGTCCAGGAAGCGCCGCCGGTCGGCCGCGTCGAAGCCGCTCGGATTCGACAGAAAGAGCACCGGGTCGCCGACTGAACGGAACTTCACGCCCTGGTAGCGGCTGGGGAGGAATCCGCTTCCCCACAGGCGGTCGTAGAGCGGCTGCCCTCCGCCGCCCGAACCCGGCGAAATCATGACCACGAACGCCGGCAGGTCCTCCGTCTCACTGCCGATGCCGTAGGAAAGCCACGCGCCCATGCTCGGCCGCCCGGCGATCTGGGCACCGGTTTGCAGGTAAGTCACCGCCGGATCGTGGTTGATCGCCTCGGTATGCATCGACTTAATGAAGGTCAACTCGTCGGCGATCTCCGCGGTGTGCGGCAATAAGTCGCTAACCCATGCGCCCGACTTGCCGCGCTGCGCGAACGGAAACCTGGAGGGCACCACCGGAAAGCTCGACTGCGACGCGGTCATCGCGGTGAGCCTCTGCCCCATGCGGATGGACTCCGGCAGATCGGCGCCTTGAAACTCGGCGAGCTTCGGCTTATAGTCGAACAGCTCCATCTGAGAAGGCCCGCCCGACTGGAACAGGTAGATGACGCGGCGCGCCTTCGGGGCGAAGTGCGGCAGGCCCGACAGACCTCCGTAGACCTTCGGGGCGGGCGCGGTTTCCGCGCGGGCGTCGCGCCCGAGCAGTCCGGCGAGCGCGGCGATGCCGATGCCGGTGGCGTTCAGTCCAAAGAAATGCCGCCGCGTTAAATGGTGAAAGGCTACGCTTTCCCCAAGCCAATCGCCGCCGAACTCACCACACGCGTGGCAGGGGTGCATTTCGACTTACTCCTTCGTCACAGTTTCATCCAGGTTCAGCACTAGGCTGGTGATGCTGGTATAGGCGGCCAGATCCCGGACGTCGAGCTTGCGGTCGTGCCCGGACTCGCCGTGGCTGAGAAACCGCTCCGCCGCCTTGCGGTCGGCGCGATACCGCTGTTGAAATTGAACCAGCGTGTCAACGAGCACGCTCTTCTCGGCCGGTTTCGGCGGGCGGCCCAGCGCAAGCCGGCAGGCGTACTCGATGCGCTCCTCAGGCCGCGCGCCGCCTTCGGTCATTATCCGCTCAGCCAGCTTGCGGGAGGCTTCCACGAAGGCGACGTCGTTCATCAGGTTCAGCGCCTGAAGCGGCGTGTTGGTGCGGGTCTCGCGGACGTTGCAGACCTCCCGGTTCGGCGAATCGAAGTTGACCATGAACGGCGGCGCCACCGTGCGCTTCCAGTAAGTGTAGAGGCTGCGGCGGTACAGTCCCTCGCCCTTGTCGGGCTGGTAGCCGTCGCCGCCGGCCAGTTCCTGCCACAGCCCAGGAGGCTGGTACGGTTTCACCGACGGCCCGCCCACCTTCTCGACCAGCAGGCCGGACACGAGCAGAGCCTGGTCGCGAAGCATTTCGGGGCCGAGGCGGAGACGAGGGCCGCGGGCCAGCAGCCGGTTCTCCGGGTCCTTCTGCAACAAGTCCGGAGCCACTTTGGACGCCTGCCGGTAAGTAGCGCTCATGACGATGATCTTCTGGATCCCCTTCACGTTCCAGCCCGATTCCACAAACTCGGCGGCCAGCCAGTCGAGCAGCTTGGGGTGAACCGGCCACTCGCCCTGCGAGCCGAAATCCTCGACCGTCTTCACCAGGCCGGCGCCGAAATACATCTGCCAGAAGCGGTTCACCGTCACCCGCGCGGTCAAGGGATTGGAAGGATCGACGAGCCAGCGGGCCAGCCCGAGGCGGTTGTTCGGCCACTCGGGGCGGAGCGGAGGAAGCACCGAAGGCACGTCCGGAGTCACCTTCTCGCCTGGGTTGTCGTACGCGCCTCGCTTCAGTAGAAAGGCGTCGCGCGGCTTGCCGCTCTCCACCATCACCATGACGGTAGGGATCGAGGCATAGTAGCGCTCGCGCTCTTTGCGAATGACCCGAAGCTCCTCCCGCGCCTGGCGGATTCGCTTGGGCGCGTGGCGCTCGAGAAAGCAGAAACGGAGCTTGTCAACCTGTGCCCGGGTGCGCGTCTCGGGCGGAATCCGGGCAATCTCGTCGAGCGACTGGCGCAGCGGAACGACCGCCGCCTGCTCGGGGGTCAGCGCGACATTGTAGACGCGGACGTCGCCGATCAGCCCGCGGAAGCGCAGCCCGCCGCCCGCGCCGATGCGGAATGCCGCATTCACGCCGATCGGCCAGGACAGCTCGTCGAACAGCACCTTCACCGGCTGCGGCTCGCCGTTCAGATAGATGCGCGCGCCCGATGCTTTCCGCTTGCCGTCGTAGGTCACGAGTATGTGCTGCCACTCGTTGAGTTTCACCGGGTTCGCCGACTCCAGGCGCATGCCGAGGTCGGTCCAGCGGAAGATGACGTGCAGCCGAATCTTGCCGTCGATGAGGTACAGCCCGTGCCCGGAGCCCTCGAAATAATCCTCCGAGTGCGCCAGAACGGCGCCGGTGGGGGACTCCGGCTTGATCCAGGCGGCGAAGGTGAACGGGTCCATGTAGTCGAAGTTGGCCACTTCCGTGCCCGCTTCGAGGTAATGCTTGTTGTCGAATTGCCTGGCTTGGCCCGCTGGGCCTTCGGCTGCCGGCAGCTCGCACCGGGTCTTCTGCTCCTCGCCGCAGCCGGCGGCCTCTTCCTGTTTCGCGCTTTGCCGGTACACGAGCCCTTCGGTCACCGTCCAGTCCTGCCGGCCGGAGCGCGCCAGTCTTCGCTCCCATAGTTCGCGGGCCGTCTCCAACTCCGGTGAGAGGGATTCAACGCGGGCTTCGGCGGCGGAGACGCGGCGGTCGAGTTCTTCGAGCCGCTCCTGCTGCTCCGGCGTGGGCGCCTTGATCAGCGGCTCTTCGTTGCCGAAGTTATAAACGAATCCTTTCTCCGGGACATTGTTGAAATAGGCAAACAGGCGGTAATACTCCTTCTGGGTAAAAGGGTCGTACTTGTGATCGTGGCAGCGGGCGCAGCCCAGGGTAAGGCCCAGCCAGACGGTGGAGGTGGTTTCCACGCGGTCGGCGACATACTCCACGCGGAACTCCTCGGGCACGATGCCGCCCTCGGCGCTGGTGCGGTGGTTGCGATGGAAGGCGGTGGCGATACGTTGCCCGAGCGTGGGATTCGGGAGCAGGTCGCCGGCGATCTGCTCGATGGTGAACTGGTCGAACGGCATGTTGCGGTGGAAGGCGTCGATGACCCAGTCGCGCCACCGCCACATCTCGCGCACGCCGTCGGTCTGGTAGCCGTTGGTGTCGGCGTAGCGCGCGGCTTCCATCCAGCGGAAGGTCATGCGCTCGGCGTAGCGCGGGGAGGCGAGCAGCCGGTCGACCGCTTTTTCATAGGCCTCGGGCGAGGAGTCGCCGAGGAACGCGTCGACCTCGGCCGGCGAGGGAGGCAGGCCGGTCAGGTCCAGGGTCACGCGGCGGATCAGCGTCCGGCGATCGGCTTCCGGCGAAGGCGCGAGGCCCTCGCGCTCCAGCCGGTGGAGGACAAAGTAGTCGATGGGATTCCGCGGCCACGTCTGGTTGCGAACCTCGGGCAGCGGCGGCCGTTTCGGCGGGATGAAGGGCCAGTGCGGCTGCCACTTCGCCCCCTGCTCGATCCACCGGCGGATGGTGTCGATCTCCACGTCCGTGAGCTTCGGATACCCGAGGTAGGCCGGCGGCATGCGGAGGATCTTGTTGTCGGTGGTGATGCGGCGGAACACCTCGCTGGCGGCGGGGACGCCTGGAACGAAGGCGCGCTTCCCTGCCGCGAGTTCGATCATCGCGCCGGTTTCCTGGTCGAACCGCAGCTTGGTTTTCCGCGTGGCCGGGTCGGGGCCGTGACAGGTGAAGCACTTGTCGGAGAGGATGGGGCGGATGTCGCGGTTGAACTCGACCGTGTCAGGCGACGCGCCGGGGCCGGCGACGGCGAGCATCATCCCGAGGTAGATGCACTTTGTGAGCTGTCGGTTCGAGTGTCCGGTCATTGCCCAGTTCCGGATGCTCCAGCTCCGGGTACTGGTGAGTATTGTACACCGCGGCCGAACTCCTACTTCTCTTGTCGGACCGCCGCTCCCAGCGTGCCGTCCCAGCGGGCGCCGGTCTGGATGTTGTACTGGCCGAGCTTGTCCCAGTCTTCGCGGGTCAGGCCGTTCAGGTCCCAGACCACTTTGCCGTCCTTGATCGTCAGTTCGGCGACGAGGCGCTGGGATCCTTTCATCCGCGCTCCGTAGACGTCGACGAATCCGAAGCTGCCCTTTTCGACACGGAGCACGGCGATGTCGGCGACGGCCCCTGGCGACAGGTGGCCCAGTTCCTCGCGCCGGATCTCGCGCGCCGGGTTCCAGGTGGACCGGAGAATCACGTCGTCCAGCGCGAGGCCCATGTTCAGGAATTTCGACATCACGTTCAGCATGTCCTTCATGCCGGCGTTCATGCTGGAGATGTGGAGGTCGGTGGAGATTGAGTCGGGCACGAAGCCCTGCCTGATGGCGGGCACGGCCTGGCGGAAGACAAAGCTGCCGCCGCCGTGGCCGGCGTCAAAGATGATGCCGCGTTTCCTGGCCTCGAAGAGGTACGGCAGGACGCGGCCGGAGGCATCGAGCATCGGCACCATGGCCAGATAGGTGTGGGTGTAGATGTCGCCGGGGCGGAGGTGCTTGAGCACCAGGTCCTGGAACGGCCGCTTGCCGGTGAACTGGCCGAAGTCGACCATCACAGGCAGGCCGGCGAGATTGCCGGCCTCGACGGCGCGGTCGACGGCGATCCAATCCGGGGCGGCGTAGTGCGCCGTCTTGACGCCCGCCACGTGTTCCTTGAAGTGGAGGGCCTGCTGCGCGGTGGCGTGAGGGTCCATGTCGCCGGTGTTCTGCTCGATGGGATCGCCGGCCATGCCCCAGCCGACGATATTGAGGAAGGCGAGCACGCGGGTGCGGGAGATGTCGATGACGCGCTCCTTGAAGTCGGGGAAGTTGCGCCAGCCGGAGCTGCCCGCATCCACGACGGTGGTCACGCCGCTGCGGAACGTGTGCCCGTCGGGGAACACGCTGTTGGTTCCGGTGTAGGCGGAGCCGTTGCCGGCGAAGACGTGGACGTGGATGTCAAGCAAGCCGGGCGTGACGTAGAGGCCGGAGACGTCCACCACCTTGTGGGCCTTCGAGGCGGCGATGTTCGCCGCCACGTCCACGATGCGGCCGTCCTTGATGGCCACATCGCGGGGGGCGCTGATCTTGTTTCTCGGATCGATGACGTGGCCACCTCTGAGCAGCAGGTCGTAGTCCTGGGCGCGCGCAGGGAGGCAGGCCAGGATGAAAAGACAGGCAGTGCGCATGGAGTCAATTAAACCACCAGGAGGGGAGGCCACTTCAATATGGCCGGCGCCCAAAGAAGGATGACCGGTGCTCGATCCGGCCGATGGTCCGCCGATGCCGCAACTTGACCTGGCAGCTCCCGTGATTGGTTTCCGGCGTAACGGCACAGAGCCTACCCGTCCACTGCCTGGCCGATTCCCTCTACGCCCGTTGCTTTATAGCGTGCCGATAGTTCACTCGCCGCCGGCGCGCCGGGTCCCGCCGCGGGTGGCCGGTGAGTCGCCGCTCTCGGGCGGCTTTAAGATTGACCCGCACGCGGCAGCCGAGCGCAGTCGAGATATTCACCAATGCATCCAGCGAGAAGCGCGAAACTTGGCCGCGGAGCAGATCGTTCATCCGCGGCTGGGTCACGCCACGATGCTACGCCGCCCAACCTGCGTCCAGCCCTGGCGTTTCACGAAGGCGGCAATCTGCTGCATCAGTTCGGCCCGCGCCCGCAGGTTGGCCACCTGGCCGGGCGTGTCCGCGATCGCGTCCCAAACGCTGGCGTAGCTCTCGGGTTTCTTCATTTCCCACCTCTCGACAGTTGCGCGAACCGCTTTTTGGCGGTTTCGATATCGCGCCTCGAAGTCGCTTGCGTCTACTTCAGGAAAGCGTGCAGCACGTAGACGGCCTCTGCGCGCCGCGCCTAG
>CAZACK010000116.1:0-15668 GCA_964483455.1 uncultured Solibacteraceae bacterium
TACGGCTGCCTCCTTGCGCGCCGCCCCTCGCCCGCTCCCACACGCAACGGAAGACACGGAAGTTCAGGAGCCGTGGATCTCCGGGTGTCTTGCGCCCTCCTCCGACAGCCCGCAGACGGCAAGACAGCCGCTCGCCTTGCCGGAAAGGGAGTTGCACGCGGACCGTGCTCCTCCGGTACACTCTCACCTGCTTCAGCAGGGAGCCGGAAGGGTCCAGGAGCTGAAGCACGAACGGGTCGCCCCCAACGCCCGGTCCTGGCTCGAGGTCGAAGACCAGCGTCTTCGCTCGCTCGTCGGGCGGCGTCACGGTGATCTCCGCGTCCTCGGCGGCCCACCGGAAAATCGTGCCGGAGTAAGACTCAGCGGCGAACCATCCGCGGCCGAAGCAGATCCCGCTGCCCGGCGCCGCGATGTCCTCGTGCGCCAGCGCGCGGAGGCCTTCCGGCGTCAGTGTGAAGGTCCCCTCGCGCGCGTTGAGGCGCAGCACGTGGCTCCTGCAATACGCAAGCTGCTCGTCGACCGAGGCGTCCACGGGGACGCCCTGCGTGACGTCGTGACGGTCGATGCGGTACATCTTCCCGGCCTCGAGCTTGCCGTCGCGCAAGAGTTGAAACAGCTCGCCGGAGAAGATGATGTCGATGTTCGTCGCCAGCACGAACCGGCCCCTCGCCCGGCGGATGCCGGCGTTCTTGGCGATCATCTGGTAGAGGGGAAGCGCCTCGGCATGCCGGTATCGCCGGTGCAACTCCGGTGGGACCTCGATCACCCGAACCGTGGCCAGGCCCAAATCCTCGGGCCACCGAAGGGCTTCGATCAGCCGCGGCCTGCCGGCCGGCGGATTCCACTCCACAAGGATCAGTTCGAGGGAGATCTGGTGGCGCGTTGCCTGGGCCAGCAGCGCGTTGATGAACGCCTGCATTCTCTGGAGCAGGTTCCCTCCGTGATCGTCGTTGCGAGCCGTGGCCACAACGGACAGGTAAGGTTGCGCCGGCATCACTTGGGAGCGGTCCCGGTCAGGCACAAGTGCCACCCAAGCCGCCGCTCCAGCCACCGGAACACCGGAGGCGGCAACCAGCGGAAGTACCAGACAACGCGATAGCGATGGCGGATGTACTCGTCGATGGTATAGGGGAAGATATGCTCCACCCGGAGGTCGGTCACGGAGAAACCGTATTTCTCCAGCCAGCGCCGCGCCTGCCCCCTCGAATAGGTATAAGTAACCGGGCAACCGGTTTGAGCCTCCGAGTATCGGGCAATCAGCTCCGTGAACCGCCAGAACCTTCCGCGCCCGTAAGTGAGCAGAATCCACAGGGCTTTCCAGGACCAGCGGTGGTACACCATGATCTTAACGGCGCCGCCGGGCTTCACTAACTTCCGGATTTGCTCGAGCACTCTGTCCGGATGCGGAGTGTGGTGGATGACACCGAAGCTGTACACGAGGTCGTACCGCTCCGGCGGAAGGTGATCGCTCAATCGCTCCGCATTGGCGTGGCAGAAGCGGATGCGGTCCGCCAGGCCGAAGATCTGCGCGCGCTGCGCGGCGATCTCCAGCGATTTCTCGGACAAGTCCACCGCCGTCACCGCCGCTCCGTGCCTGGCGAAGTTGATGGTGTCGGTGCCGATCCCGCAGCCGATCTCCAGGACGCTCTTGCCGGCCCAGCGCTCGAATTGCGCGAAGCCCGGAATGTGCGGCTCGACGAAGTACTTGCGGGCCTCGACCTCGTTGAAGTACTCGACCGTCCCGACCGGCTTCGGCGAATGGCGGATGTTACATGGACGGGAGTCCCAGTAGCGCTGGACGGCCTCGACGGGGACCTCCCGGAAGGCCAGCGATTCCGGCTCAGGCATGAAAGTAAACATTCTACCAGAAGCCGCCGCCGCGTCCGGATTCTGTGGGCCGTGATCGCGCGGCGGGAAGATCCTCAAGCCGCTGGTAGAATCGCATCGGGCGGTCGCGGAGCCGCAGTCCGGCCACAAGCTGGCCCCGGTCGGCGAGAAGGAGAGTGCCGGTGTGACGCCGAAGTTCGCGGCAACCGGAAGCAGTGGCGAAGTTGGACTGTGCTTCAGCGGCCGGCACGATTGCGGTCAGCACGGTGCTCGGGGATGGGCTCGCGCCGGAAGGCGGAAGGTAGAGCGTCGCGGAAAGCGGGGCCCGCTTGCGCAAGGCGATGGCGCCGCCCGCGGGGCAGGCCAGTTCGAGAACCGTGTGCTCTCCGGTCCCGCTCTCCACAAACCGGTATAGCTGATCGTTTATCAGCCCGAAACCGGTCAAGGTTTCGGGAGGGCGGGCGCTCAGGAGCACGTAGCTGAAGTCGGCGTCGATTTGGGCGAAATAGAATCCGGCCAGGTGCAATTGCCCGTCGGCGTACCACGACGAGAGCGTCGCCTGGCGGTCGTTCCAGGTCGCGTCACTCATGTGGGGGTGCTCCGCGAAGACATCAAACCTGGAGAAGTACTCTCGAAGGTCAAACTTGATGGGATAGTAGAGCAAATCCGGCGCGATGCCGTACCAGTGCGCCGCGCCGCAGGCGTACCAGATGCCGAGCCGGCCGCCCACGCGCGCGCCCGGCCCCATCATTTCGATGCCCGCGGCGCGGGCCAGTTCCGCTTCGTGGACCCGTGCCCTGGTGGAAAGGACCGCCGGCGAGGCTTTGACCTTCTCGCCGAGGATGAACAACAGCAGTAACGCCGTCACTCCGGGCGCGAGGACCGGAGCCAGCCGGCGAGGCCGCAGTCTGCTCGAGAAATACTCGGCCAGGGCAACCGCGCCGCAGAACAACGCCGCGCAGAGCATCGTCAATTCGGGCATGAGATAGGCCACATTCTTCCGGCTGAGGATGAACAGGATGAAAAGCTGCCATGGGAGCGAAGCGAGGACAAGCATCCTGGCGGGCCGCAGCGCAAGCAGCGCGGGAATCGAGAACGCCATCAGCGGCACGCCGATGCGAAAGATCTTCGGCAGCCAGAAGCCATCCACGCCGGTTGCCATCCAGCGGTACCGCTCCAGGTGGATCGCCACCGCCGAGGCGATCCCGCCGAAACCTTCTGCGCTCCGGATCAGAGGCAGGATGAGCTCCCGGCCGGGGATCACGAAGAGAAACAAGAAAGGGATTCCGAACAGTGATCCGCCGGCGGCGAGGGCGAGCAGCGCCCTCCGCGCTCCGGCCCAACCCAACTGTCTGAGCGCTCCGGCGGCGTAGACCCCGATTCCGAGGAAGGCGGGGCCCGCGAAGTAATTCAGGCCGGAAGCGTACGTCAGGAGGAACGCGCCGGCAAACAGCCTCGCTACGTTCCATTCCCGCCGCCGGCCGGACTCCAGGGCAACCAAGCCGGCCAGCCACGCGGCGGTAAGGTGGTATTCGGGCCGCATTCCAAACAGCTCGATGCCCCGCGCCCCATACAGCCCCACTGGCGCGTACAGCGCCAGCAGCAAGCCCAGGCGGTAAGCCGCCGGCAGCGGACTTCGAACGATCAGGATGATGCAAAGGAGCGACATCGCGAAAGTGGGCGTGGCTTGCGCGTAATACAGGGGAGCTCCGAGAAACATTGCCGCGGCGACCAGCCAGTAATGGACGGGCGGCTGTATCACCATCCTGTCGAAGTATCCATGTACCGGGAAGGTCATCTTCCCGAAGTTCACCGCCATGTAAGTCGGATTGTAGAGGGCGAGTTCGTCCACGCCGCCGCCCCGCTCGGTGAAGTAGGCGGCCAGAATCAGGCCCAGGATAACAGCCGCGGCGACGGCCGCCACCACGGCCTCCGGGGCGGGGATCGGACCGGCGCCGTCGGACCCGGCCGGCCCGGCCGCTTCGCGCGGCGGCTGGCTTGGAACGGCGGGGGCCTGCTCCGGCTCCAGGACGGTGGTCTTCCGCGGCGCTGCCTTTCTTTGCCGGCGGCTCATCCCAGCCATTCTAGCCAGTCGTGGATTCCAGACTCGAACCGGCCGGGATTCACCTGCGATTTCGCAGCCTGACGCCAGTCTGTTACTGCGGTCGTTTCCGCCGGGCCCGCCACATCTCACGCAGCACCGGCAGCACGGAGACGAAGATGATCAGCAGGATCGCCTTCTCGAAGTGCCGCCGCACCAGCGGCACGTTGCCGAGCGCGTAGCCCAGCATGGTCAGCGAGAACACCCAGCCGATGCCGCCGAAGACGTTGAACGACAGGAAGCGCAGGTAGCCCATTTCGGCGACGCCCGCCACGAACGGGGCGAAGGTCCGGATGATCGGCACGAACCGCGCATAGATAATCGTCTTGCCGCCGTGCTTCTCGTAGAACGCCTTTGTGCGCCGGAGGTGCTCCTGGTGGAAGAAGCGCGAGTTCGGACGGCTGAAGATGACCGGGCCGGTCCGCCGCCCCAGCGCGTAGCCGACGCCGTCGCCGATGATCGCCGCCGCCATCAGCACGATGTTGACGAGCACGATGTCCAGCTTGCCGGCACCGGCCACCACGCCGACGGTGAACATCAGCGAGTCGCCGGGAAGGAAGAAGCCGATCAGCAGACCGGTCTCGGCGAAGACCACCGCGAACAGCAGGCCGTAGCCGAGCCATCCCGTGAGCGCCGTGGTTAACAGGTGGATGAGCCGCTCCGGGTTGGTGAGCGTACGGAGGAAATCCAGCAGAGCGTCGATCATTCGCGGCGCCTTGGGCTTGCCCTACGCGCCGCGGTAACCCGACACGATGCGGTTGATGACATCCTGGTGGATCTTGACCTCGCCCTCCTGGATGAGCTTGCTCTTCACGCCGTCCTCGAACAGCTCGAGCCGTTCGCGCGCCCTGGCGCCCTTGACCTGCTGCACAAGTTCGTCGCGCTGGGCGGCGAACAGGGCCATGTCGGCGGGAATCCGCGACACCAACTTGCAGATGAACTGCTGGTCGTTCACCCTCACCGGACCGAACACGTCGCCGGGATTGCGGGTGAACGCCTCTTCCAGGTAGCTCGCCGCGCCCAAACCCTCGGCAGCGCCGCTCCGGCCGAACTCCCCGGTGAGCTTCCACTCGAGTCCCATGGCCTGCGCGACCTTCTTCAGGTCGCCGCTTGACTTGGCCTTCTCCAGGACTTCCTGCGCCTCTTGCTCGGCGAGCTGCTCGGCTTTCCGATCGGTGAGCTGGTTGCGGATTTGGCCCTCGACTTCGGCCAGCTCCGCCGGCCGCGCCGGATGTATGTCGGTGATCACGGCAACCATCAGCTTGTTCCCGGCGGTTTGCACGACGGTGGACACCTCGCCCTTTCGCAGCCCGGTGATCGCGTCCTCCAACTCGCGGCCGACGCCCACCCGAGGGATCGGGTCGCCGGCGCCCACCTTCTCCACGTTCACGAATTGAATCCCGAGCGCGCGCCCCGTTTCCTCCGCCCCCTGCGGATTCTTGTTCAGCGCCGCGCGCGCCTGGTCGGAGAGGGTCTGCATGCGATCGAACACAAGCTGCCGCTTCCGCTCGTCGGCAAGCTGCGCCTTCACCTCGTCAAAGGGGCGCACGCCCGCCAGTTGCTTATCGAGAACCTCGATGATGTGGAACCCGTACTCGGTGGTGATCACATTGCTCAACTGGCCCGGCTTGAGCGAGAAGGCGGTGTCTTCGAAGGCTTTCACCGTCTGGCCCCGAACGACCCAGCCGAGGTCGCCGCCTTTGGCCCCGGAGCCGGGATCTTCGGAGTTCTTGCGAGCCAAGTCGGCGAAGTCCGCTCCCTTCTGAAGCTGCTTCAGCAAGTCCTCGATCTTCGCCCGGATTTTCGGCGCGTCTTCCTTCGGCCGGTCGGTTGTCTTCAGAAGGATGTGGCGTACTTTGACCCGCTCGGGGGTGCGATACGCATCCTTGTTCAGCTCGTAGGCGCGACGCAGTTCGGCGTCGGGCACGATTACCGAGGCTGCCACCGCCGCTTCGTCGACGATCAGTAACTGGAAGCTGCGTTTCTCGGGAATCCGGAACGTCGTGCGGCTCTTCTGGAAGTATTCCTGGACTTCCTCCGGCATCAGCTTGACCTCGGAGCGAAGTTTCGCCGGCGAAATCGCCACGTGCTCGATTTTGACCTTCTCGTTGCGACGCCGGTATTCCTGTTCGACCTCGGAGGGCGGCACGACGGTACCCTCTAGAGCCAGCGAGCGCAACCGGGTCAGCATCATCTGCTTGCGAAGGTTCTCCTCGAACTGCGGAATCGTCAGGTTGTTCTGAGCGAGCACGGCGGCGTAGGCCTCTTTGCCGGCGAACTTGCCGCCCTCGAACAACTGGGGAAAGATCGACTCGATGGTCGCCGCCAGGTCCTGCTCGGTCACCTGGAAGCCCTGCCGCCGCGCCTCGTAGGCGATGGCGCGCTCGGTGATCATCTGGTCGACAAGTTGCGGAACGTAGACTCCGGCCAACTGCGGCGGGATGTTGCGCCCGCGAAGCTGCGCCTGGAGGCTCTGCTGCACTTCGAGCGTGGTGAGGACTTCGTCGCCGATCTCGGCGACCACATTGTCGCTTGCTCCGGCATTAGTTCCGGAACCTGGGATCAGGTAAGTCACCATCGAGAGCGCCACAAGCGTGAGCAGCGCCCCGAGCATGATGCGCACAGCCTTCGCCCGGCTGCGAAACAGGTCAAACATGCGTACGAATTCTCCTGAGAAAGAGAGGGAACACCTCAGTATAGCGAACCGGAGCCAGGCATTGAGGTTCCAGGCTGCCGTGCCGGCGCTTCCGACTGCGGGCGCGTTCCCGGGCTTGCCGGCACCATTGCCTTGCACGGAGTCGGAACGCGGCACGCTGGGAGCGTGTGCCACGTTCCTCAGGCGGCTCTCATCAGCGGTTAGAATCGTCCTTGAACCCATGGAGCCTTTTGCGGACGGGTCCGCCGTGCCCGCGGTCCGCGGATTCCTGCACCGGGCAGCAGCCGGCGGCGACGCGCTCGTACTAACGCACGGCGCGGGTTCGGACTGCGATGCGCCGCTGCTGGTCGCGATGGCCGAAGTGTTCCACGAGAAAGGCTACACGGTGCTGCGGTGCGACCTGCCATATCGGCAGCGCAGGCCGTCCGGACCGCCGTTTCCGGGAGAATCGCCGCTGGACCGGGAGGGAATCCGCCGGGCCGTTGCCGCCGTGCGCCGGTTCTCGACGGGACGGCTCTTCGTCGGCGGGCACTCCTACGGCGGGCGCCAGGCATCCATGGTGGCCGCCGAAGATCCGGGGCTGGTGGACGGGCTGCTGCTGTTTTCCTACCCTCTGCACCCGCCCCACAAGGCCGGGGCGCCTCGCCGCGATCATTTCCCGAGGCTGCTCACGAAAGTCCTGTTCGTGCACGGATCGCGGGATCCGTTCGGTTCGGTCGAGGAGGTGCGCGCGGCGATGGCGCTGATCCCAGGGCCGGCGGACCTTCTGGTGGTGGATGGCGCGGGGCACGACCTTGCGTTCCGGCGGAGGGGCGGCGCGGCGACGGGACTTCCCGCCCGCGTGTTGGAGGCGTTCCACCGGGTGATGCGGTAGGCTGCCTGAGTGAGGGGACCGTGTATGGCGATCCTCAAGTAGGCCGGTGTCAGGAGGCAGCGCCATGATTGATCTGGACTACCGCTTGGTCATTGAGGCGACCGAGGAGCCTGACTCCTTTGGGTTCTCCTCACCGGATCTCGAAGGCTTCTCGGGCATAGGCCATTCCATCGAGGATTGCCTGTACAAGGCCGGGTCGGGGATGGTCGACCACGTTCGGCAACTTCGCGAACTGGGCCTGCCGGTTCCTCCGAGGAGCCCAAATCCCCGGCTCATCATTCAAAGCGAAAACAAGACCGAACTGGCAGGAGCGGCTTGAAGGCGCTGCCGGTTTCTCGCATGAACGACGACGAGCCCATCCGCATCCCGATCACCGACGTTTTCGATCTCCACAGCGTGCCGGACCGGGACGTGAAGCCAGTTGTAGAGGCGTACCTGGAAGAAGCACGCTCGCTCGGGTTCCGCCAGATTCGGATCATACACGGGCGCGGGATCGGAGTGCGGCGCGAAATCGTCAGGGCGGTGCTCGGACGGACTGACTTTGTGGAGTCGTTCGCCGATGCTCCGGGCGAGGCCGGCGGCTGGGGAGCGACGGTGGCGACGCTCCGAGCCGGCTGAACGCCGATGGTTGTGAAGGCCTGTCCGCGCTTATCGACGTTCATTGGCGGCCTGCAATGCTCCGCATGCAGGCAGGCGCCGCTTCGCCTACACCTCCAGCCTCCACGGCTCCCGATACTCGCGATACATGTACGGCCGGGCTTCCGGCTGGACAACGGTCTGCGTCCCATCGTCCCAATCGACCCGCATCTTCGCGCGGTAGGAGATGTTGCCCAACAGGCATGTCACCGACGAGCGGTAACACTTCTCAATGTCACTGTTCGGTTGCCGGCGTGTGCGGACGCATTCGAGGAAATTGGCCCAGTGGAGCGGGTGCGGGTCCGGGCCTCGCTTCATCTCGGCGGCCTGTAGGTCCGCGCCCGGCTCGGGGGTGAGCCGGTAGAGGTTACGGTCCACGTACAGCGTGCCGTTCGTGCCGTGGAAACTCACGCCCATCAGGCGGTTCTTGTTCGCCTCGGTGTTGTTGCAGCGGTGCTCCCAGGAGCCGAGGAATCCGTCGTACTCGTAGGCCACCTGCATCGTGTCGGGCGTCTCGCGGTGATCGGTAAACCAGAACTTGCCGCCGAGCGCCGAAGCCGCCTTCGGCATCGCATCGCCAAAGGCCATCTGGAGGATGTCGAGCATGTGGACGCCGGAGTCGGTGAGCTGGCCGCCGGCGTAGTCCCAAAACCAGCGGAAGTAGGAATACTTGTTCGGGTAGACGCCGAAGCGGTTGGGATTGAAAGGACGTTCGGGCGCCGGGCCGAGCCACAGGTCGTAGTCGAGGCCGGGGGGCGGCGCGGAGTCCGGCGGGCTGCCGATGCCTTCCCGCGGCGAGTTCTCGTAGATCCAGGCGCGGCTGAAGGCGACCTTGCCGAGCTGCCCGCTGCGGACGATCTCGCAGGCTTTCTGAAAATGCTCGCCCGAGCGCTGCCACGTGCCCGCCTGCACCACGCGGTCGTACTTGCGCGCCGCCTCCACCATCTTCTTGCCCTCGTCGATCGCCAGGCACACGGGCTTCTCGACGTACACGTCCTTGCCCGCCTTGCAGGCTTCCACGGTCATGTACGGATGCCAGTGGTCGGGGGTCGAGATGCAGACGGCGTCGATCGAGCGATCGGCCAGAACTTCGCGGAAGTCCCGCACCTCCTTGGGCTGCGCGCCCTTGCGGCGCGCCGCGGCGGCGGCGCGCTCGAGATTGGGCTGGAAGACGTCGCAGATGGCGGCGGCTTCGGCGCCCTGGTCGATCGAAGCCTCCATGTTCTCCGTGCCCATGACGCCGACGCCGAGGAAGCCTACCCGGACGCGGTCGTTCGCTCCTTTGAGGTTGCCGGTGAACAGGGAGGTGGTCAGCGCGGCGGTGGCGCTCTTGAGAAAGTCCCTTCGGTCGTTCATCCAGGCAATTCTACCGCCGGGCCGCGGAGGACGCCGAGACCCGCGGCTCATAACGGTGCAGATGGTGAGTGTGAAGCTGGAATGCCTGGTAGAGCTTTTCCTTGCCGTAGCGCACGTCCGGCGTGAAATGATAGCTCCAGGATTCGTTGTCGAGGATCAGCGGGATCGCGGCGCCGCGCGGCACCTTGGGCGACAGCCGAATGACGCTGGTGCGCTCCTTGGCGCTGGTCCACTCGAGTTGCTTCTGCTCCTCCAGATCCGCGATCTCCTCGATCCACGCCGAGTCGGAATAAACCTTGGCGCGATACCAGTTGCTCTTGTCGAACGGATCCAAGCCCTGTGCGAGCTTGACCCAGATGGTCGCTTCTTCGCCGGGATCGAGAATCCCGTTGCCGTTGCCTTTCCCTTCGGTCACCTTGCGTACGATCGGGCCCCCGCCGCCCTGGTTGCCCTTCTGGCGGAAGACGTTGAACTCGCGGGTCCGGCCGTCGAGGATCTCGACGGCGAGCGGCGCGGGCATGACCTCAGGGCGGATGAGCACGTCGATGTCCTCGCCCGTTCCATGCCAGCCGTCGTAGACCATGTCGAGGCGCAGCCGCGCCGGCGCGAAGTAACCGGCGCCGGAAGTGAATCGCGCCTTGAAGTGTCCGGAAAGGTCAGCGGCCGCGCCCGGCTCGATCTTCGGAACCGTGATCGGGGGCGCCGGGAGCTGAACCGTCGGATACTCGCTCGACAGCGTGACCTTCACCTCGGTCATCGGCTCGCCGCGCGGGTTATGGATGCGGATGGGGAGCGCGACGTCCGCATTCGGCGGCAGCCGGAGCCTGTCCTTCGTGGTGAGCGGAAGCAGCACCGGAGGTTGCGCGCCCGTGCCGGGTCCGAGAAAACTGAACTGGTGGCCGGCGCCATCCGTGGTGAATGTGAGCCGGCCTTCGCCGGAAGCGGTGAGCTGCGTCCGCGTGGCCGTCCCGGTGCGCGGAGAGTGATCGAGCAGCGTGTAGGTCCCACTTGCGCTATACAGCGGCGCGGTGGTGATGGTGATCCGGCGCTCGGCCGCCGGGCCGTCGGGCGCCCAGCGCCGCGTGGTGACCCGCAGCCCGCCCTGCCGGACACCTTCCAGGTACGTGATCGCGGGCTCGGCGCCCTCCGATTCCACCCGCCAGTTCCAGGCTTCAAACGAACGGTACGGGTTGGCGTGGTCGAATACCTCCGGAACGTTATCGAGCGCCGGGTTTGCGAACGCGCGCATGTGGAACGCGAGCGTCTCCTCGATCGAGGTCGCCCAGTGGCGGTGATATTCGTCCTGGCGGTACTCGAAGTCCACCCGGTGGGCGCGGGCGTAGGCGTCCCGCATTTCCTCGTGATACTGGCTGATGTAGTCGCCGCTGGCGCGCACCAGGCGGATCATCGTCATCGCGTGATTCGAGACATGGTCTTTCGGGCGCCAGAGAACCCGGCGGTTCTTGTCCCCGGCGTAGAACTCCGGGCCGGGGTTGAACGAAGAGGCGCTCCCGATCAGGTCGGGGTAGCGGGCGCTCAGCCAGAGGCTCATGAACCCGCCCATGCTGAGCCCCGAGGTCCCCCGGTGCCGGCGGTCCGTCAGGGTGCGATATGTGGAATCAATGTGCGCCACCAGCTCGCGGAAATACTCGCCGAAGTCGTAGCCGCCGCCTTCGCGCAGGACGTCCCACGGCGTGCCGCCGTAGAAGCCGGTGTAGTCGCGCGCGACGTAGCCGTCCACGGACACCACGATCACGTCATGACCGGCCACGAAGGCTGCGATGCGCGGGACGGTGTCCGCGCCCTTGTCGTAGTGCTCGAGCGTGTAGCGGTCGCTGTGCCCGTGGAAATAGTAGACGACGGGGTAGCGCTTCGAGCCGCTCTCGTAGTCGCGAGGCAGGAAGACGCGGTAGTTGCGATCCTCGCCGAAGATCTTCGAAGAGTGTGCGCGGTCGTAGAATGGCCGGCTGCCGTCGAGCGCTGCCGCCAGGAGGATCGCCGGGATCAGGAGGCGCATGACGGAACACTGTAGCAGGAAGGCGCGGAGCGTTGCTCCGCGCAAGGCAAGAAGAGGTACGTTGGAAGGCTATGATCCGGACCACTTTGTCCCTGATCCTCGCGGCCGTCGGGGCTGCGCCGGCAGGCGATCTTTGGGAACTGGCCAAATCCAAGGGGGACGTCCACGTCTTCTCGACGTTGTTCACCGCCCAGAATGTGAGGGATCTGCTGTCTTCCGAAGACGGCCTTAACGCCGCCATCGACTGGTGCAAAGCGACCGGCGTGACGAGGGTCTTTGTCGAGTCCTTTCGCGACGGCTATCAGGCGGACCGGGCCGCGCTCGAGAAAGCGAGCCGCCGCTTCCGGGAAGCCGGCATCCGCGTGTCGGGATGCGTGACCACCACCGGGGTCGGCAAGCGGACCACCGGCTGGAAGCCGCTGTCCTGCTACACCGACGGGCCGACGCAAGAGAAGGTGAAGAAGATCTTCGAATACACGGCGGGCTTGTTCGACGAAATCATGATCGATGATTTCTGGTTTACGGACTGCCAGTGCCCGGAATGCGACGCCGCGCGACGCGCGAGGACCGTGACTATCGGCGGGCGAACATACCCGGTCAACGGCGAAACTTGGGAAGACTACCGGTGCGAGCTGATGACCAATTTGTCCCGCGAGTACGTGCTGGGAGCGGCGTGGCGAGTCAACCGCAACGTCAAGCTGATCATCAAGTACCCGCAGTGGTACGACCGCTTCCACGAGCGCGGCTACGAAGTCGTGCGGGAGACGGCGGATTTCCACCGGATCTGGGTTGGCACGGAGACGCGCGATCGCGACAAAGGTGGAACGATGCCCTACGAGGCGTATTTCATCATGCGCTGGCTGGGGGCGCTCGGCGGCCAGAAGACCGGCGGCGGCTGGTTCGACCCCTATGACACCACCGAGCGCACCTACCTCGAGCAGGCCCGCCAGACCGTACTCGCCGGGGCGCGGGAGTCCGTGCTGTTCTGCTACGGCTCGCTTCAGGAGAAAACCGGGCCCGCGAACGTTGCGGCCCTGCGCAGGGAAATCCCCAAGTTGTTCCTGGCCGCGGAGTATGTGGGCAAGCGCCGGCCGGTGGGCATCGCGGCCTACAAACCACCCAACAGCCACGGCGAGAACGAACTGTACATCTTCGACTACGCGGGCATGCTCGGTCTGCCGCTCGTGCCGTGCCATGATTTCCCGGAGAAGGCGTCGTCAGCCTTCTTCTCGGTGCACGCGCTGAAGGATCCCCGGTTGCCGGAGAGACTGGCAAAGTTCATTGGGGCAGGAAAGCCGGTGCTGCTCACCGACGGGCTGGCCGCACGGCTCGAAGGCAAGCTCCGGCTGAATGCTCCTAACGTGCAGGTGCTCCCCGTCCGCGGAGACCCCAAGACGCTGCTCAATCTGGCGGAGGCAGAACTGAACCGGCTGCGATCACCATTGTTGAAGCCGCTGAAGACTGCATTCCGCGCTCCCAACCAAGTGGGCCTCTACCTCTTCCGGCGCCGCTGGTGGGTGATCGAGAACTTCAACGACGAACCGGTGGCGGTGGAGTTGAACGGGAAGAAATATCAGGTCCCGGCCAGGGATTGGATCTACGAGGCAACAGTTACCTTGAATGGCTCGGCCCAGAAGAGGAGGTAAGCGTGATCAAGACACTATTCGCCGTTGCCGTCGTCACGTCCTATCCCGTGGTTGCGCAAACGGAGACGATCGTTGTCCGGCCAGTGGAAATCGACGATGTCCTGGTGAACCCCGGCATGGGCATCCAGACCTTCCAGCGGTTCAACGGCGACCCGATCAATCCGGGCGCGAGGTGGTCGGAGGTCGGGCCGGAGTCGAAGACCGCTCGGGCGGCCGAGCAGCCGGATTTTCCCCTGGCCTCGGTGGCTTACTTCCGCTGGTTCTGGTCGCAGATCGAGCCGGCGCCGGGCAAGTACCGGTGGGAGATCCTCGATGCGGCGCTCGAAGGGGCGCGAGAGCGCAGCCAGACGCTGATGATCCGGCTGATGCCGTACGACCAGGGCCACCCGCTGCCCGAGTGGTATCGCAATTCCGGCGCGCGGCGGGCGAACAAGCCGTCGGATGCGGATGGCTCGATCTGGTCGCCGGACGCGGACGACCCGCCGTACTTCAAGCACTGGAGCGCGCTCGTGCGGGCAACGGGAGCGCGCTACGACGGCCATCCCTACCTCGACAGCGTGGACATTTCGACCGTGGGCTATTGGGGCGAGGGTTGGGGACCGTATCTGCCGGAGTGGCCGGTGCAAAAGGCGCTGATCGACGTCTACTTCGAGGCGTTCCACAAGACCCCGCTGCTGATGAATTTCGACGAGCCGCGGGCGCTGGCCTACGGAGTGGGCCGCGGCGCCGGCTGGCGGCTCGACTGCTGGGGCGACCTCGGAGGACGCGGCAAGGGAATGATGCACATGCTGGACATGTACCCCCAGCAGGTGGCGCGCACCGGCATTCAGGACGCCTGGCAGCGCAGCACGGTGTCGCTGGAGGCGTGCGGCACGCCGGCTTCGTGGAAGCAGTGGAAGTACACCGACAAGGACATCGACTACAACATCGCGCAGGCGCTGCGGTGGCACGCCTCGACGATCAACATCAAGTCCACGGCGATCCCGGCGGAGTGGAAGGCGAAGTTCCGCGAATTCGGAAAGCGGCTCGGCTACCGCCTGGTGTTGCGGAAACTGGAGTATCCGCGCGCGGCGAAGGCGGGCGCGATGATGCCGGTCAGCATGTGGTGGCTGAACGCGGGCGTCGCGCCCGTGTATGGCGAGTACGCGCTTGCGCTGGAGCTGCGCTCGCCGTCGGCAAGCGCGGCGATCCGCGTTCCGGCCGATGTCAGGAAGTGGCTGCCGGGCGACGCCGTGGTGGACACGACGGTGTACGTTCCGCAGTCGCTGCAACCGGGCGAGTACAAGCTGCGCCTGGCCCTGCTCGATCCGAGAACGGGGCGGCCGGCGATCCGGCTGGCCATTGAAGGGCGGGAGGACGACGGGTGGTACGGCGTGGGCGGGGTGCGGGTGGAGTGAGGGCGCGCTTCAGATCCTTCAGAATCCGCCCCTCGTATCGAAGGCCGCGTTTCAGGCGGATGATCTTGGCGCGGGCCGGTCCGTTCCTTTCCGCGACACCATCCCGTTCGGCTCCTGCCGTTGCCATGTCAATCAGCCAAAATAGGCCAAGTGGACTCGGCCAATCTCGAAGAACTGGCGGCTCGCCTGCGCGCGCATGTCGCGCGCCTTGCCGGAGAGATCGGCGAACGCAATTTGCTTCGTTATGCCGCCCTGGAACAAGCCTGTCTCTACATCGAGCAGAGCTTCTCCCAGGCAGGCTACGAAACCCGGAACGATGCCTACGACGTCGCTGGGCTCGTCTACCGCAATGTTGTCGCCGAACGCGGCGGCAGCGAGAAGTGCATCCTCATCATCGGCGCCCATTACGATACGGCGCCTGGCACTCCGGGCGCCGACGATAACTCCAGCGGCGTCGCCGTCCTGCTGGAGTTGGCCCGGCTACAGCGCGACTTCGCCCGCGGGCCGGCCCTGCGGTGGGTCGCATTCACGCTGGAAGAGCCCCCTTTCTACCGGTCCCCTTTGATGGGCAGCCGCATTCATGCGCGACGGTGCCGCCAAAGGGCGGAACCCATCGCCGGCATGATCTCGCTCGAAATGCTGGGCTACTATCGCGACGCGCCCGGCTCCCAGTTGTACCCGCTGCCCCTCATGAAGCTGTTCTACCCCGACCGCGGCGATTTCATCGCACTGGCCGGGAACTTCCGTTCGCGGCGGCTGGTTCGAGACATGGCCCGGCTGATGTCGGAAGCCGGAGGCATCCCGGTCGTATCCGCAGCATTCCCCTTCGTGCCCGGCGCCGGCCTCTCGGACAACTGGTCGTTCTGGAAGGAAGGCTATCCGGCGCTGATGATCACCGACACGGCGTTCTTCCGCAACCCGCACTACCACATGCCTTCGGACTTGCCGGAGACGCTCGACTATCCACGGATGGCGGCGCTGGTTGCGGCATTGGACAAGGCGATCCGCCTGCGAGCGAGGGAATTGTCAGCCGCCGATGAACGCCGATGAACGCCGATGCTCACCTCGCTGTGTATGGGCCGCTATCGCGCGCCGTGCGCATCTGTGCCAGCGGGCCGAGCACGCGCACCGCCGGGCGCGTGAGATACTCGCGGCGGT
>CAZACK010000117.1:0-5960 GCA_964483455.1 uncultured Solibacteraceae bacterium
ACGTGGATCAATATGGGCGCGACCCAAAAAGAGATGGAGTTTCTAGAGTCGCGCATTAGCAACCGCGATGAAATTTGGCAAAAGCTGGCTCCGGGCCTCGCAAACGTGTTGGATGTTAACGCGACCGAAGCCAACGCAACGGCGGGTAAGGCCGTGTTGCTGGAGTTTACGATCCGCCCGATGCACGTTGCGTTGGCCGAGAAAATCACGGCAAACATCATGCCGCGCTACGGCGACGGCCTAAGCGTCGAGTTTGAAGATGTGCGCGAGACGAACCGACTGATTGATCTGCAAGAGCAAAATCTGTATCACCTAACGCACACCGTTGCCGAAGCGCGGCGTGAGTATTACGGCGACGATCCGCTGGGTGATGAGCGCGATAGCCTACTCGTTGCCGAAGTAGGCAAGGCGCAGGCGCAATCATTCGGAGCACAGGATCGCCAGGCGACTCCAACCGCCGCACCGGACGGCGAGAGCGTGACCGACGCGGCCAAGACCGCCGAGTTGCAGGCGTGGGAGCGGTATGCGCTCAAACGGCTTGGCAAACCGGGCGGGCGCGAGTTTGAGCCGCGCGTATTGGACATTTTCGCGGCAGCGCGGATCAAGGCGGCGCTAAAACTGGCGCGTAACGCCGACGACGTGCACGCCGTATTCGAGCGCGAACGCAACGGCGGCGGCAACGATCTGCTCGCCGCCGCCGTTGCCGAGTTGAGACGCTATAACGATGGTCGCCAATCTTAACGCCGGCATTATTGCCGGTTATGTGACCGCGTTTTTGGAAGTTCTGCTGGGCGTCAAAACAGTGCGCCGCTATGTGATCGAGTATGAGACGGAGTTGACCGCGCCTATTGCCGGCTATTTCAACGGCGCAGGCGGCTTGCGTTCGGTGCGCGCGACGTTTCAGCGCGCAATCCGTGAGTACGCCAGGCCAACTTACATTGAGGGCATCACAGATGGTAACGGGAGCGCCGATGATTTTGACGAAGAGGATGCGGCGACGGTTGAGGCATGGATCGCGGAACAGCTGTTGCATGTGGACGGGCTGGTAGATGCGGTGCGCGAAGCGCAACAGGCGACTGACCGCACGGCGGCGCAGCAAATGATTTTTGACCGCGTGAAACTGTGGGTAAATGCGCTGGCCGATCTTGGGGGGCGCGGCAAACTGCGCGCGCAGGAAGGCGCACTAGCGTATTGGGTGCTGGGCGATACCGAGGAACATTGTGACGATTGCCTGCGCTATTCGCGCTTCAAGCCGCGTCGTTTAAAACGCTGGCTTGACGATGAGGCATTGCCGCGAGCGCGCAATCTGGCGTGCAACGGCTATAACTGCGATTGCACGCTGCGTAATCCGAAAACCAATAGGATACTCTATCCGGTGGCATAATGGCTATCACACTCCGCAACATCGAACAGGCCCGTAACAGCACCGAGATATGGCCGGTCGAGTTGACCGACTCGCTGCTCAGCGGTGCAACGATACTCAGCGCAACTGGAACTATTGCCTACTCAGATAGCTCCGTGTCCGGTGCGGTCACCGGCAGCGTCGGGACAATTGTTGTTACATCCCCGGATGCAAGCGGGAAGCACTATATTTACGTGCCGGTCACGTTCGGCGGAACGGCGACGTTGGGTGTGCATTGGGTGGACGTGACGGTGACGATAGATAACACCGGGACGCTCGTCAACGAAACTCCGGTACACCGGCTTGAGATCGTAGTCAGGCGGTAACATGGCGCAAATTACGATCCGCGTGGACGCCGAACAAGTCAAAATAGGATTGCTCAGATTTGCAAAGCAATTACCGGACACTGCTGAGCGCGTGTTGTCAGAACAGTTTGCCGGTCGCGTGACAAAACGCATCAGCGGCAACTATCGCGGCGGCAACAGTTATGCAGTACCGCTGCGCGGCGGCGTCAATCGGCGCACCGGCAACTATGGCCGCTCGACGACCTGGGTGATGGAGGGCCTGAGCATCAGGTTTTTTAACAATGCCTACTCGCGCGGCGGCTACAACTACGGCCCGCGCCTGACGGGAGACGCCAGCGGGCACGGTCAGGCGTGGTGGGCTGCTGGGCGCTGGCCGATTGCGCGGCAAATCGTGGAGGAGGAGACAATCCCGCTTGTCGGCGAAATGGACAGAGCAGTACAGGACAGCATCGAGGCCGCCGGACTATGAGCGATAGGCGTATGCCCTACGTTACAACCAGCAGCAGCCCGATCAATGGGCATGTCGTGCCGGTTATCGATCAAGCCGACTGGCGGGGCCGGATTGTCGCGGCCATCGAAGAATTGCGTGCATCCCGCAAAGGTGCTATTATCTTGTACGACGAGCGCACCAATACCGTCCGCATCTATGATGGACGCGCTAGAGTAAGCATTCAGGCCGAGTAGTCCGCGTTCGGCCAACCCAATATATCGGCTTGCGAGCCGCCCACGTGGTCATGCCGCGCAGGGCGGCTTTTTTATTTGGACGCAATAATGACCACATCATCCACTATCAAGGCAGGCGCGCGCCACAACAAAAACGACCAGGCCAAGATTGATAAATGGCACAAAGCCGCCGACGAACTCAAGGCGGACATGGCCGAGCTTGGCGCAACGCTTGAAGAGATGCAGCCAGAGTCCGCGCCCGCCAACGCGCTCAAGGCGGTCTCCGAAACTCCCGACGAATTGCGTGTCGCCAACTACATCGTGCTGTTTGGTGGGCGCGACCTTGAGGGCGTAGCCAGCGAGCGGCGCAACGCCGACGGCACGCGCGGCGAGTTTTTCACGAAGAATACTATTTTCGAAAGCGACGCCACTCGCGCCGGACAATTCCCGATTGATTGGGAGCATAACACTGTACGAAACAGAGTGATTGACGGGATCAGGCCCGGCGAATATCTCGGCCATGTAGATTGGAAGACGGCCAGGATTGACGAACGCGGCGTTTGGGTTGAGCGCGTTCTTAACCGTCGTCACAAATACATGCAGTATATCGAGATGCTTATCAAGCAGGGCCTGATCGGCAACAGTTCGGAAGCTAAAAACATAGTCAAACTTGAGACGGGCGAGATCAAAAAGTATCCGCTAGTGCGCGATACGTTGACGGTGCAACCAATGGAGCCGCGCATGATGACTCAAAACGTCGTCGCTGCGCTAAAGGCTCTTGGTCTTGAAGCCGACGAGACAGCGTCACAGGCCACAGGCGCGGCAGGCGCGGCAGAACGCAGCGAGTCGGGCAATACCCAACCCTCACAATTAACAGGAGTAATTGACATGACACAAGAGGAAGTGCTGGCGCTCATTGAAAAGCGCGACGCTGACAAACTGGCTGCTGCCGCTGCCGAAGCTGAGCGGCAAAAGGCCGAGAAAGAACGCACTGATGCCGCAGTGAAGGCGGCGCTGGAGGCCGAGCGCGCCAAAATCGCAGCCGGGCGGCGATTGCCGTTTGGCGGACAAGCGCCGCATCAGGCTCGCTTCGCCGATGTCTCGCAGTATGGCTCGCTCGATGCGGGTGATATTGCATTCATGGGCGAGATGTTAAGGTCGAGCAACAAGCAGCTCAGCCCCGGCGCGGCTAAAGCGCTGGCAATCAGAGTAGCCGAAGGCAAAGAGGAAATCCACGAGACGGGCCGTCAGAGCATGAAGGCATTGGGTTTAGAGCCGTCTGACGCGCTCGACGCCACAAAGGCGAACGAGCTGAACTACACAACTCAGTCCGGGTTTGGCGATGAGTTTGTGCCGACCGTTTGGTCGTCAGCGCTTTGGCAGAATGTGCGCGCTGCTACGTTCGTGGCTGCCAAACTGCCGCAGATGGAGTTCAGCGGCCCGGGCGATACGTTCCCGATCCCGCTTGAGGGCGCTGACCCCACGTTTTACCGCATCGGTCAGGCGACAGACACCAACGCCACTACCGGGCGTCCGGACGCAACTGTTGGTGACAGCAAAGTGGGAACCGGAAACAAGAACATGACGCTCGGCAAAATGGGCGCGCGTGTCATCTATACCGGCGAGATGACCGAGGACTCGATCATCCCCTGGGTCGCTCAGGTGCGGAAGCAAACCGAAGCGGCCTTTGCCGAGAGTCTTGAGCACGCCGTTATTGACGGCGATACGGTCACGGCGGCAACGTCCAATATCAACCATATCGGCGGCACACCAACTTCGACCGGAACAAAGCAGGACTTGTTCCTGATCTTCGACGGCTTTCGCAAGCTGCCCCTCATCACCAACACCGCCAACCGGCGGTCGGCGTCGGGGACGCTGGTGGACACCGATTTTCTCGCGACGGCTCAACTCATGGGCGCTGCCGGTCTGTATGCCGACCGGACCAAAACCGACTTCATCGTTGACGCTAACGTATTTTGGAAAGTCCAGCAAATCTTAAGCGTCAAGACGCGCGATGTGTTCTCGTCGGCTACGCTGGAAAACGGCATGTTCTCCGGCATCTGGGGCTTTAAGGTGTGGACATCGCACTTCATGCACTGGCGCTCGACCACGAATCCGCGCAAGGCAAACACATCCGGCTTTGTTGACCTGACCACGCAGAGCAACAACACAACGGGCGCGCTGCTCGCTGTGCGCTGGGATCAATGGCTGCTTGGCTACAAGCGCCGCCTGACAATGAAAATGCAGGACATCCCGGACTCTGACGCGCAACAGTTGATCGTGACGGCTCGCGTAGGTCTCATCTATCGAGACGTCGAAGCCAGTGCGATCACCTATAACGTTGGCGTTTAACGTGACGGCTGAGAGTGGGGCGGCGCGGGCCGCCCCACTCGCAAAGGTGAAACATGGCAAAGACACTCCATCAGCAATACCCGGCAGTAGTCAGGACGGCGTTTTTCAATCTCGACAACGGCGCGGGTACAACGATTGACGAACCTGTATTTAACAGTGGGCCGAACGGCGCGCAGATCGTGCGCGTGTACTGCATCTACGGCGAGACGGCGCAGACAGTAGCCGCCGGAAATTTCCGTGTTGGATCAACCGTAGGCGGTGCGGACATTGTTGCGCCAACCGCCTACACCAACGCGGCGACAGTCGGTTCGATCACCAACGCGACGTTGCTCTACGACACCATCCCGGCCAATACGCTCGTCTCTGTGCGGCACACCGGCGTTGCCGCGACTCAGACCGGTACAGCATCGGTCGTGATCGAATACGTGGTGCTGTGATGCAGGGCGCGGAGATCGTCACGCTGCACAATGCAGCGACGGCGACCGGAAACGGCACGGCCCTAAGCGTTGCCGGACGCTCTCGGGTTGGGCTACAAGTCAGCGGTGCATTTGTAGCCACGGTGACGTTCGAGGCGTCTATCAACGGTTCGGACTATGTGACGCTACAAATGTTCCCGTCAAACTCTTCTACCGGCGCGACGACTGCGACCGCTGCCGGTATCTGGACGGCGACGGTGGCCGGATTTAGCCTGGTGCGGGCGCGCATAAGCGCGTATACGAGTGGCGCGGTGACGGTTGTCGCGCTGGCAACCGACGCGGCGAGCTAATGGCCTACGCGACTCTCCAGCAGGTGCGCGACTATCAGGGCGCGGGCGGTACGACGATGGGCACGGTAGACGATGCCCTACTTTCGGCGCTTATCGCCCGCGCCCAGGCATGGATCGAGTCGCCAGACGGCGCAGGCATGGTATTCGAGGCGACGGCAGATACGGTGCGGCTGTTTGATGCTGAGCGCGATGTATGCGGGCGGACGCTTAAGCTGGACTATCCGTGTCTGAGCATTACGACACTAGTCAACGGCGACGGCGCAACGGTCGCGGCCAGCGAGTACGTGACCGGCGTGGCGCGCAATCGGACGCCGTTTTATCGCGTTACACTCAAGACGACATCTACGACCGTATGGACGTGGACGACCGCGCCCGAAAATGCAATCAGCATCACCGGGCGCTGGGGGTATACGCTGACTGCGCCAGCGGACATCACTCATGCCACGATCCGACTGGTGCATTGGCTGTACCG
>CAZACK010000117.1:6060-15332 GCA_964483455.1 uncultured Solibacteraceae bacterium
ACGTTTGTTGCGATGGGCAAACTGACTCACGTCCCGTATCGCATCCTTGATCTGATGTTGTGGACGCCGACTGCCCAAAACGTAGGCCGCACCGATATCGAGAGACCGTTGGCCGAGTACGCCCACAACTATCACATGATGCTTCGCAGCTGGCGCAATGCCGGTCAGAGCGAGCCGGATCAGGCAGTGCTAACGGCCTTCATTCCGCCCGCGCCTGGCATCTACTCGTGGCCGCCGCAGGGTAATACGCCGTATTGGGGCGTCATGTGCGGCGTGCAGGTAGACGAGTATTTCGCAGGAGCATAGTATGGCAAAGAAAAAGCCTGAAGATTCACACAACGGCGCTCCCGTCTACGTTCGCTATGTGGCGACCGCACTAGAGTACATCCCCGGAATTCCACAGCGCGACTTGTCCGCGAGCGAGTGGGCCGCGCTATCCGAAGATACGCAACGCGCGGCGCTGGAAAGCAGGCTCTACGTGCTTGCAGAGGAGAGTGACTAATGGCCGTCATGGAATTGACTCAGGTACAGTTCGGAACGGAATCTACGTTTGGCACTGCAGTTGCCGGAACGGCAAAAATGATGGGCGTAGAGTCGGTTAAATTCACGCCGCTTTACGAGACCGAATTTGCCGAAGACCTACGCGGCTCAATTGCCCCGGCGACGTTGGCCGTGCTGAACAAGGTGGGCGGCGAGTTGCAAATTGACGGCTTTCTGACTTACGAAGACTGCGGCTATTATCTCGACGGCGTGCTCTCACAAGCTACGCCGACCGGCTCAAATCCCTATACACGCACCTATACCGGCCCGACCAGCACGATTCAGACGCCGCGCATTCAGTCCATCCGCTACGGCACAGGCTCTGATATTTATCTGGCCGAAGGTTGCGTGCTCAACGAATTAACCGTCAGCGGCGAAAACAACGCCAAGCTCAAATTTTCCGCCAAGTACATTGTGCAGCAGTTTACCGGCGGCGCATCGTTTGCAGCGTTGAGTGATCGAACGGTCACTATTGTTAACGGCAACCATGTCGCGGTCTATGTGGATGCCTTCGGCGGCACTGTCGGCACGACGTTGATCAGCAATACGGCATACTCGTTTACTTGGACGATAAATGCAGCGCGCGTGCTCAAGCACTATTTCGGGTCACCCATTGCAGGCGCTTATGAGGGCAATACCTACTCATCTACGCTTGCTCTTGATCTTGAGATGAATGCCACATCGCGCGCATATCTGGCGTCCATCTATGCTGCGACGCCTGCCCTGTATCAGCGCCTGATCCGCATCACCGCCGACGATACAGCCAACCGACGTTTTAGGTTGGATTTTGCGGGTACATTGAGTGACGGGCCGGAGCTTTTTGACGACCGCGACGGAGTGTTGACTGCCAAGTTTAACTTTACGGCCACGCCCGATCCCGGCTCATTCGCAAACTGGCTCTCAATCAGCAACATCAATCAAGTTTCGGCGTTGCCGTAGATTGGGTATTAATCATGTTCGAGTTCGAGGTAACGAAGAAATCCTATACAGCGCGCGATTTGATCGAAATTGAAGGCCGTAATCTGGCTGCAACGTTTCGAGTTATGGCGCGAAGCCTGAAGACCTATAAGGGCAGCCCGGTGAAGCCTGAAGATGCACACGAGACGATTTTGAATTTGGACGGCGAAGAACTGGACATTGCAGTTCGAGAATTCAACCAGGCCTTTTTAGAATTCAGGAACATTCAGTCCCCCCCTCTGAACAGCGGCGGCTAAGGCGGGCCATCCGCAGCAATGCGGCCTTGCCAGTCTGGGCCGCATTGCTGGTTGCCGCGAAGGACTGGGGATGTCCGCCCTGGGACATTCTGGATCATCCCGACGGGCTGGAGTGGTTTTGGCGCTGGAGTGACTACCAGACCGAAATAAACCGCGCACAGAAAAAGCAACATGGCTAACGTAGGTATCAATTTTGTCACGAGCGGCGAGCAGGTCGTCATTGGCGCATTGCGTCGAATTGGCGAGATCGGTATTGATGCACTGGGAGCCGCTGCTGGCGCGCTAGCCGATTTCGCCAAGGATTCATTTGCGGGCGCGATAGAAGCGCAAGCCGGAATGGATGAATTAGCCGCATCCATTTTGCGCGTTGGTGATGCAGCCCCGATAACGTTTGACGGCGCACTTGAGCTGGCCGAGCAATTCAAAAATCTGGTTGGCGGCTCCGATGATGTAGTGCTTGCCATGACTAATGTCGGCTTGCGCTTCAGCAAGATTGGCGATGATATTTTTCCGCGCTTTATTGAGCAAGCATCTGACCTTGCTACCGTTCTAAAACTCGATCCGGTAAAAGCAGCCGAATTGTTGGGCAAAGTTTTACAAGACTTAGGAACCGATGGCGTTGGCAGTATCGGGAGGTTGAAAGCGGCGGGCATACAACTAACCGAGGCGCAGGAAGAGCAAATCAAAAATCTGGTTGAGCTTGGCGATGTGACCGAAGCGCAAACCGTGCTCATGGATGCTCTGGCCGCTACTACTGGCGGAGCGGCGGCAGCAGCGGCTGGCACGGCGGCGGGGCAATGGGCAATTTTCAGAGAGACAATCGCCGACGCGGGCGAGGGCGTTGCGCTCCAACTCATGCCTGCCCTGACTGCGCTAATGAGTCAGGTATTGCCCGCCCTCATACCCATTATTACACAGGTAGCCGATGCTGCCTCAGCCTGGATTGTCGGCACGTTTATACCGGCGTTTATGCAGGCGGTGGAATGGATACAAACCAACTGGCCAACAATTCAGACTGCGATTATAGACATGTGGATACAGGCTCAACCTGCTCTGCAAGCCATTTCTGATTTTGTCGTGACCGTCATGATCCCGGCGCTTCAAACCGCCGTCGCCTGGGTTCAAACCAACTGGCCGACAATCCGGGCCGTCATCCAGACCGTGATGGTGACCGTACAAACCGTAATTCAAACGGTGCTTTCAGCGATTCAGGCATTCTGGACACAATGGGGCGATGAGATTATCGGCGTGCTGAACTTTTTCGTGACTCAGTACGCAACTATTTTCAGCGCCTTTTCTGCCGCCTTCGCGGGAGACTGGCGCAAATTCGGGGAAATACTGCGTGTAGCATGGAGCAATGCCGTTGACGCGATCATCAAATTGGGCGAGCGCATGGGGGCGTGGTTTGTTTCGCAGGATTGGGGAGCGATCGGAAGAAACATCGTCGCCGGTATTGGGGCTGGCATATCGGCAGCCGCGCGCGGTCTGGCCGATGCTGCAATTGCCGCTGCGCGGGCAGCGCTTGACGCGGTTAAGGGATTTCTTGGAATACAATCCCCGTCGGCAGCCTTTGCCGAGATTGGCGCTAACATGATGGCGGGCATGGCGCGAGGAATTTCTGGCAACGCAGGCGTGCCAGCTTACGCAGGGGTACAGGCTGCTTCGGGGGTGATGCGCGCCACATATCTCGGCGGAGTGACGGTCAATGTTAACGGCGCCGGCAATCCGGCGGCCGTCGCCGTAGCGGTGCGGGCCGAGCTTGATCGCATCGGGAGCACGGCTGACTCTCGCTCTCGCACCGGATCACGCTAATGGCAACCGGACTGTACTTAAGGATAACTGATGGAACGACGACCGTCACTTTCAACGACGGGACTCTAGCCAACACAACAGGCACGCATCCGATCACGGACTGGTCGCCGGCTGTTGCGTCGTTGCGCCAAGATACGCTCGGCGGGCGCGGCAAGTACGAAGACGTGATCGAGACGGTGACATTTAACATCGTTGGCGCGGACGCGCCGACGATCTACACGCGACTACAGACTCTTAACGGGCTACTCGATCAAGCCGAACGATGGGCGTTGGGCGAAAAAGTTTCGCCCGTTATCATCCAATACTCGCCCGTCGGCGGAACCACAAGCACCACAAGCAACCCGCTACAGGCAGTTGTTCTGGGACGCGCACAAGGCGACACCACTCAAAAGATCGCTTTGCCGAGCGATTATCCGCACACGGCCAGCGGCGGACTTGCGCTGCGGAATATCACCCTGCGAATATGGCGTCGCGGCGCATGGCATCTCAATAAGCCCACTACCGGTGATGGCACTACAACGCGCGTCAGCAGTTCAGCCAGCGCTACTAATACCGCGCTTGTCAATTTGACATTTACCGGCACATCCCCGACGGATCGCTATCCGCTGGCATATGCCCTGTTGAAGGGCACGAGCACATATGCATCCAGTGGTTATCTGGCTATCACTCGGCAGAACACCGGCAAGACAAACGCCTATGTGAGAGATGCGGGGAATTTTTCTTTGCCATCCGGCAATTTCTCGGCATTTAATGACGCAACAAATCTGCCGCGTCAGGGAACCAGCGTCATGCGCTGTTCGCCAGCGGATACAACGCTGCAAACATCGCCGGGCGGCGGAGCAATATCTACCATGTACCGCCCGGTTTTCATTGTTTCGCTGCGGAACAACTCATCTACTCAAACATGGCTCGTTCGGATGCGGTTGGACGGCTCGGACGGCAGCTATACATACACGGATTATCAATTTGTTGACGCCAGCAGCACCCAGCCGCGCTTTATCCGATTCTCCCCGGTCGGACTACAATACAATCTGACATACACCGTCCGGATCGAGATGTCTGTGAGTAGCGCCACCGGATCGCCAACACTGGACGTGAATTATTTTGCCGTGTTCGATAGCTACGAGTCACTGACTCAGATTTTTGGCGTGGGCTTTTTCTTCTCTAACTTCGTAGTGCGCAGTGCGGAAATCAACGACGATGTAACAAGCGTTGCGTATGCCGCATACTCAAACGACCTGACATCAACGCCGGAAACAACTGCGTCTGTTCTGGCCCTGGCGCTTTACGGATCATCAGACCTTGCAGGGTATGGAAATGAAATTCAAGTTTTGCCAATGTTGCACACGGGGGCAGTGTGGGCGCAGACTACCAGTCTGGCAACTCCGGCGCTGGACACGCTGCAACACATTGTGACGCGCCGCCTGTCATATCCTGTTCCGGCGTAATCATGATTACACTGTTAATAAAAGAGAGTTTGGCCGGACAAAACGTAATAGACGTTGACGGTCTGGTGGCTGAGATGACGTTATCCACAAACGAGCACGGTTTCGCTGCGCTCGAAGCCAATATCCGCATCTCGTTTCAGGAAGCGTTTCGTCTGTACAACCAGCCCGGAATGTTGTACGTTGCCGTTGCCGATAATGGTTATCCAATCTGGGAAGGCCGGCTCGAGGATGTGAGCTTAGAAAACGATCAGCTTAAATTGAAAGCCTTTGGTTATCAGCGCGCATTTTCCGATGTTCCGTATACTGGATTGATAACCACATCCAATACCGGCGAGTGGATACCAGTTCTAACCACGCAAATATCGAATCGTAACCCGGATATGTTTGTGTTCGACACAAACAATCGGCTTTTTGTTGGACTGAAAAAGAACGCCGCGTATGGCGCAGCTACAAATCAGGTAGGAGGTATTCGCTACGAAAGACCGTCGGGCAGCGACCGACAAATCACCCATTGCTCATTCGCCTACGAGCACAATCTGCCGACACAATTTACGGCCGCCTTAAACAGAAATAACAGCTCGTTTTCCGGTGGTGCTCAGCTGTGGTCAAGCGCCGGAACCGGCAGCGTTGTCAGCGGCACTCAGGATTTGAACTTCACCGCCGATGATCAGTTGGAGTTTTACATTTACAACAATAGCGGCTCAACTTACACGCACTCTGGCGAGGACGGGACGAGTTACTTGATGATTACAAATCTGCTGGTCAGGACAAACCAGTATTATCAGGCTCAAGATATTGCGAATGTGTTGTTGCAATTTGTTTCGGGCATCAACGCAAGTCAAATTAATAATACGGCGTCGTTTCTACAAACTACCGGAGTTAATCTGACCGAAGAAATATATGAAGATGTTTACCCGGCGGCGATACTCGATTACCTTGTCGAACTAGGTGATAACCAGACATTGCCGAGGCAGTGGGAATGGGGAGTGTGGGAAGGGCGAAACCTGCATTTTCGCCCGCGTGGCACGAATGCGCGAACATGGTATGTGGATGCAGGCGCATTGCGGGTCAATCGCTCGATTGACTTGTTAAGAAACAGCGTGTATGCAGTGTATCGGGAGGCGCGCGGAAGAACATTACGCACGGCAATCAGCGCTGATACCTACAGCGTGTCGCGTTACGGCATTACTCGTCGCGCGTCGGTGTCATCCGATACGACCAGCAACGCTCAGGCGACCACGTACAGAGATGCCTATTTGCAGGATAAGAAAACCCCGATACCCGGCGTGCAAATTGCGTTTGATAGCATCTACGACGGAAACGGTATGCGTTGGCCGCTGTATTGGGTGCGTGCCGGCGACACTATTATCATCCGCAACCTGATACCGGCTTTATCAACCGATGTTGATCGCATCCGTTCGTTTCGCATTATTGAAACGCGATACGACGCGATAGCGGACACTCTTAGTGTCACGCCGGAGTCGCCACCGTCTACTGTAGATTGGCTACTCGTTCGCGAAAAAGCTGGGGTGGCAACGTGAAACGCTGGGGCATCCACTCAATCGCGCCGGGAAACACGATCCCGGTCGTGCGGGAACTGGCCGGGCGCGGTCGCCCGCTGGCGGGCGTTCTGAGTGTTGATCATCCGACGCTGGCCGCCGAGATCAAAGCCATCAGCCCGCAAACAATTGTCGTGACGCGCATCACCGGCGATCAGGACGGAGATTTTGATTTGTCGGCGCGCATTGAGCGCGGCGACGATGTGCGGGTGATTGCGCGCGAGCTGTTTGCGCGGGCGATGGCGCGCACAAATCCAGATGAACTTAAGCGCGCCGATTATCTGTGCCTTGTCAACGAGCCAGACCCGCCGGGCGCGGCCAACTATCACCGGCTGGCCCAATGCTCGATGGCGCTGGCCGACATTGTGCGCGCGGAGTTGGGGATGCGAAGCGCCCATCTCGGACTCAACAACGGTACGCCGGAGTGGGATGAGTGCGTGGCGATGGCGGAGGCCGGGCTGATACGCTACATCCGCGACAATGGCGATGCGCTGGTAGTGCACGAAGGCGCGTACCCGCCTGACTCGCTTGTGCCACTAAGCGCAGGCTACAACGGGCTGCCTATCCCCGGCGCTCCCAGCGTGCCCGGCAGCGGGCCATTGTCGTTCCGCCATCGCTATCTGTTCAGGGCTGCCGGCGCAACGTGCAAAGTCATCGTCGGTGAGTGGTACGCGGGATACGGCGTGGAGAACACCGGTCACATCATTGAGCAAGCGCGCTGGTATGACGCGCAGTGTGGCGACGACGTGCTGTTCTTCGCGCCATTTACCGGCGGCGGGCGCGGGTTAGGATGGGACGCGCAGGACTACGAGCCGATCTATCCGGCCTTTGTGATGGCAGTATTAGAACCGCCGCAGCGCGCGCAGGGCGTGGATGTGTCGGCGTGGCAGGACAACGATACTACGCCGCAGATGATGGATTGGGGCAGAGCCGCCGCGCGGGGCGCATCGTTCGCCTTCGTCCGGGCCAGCGTTGGATTGTCGCCGGACACTGACTTTGAGCACAATGTTAAAACGGCGCAGAGTGCAGGCCTGTTGGTCGGTGCATATCATTACATGACGTTCGTGCACAACGCGAATGAGCAGGCCGCGCTGTTCTGGCAGATGGTGGGCGGTCGCGGACTGGCCCTGCCGCTGATGGCCGACATCGAAGCAGAACCGGTTCCCAATTGGGGGGCTGATCATGTACGCGCGTTTCTGACGGCATTGGACGCAGCGAGCGGCAAGCGCGCTGGCGTGTACACGCGCGCGAGCTATTGGGACGCGCACCTGTTTGGGCGCGGGCTGGAGACAGGCCGTCCACTATGGGTCGCGCACTACGGAGTCGCCGCGCCGCGCGTCCCAAAGGGCTGGGGCGCATGGGACTGGTGGCAGCATACGAGTCAGGGTGACGGCCCGGCCTATGGCGCGGAGTCGCGTTATATTGATCTCAACGTCTACAACGGCACGGAGGCCGAGATGCGCGCGCGTTATCCCGCCATCGCGCAACCACCGCCGGCAGGCGATATATTCCCGTCGTGGACTCACCGCGTCATCATCCCGGAGTTGCCGGTGCGCGAGCGGCCCTGGCGCGACGGGCCAGCGCCGCGCGTGGTGTTTACGCTCGGCCAGGGGAGCCGGGTTGAGATTTTGCAGCGCGATGGTGATTGGGGACGGTTGGGTTTAGGTCAATGGGTGCGGCTAAGGGAGGGCCGCAACACTGAAGCGAAACCAAAATAGCGCGCCAGTTTGTGCTCGCTGCCGTCGAAAATACTAGACAGTCGGAGTCGGCGGTCAAACTGGTAGATCGAGTGTTAGAATTGGATCAATCGCACCTTGGAGGCGACAATGCCTGAGACTCACAGAACTCATGCCGAGGAGCTGGCCAAACAACCCTATAGAATTCGTGTAGTGATGGATGAAACAACCGAAGGTAGACCGGTTTTTTTGGCAACGGTAAGTGAGCTTCAGGGATGCGTCGGTCATGGTGACACCGAGAAAGAGGCCATCAACGATGTACGGTTGGCCATAACTGATTATATAGAGTCTTTGCTCCACGACGGATTGGAGGTGCCCTTTCCAATTCAATCCTTGCCAGTAAGTAGCTCCTTGAGTATCGCGAACACCTACATGCTTGGGGAAAAGGTTCGGCAGGCTTACTGTTAAATCTTCGCCGGTTGGTTGACGCACTGAAAATCAAAACAGCGCCGCCTGCACGTGCTCATCACCGACCGGCAGGCAGTGCGGCGAAAACCATAGCCGCTCCCGGTGCTGTTGGTGACTGCCACCGAGTTGAGCCATCCCGCCTTTAAGAAATCCGTCCTTGAACCATGATATTTCGCGCCATCCGGCGCGCTCAAACGCATCTCCGTGCTCCCCTTCGTAGCCGGCAAACACAATCCGCAACTTAGGGTCGTCGCCGTGACTGATAGCCCACTCGCGCACGTCGTGTGCGACGGTCAGGCTATCTGTGCGGTATAGTCTGGGATAGCGCCCGGCTGTGTCGGCGTATGGCGGATCAAGGAACACTCCCGCGACCTGATCCCCCATGCGGACTGGAATGGTTTTTAAAATGCTATCAGTAACGGCACGCTGCCAATCGCCGTTGAGCACGCGCACATGACGCAGGCGGGCCGATAGCCAGTTGAACCAGCGTCGCACCTCCGGCATTGTCATCGGATGATAGCCGCCGGTTGCCTCGTAGTCGGCAGCTACGTAGGG
>CAZACK010000118.1:0-15149 GCA_964483455.1 uncultured Solibacteraceae bacterium
AGGAACTGTATCGGAAACATGACCATCTCCTGCCTCCAGTCGGTTCTTTATTTTGTCTGGATTCGGACGGTGTTGGCGAGGACGCCGTCGACCGTCAGCGCCACGGCTACTACGCCGGCCCCTGCCAGATTGCGCGGAATTTGGACATTGATCTGGTCCAGCCCTTCAAATTGATTCTGCGGACCTGCATATTCGACCGGCGCATCCACACCGCCAATCCGCGCGGTCACACCCGCCAGGGAGCTTCGGTTGCGAAAGCCAGTCCCGTAAAGCTCGAGAATGAACTTGTCCGCAGGTACGCCCAGGTCGACCGGTCTCGTGGTGCACCTGCCCGGGCCCGCTGAGCAGTCGTAGGCGGGCTGGCGGCTCTGGGTGCCATCCGACGACACTCGCACGACTTCAGCCGCAGGCGCCCCCTGCCCGTCAACATTGGCCGTGAACACGCCGGGCGCCACGGCCTCGATATCGATCGTTACTCGTAACTGCCCGCCGCTGCCGTTAGTGACGGTGAGCACGGCAGGGCCGTGTGCTACGCCCGCGGGTAGGGTGCAGTTCACCTGCAACGGCGACACGAAGAACAGCGGCGCTTGGTGCCGCAGTCCTCTCGCATCCTGGATGGTGACGGAAGTCCCCGCGATTTCGAGCGGCAGCGGGGGAGGAGGCTGGGCCCATCCAACGGAGTTCGCCAAGCCCGTGCCGAAAATGCTGACAATCATGTCCGGGGCTACGGGAGGCCGCCAGAAACTGGCCGCCGAGACCGCGGTCGCGGCCGGCTCAAATTCCAGCAGCACGTTCTTGCCGCCCCCGCCCAGGCCTGTGCCGCCCTCAACCAAGTAGGCAATGAGTTTCGTCCCGTCGGGGCTCCAATCGGAATCCCCAGCCACCACACCGCCCTCGATATAGTCCGGCCCGCGTGGATCGTTGAACCACGTCAACTGGTTCTTGCTGGAACCATCGACCTCCATCATCCAGTATTCGGCTTTCAACTGCCCCAGTTGCGGGGAGTAGACGTTCGTGCTGGACATCCACACGAGCTTTGTGCCGGCGGGCGCCGGGCGCCCGTGCTCGTCCCAATCGTTCCAGGTGTTCGTCAGGTTCGTCAAAGTGCCGGTGGCCAGCTCCAGCGAATGCACGTCGATTCCGGAATCGGGCTGCCCGACCGACAGGCTGCCGCTGAAGAAGATCGTCTTGTCGTCCGGGCTGAAGCCGTGGGTCTCATAGAAGATCTTCCTCTGTCCCGGCGTCAGAGTTTGAATGTTCCCAATGACCGGCGCTCCACTGACGAAAGACACATCCGCCAGCTTCATCGCCCACAGCCCCGAAAGCCCAGAGGCCGAGGAAATCCGCTCGGCCCAAAGTAACTTGTCTCCGGCGTGCGAGAAGTGAGCGTGCAGCACTCCGCCTTCCCAGAGAGGCACATCCGTGACTCGCCAGTACTGCTTGCCCTGGGCATCCATGATCCAGAGGTCGTTATTGATGCCGACGCCCGGCGCTCCGAGATTGTCGCCAAGCAGGACCGGAGCCTTTTGCGCCTGGAACACGATGTAGTTGCCGCTGGGGTGCCATTCGGGATTCCCTTTGTGGAGGTTCGGCAGGGCAGTGGTGAGGCAGGTCAGGCACACCTGGTTCGAGCCGTCCTCGCGCATCGTCCAGACGTCGTAGTAGCCGTTCGGACCGGCCCTGTCGAACGCAATCAGGCCATTCGCAGCCGACCACGCCACCCGGCCGCCCTTATCCAACAGGACCTTCCAGGTCTTGACCCGGAAATCCCCCGCCGGCGCCGGGCCGCAGAGGAGCAAGAGAACTGCCGGCGCCACCAGAAAGGCAGGGCGTCTCACATTCCTGGCTGTCACGACCAACGCTCCTCCCGCCAGAGGGCTATGCCTTCATGGCTTGTCTCCAGGGTCGCCGCTGTCTGGGCCGCGGCTGTTCCTCCCGGCGGCAGCCTGCCGTTGGGGCCAAGTTCCAGAGGCGGTCGCAGAAGCAGGATTGGCAACCACCTCTACAATTATACTTCACCGCTGCGGTTGGGCTGCCCGGCGGGCAACGCGCACGCCAAACTCCAGCCCAACCTCCTGAATAATGGTCGCGTCTGGCGCCGCCCAGGTTTCAGGACAATGTGAAGATCGACGTCCGGGCGTACCAGAGATAACGCTCCTCGATGCCGGTCCAGCCCGCCGCCCGGAACAGTTCCCGCCACTTTTCGCGGCTGACCGGCTTCTGATGGGACAGGTCATGGTAGAGGAAGTAGTAAATCGCGACCCCGGGCCGGCTCCGCATTTGTTCACACGAGGGCGGGATGGCTTCAAAAGCGATCAGCGGCACCCCGGGGAAGTTCCGCCGGAACGCCTTGAGGAAGTCGATAAGCCGGTCTTCGCCGAGGTACAAGATTTCGTGCAAGACGAAGAAGATCGTCGCCACCTGGACGGACTTCAGATCCTCGGGCATCTCCTGCACCTTCTGGATGTCGGCCGCATGCAAAGCCACCCGGCTCGCCAGCCCGGCTTCCCGCGTCAGCCGGTTGCCGAGTTCCACAGCTTCCGGCGCGATGTCGATGCCGTAGCAGTCCACTTCTTTGTTGAGCGCGCAGAGCCTCCGCAAGAACGTCCCATCGCCGCAACCCAGATCGAGAACGCGACGGTACCCTCGTTCGGCGATCATCTCGCCGGCCAGCGGGAAGAACAGCTTGTCCTCCATTTCGCCGCTTCCGCGGGCGACGAAGTCCGACTTGCGATAGAAGTCCTTCCCATATACCTTCCGTCTCCTCACCACGGATTCCAGGCTGTGGAAGATCTCCGAGTAGCCGTAGCTGACTTCCATCCAGCCGCGAAACACGTCCACCAGCAGGCGGCCCTTGTCATCGAGGCGGTAGTTCATCCCTTCCTTGGCCATGATCCTCATCGAGCTGAGAGCATCGCAGACAGAACGCAGCAACTCCAGGTCGAGGTTCCGCGATTCGGCAAAAACCTTCAGATCCACGGTCTGCCTGGCGAGGAGTTCGTCGATCAGGCCGATGTTGAGCAGGGCGTGCATCGCATTGGTTGCGAGGTGGCCGCGGATGAGTTCCGTCCACCCTAACCGGTACCCACGGCCGAGCCTGAGTACATTGCCCAGTCCAACAACGCGGATCGCTCGCAACAGCTCTCGCATTCAGATCTCCCCCAGCTTATTCGGAACATGCTCCAGCCACACGGGCGAGGAACACTTCCATAAGAGGCAGCAAAAGTAAACAGTGTACCATTAGCCGCCCTCACAAACACGCCGCCAGGAACGCCGGACGGCTATAATGACGAAGACCTCCGTGGGTCAAGCGTCATGAACAAACACCCCGATGCCGACAGCCGGCACGTTGACGTGCTTACGAACGTTTCTTTCCGCCCGGTCTTTATCATCGGCGACCATCGTTCCGGAACGACATTGCTGCACCGTCTGCTGGCCGAAACTGGCTGCTTTAACTTCGTCTCCGCCTACCATGTGATTCGATACCGCGAAATTCTGACGAATCACTTCGAAGGCAAGGAGGAGGCGGCCAGGCGGCAGGTGATGAACGATTTTCTCGAGCTCGGCGTAAAGGATCGCATCATCGATAACGTCCCGGTGACACCGGACCTGCCGGTGGAGTACGGCTTCATCCTCTCGGCCGCGACCGGGACGAGGAGGCCGCGAATCACGCGGGAAACGCTGCCCACGTTCCTCGAGCTGTGCCGGAAGATCCAGGTGATCTCCGGCCCGGCGAAGCCGCTGCTGTTGAAGAACCCCTGGGACGTGCTCAACTTCGCCGAGATCAAGGCCCGGTTTCCCGATTCCCGGTTCGTCTTCATTCACCGCCATCCATTCTTCATCTTGACCTCTCAACTGCGTGCGATCCGCAGCATGCTGGCGGCGAAGAACAACTTCGCCGCGATGATTGCGCCCTGGTACGCACAGCTCTTCGACCAGCCGCTGCGGCTGTTTGCGGCGCGCTTCCTGGATGCTCCTCCCTTTCGCATCTGGGAGCGCCTGCTCGGCGTCCACGCCGTCAGGGTCGCCGAGTACTTCCTCCGAAACATCGGTTCTCTGCCGAAGACCGACTACGTGTCGTTGAAGTATGAAGACCTCTGCCGGCAGCCCGACGACGCGATGGGCGGGATCCTGCAATTCGCCGGGGTCAACCCGGCCGCGAGGACTTCCTATCGGGATCTGATCGAGCCGCGCCCCCCGAAGGTGATGGCGGAGGTCCGGCGCCTGTACCGCCGGATCCGGCCAAAGATCCAAGGCTACCTGAACTTCCACGGCTACGAGGCGGAACCCGCCTCCTTGGGCGGCCAATAGACCGGAGATGCTATCATCGTATTTCTGGATCGCAGCCAGGCGACCACAAGCAGGTTCATCCCCTTTCAGTTGAAGCAGACATCTCTCAAATTTCCTAGGGAGACCCGATGAGCAGGAGACCGAACATCATCTTGATTAGCGCGGATTCCCTCCGCGCCGACTTCCTGGGATGCTACCAGTTTCCGAATCCCATCAGCCCGAATATCGACGCCATGGCCGGCGACGGGGTCCTCTTCGAGAACATGTTCTGTCCGGTGATCCCCACCCAGCCGTCGCACACCACCATCTTCACCGGACAGCACGCGCTGACCCACGGCGTGGTGGCGCACGGAGGCAAAGCCAAACTCCCTCGCAGCGCCCCCTTTCTTCCGGAGCTCCTGTTGCAAGCCGGTTATTCCACCTGCGCCGTCGACACGCTTTTCCGGGAGCGCATGTGGTTTGGACGCGGCTATGAGTACATCATCGACCCGAGTCTTCACCACGTGTTCTACGCCTCGGTCACCCAGGAAGAGCTCAATCGCGCGGCGATCCAGTGGATCCGCTCGACCGCCGGCCGGCCGTTCTACGTGTTTATCCACTACTGGGATCCGCACTATCCGTATACTCCGCCCGAGCGTTACCGCGGGCTGTACTACAACGGGGGCAAACCCGTGGATCCGGACAACCACACGCTGGACGAGTGGTGGGGACACCCCATCGGAGCCATGGCGCGGGACACGTGGCTGCGTACGCCCAAGGGTCTGGTCACCGATCCGGACTACGTCACCTCCCTGTACTACGGTGAGGTCAAATACCTGGACGACGGAATCGCCGACCTGAACTCCGCGCTGGATGAGCTGGGGATTCTCGAGGACACGATGATCGTGCTCCTGGCGGACCACGGCGAAAGCATGACCGAGCACCGTGTGTTCTACGACCACTATGGCCTTTACGACTGCACACTGCGCGTTCCGCTTATCGTTCGCTGGCCCAACGGGAATCTCCGCACGGGCGCGCGTCTGGCGCCCATGCGGCAGCTCTCCGACGTGGCGCCGACCATTCTCGAAGCGGCCGGCGTCTCGATCCCGGAGGAAATGGACGGCAAGAGCCTGCTCGGGCAGATGACCGGCGCCGAGGAGCCGTCCGGCTTCGACCGGATCATCAGCCTGGAGTCCACCTGGCAGGCAAAGTATTGCCTTCGCACCGAGCGGCACAAGTTCATCCTGGCACGCGAGCAGGATCTGCTCGGAAATCCGCCGCGGGAACTGTATGACCTCAGCGCCGATCCGCTGGAGGTGAACAATCTCGCGGAGCAGGAGAAGGAACTGGCGTCGGATTTCGAGCAGGAACTGGAAGGGTGGATCGCCGGGCGCCTCCGGGCGCTTGGGAAGGACGCCGATCCCGTACGAGTGGAAGGCGCCAGCATGGTGGCCACCTGGAAGGGCCACCGCACCTGAGTGGGAAGCCCTGGTCGCAGGCGATTTCGCCTGCGAGAGGCTTGCATCTCACGCCCCGTACGCGTACAACACCGTAACCAGCCCGATCGCCGTGGCCAGAATGACACTGTGCCGCAACGTGAACCGGAACAGGCCCGCTTCGTCTGACGGTCGCATACCCGTGGCGGCCGCCGCCACCGCGATGCTCTGAAGGCTGATCATCTTCCCCATCACCCCGCCGCTCGAATTCGACGCCGCCATCAGAACGGGGTCGAGGCCAAGCCGGTTCGCGGTGATCACCTGGAGATTCCCGAATAACGCATTGGCCGAAGTATCAGACCCCGTCAGGAACACCCCCAGCCACCCGAGCATCGCACTGAAGTACGGAAACAGCACGCCGGTGGCGGCGAATGCCAAGCCGAGGGTCGCCGTCGCCCCCGAGTAGTTCATCAGGAATGCCAGCGACAGCACCGAGACAATCGTCACCATAGGCAGCGCAAGCTGTTTCGCTGTCGTCGCCAGCACGCGTCCGAATCGGGCCGGCGACAGCCCCAACAGCATGGCCGAGAGCAGGCTTGCGAGAAAGCAGGCGGTTCCGGGAGCCGCCAGCCAGGCGAACTCGTAAACCGCACGATACGGAGCCGGGGTCGGCGCCACCGGCGGCATCTGGATGATCTGCTCGTGCAGCCCCGGCCAAGCTATCGAGATGGTGGTCTTGGTAAGCTGCGGCTTCAGCAACCCCCACAGCAGCACGGACACCACCAGCAAGGCGTAGGGAGCCCAAGCCACAACCAGCTCGCCGGCGGAATGTCGTCGCGAGATCACTTGCGGTGTGTGGTTGCCCTCCAGGACGAAGCCGTTCTTCGGCCGCCACAGCAACATCAGCAGCACCAGCGCGCCGGTGGCGGTCAGCGAGCTGAGGATGTCGGTAAGTTCCGGGCCCAAGTAGTTGGAAATGAGGAACTGGGTGGCCGCGAACGAGATCCCGCACACCGCCGCCGCCGGCAGTACACCCTTGAGGGCTCTCCAGCCACCCATGACGGAGATGAGGTAGGTCGGCACGATCAGCGAGATGGGAGCGCAGATGCGCCCGACCGCGCCGCTCAGCTCGTTCAGCGGGAGTGACGTGACTTTGCTGAGCGCCCAGATCGGCGTGCCGATCGACCCGAACGCCACCGGCGCCGTGTTGGCCAGCAAGCAGATCGCCGCCGCATAGAAGGGCGAGAAACCGAGACCGGCCATCATCGCCGCCGCCACCGCCACCGGCGTGCCGAAGCCCGATGCGCCTTCGATGAACGCTCCGAAGGCGAAGGCGATCAGCAGCGCCTGCATTCGCCGGTCCTCCGAAAGGTGGCCGACAGAATCCTTGATGACTTCGAACTTGCCGGTCTCAACCGTGATCCGGTAGAGCAGAATGGCGGCGAACACGACCCAGCCGATCGGCAGCACTCCGTGCGCCGCCCCGTAGCCCGCCGCGCTCGCCATTTTGGCGACCGGCATGCCATAGGCCGCGACGGCGACCACGGCTACGCTGCCCAAGCCGGCCACCGCCGCTTGCCAGGCAGGCCGCCGGCGGATCCCCAGCAGATGCAGGAGGACGAAGATCGGGATGGCGGCCACCAGAGCCGACCACCCCAGGCTGCCCGCAACCGGTGTATAGTTCTGCTGCCACATGGGAAAGGGTGGTCCTTGATCGTATCACCGGCGGTGCCCCTGCGCGGAGCAACACCTCAGACCCAGCGCGGCTCATGAAGCAGTTGCGGACCCGGTCTCCGTAAGGGCCGGGAATGCCCGGCCCTTACGTCTTGCGAGGTTGTGTCAGAAGTTGAACCGCAGGCCGAATAACACCTGGCGGGTATTGCTCACCCTCCCCCGCGAATAATTCAGATCGCTCTCCCTCAGCCCTTCAGGCGCGTTGGCGTAGTCATAATTCAACGCGCCGAACCTGCCGGTCAAACCGCCATAGATGTTTACCGGCGCATGGTTGAACAGGTTGTAGAAGTCCGCGAAGGGGACGATCTCCATGCCCTCACGCAGGCGGTTGAGCTTGATCGGGCGGTCCAGCCGGAGCGCGGTCGTGAACACGTTGTACCACGGCCAGGGATTGTTCTCGGGGACTAGCGGGATGGTCGGGATGACCGCGCCGAGCTGCTTCAACTGCTGCTCGGTGAAGATGCCCGCCTTGACCAGCGCCTGGCCGTGAGGGGTGAGCTTGCCGGCATAGGTTGAGTTGAAGTCTTGGATGATCCGATTCAGCTCCTGGAAGTCCTTTACACCCCGGCCCAACGCTCCCGCTTTCGCCCCGGGCAGCAAGTCGCCGCGCGGGGTTGTACCAGCGCCCCCGTCGCCGTTGAGGTCGGTTCCGAAGAAACCTTGGGTGCCGGAGATGGCGCCTCCCAGATTGGGAACGGTCAGGTTCTGGGCCTCGGCGGTGTTGAAGTTCCAGTAGGAGTTCAACCGGAAGCCGCCGGGCACGGTCATCGTCAGGGCCCAGCGGAGCATGTGAGTGCGATCCAGGTTGTTCGGGCCGAAGGCTTCTTTCCAGTTCCAGCGGCGGTTGTCGTAGGGAGTGGCCAGGAACTCCACGCGGCTGACGGCGCTGGCCGATTCGCCACGCGAAAGGGCGTAACTTACGTTGTAGCCGATATCGCGAATCCGCCAGAAGGAGCGTCCACCCCCGCGAAGACTCACCTGGAGCCCGCGATACCGGGTGAAGCCGCCGGTGAAAATGCGGGCGCGCGTGTAGTCCGGGTAGAGCCCCATGTAGATTGAGTCGCTGATCAGCCCGAATGAGCCGATGGTCTTGGTGGGGTTAGCGGCCATCCACTCATCCACCGAGAGGCCTTTGAGAACGCTGTCCACCTTCGCCCGGGCGGCGGCGACGTCCAGCGTTCCGGCGTCCCTGCGCCGCTCGTAGTCCACCAGGAAGTTTGGCAGGCCGACAGCGTGGTTGTGGATGTAATCCGCGGACAACACAGTGCCAGGCGTCAGTTCTCTCTGAATCCCGATATTGAACTGCACCGCGTAAGGAATCTTGAACTGATTTCCGGGGATCACACCTCCGTAGGTCAACCCGCGGGATGCCCGGAAAAACGAGTCTCCGCGCGTTGGGTCGAACGGGTACCCCATATACGCCGCATTGAGGGCCTCATGGACCTGGCCGAGCAGGCCGATGACGTCCTTGATCGGCGTCCCGATCAGGTCTTCGTAGTTGCCCTCCGGGTGACCGCCCACGTCGATAGGGTTCCCGTCGGGTCCGGCCACGTAAGTGATGTCCCAAAACTCGGGCCCCAGTCCCCCCGGCAACATCGAGAACTCGTCGAACATCGTGTTGTTCAGGATGTTCATCTCGTAGCCCTTGTAGAAGCCGCCGCGGATGACCGTCTTACCATCTCCCTTCACGTTCCAGGCGAATCCGATGGAAGGGGAGAAGGCGTCCTTGGGGAACTCCGAGAACGTCGAAAAGCCTTTGCCCCACCGCTCCAGGTCCGGATCGCGGGGCACGTCCTTGCTGGCGAAATAGCCGTTGTCGTACTGCCAGCGCAAGCCGAGGTTCAGCGTGAATGTCCGGTGCAGCTTGAAGGAATCCTGCACGAACGCGCCCGTGCGGGTGAGAAAATGGCCGCCGTGCGGAAGGCCGTGAGCCGGGGCGAGATTGAAGAAGCCGTTCTGGTTGCCGGTCGAGAAGCTCTCCAGCGGGTATTCGAGCGGATCTTCCAGGTTGGCGCCCCGCGCCCTCAAGTCTTCGATCGTCGCCGCATCGTAGGTCCCGTAAATGGAAAGTGGCCCAGCGAAGTTGGCAAAGCCTCCCAGAACGATGCGCCGGACGTCAAAGCCGTACCGCAGGCTGTGTTTGCCGGCAAACCAGCTTCCTTCGTAGGAATTCTGGTAGTTGTCCTGGTAGGTAGCCTGCGGCGCAAGAGAGTTCGGCCCCGCGCCATACGGACCCACGCCCAGGTAGTACGGGATGCCCTGCGGCGTCCGCAGGAACTTGTACTTCAACTCCTGGGACTCGATCCGGTTGTTGAAATTCACGTAGCCGAACCGGTAGGAGTGGGTCGTCCTCGCTGTGGTGTAGTCGAAGCCGACGGTCGCAATATTTGTCCAGTTGATCGTCTGGAACGGCGACACGGCGCTGCCGCCGGTGGCCAGGTTCCAGTCGTGGTGGAACTTGCCGAACATCCGCAAATTGGCCGACATGTTCCAGTCGAGGCGATGGTCGGTGAAGCGGAGGCCCGCCGGCCACGACTGGCTGACGTTCAATTGCGGAAACTCGGGAACCCGCGAAGTCCTCAGCTCGGTCTGATAATGGCGCTCCCAGTTGACCAGCCAGAACAGCTTGTCCTTCTTGAACGGACCACCGACCGTGCCGCCGGTCCGGTTGCGCTTGAAGGGCGGATTGCTGCCCTCGAACTCTTCCAGGTCCTGCTCGGTTAAGTAGTGCGGCCTCGCGCCCATGTCCTGGTTGTAGTAGTCCCAGAACCAGTTGCCGTGGATGTCGTTGCCGCCGGTGCGGCTGATGATGTTGATGGCCCCCGAGGAAGTCAGCGAAGTCGACGGGTCCAACGAGGAGCGCGTCAATTGAAACTCGTTAATGGCCTCGGGCGAAAAATTCGCCACGGTCGTGCCGACGGTCTCGTCCGTGACGTCGATTCCGTCCACCTGGACGCGGGTCGCGGTGCCGGAGCGGCCCACCACGCCCACAACGCGGTAAGCGAACTCCTTGGTGGGGTCGATCTGGCCGCCGTCGCGGATCCAGGTTCCAGGGGCGAGCGCCGCCATATCCAGGAAGTTCCGGGAGAAGTACGGCAGGTTTCGAACATCCTGGCCCGTCACTACCGTGTCGACGGTCTGCCGGGTGGTGTCCACCATGACAGCCTCGGCCGTCACCGACACGACTTCGCCCGTCTTGCCGATCTCCAGGCTGACGTTGCCGTTCACCACCGAGCCGCTCGACACCGAGATGTCTTCCACGACTTTGGAGGCGAAGCCCTGAGCTTCCACTCGGATGCGATAAACCCCGGGCAGCAGGTTGCGGACGGAGTACCGCCCGTCCCCGCCCGTGGTCACCGGGATAGACCGGCCGGTGGCCACCTCGGTGATGGTCACCGGGGCATTCGGAACCACCGCGCCAGTGGGATCGGTGACTTCACCCTCGATCGCACCGGTCGGCGTCTGCGCCGGGGCCGATGCTGTGGATATCAGGAGTGCCGCCAAGCAGGCGACAAACATAGCAATCCTCATGATCTTCCCCCTTTACCCGAACCTGACATTCAGGCCCGGAAGTAGTGTAACATATGTAAATTACTCTCCAAGGAGGCTTTTGTCAACCTCCATTGGTGCGGCTTGGCGGTTGTTTGGTTGTGCGGTTAGGGTTTGATCGGTAGGGGGTTCAATCCGGGCGCTACATTCCGGAGGAGGCGGCGAAGCCCCTGGCGCTTTGCGTGCGGAACTCGTACTTCTCGATCTCGATGGCGACCTGGTTTCCCTCGGAGCGAACGACGCGGCCGCGCGCCACCAGTTTGAGGTTGCACTTGCCGTCAAGCTGGGCGGGCCAACTGATCGACAGCTCGATCCGTTTTCCTGTCGACAAGGGGGCCTGCGCCGTGAAGAGCACGCCGTTGCTGCTGATGTTCACGGTCTTCCCGATGCCGATTCCAGCACTGTTCTTGCTGCTCAAAACCCTGTAGCGGACCTCGCGCTCGATGGGGAAACGATCGTTTGCGCGGCGGTCGGAAGGTCCTCGCGCGGAGTGGACCACTCTCTGCAACGTACCCAGCATTGGCACATCCTCCCTTTTCTTCACGCCGTGACTTCCATGGTCTCTGATGAGTCCAAATGCCTCAATAGGCTGAACGACTCATTCTTTATAATGCGGCAGTACCCCCCCACCGTTACTGCTTTCACACAAGTCTTCTCGACGGGACTATAATCTCGCTATGCATCTCCACCGTATAGTGGCAACAATCGTCCTTTTCCTGTCGCTCTCAGCCTTTGGGGCGGTTAAAAAAGCCGTGCACCCGAAGCAATTCGCAAAAGGGAGGCCATTCAGCCCTGGAATCCTGGCTGGGGACACGCTCTACGTGTCCGGTATGGTCGGCAACAACCTGGAAACCGGAAAAGCGCCGGAGCAGTTTGAGGAGGAAGTCAAACAATGCCTGGACAACATCGGGATCGTCCTTAAGGAAGCTGGGATGGGCTTCGACAACGCAGTCGCCGTTCAGGTCTATCTCACTGATATAACGCTATTTGATCGCATGAACCAGGTTTACGTCTCCTATTTCAAGGAGCCGCGGCCGACACGGACTACTGTCGGGGTGACCAGGCTGGCCGGGCCGTTCCGGATTGAGATTACGGTGACGGCGAGGAAGTAGGACCGGGGCGTGCCTGACCCTTCCGCCTGAGTTCCTCCAGCCGCTCGGCAATTCGCCTCTCCAAGCCGCGATCGGTGGGAAAATAGTACTGTGTCCCGGCCAGCGACGGCGGCAGGCACTCCATATCCGTGATCGCACCCTCGAACTCGTGGGCGTGCTTGTACCCCTTTCCGTATCCCCATTCCTTCATGTACGAGGTGACCGGGTTCCTTAGATGCATGGGGACCGGCTCGGCCACGGAATTGCGCACTTGCTCCATGGCGCTGTTCAAGGCCCGGTAGGCTGCGTCCGATTTCTGCGCCACCGAGAGATAGATCGCGGCCTGGGCCAGGGCTTGATCGCCCTCCGGAATGCCCAGGAAATGCACCGCCTGCATGGCCGCCAACGCCTGTTCGAGCGCCCTCGGGTCGGCGAGGCCGATGTCCTCGATAGCCATGCGAACCAGGCGGCGGGCGATATAGAGGCGGTCCTCGCCGGCCTCGAGCATGCGCGCCAACCAATAGAGCGCGGCGTCCGGGTCGCTGGAGCGGACGGACTTGTGAAGGGCGGAAATCAGGTTGAAATGCTCCTCGCCGGACCTATCATAGAGCAGCACTTTCCGCTGGATTGCATCCTCCACCGCCTGCCGGGAGATCTCCGGTCCCTCGGAGGCAGCGAAGGCCAGCTCCAGCGTGTTGTAGGCGGAGCGCGCATCACCGCTGGCGTAGATGGCGATCTGCTCGAGGAGGTCCTCCGGGCAGGACTTCGGGGTCTCGCCAAGCCCCCGGTCCTGATCTTCGATGGCGCGCCTGAGCAGGAGTCGGATCTCCTCCGGATTCAGCGCCCGCAGGGCGTACACCTTCGCGCGCGAGAGGAGGGCCGAGATCACCTCGAAGGACGGGTTCTCGGTGGTAGCCCCGATCAGGATGACGTCGCCGCGCTCCACATAGGGCAGGAATGCGTCCTGCTGGGCTTTGTTGAACCGGTGGATCTCATCGATGAACAGAAGGGTGCGGCGCCCGAGGCGGAGATTCCGCTCGGCCTCGGCCATCACCGACTTGATTTCCTTAATCCCGCTGAGGACCGCGCTGAACGGGACGAAATCGCATCGGGTGAGTCCCGCGATCAGCCGCGCCAGCGTGGTCTTCCCTGTGCCGGGCGGGCCCCAGAAAATGAGAGACGCCAATTCGCCGCGCTCCAGCATGGCTCGGAGCGGCTTGCCCGGACCCAGGATGTGCTCTTGGCCGACGAACTCGTCGAGCGAGCGGGGACGCATCCGCTCAGCGAGCGGTCGGCTCTTGAGGCTGATGGCGGCGGGCGGGCTGGTATCGAACAAGCTCATCGGCCTATCGTGCGCTGGCGGTGGGCTTCGTACAGCAGGATGCCGGCTGCCATCGCTGCGTTCAGGGACTCCACCTGGGCGACTGGAATCCTGAGTTCGATCGCGCCGGCTCGGAGACGCTCGCTCACGCCGCGGCCTTCGCCCCCGATGATGAACGCGCACGCTCGGCTGAGGTCCGCTTCGCCCAGGCACTTGGCGCCGCCGGGAGTAGCGGCGTAGACATCGAGCTTATGCCGCTTAAGCGCGGCGAGGGCGATCGAGCCGTCCACGCCATACGCGAACGGGAGGCGGAACAGCGAGCCGGCCGAGGCCCGGATGGCCTTCGAGTTGAACGGGCTGACCGTGCCCTTCAGCAGAATCAACCCCGTAGCCGCGAACGCCTCGGCCGTCCGGACCATGGTGCCGGCGTTGCCGGGGTCCTGAATCCCGTCCAGTACAAGGAGAAGGGATTGCCCGCGAAAGAGCTGGTCCAGGCGCCAGGAAGGCGGCCGGACCAGGGCCATGACGCCCTGGGTCGACTCGGTGGCGGCCAGACCTCGAAACAGCGTCTCCGGAAGGACAATGACGCGGATGCCCGACAAGCTTCCCACGTGGCTCTCAACCGCTGCCCGGACGGATTGGGCGGCCACGACTGCCGCTACCTCACAGCCGCTGCGGAGCGCTTCCTCCAGCAGGTGGAAGGTCTCGGCCACGCAGTACCCTCCAGCGGTCAGGCAGCCTCTGGCGATCGCGCGCCGGACGTCCTTCAGCAACGGGTTGGCAGCGCTCGTGAGAAGCTCGACCTTAGCCATTGTCGTACACTGAACCTCTGGAGGAACGTGACCGCTGCCCGAACCCATAGAATCATACCGCAACGCGGCAGGCGAATCGTCTTCGTCGCCGGTATGGTGGCCGTCGCCGCGGCTGCCACGCGCGTGGTGACGATCGCCTACGAGGTCCGGAGGCAGTCGGCAATCGACGAGGCCCGGCCGGCGGATGTCATCGTGATTCTCGGCGCCGCTGAATATCGGGGGAAGCCGTCGCCCGTGTTCAAGGCCAGGCTGGACCACGGCTTGGGGCTGTATCGGAGAGGGCTAGCTCCCCGAATCCTGACCACCGGCGGCTCCGGCGGGGATCCGGATTTCACGGAAGGGGGAGTGGGGCGGGCATATCTGATCGGCCAGAACGTTCCGTCCGAGGCGATTCTGGTCGAGCGGGAGGGCTCGAGCACGGCGGAAAGCACCGCTGCGGCGGCCGAGATCATGCGAAGAGTGGGACTGCGATCCTGCCTCGTGGTCAGCGATGGCTACCACATCTACCGGGTTAAGAAGATGTTCGAGAAAAGGGGATTGAGGGCCTACGGCTCGCCTCGCCCAGAGACTGGGCGGGATGACGCCGGCCAATGGTGGCTGTGCTTTCGGCAGGCAGTCGGTTATGCGCTGTGGTCGGCGGGGATGAGGATCTAGCGGAGCCGCGGATGTTCGGTTGGGCGGTTGGCCTTCTATAGCTTCAACAGGGTCCGGAGCCGTTTGGTCTGCACCCGGCTGACTGGGATTTCCGTCTGCTTCTTGTCATCCATCCGCAATTGGTAGCTGGATTTGAACCACGGTATGACTTCCTTGATCCGGTTGATATTGACCAGGTAGGAGCGGTGAACCCGCCAGAAAGTCTCCGGGTCCAGGTTGGCCTGGAGTTCCTCGATGGTGCGGTAGTTGGAAAGCCCCTCGACCATCGTCGTGACCATCGTGA
>CAZACK010000119.1:0-14995 GCA_964483455.1 uncultured Solibacteraceae bacterium
TACGTGACCCAACGACCCCCCTTTCGGTTACCTGGTTAAATGACTTGACAGGGAGTTCCGGACCAGGAACACCACCTTTGACAGGGTGTGGCTTAAGCCCATGATTCTCCTCTATGAGCGCCTCTTGCTGTGATGCCGCAATTCGCGCATGTTCGCGGCAAGTTGAACGGGAGTCCGATGCTGCTCGAGCTACGCCTCCCCCGCAGAGGCACCCGTGCGAACGAGCGCCGGCGCTTCCTCGTCGGCGTGCGAGGCGGCCGGAGAGCGGAAGGTCTGGTATTGTACAAGGTCCTTCGAGAACAGCAAATCGAGGGTCCAATCCAGCGCGACACGAAGCTTCTTGTCGAGGCGGGGCAGCTTGCTCAAGTAAATCGTCCGCCACAGCCACCAAGCCAGGAAGCCCGAGAAGTTGACGCCGAGGATGTTGGCGACGCCGGTCCGCCGGCCAATGGCCGCCAGTTGTCCGATGGTTGAAAACGAGAACGGACGCTTGACGCCGCCGTGGACGGCGTCGGCGATGTTGCGCGCCAGCACTTTGCCTTCGCGGATAGCGTGCTGCGCCGTGGGCGGGTAGAACTTGCCGGTCTCGCGGTCCGGGATGAGCGCGCAATCGCCCAAAGACCAGACACCCGGCCATTCCATGACCTCCAGGTATTCGTTGACGAGCAGCCGTCCCTGAGCCCTCGTACACGGCAGACCGGCGAGCAGCGGATTCGGGGATGTACCCGCCGTCCAGACGATCAGCCTGGTGGGAATTGTGACGCCGTCACTCAACCGCACGCCGCGGTCGTCCACGCCTACGACCCGGGTGCTGACCCGGATCTCGACCTTTCGTCCCGTCAACTGCTTCTGGGCGTAAGCGCCGAGCTTCGGCCCCAGTTCCGGAAGGATCGCCGGTCCGGGGTGCACGAGCACCACGCGCAACACCTCTTCGCTGAGCCGCGGGTAGAATCGCACTGCTTCCCGGGCGAAGTCGTTGATGGCGGCGACGGTCTCCACGCCGGCGAAGCCGCCGCCGGCCACCACGAACGTGACCAGCGGCTCGCGGATGTGGCAGGCGCACTCCGTGTCGGCCTCCTCCAGGTTGGCGATCAGGCGGTTCCGCAGCGTAATGGCATCGCCGAGCGACTTCATGGTGATGGCGCGCTCCTCCAGCCCCGGGAGGTTGTGGAAATTGGTGATGGAGCCTAGCGCGACGACCAGGTGGTCGTACTCCAGTTCGTGATGATGATGGTCCGAGCCGTGCGAGACCAGCACCCGGCGGGCGTGCAGATCGATCGCCTCGACGTCGCCGGCGAAAAAGTTGACCCTTCGCAGCAGCTTGCGGATCGGATTCACGATGGTCGTCAGATCGAGGTCGCTGGCCGCCACCTCGTGAAGCATCGGAGTGAACAGGAAGAAGTTGTCCTTGTTGACCAGGGTTACTTCGACGCCGGGATCGCGGGCCAGCGTTTTCTCCAGCTCGAGGGCCGCGTAGACGCCGCCGAAACCACCGCCTAGGATGAGGACCTTGGTGGGCATGGGAATGAGGAACGCCTTTCACTTCTGGAATCCGGCCACAGGAACCGGTTATTCCGGCTCCGCAAGTGAACCGGCGGCCCCAATGACGAGATCGAGGCCGGCGGCTTCGGCGAACGCCCGGAAGTCCCGGTCTCGCGTCAGGAGAGGAATCCCGCGATCGACACAGCTCTGGGCAATCAGAGCATCGCCAAGGCGCGCCTTGCGCCGCTTTGCCAGCACCTTCGCTCGCAAAGCTCCCGCCCGTTGCCAATAGCCGGCTTTGATCTCGATGAGGGGCAGTTCTGAGAGGGTCTGTGAAACCTCTGAAGAAAGCTCCGGGTCGCTCAATACTTCGGTGAGCACAACAGGCGCCATTAGTACCTGCCGGTCCCGGAGCGCCCTATCGAGCAATTCCGCGTCCTCGCCGGCATCTCCTTCGAGGAAGGCGATCCATGTGCTGGTGTCGGCCGCGATCATCGGTCGAGCTTCAGTTCAGCCAGCGTGCGTGAGAAGCGAACCTTGCCCCGCAATTGGCGCAGCCGCGCGTAGGTCCGCGACGCCGCAACTAGCTCCAGGCCAGTTCGAACGGTTTGGGTGATGCCAGCGCCACTGGCGCGTTGTGCCTTTTCGAGCAGCTCCGGCGGCACCTCTACTGTGATCTTGCGCGCTGTCTCCATCACCCGGCAGCATACCATACTGAATACCAGCATCGAATATGGCCCGCATTGCGGCGGTGGGCCTTGTTCGCCCGCGATCAGCATTGGTCGGATTTCATCAGGTACTCGTCCACGGTCCGAGCCGTGCACGCCGGAACCAAGACTTGCCAGTCAGTGCCTTCGAGCGGCGAGCATTTGAATCCCTTCGGCGGTAACGATGCTGACCTGGTCCAATCCTTGCCCGCCTCGATGAAGGCGCGGACGAGCGGATCGAGATTCTCCGGAGTCGCCGGATGAACCCGAAACAAGACTACGCCTGATCGCTAAAGAGGAACTCGGCGTTGAACGGCGATCTGCCAGAAGTCCTTGTCCAGCGTCGTAAGGATACGCGCGTCGGATTCGGCACATTCCAGAAGAACCACATCCTTCCATCCGGGGCAATCCGTTCGGGCCCAAAGCACATGATTGCCTTCGTCTCTGAGAGCCTCGACTATCGGCCTCGGAAAGTTCTCGTCGGCGAGGAGGCGCATCTACGCTGGAATTGGCTAGGCCTTGTATTCGTGGGCCAAGTAGCTGGCGTAGGACAAGCAGGCGAGGATGTCGTCGCGCGTCAGGCCGGGATAGTCTGTGAGGAGGTCGTGTTCGGACTGGCCCGCCGCCAGGAGTTCGAGAATCAACTCGACGGCCAGACGCGTCCCGCGGATCACGGGTTTGCCGGCGAGGATTTCGGGATCGACGATGATGCGCTCCGACAGCGGCATCACCACACTCTACGCTGGCCGGAGAAAGGGGTCTGCCCCCTTTCACTTCACCGGCAGGGTCACGGTCTTGGCGGTCACCCCGCCGATCGTCAGCACCAGCGGGTGGTTTCCGGTGGCAAGCCCGGTGGGCACCCGAACGTTGACCTGGTACAGGCCGACCCAGGTGGGCGCCAGGCCGCTGAACTCGACCGTCGCCGGCAGCCCGCCGATGGTCACGGTGGGCGCCGCCGTCGTATAGATCAGCGGAGTGAGCGGCGCCGGTTCGCCGGACACCTGCGGCCGGTCCACTGGGCCGAGGCCGTTGAGGAACAACTGCGCCGCCTTCCCGCGCTCCACGGGGTTGGCGGTCGTGATGACGTTGTAGGCCTCGTCGAGAGCCGCCGGCATCCCGCTTCCCAGCGGGTACTCGAACAGGGCCGGCGAGAACTGGGCCAGCTTCAGCGTGTAGACCGCGCTCGAGAAGTCCCCGATGCTGACCTTCACCTTGACGCTGTTCAAACCCTGCACCTCCCACGGAATCTGGAGGTTAACCTGCCCGGGACTGACGAAGTGCAGCCGGCCCGGCACGCTGATGCCGGGAGCATCGAAACTGACGCTCACGTTGGCGAGCGCCAGCGCGAGGTTCGGAGGCCGGTAGGTGACGGTCGCGTCGCTCAACGCCTCGCCGTAAATGGCGGCGTAGGAGCCCGGGGCCAGCCCATCGCCCAGCAGATTGCTGGCGGCGTTCACGATGCCATTGGTGTAAATGGCCGGCCGCGATCGGGCGTTGCCGTTGAACTCGGCGATCAGGCCGCCCGCCTCGGCGGTGAAGCGCTGTTCGCCGAGCTGCGGTCCCAGGACCGGGATGGCGGCGGCGATGCCGTAGACGTCGGTTTGCGCGTCCGCCTGGTCGATGAAGCCGCCGCCCGAAACCGCGCGAAACACAACCGGCGCGCTGCGGACCGGCACGCCGAATTGGTCAAGCAGCCGGATCGCCAGGAGCGTGCCTGAGATGTTGCTGCTCACGATCCCCTCGAAGCTCCCTCCCAGAAGGGGATAGATGTTCTGTGCCACACCGTCGCCGACGAGGTACAGGTAAGGAATTCTGAGGTTGACGGCACCGCCGGTGATCGCGATCGCGCCTTCGTAGTTGCCCGGAGGAGGCTGTGTCCCTTCCAGGCGTACAGTCAGGCTGGTTGTCTGCCCCGCGCCGAGCGAGAGGTTCGACGAGCTAAGGACGATTCCCGCGCTGGTGTTGGTGTCCCGCGGCTGATCGGCGAGATTCAGGTTCACCAGGCTGTTGCCAGCGTTGGTGAGCTTCAAGGTGAGGGAGACCGGCAGCATCCCCGTAGTGATGACGCCGAAGGAAAGGACGGCGGGATCGGCGCTGATGGTGGACCGGACCGCGTTGCCCGCGTTGAGTTTTCCAGCGCCGACGGCCGTGACACGCGCCAGTTGCCCGTCGAAGTCGGTGATGGTGTTGGAGGCCGTGTTGACGATCGCCGACTTGATGACGGCCGGCGTCGCGCTCTGTCCCTTGACCTGCTTCACAAGCGCGGCCGTGCCGGCTGCCATCGGACCGGAGAAGCTGGTTCCGGAGACGACGGTGTACCCGCTGGGGTCGTAGATGCCGCTGTTCCAGTCATAGGTCTGCGTGGCGGAATACATGTCCGTGCCGACGGCGACGACCTCGGGCTTGATCGCCGCCAGGCCGATGGACGGCCCGCGCGACGAAAAATCGGCCACATCGTCGGCGCGGGCGTCGAACGACTTCAGTAGCGGGTCCATCGCCACCGCTCGTTCCAGGTGCGTGCCGAGGAAATCCTTTACCGCAAACCCGTCCTGGCGTCCGATCATGGCGGCGGGAATCCCGGTCCCCGACAATCCACCCGGCTTGAACGGAACGTCGGAGTCGGTGCGGTAGATGACAACGGCTGCGGCGCCCGCCGCCTGCGCATGATTCACCTTGTCGGCGAATGTGCAATCGCCGCGTTCCACCAGCCCGATCGCGCCGCTGAGCGATCCGGCGGCCAGGGCCGTGCACGCGCGGCCGTTGTTGCCGAGCCGGGACACGTCGCGAAGCGGCGCGGTGACCGTGCCGCTCGGAAGCGGCCCGTCGCCGAACAACGCCGGGATGTTCTGAAGGCTGGACGGGACATCGCCGCCAGTTACCCGGACCTCCTGGAAGATGACGTGCGCGTTCGTGGTCGCGCCGACGGTGATCGCCGCCGGCGCGGTGCCGGGCGTGGCGATCGTGCTGAGGGTGGGAAAGAAGTTCCCGATGTCGCCGTCGTTGCCCGCCGAAACCACGACTGTCATGCCGAGGCTGACCGCGTTCTGGACAGCAGCGGCGCGCACGTCACATGGATTGCTGCCCGTCTCGCCGCAAGTCGCGCCCGTGTCGGTCGGGCCATATAAGGCGGTTGAGCCCAGCGACAGCGAGGCGATATCCATTCCGTCGGCCAGCGCGTCTTCGAGCGCCTGGATGACGATGTCCCCATAGGTGTAGTCGAGTAATCCCGGAGAGCCAAAGATCTTGTAGCTGCCCAGCCAGGCCTTCGGCGCCACGCCGGTGATGGTGGCCAGCGGCCCGGTGTTGCGGGCGCCGGCGGCGACCATTGCCGCGGCTGTTCCGTGGCCGACCCGGTCGCGCGGAGTCAGGTCGTCCGGGCGGGATGTCGCCGCCGGATCGAACCCGAACCCCGCCGCGAGCTGATCGACATAACTCCGCGCGACGATCACCTTGTTGTTCGTCCAGGAGCATTCCAGCGGCCGGCATTTCGGATAGCCCGCGGGAATCGACAGGGACGAGTCCTGGAAGCCGGCATGGTTCTGGTCGATGCCGGTGTCGATGATGGCGATCTTGACGCCGGCGCCGGCGTTCTGGATGCCGCCGAGGGTGTTCCAGGCGTTGGGCGCATTCACCAGCTCGACGGCCCGGTCGAGATGCCGCTTGATGCGCGGCATGTGAGCCACCCGGCGGACGCCGGGCAGGGTCTTCAACTCGGCCACCCGATCCTCGGGCACGGCCACGAAGACCGCGTTGAGGAGGGTCTGGACCGCGCCGGTCACCGGAATGTTGCGCTCTGATAGTCTGCTGCGCAGCGAGGATTGCGCCGCTTCCAGGCGGCTCCGCCTGTCCCAGGCGGCCTCCCGCAGTTCCTGGCGGCTTTGGACCTGCCGCGCCAGCGGCGGGTCCTCCAGGATGAGCGCATAGCGCTCGAAGCCTCGTTGCGCGAACAACGGGGCGAGCTGAAGGGTGAAGATTACTGCGAGGATGGAAATTGCCAGTCTCACGTTCCCTCCGACGCGTAGCGACTGCAAATCGTTACAGCCGCCGATGAACGCCGAGAAACGCCGATGCCCACAGATGCTCTATCCGCGTTCATCGACGGCTTGAAGATGAATCATTCCCCGGCTATTGACGGCTGCTCCACGGCTCCGTGTATCGTTTGACAGGTGTCCGCGCCGCTTTCTATACTGGAGTTTTCCGAAATCAACTACATTTTATTTTTAACTCAGCTCTGGCGGTCACGTTTGCGCCGAGGGGCTGCGCACACACATGCCAAAACGCACATTTCAGCCGAACAACCGGAAACGGGCGAAGACCCACGGTTTTCGTGTCCGCATGAGAACGAAGGACGGGCGTGCCGTCCTGGCGCGGCGCCGGGCAAAGGGTCGCAAGAAACTGACGGTGAGCTCCGAAAGAGCCGTCCGCCAAGCGAAATAGGCCGATCGAAACGAGGAACCTGTCTTACCCCAAGGAGGTCCGGCTCCTCCGGCCCTCCGAATTCCGGAAGGTCTATGACGAGGGCACGCGGATCGCCGGTCCGTATTTCGCCGCGTTCTGTCTCCGCATCAGCGGGCAGAGCCGGCCGAGGGTAGGGCTGACGGCGCCGAAAGCGGTGGGCAAGAGCGTGGTTCGGAATCGTTTGAAGCGGAGGCTCCGCGAGGCAGTGCGTCTCAACCTCAGGCAACTCGGGCCGGAATGGGCGGTGGTGCTCAACCCCCGCCGGAGCGCTCTCAACGTGCCTTTCGACGCGCTGGAACGCGAAGTCATCCGGGTATTCTCCAAGTGCGCAGCCTCCTGATCCTGATGCTTCGCGGGTACAAGCTGGCGATCTCGCCGCTGCTGCCGTCCTCCTGCCGCTTCTATCCGACCTGCTCGGAGTATATGATGCAGGCCGTCGAGAAGCACGGGGCTGGGCGCGGCGTCTGGATGGGCGCGAAACGATTGCTGCGCTGCCGCCCGTTTCATGCCGGAGGGTATGACCCTGTCCGTTGATTCCATTCTGTGATTTCGATGCCTGATCCGGAACCCAGCCCGAGGCCGCCGGCAGAGCCAGGCGAGATGTCCATGGAGCGAAGGCTCCTGATCGCCTTCATTCTGATGGCGGCCGTCCTCTTCCTGACGCCTTACTTTTTCCGTTCCTCGGGGCCTGCTCCGGCGCCCGCGAAGCCGAAGCCGGCTCCGGCGGCGGCCGTAACGCCCGAAAAGCCCAAAGCGGCTGCCTTACCCGCCGAAGCGATCCCGCCGGCGGCGGGGCAGGTGGCCGGAGCGAGTGAGGAAACGTTCGTCGCCGACACGAACCTCTTTCGGGTTGTATTGTCCAATCGAGGGGCGGTGGTCCGAAGCTGGGTCCTCAAGAGATACAAGGACAACGCCGGTAATCAACTGGAACTGGTCAACGGCGGCGGCGCGGCCAAGGCCGGCTATCCGCTGTCGCTGGAGTTCCGGAACGGCAAGCCGGATGCCGACCTGACCCAGGTCCTGTACGCCGCCCGGCCGCATCCCGACGGGCTGGGCGTCGATTACGAGTACTCCGACGGCCGGGCGGTGAGCCGCAAGTCTTTCCGCTTCCGCAAGGACAGCTATATCACCGATGTTTCCTCCGAGGTGACGAGCGGCGGCAAGCGGCTGGCCCACGTGCTCGCCTGGCGCGGCGGGTTCGGCGACCGCTCGGTGGCAAACCACGCCGCCACGCAGCACAGCGTGTACTTCGATGTGCCGGCCAACAAGCTGGTGGTGAACGACGCCAAGGCCGCCGAAGACGGGCCGGTTTCCTCAACCGGCCAGTATTCCTTTGCCGGGATCGAAGACAGCTACTTCGCCGCCGTGTTCCTGCCCTCCGACGGGGCGCAGATCGAGCTTCGCACCTACCACGACTTGCTGCCCGAGTCGCAAGGCGGCAAGGACGTGCCGCACGCGGGCGCCGGCGTGGGCGGCTCGCGGAACCGGTTCGCGATGTTCGTCGGGCCGAAGGACATCGACACGCTGCGCAAGGTGAACCCAAAGCTCGAGCAGCTTGTGGATTTCGGGTGGTTCGCCTTGCTGGCGAAGCCGCTGTTCCTGGCGCTCAATTGGGTCAACGATCGCTACGTCCAAAACTACGGCTGGTCGATCGTGGTGGTGACGGTGATCATCAACTTCCTGCTGCTGCCGCTGAAGTTCACCAGCCTGAAGTCGATGAAGAAGATGCAGGCGCTCGCCCCGCAGATCGCCGCCATCAACGAGCGCTACAAGAACGTTGGCCTGCGCGACCCCCGGAAGGCGGAGCAGAACCAGGAAGTCATGGAGCTGTACAAGAAGCACGGCGTCAATCCGATGGGAAGCTGCATCCCGATGCTGCTCCAGATTCCCTTCTTCATCGCGTTCTACAAAGTGCTGACGGTGGCCATCGAGATGCGCGGGGCGTCGTGGCTGTGGGTGACCGACCTGTCGCAGCCGGAGCACATTCCGATCCGCATCCTTCCGATCGCGATGATCATCAGCCAGTTCATCATGCAGAAGATGACCCCGGCCACGACCGCCGATCCGGCGCAGCAGAAGGTGATGCTGTTCATGCCATTGATCCTCGGCTTCATGTTTTACGGGGTGTCGAGCGGGCTGGTGTTATACTGGTTGACCGGAAACCTCGTTGGCATTGCCCAGCAGTGGTTCTTTAACAAGACTTCGATCGTGCCGGCAAGCGCTATAACAACCGTTCAGGCGCCCGCCAAACGCGCCAAACGCTCCAGGAAATAACCAGTGGAGGAACCAAAGTACACAGTCGAGTCGATCGGGCCGCGCTTGTCCGCGTTTCTGACGGCGGTGCTCAAGAAGGCAGGATTCCGGCTGAAGTTCGAAATCGCCGCCGGGCAGAATCCCCACCCGGATTTCGAGAACCCCGAGGTGCTGGCGAAGTTCTCCGGGCCGGACGTCGAGTTGCTGCTCGCCAACAAGGGCGAACTGCTGCTGGCGCTCGAACACGTGGCCATGGAAACGCTCCGCATGCCGCCCGAGGATCACACGAAGCTGTGCTTCGACGCCAACGACTATCGTGTGTTGCGGATCGAGGAGCTGAGGGTGAGCGCGCTGGCCGCCGCCGAGAAGGTGAAGCGTTCGGGCCTTCCCTTCCGCTTCGGCCCGATGAGCAGCCGCGAGCGCCGCATCATTCACCTCGCGCTCCGCGGCGAGACACAGGTGCGGAGCGAAAGCGCCGGCTTCGGCAGCCATCGCCAGGTGGTGATCTACCCGGCGGGGATGCCGTCGGTCCCGCAACCCGCCGGGGCGGCCCTGCCGAGGCCCGCCGACCGGCGCCCGCGCCGCCGCTGATTGAATCTCCAGGACACGATCGTCGCCATCTCCACCCCGCCCGGGCGCGGCGGGCTGGGGATTGTGCGGCTCTCCGGCAACGACGCCCGCCTCATCGCCGGGCGCATCCTCCGTTTCCCGAAGGCCGCTGACTGGCGGCCGTGGACGGCGGCGATGGCCGACCTGCCCGGCCCCGACGGCCACCCCGTGGACCAGGTGGTGGTGACGTTCTTCGAAGGCCCGCGCTCCTACACCGCCGAGGATGTCATCGAGATCTGCTGCCACGGCGCGCCGGTGGTGCTGCGCTACTGCGTCGAGCGGGCCTGCGCCGCCGGCGCCCGGCCGGCCGAGCCGGGCGAGTTCACCCTCCGCGCCTTCGTCAACGGACGGATCGACCTGCCGCGGGCGGAAGCCGTCCGCGACCTGATCGAAGCCACTACGCTGTACCAGGCGCGGATCGCCGCCCAACAGGCCCAAGGCGCCGTTTCCCGCCGCATCGCTCCCATCAAGGAGCAGTTGCTCGAGCTGATCGCCTTGCTGGAGGCGGGCATCGACTTCGCCGAGGACGACGTCAGCGTGGCCTCCCAGGAGGAGATCGCGCGGCGCCTCGATCCCATCCGCCGGGAGGTCGGCCGGCTCGCCGGCAGCTTCGCTTACGGCAAGCTGGTGCATTCCGGTCTGGCGCTGGCCATCGTCGGACGGCCGAACGTCGGCAAGAGCAGCCTCTTCAACCGCCTGCTGGAGCAGGACCGCGCCATCGTCACCGACATTCCCGGCACCACCCGCGACCTGGTTTCCGAAGTCGCTTCGCTCGGCGGCATCCCGGTCAAGTACATCGACACGGCCGGCATCCGGCAGGGGGAAGGGCTGGTGGAGACGCTCGGAATCGAGCGCAGCTACCAGGCTATGGCCGAGGCGGACCTCACGCTGGTGGTCCTGGACCTTTCGGCGCCGCTCGAAGCGGAGGACATCGAGCTGATGCGCCGCGCGGCGGAACACGGCCCGAGCCTGGTCGTGGGCAACAAGTGCGACCTGCCGCCGCGCGCGGACTGCGAGGGTAAAGTCTTGCGGGTTTCGGCGCTCACCGGCGAGGGGATCGACGAGCTGCGCCGCCGCATCCTGGAGGCGATCGCGCCGGAAGGCGGCCCCGAGCAGGAGGCCGGCTTCATCACCAGCCTTCGCCACGAGCAGTTGCTGCGGGAGTCGCTCGAAGCGCTCGGCCACGCGCGCGCCGCCGTCGCAAACGGCCTCCCGCACGAGATGCTGCTCATCGATCTCTACGCCGCCCTGCGCCCCATCGACGCCATCACCGGCGCCACCACCGCCGAGGATATCCTCAACCGGATTTTCTCGACGTTCTGCATCGGGAAGTAGGGCGCATAAGGACAAACAAGGCCGTCCGCTTCGCGATGAAGGTTCCATCACCTACTCGGCCGCCATCGAGAGCGCGGCCACACGGGACGCCGACCAACACCGCTCAGAGTTCACTGAGCGGGTGCTGCGCGAGGTCAGCCTTCGCCGCTTCACCCAAGCCGAACGCACCGCTGCCGTGGCCGACCTGGCGCCTTGGATCTGGAACACGACCCAAGAACTCCTCCCCCGAACCACCCGGATCGCCGATCGATTTCACGTCAAGGAACACTTGAGCAATACCGGCAAAGCGATCTACGGGCCGGTTCCGAGCCAGCGAAGCCCTGGGCCGAGCGCCGCTACCAGGAACTTGACAGCCGTCGTTTTTCCGACTTGTTGCGGGCCGTGCGCCGCCATGCCGACCGCTGTGAGGAGGCGCGGAAATGACTTCAGTATCTCCACCATAACCGCGACCGCATGCGTTATCCGAAATTCGAGGCGGAAGGGCTCTGCACCTCCCGGCGTCATGGAAGCCGGCTGCAAGAATTTGATGGGCGCCCGGGTGAAACGGGCGGGCATGCACTGGACCGTCACCGGTGCCAACGCCATCATCGCTCTGCGCTGCCGCATCCTGAGCGGCCGCCTCCAGGATTTCTGGGAGGGCCGAGGTGATCTCAAGAAGGCCGCCTAGTGACTTCTCGTCTCACTTTCTTGTCGTGCACCCAAACCTGGAAACCTCTCGTGTTGACCTCGATGACAATGTCTCCTTTTGACCTCGATAGAAACCTCCCCAAATCTGAGACCTCCCCCGAGCGGAGGTCAGACTAGGAAGGACAGCGTTGAGCCGAGAAGCGCTGAACAGAGTGGAAGTGATGAGCCGGGCGGCGACTGGGCCGGTGAAGCTGAAGCAGCCGGCGGAACTGATCAGGCGGAGCTATCGGCAAGTGAAACGGCTCTGGTCCCGGTATCGGGAAGCCGGTCCGGAACCGCTGAAGCACGGCGACGCGGAGCGGCGATCGAACTGCGCCCAGTCGGCGAAATTTCGGCGGCGAGTCCTGCCGCTGGTCGAGAAGAACTACAGCGGCGGCGAGAAGGAGCGGTTCGGCCCGACGCTGGCCGCCGGGCGCCTGGCCAGTGAAGACGACCTGGAGATCGACGCCGAGACGCTTCGGCGGTGGAAGCGGGAGGCAGGGTTGTTGAGGAGCAGTTGCTCGAGCTGATCGCATTACTTGAGGCGGGCATTGACTTCGCCGAGGACGATGTGAGCGTGGCCTCCCAGGAGGAAATCGCCCGGCGTCTCGAACCGATCCGCCGCGGCGTCGACCGGCTTGCCCGCAGCTTCGCCTACGGCAAGCTGGTGCATTCCGGCCTCGCGCTGGCCGTTGTCGGACGGCCGAACGTCGGCAAGAGCAGCCTGTTCAACCGCCTGTTGGAGCAGAAGCGCGCCATCGTCACCGACATTCCCGGCACCACTCGCGATTTGGTTTCCGAGGTCGCCTCCCTCGGCGGCATTCCGGGTGAAGTACATGGATACGCCCGGGGTTGGGGGCTGGTGGAGACGCTTGGGATCGAGCGCAGCTACCAGGCGATGGCGGAGGCGGATCTTACACTCGTGGTGCTGGACCTCTCGGCGCCGCTCGAAGCGGAGGACATCGAGCTGATGCGGCGGGCCGCCGAGCGGGGTCGATGCCTGGTGGTAGGCAACAAGTGCGACCTGCCGCCGCCTGCGGACTTATCTCACGCTATCCGACTGATCTCATTGCGGCCACCTCAGGCATTTCTTCCGGATTGGCTCCGTTTTGACTGTGACCCCGGCGTGGACTCGAACCCTTTGCACGAGTTCGGCCGGCCGGCACTCCCAGATGACTGACACTGGTCCGCTGTGCTCGCCAACTTCCGGATTCCGACCATCCATCCAATGGTCCGGTGGTCCAGGTAAACAGTCCGCCGTTGATCGTGAGTTTAGGGGGATCGCCGGGCAACCGCAGCGGGCGCTCAGCCTCCCATTGCATGCCGTCGCTCCGTGTTGTACACTGAACCACATGGTTCAGTGTGTCCAGACCAACTTGGATGCCTCGTTCGGCGCACTCTCGGACGCCACCCGACGCGGTGTTCTGGAGCAACTCGGGCATGCGGACGCTTCCATCACGGCACTTGCCGAGAGGTTCCACATGACCCTCACGGGCATGAAGAAGCATGTGGGCGTTTTGGAGCAAGCAGGGCTCGTCACGACGGAGAAGGTCGGTCGGGTGCGGACCTGCAAGCTGGGCCTACGAGGGCTGCAAGAAGAGGCGGCATGGATCGATAGGTACCGCCAGCTCTGGGGCGCACGCTTCGAGGAGTTAGACAAGGTTGTCCAGGAATTGAAGGGGAAGGAGAAAGCAAATGGACGAAAGAAGGGGAAGTGAAGGCGCCCCGACGAGGAACCCCACCACGGTGGAGCGGAAATCCGAGCGCGAGCTCGTCGTCACACGCAGCGTCAACGCGCCTGCGCGCCTCGTGTTCGAGGCGTGGACCAAGGCCGAACTATTCAGGAGGTGGTGGGTACCAAAATCGTATGGGCTAACCCTGCTTTCCTGCGAGATGGATGTTCGCGTTGGGGGGCGGTATCGTTTGGTGTTTCGCCACGAAGATTCGACGATGGAGTTCTTCGGCACGTACCTCGAAGTGACACCGCACTCGCGCCTCGTTTGGACCAACGAGGAAGGTGACCACGGCGAGACCATCACCACGGTGACCTTCGAGGAAAACGCAGGCAAGACGTTGTTGGTCGTGCACGATCGCTATCCCTCGAAGGAAGCGGTTGAGACGGGATCGACGGGCGCGATGCCCGAGGCGCTCGACCAACTCGACGAGCTTCTCGCCAGCCTGGGATCAGGTACGGAGGCAGTATGACGCAGACGGTCAATCGAACAAACGCTTCCGGGCGGCGCTCGGGCAGACCTCGTCGGCTATCGCATGGGCGGAGCCGTGGCGATGCAGTGCGCGATCCGGCATCCGGACAACGTGAGCATATGAGGAACGACTTCCTCGACGCCAGGCCGTAGGCCGTGCTACGGCGCGCCTTACTGAATGTCGTACAGCACGGCCCCGAACTTCTTGCCCACCAGCAGATTCTCAATCGAAGGCCACGCCCGCTGGTGATCGGCCGTCGCCACCCACGTCGTGCGTTGTTCCTCGGTCTGAAAGCTGATGATCAACCGGTACTTCGTCTTCGGCGCGTCGCCCATCGGCGTGGTGCGCAGCTTCAGCAGCTTCACATCCACGAATCCGGGCTGCTTGGAAATCGCCGGCCGGAACACCGACTTGAAGTTCTTCACCAGTTCGGCTTCCTTGCCCGGCGCCACGTCAAGGTCCACGTGGAGTTGGATCGGTTCTGCCATTGCGCCCTCCAGCGAAGCGGCCGCTGCGAGCGCGGCAAGTGCTTCGATCGTCTTTCTGCGGGTCATACGCGCCGATTGTAACAGGAACCGGCGCGCAATCGCACAGGGCCGTCCCAATAGCGGACACCCGGCCTGCCGGGCAACCCCACTAAGCTACTGTGAAATAAGGGCTTGGCGAATGGCAGCCGCCGTGCCCTCTGCTTGAGTGCACTATGGACGTACCGCGTAAAGGCGCAAGACGGGCAAAGATCATCCGGCGGTCGATCTTCGCCGCCGTATTTCTGACCGGCGGGCTCGCGATCACGTGGGGTCTCGGCCGCCTGCAGCCTGCCGCGCCACCTGTGGAACGTTCCGCCGTCTGGGTCGATACCGTCAAACGCGGCCCCATGCTGCGCGCGCACCGCGGCCTGGGCACGCTGGTGCCCGAAGAAGTGCTGTGGATTCCCGCCGTCACCGACGGCCGCGTCGAACGTGTTCACCTCCGTCCAGGCGTGCAGGTGAAGCCTGACACCGTGCTGATGGAGATGAGTAACCCCGAACTCACGCTCGCCATGGTGGATTACGAATGGCAGGTGAAACAGGCCGAGGCCAATTTTACCGATCTGAAGGTGAAGCTGGAAAGCCAGAGCCTCGATCAACTCGCCCGCCAGGCGCAACTGCAAAGCGAATACACCCAGGCGCGGCTGCGCTACGAACGCGACCAGCGGCTGAACGAGCAGGGGCTCCCGCCCGACATCACGCTCGTCCACGGCAACGCCGACGTGATCCTGACCGAGGCCGGCAGGCGCGGCG
>CAZACK010000120.1:0-14725 GCA_964483455.1 uncultured Solibacteraceae bacterium
GTCCTGATCGTGTAAAAGTCTGTTTGTAAACTTTATTTCTTAACACGCTCTTAGCTTGAGTCAAGCAGATGCCCCACGTCTGATTTCTCGCCCCGCCGTCTACCGGATGTAGCCGAGCGACTTGAGCTGCCGGACACGCTCCAGATCCAACCGGGACGGCACTGGCTGGCGTCGCGGGAGCGTCAGAATAACCTGGCTCAACTTCGCCTCCAGTTCGCGCGCGACCGGGTGATCGGCCCGGTAGAGGTTCCGTTCTTCGTTGGGGTCGGCGCCAAGGTCGTACAACTCCTTCTTGCCGGAGGTGGAAACGATCAGCTTCATGCCGCCGGAGACGACCGCCCGCTCCGTACGGTCGAATCGCGGAAGCGCCCCTTCACCAAAGCTCCTCGGAAAGGACTCGCTCAGCAGGAAGCCCAGCTTGCCCGGGCCGTTGCCCAGCAGCAGGTCCCTGCCTTGCACCGTGGACGGAATGGGGATGTCGGCGCGCGCAAGCACAGTCGGCATAAGGTCGGCGCCGCTCACCGGTTCCCGCACAACGACCCCCTGCCTCTGCCCGGGGTACTTGACCAACAGCGGCACGCGCACCAGATTCTGACAGACGGCGACGCCGTGCTCCAGCAAGTCTTTCTCCCCGAACGCCTCGCCGTGGTCGGAAGTCACCAGGAGCATCGTGTCTTCGTACAAGCCCATCTCCTTCAACTTCCGGACAAGCAGACCGATTTGCCGGTCGAGGTAGGCGATGGCTCCGTCGTACTGAGAAATCAGGTGGCGACGTTCGGCCTCCGTCAGGTCGCGCTTGAGGGTGTTGATGTCAAGCCACGCGCTTTGATACGCGGGATAGGTGAACCGCGAATCCTTGCCGGGAAACATGCGATCAAAGGGAGGCGGCGGCAGGTAAGGATGGTGCGCATCCATGTAGTTGACCGCCAGGAGGAACGGGGCGCGCCGCCCGTGGCCGTCGAGTTCCTTGACGATCTGGTCGTTCAACTCCCCGGCCCTGCGGAACAGCCTGTCGGTTTCCGATGTATCCAGAAAGGCCATCAAGAGCCGCCTGAGAAAGCTGCGATGGAAGTCCTCGGGCCAGTTCATCGGCAACAGCGCCCTGGACTCCCGAACGCCAAATCCCCTCGTCAGGCCGAAGTCGTCCGACAAGTAAGCATTGTTTGCCGCAACGCAGAAGGTGCGGTAGCCTCGGTCGGACAGGATCGAGGCCAAGGTCGGGATCCTCGGGTCCAGGCTCCGGCCATTGACGTGATCGGGTGGCGCGTAATGGGCCCCGTGCCAGCTCGGATACATGCCGGTGAAAATCGACGCATGGCTGCCGAGGCTGGTATCCGACGTGGAGTAGGCATTCTCGTAAAGCGTTGCTTCGCGCGCCAGGCTTCTCAGAAACGGCGCCGTGTCGCGACCGTATCCGTAGAGCGAGAGATTGCCGGCACGAACGGAATCCAGGATGATGAGGACTACCGAAGGCCCGGAAGCGGCGGCTGCGTGGGTTGAGGCCGCCGGCGGCAGCGAACTGGGGCCGGCGCGAAGCATCAGGCTGCTCCCGAGACAAAGGGCGCCCAAGCCTACGGCAGCGGCCGCCCTGGGGCCGATCCCGGGCACGACGCTTCGTGAGCGCCGAAGCAGCGTCAGTTGGTACAGCAGGAACGAACCTGCCACAACGAGTATCGCGAACCCCGCCGGAATCGCCAGGTTCGCAAAGAGGCTGATTCCGGATGGAGTGTAGGTGCTGATCATGAAGGAGCCGTTCAGCAGGGCGCTGACAACCCACGGGTTGGTGACGGGGCGAAGGCGATTCGCCGCGTTTCTCGAAGACAGGCTCGAAACCAGCGCCAGCGCCAGGGCCGGGCACAGGAGCAGAAACCATCGGGCGAGGCTCCCGGTGGAGATGGGATAGGCGAAAGAAAACAAGAATGGAGCCAGCAGTGTCAAGGTGGCCGTAAGGTCGACCTGCTGCCGCCACCTCCCTGGTTCATCCGTGCTGTTCCGAACGGCTAGTATCACGGTCATCCCCGCGGCGGCGCCGAGGATGGCGCCGGCGGCGGCCGCTGCCGCCAGGTACACTCCCGACCAAAGGAAGTGCCATCCGGTGACCGCGTACTGATGGACCAACAGGAGCGGAGCCACCATCCAGACGCCGTAGTCCACCACCGCATAAATCGTCCAAGCAGTCGCTCCTCGCAGCGCACCCTCCCATGCGTAAGAGAGTGTGCCGACCGTATCCGATCCTTCGGTGGCCGTTTCCGACATTGAGTCGATTATGTCATGCTCTCGGAACACTCGTCCTTTTTGCCTATTCATCTTTAGATTCCATCTCCAGGTCCAAACCCACCGCCTTTGTAGGGCGGCCACCAAGCGCCGAGGGCAGGACATGTTCAGGCCGCCATCAGCCGCAACCCGAACCTGCCGGCTTTAGCCGGCAGTCCTCAGTGGTGTATCCCCGGGGCCGAATCGCTGCCGCTCTCCGAATAGGTGGCCACCGACCGCACTGGGAGGGCTACTGCGAGTCCCATGCCGGTAGCGGGGCTTTTCGGCGTTCGCGCTAAGTGGCGGGGTGATGAGCCGGTACGGGTCTGCGGGGACGCAATTCCAGAGGGCAGACATCGGGAGCGCCGACAACCGCGAGCACACCGCGTTCGTGGCCACCTGAGTGAAGTGAATACCCCGTTCGCTCTAATTCCGACGCCGATTCCCGAAGCGGCGCGTTCTGCGGTCACAAATTTCCCAAAGAAAGTTTGCATCGTCCTAAGTTCTTGCGTACTCCAGACTTATGCCGCCTCCCCCAAGGCCCGACTGCCGGCACAAGCGCACGAAATGCGCGGGGGCGCCGCTACAATCAGTAGGCCAGTGCGCCTGTCAGCCGCGCTGTCCGACCTCCCCCTCCGAGGACGACACGCAATGACCCATCCCGCACTCATCCGAACCCCGCTCGATGTCAAGTCCGAACTCGCATTCCTGTCAACACGGGAGGAAACGCTCAAGCTTGCCATTCCCCACGATTTCGGCTTCGACATGCATTGGCTGCGCGACACCGGGCTGGGTATTCTGGCCGGCGATGTCGGACTGCGGTTGAATGCCTGCATGCCCGCCTCGGTGGACTACGAATTGGCCGGCTTCTTCCGCCGTGTCGTCTCGCTGGACGAAAGACGGCGCCTTCGGCTCAGGATCTTCCACCATCCCGGCGAAGGTCCCCGATTCGCAAGTCGCCTGTCGGTGAGGGTCCGGGGACCGTCGGCCCACACCGGCGGGATCGACGAGTTGGCTGCGGCCATTCTGGGTATTCACGAGCAACAGAGCCCACGCGATCCGGCAGGTCTGGGCGCCGGGCGATCCCTGCCGCTGGTCCTGGAGTCCGGCCTCCTCAACCTGGCCGGCTTCCTCGACCTCGATAAATGGGTGCGATCCAGACTCGAGGACTTGTTTGGTCCCATCCGGTCCGAAGCCGATCTTGCCGCCCTCGCCCAGCGGCTTCCGATCGTGCTGAAATTGCGCGACTCGATCTACCACAAGGCCGCCAGCGCGCTCGAGCGCATGCTGGCAGTGGACGCCTGTTCGCTCTATCATTCGGCGGACGCGCAAACCCCACTTCTGGATTCCTCATTCGATTTCAGCGAAGAAGGCCTTGACTGTTACCGGCAGGCTCTCTCCGGAGACTACCGCGGGCTGTCGTCGTGGTGTGGGGAACGTCTGGCCGTGCTGGACAGGCTGCTCGGCCGCTGCCCGCGGATCGAGCTTCATCTGCCGCTGATGGGACGCCAGGAATGGTCGTCCCGTCTCCAGTCCCTGTGCGAGATGGAAGTGGAGTGCGACGAAGGCGGACGACTCTTTGCTCTGCGCAAGGGCGTCTCCAACCGGCTGGCCGGCCGGAACGAGTACCTGTGCATCCTGGGGCTGGCGGGTCCCCTGGCGGTCGGACGCGTCCATTCCACGGAGCGCTTCTCGGTTTCCTTCAGCGACAAGCGAACCCTCCGTCCAGCTCAGGTCCGGGCGACCCTCGCGCCCGCGATTCGCGGCTATGGCTTTGACAATACGGTCGAGCAATGGCTGGAAGGCATCCCCCTCGACGGGGAAGACATCGAAGTCTCGCTCGACTTCTCGATTCCGGGCGCCCTCATGAAGGAGTGGTGGGAAGCCCCAACGGACAATGCGCCGGACTATTATCACGTCTACCCCAGAGTGTCCTTCGCCCTCCAACAGACGTTGCGGCGCTGGTTGCCGTACTTCTTTTTCGACCACATGCCGCGCTACAGCAGGCTCGGCCCGGCCTTGTCACTCATCGTGTATCAGCTCAGCCGCGCGCTCCTAGCCAGGAGTCACGGCGATCTCACCTACGATGTCTGGAGCGAGGCTTCCGTCCAGAAGTTGATTCGGAGCGCCTCGGCCCGACTTGGAAGAACCCTGCCTCGCATCGGACGGCTGCTCGCCGCTTCCAACGTCGGCAAAGGAACCTTGTACTACGCGGCGAAACAGACTCGCCGGGCGCTGTCCTGGGTCAGGCGCTCGAGGAGGTACTTGCAGGGGCTGCTGGCGGCGGAGTCCATATTCGTGAACGCCCTGGTAAAGCTGGGCTGCTCGATGGACGGCGTCCGGCGCGAGTTGGACCGGGATCGGAAGAAGGCCGAGCGGATGCTCACCGGCCTGGCCTGTGAGTTGGCCAAGACCTTTCAGGCCCGCCTGCGACTGCTGTACGCTTCAGGGGACTTCCAGTCGCTCGGCCCGCTGCTGTTGCTGGAAACCACGAACGCCCTCCACGTCGCGCAAGGCGGCGAACCCTCGGTTCGCGCCGTCTTACGGCTGCGTCGGGGAAAGCCCGGGGAGGAAGGGAGCTTCGACGTCACTGTCGTGAACGGCCGCGCGTTTTCACCCGGCCCCCACCAGGATGCGATGCCGGCTCGGACATCCCGCATGAAATCGGCCGCTTGAGCAGATGGCCGGGCCGGCTGTTACCCCGGCTGGATCTCCTCGCGGATCGGGTCGAATTCCAGCCGGCGCTTCTGAAGGTAGGCGATGTTGCCGAGGTGCGAGGCCTGGGCCGAGCGGTGGCCGACGAGCACGTCCCCGTTGGGACGTTTCCGCGACTTCACCGAGTCCAGGAAATTGTTGACGTGATCCAGTGTGATGTCCCGCTCGCCGGCTTTCACGATCACCGGGAGTTCGCCTCTCTGGACCGGGTGGAACTCGTAGCGGCTGCGATCGATCCATAGCCGTCCCTCGGTGCCGCAGAACTCCACCGCCGCCCCGGTGATGCCGGGCACGAGCGTCGCTTCGAAGGTGGCCGTGAACTCGCCACCATACTCCAGCAGGACGTTGATCGTGTCCGGCGCCGTACGGCCATCCTTGTAGTGGTACACGCCGCCCGCCGCCACCGCCGACGTCGGGATCTCCTTGCCGAGGAACATGTGCACGACGTCGATCCAGTGAGTGAACAGGTCGGTCACCTGGCCGCCACCGAAGTCGAGGTACGCCCGCCAGTTCCAATACTGCTGCGGGTCGTAGTCGCGCCACTTCAGCGGCCCGAGAAACGCGGCCCAGTCGAGGTTCGAGGGCCGGCTTTGCAGGTACTCCGGCGCCCGGCGGAGATGGTAGCCGTTCCCGTGCCACCAGGTGCGCGCCAGCGTAATCCTCCCGAGCCGTCCTTTGTCGATGTAGTCCCGCTTCGCTTCAATGTAGTGCGGGCCGGACCGTTGCTGCATCCCCACCTGGCAGATGCGCTCGTTCACCCGCGCCGCCTTCACGATTTTCGGGCCCTCCTCGATCGTCAGCGTCAGCGGCTTCTCCACGTAAACATCCTTGCCAGCGTTGAGCGCGTCGATCGACGTCTGCGCGTGCCAGTGGTCCGGTGTGGCGATGAGCACCACATCGATCTCCTTCATCTCCAGCAGCTTCCGATAGTCGCGGAAAGCCCTGGCGTTAGGCGCTTTTTGCTTGGCCTTGTCGATCTGGTCGGCATAGATGTCGGCCAGGGCGATCACGTCGATGAAGGAATTCGTCTGGAACTGGCTCATGACGTGACGCCCGCGATCGCCCGGGCCGATCACCCCGAGCGAGATCCTGTCATTGGCGCCCGCGACCCGCGAGTAGGAGGCGGCGGTCAGCGCGGCCGCGCTCGATCCGGCCCCCCGAAGAAAGGTCCGGCGGTCAAAAAGTGCTTGCGACATGTGCGAATTATACAATGCGTGCCCCACTCAATTAATGAGGAAGACGAGTGATCCGCAAACGGCTCTGGCCCATTCTCCTTGTGCTGGCGGGCGCCTGCATCGCGGCTACAAAGCCCGCGCTTACCGACGTCGAGCTGGAGCGGGCCATTCGCCAGCGCTTTGCCAGGTCGAAATGCGCGGCCGACAACTTCTCGGTGCGCGTCCAGGGCGGCGTGGCCACCATCGAGGGCCGCACAAACGTAGTGCAGCGCAAAGGCGCGGCCACGCGGATGGCGAAAACGGCCGGCGCCCGGCAGGTGATCAACAAGATCGTCGTCAGCGACGAGGCGCGCAACAAGGCGTCGGCCAACCTCGTCAAAGGCCGCCGCCGCGTCCAAGTCAGGCGTGGAGACCCCCGCAGCCAGTAAAGGGGTTAGATCCCTTTCTTCTCTTGCTCCCCCTGTCCTGGCAACAATTCTCGATTCCGCAGGTTCGTTCATGCTTCGCGCTTTCTTCAGCGCTGTTCTCGTCTTCACCGCCGCCATGGCGGCGCAACTCCGCATCACCGGCGGCGCGGTAGACGACCAGGTTCTCCAGCGCGGCGCGAACGACCGAGCGGATGTGCCCATCAGCGGCACTTCGGATGATGCCGCCGGGGCGGCGGTCGAGGTTCGGGTCACTCGCAAACATTTCACCCTGGAGGGCTTCGACTGGAAGCCGCTGGCCTCGGTCCAGCAGGGCAAGTGGACCGGGCTTCTGCGGGGCCTGCCTGTGGGTGGGCCGTATCGGATCGAGGTGCGGCTGGTTGTCGGCTAACCGGAAGCGGCGGTGAACAACATTCTGGTCGGCGACCTGATGACATCGAGCAGCCGCACGGCTGTGCAGTGAGGGTGTAGGGATGCGTTGTTTCAGGCATCACGAGATCTATCGGTCCGATGTCTCTGGGGCTAAACGCTCAGGCTTCGCCTTCGCGAGCCCAATTTGCGGGCCGCGGCGGCGTTGCCTGAAACGATGCCCTGAGGCGGGCAAAACGGGAGCGTATGGCTTCACGCGCCCCCGCTCATCGTCCGCGATGAGTCTCGGGCCGGCTCTTCCTTGGCGGGTTGCTCGCCGGCAGAGCCCGCCTCCGCTTTACCGACCGGAAGCGATGTTGCATTGGGAGCGCTGAAGAAGGCAAGGCATCATCCAGGACGCGGGAATCGATCACGCCATCAGGGTTCTGGAAGATTGTCAAGAAGTTGAAGAGCAGCGCGTAGCGCCTCACAGCAAGTCGTCGCGCTTCCGCTTTTCGAGCAACTTCACGATCTCGCCGACCTGCTGGGACCTGGCCCGGCTGGCGATAAGGAGGGCGTCGGGCGTATCCACGACTACCAGGTCGTGCACCCCGAGTAACGCCACCAGCTTCCGCTCAGCATCGACATAATTGCCTTGGCTCGATTCGAAGATCGCGTCGGCGCAGGCGACATTGCCGTTCCCATCGTGCGGGAGTAACTCGAAGACCGCGTTCCAGCTTCCTACATCGTTCCAGCCGATTTCGTCCGAGGCGATGCCGAGGACGCGCGGCGCCTTCTCCATCACCCCGTAATCCACAGAGATGTTTTCACACAGAGGGTAGACGGCCTGAAGCTGTTTGCGAAAGCCCCGGCTGGTGATCGAAGGCAGGGAGGCGAGCAGGGAAGCCGTCCTGGGTAAGAACCGGCGTAGCGCGTCCAGGTAGACATCGGCGCGCCAGAAGAACATGCCGGCGTTCCAATAGAAGCGGCCCCCATCCAGGAAGCGGCGCGCGGTGTCGAGATCGGGCTTCTCGCAAAACTGAAGGACGGGCGACGGCGTGAGCGCGCCCGGGCGCACTCCCTCGGGAAACTCAATGTAGCCGTAGCCGGTCTCGGGCCAGCGTGGCTGGATGCCGAGGACGACCATGTCGCCACGGGCAGCGGCGCGCAGCGCCGGCGCCAGCAGGCGGCGGTAGCGGGCCGGCCGGGCCACAACATGATCGGCGGGAAACACGCCCATGACGGCATCGGGGTCGCGCTCCAGAAGCAGGTGGGCGGCAAGCCCGATGCACGGCGCGGTGTTGCGCTGCGCCGGCTCGGCGATGATTTGGTCCGTCGGCACCTCGGGAAGCTGCCGGACGATCTCGGCGCGCAGATGATCGTTGGTCAGCACCCAGAGCCTCCCGGGCGGGATCAACGGGCGCAGCCGGTCCACCGTCTGTTCGATGAGGGTGCGTTCCCCAAAGAACCGAAGCACCTGCTTGGCATGACGCCGGCGGCTTCGCGGCCAGAAACGCGTGCCGCGGCCTCCGGCCATGATCAGACCGTAGCAACTCGCCTTGGGCATGGAGCGCGCTAGTTGAAAGAATACCCGTGGATCAGCTTGAACGTCCGCCGCCAGCGGGTCTTGACGAAGAAGTTCTGGAGCAGATCGAGCGCGTGGTCGAAGCTGATAGTGGAGCTGGCCAGGCGCTCGGTGGGCGCGTCGTAAGACCAGTAGATGATCAGCGGCTTGCCAATGATGTTCTCGCGCGGAACGAAGCCCCAGTAGCGGCTGTCGAAGGACGAATCGCGGTTGTCGCCCATGGCGAAGTAGCTGTTGGGCGGCACCACCAACTCCCCATTCACCACGTGCTTCTCGAGCATCTCCTGCGCCGGCTCGGCGATCCGAGTGTTCGGTGTTCCCGGAAAGTTATCGCGGTAGGAGTCGATGTACTCCGTCTTGAAGTAGGTGTACGGCTCGTTCAGCTTCTGCCCGTTGCGGTATACCTGCTTGTTCTCGATCCGGATACGGTCGCCGGGGATGGCGACCACTCGCTTGACGTACGTTTGGGTGACGTCGATAGGGTATCGGAACACGATGATGTCGCCACGGTCGATCGAGTCGTAGGGCAGGAAGTGCTTGCTCAAGAAGCCGGAAGGCGCGTAAGCCAGCTTGTCCACCAGCAGATGATCGCCGATCAGCAGGGTGTCCTCCATGGAGCCCGTTGGGATGACGAAAGCCTGCACAAGGGTGGTGGTGCCGAATAGGAGCAAGATGATGGTGACGGTCCATTCGGCGATGGCGCCGCGGGGCGGATCGCCCTTCGGGACCGCCTGGGCGTCGGCGATCTCTTCCGCCAGGGAAGTCGGTTTCTGGTTCACGTCGCGTCCTTTGGGTGTGGTTAGTTCCATTTTATCAGCCGGCGGCGTCTGCCCGCCCGGCGGCGGATGATGGCTACAAGGTCCCAAAACGCGATGTAGAGGTTCAACATGCCGAGGCCGCTGACGGCGCCTCGGAAAAACGGGCTGGTCCAAATGCCGTACCAGCGTTCGCCGTCCCCGGAGAAGTAGTTCTGGTCCCACCAGGTGAGCCAGGGAAAGATCAAAAGAATAGCGCCGATCTCGATGCAGAAGAGAATGCCGAGGAACCGAATCACCCGGCCGGTCCAGGTTCCTGCGACGGCTGGGGCGGCGTCCTCGGCGGGGCAGCGGATCGGCTCTACCGGCAAACTCGGTCCTCCGCTTCCACCGTCAAGGGCAGCAGTAGCTGTGGGTCGAGCAGCCTGCGGACGGGTTCGAACGTAGCCCGATGCTCCGGGCTCGGCCCGTGGACAGCCAGCGCCCGAAGATGGTCCGGCGTGGAGTAGCCTTTGTTCTCGCCAAGCCCGTACTGTGGATACTTGTCGTCCCATTCACGCAGGCAGGCGTCCCGGTCAACCTTCGCCAGGATGGAGGCGGCAGCGATCGAGCGGCAGCGCGCGTCGCCCTTGATGAGCGAGCGTTGCGGCACGGGCAGGTCGATCGAGACGGCATCCACCAGCAGGAAATCCGGCGGCGGCGAGAGCTGTTCGACAGCTCGCTTCATGGCCAGGCGCGAAGCTTCAAGGATATTGATCCGGTCGATTTCGCCGGCGTCCGCGAACGCCACCGACCAGGCGCGCGCCGTAGCTCGGATCTGGCGCGCCAGGCGCTCACGAGTCTCCGGATCGAGCTGCTTGCTGTCGTTCAGCCCGCGGATCGGCTGATCCGGGGAAAGGATGACAGCAGCGGCGAAAACCGGGCCGAACAGCGAGCCTCGCCCGGTCTCATCGACGCCGGCGATGCGGAGGAAACCCCTGGCCCGCGCTTCCCCCTCGAATCTGCTGTCGCACCGCAAAGGTGATCCCGCCGGACAAACCGGCTCAGTCGCGCTCGCGCAAGCGGGCCGCGCGTCCCCTCAACTCCCGGAGGAAGTAAAGCTTGGCACGGCGCACTCTGCCGGTTCTTACCACGTCGATGTGGTCGATGACGGGCGCGTGGACCGGGAAGATCCGCTCGACTCCGTGGCCGAAACTCATCTTGCGGACGGTTATGGTTTCGCCCATGCCGGTGTTCTTGCGGGCGATGACCGTTCCCTCGTAAGCTTGCAGACGCTCCTTGTCCCCCTCCTTGATCTTCACATGGACCCGGATCGTGTCCCCGGGGCGAAAATCGGGCAGCTCCGCTTTCTTGTTCTTGTTAATGAACCTGGTCAGCAATGCGTTGTTCATGACTCAATCCTTCAATTCTCTCAACAATTCCGGTCTCAGTCTCGCGGTCTTCTCGAGCGCCGCCTGGCGGCGCCAGCGGCGAACCTGCTCGTGATTGCCGCTCAACAGCACCTCCGGGACGGTCCATCCCCGGAAGTCCGCGGGCCGGGTGAACTGCGGATAGTCCAGGATACCGGCGGTGTCCCCGGCTTCGCTGAACGACTCCTTGCTCGCCGAGCCTTCGTTGCCCAGGACCCCCGGCAGCAGCCTGGCCACCGTGTCGATCACCACCGCCGCCGCCAGTTCGCCGCCGCTCAACACATAATCGCCGATGGAAAGCTCCTCGTCGGCGAGGTGCTCGGCCACGCGCTCGTCCACTCCTTCGTAGCGCCCGCAGATCAGCAGCAGCTCGGACGCCGCGCTCAGCCTCCGGGCGGCTTCCTGGTCGAACAGACGGCCCTGCGCCGACAGCAGCACGATCTTCTGATCCGGCCTTTGTTCCGGCCAGATCGACTCCGCCGCCAGGAAGATCGGCTCCGCCTTCAGCAGCATGCCTTCGCCGCCGCCGAACGGCCGGTCATCGACCGTCTTGTGGCGATCGAACGTCCAGTCGCGCAGGTTGTGAATCCGGATCGCAACGATGCCGGAAGCCACCGCCCGCGCCACCACGCCGTGCTCGAACGGCCCCCGGAAGAACTCCGGGAAGATCGTCAGCACGTGGAACATCATCGCCGATTCAAGTCCTTCAACCCTTCCGGCAGGTCGACCAGTACACGCCGGCCGTCCAGGTCGATCCGCACGCAGATCGACCTGGCGAAGGGTATCAACAACTCTTCGCCCGAGCCTTCCGGCTCCACCCGCAAAAGCGGCGCGCCGCCGTAGTCCAGCCATTCGGCGAGCACACCGAGGCGGTGTTCCGTCAATCGCTCGACAACCTCGAAACCGATCAGGTCGGAGCGGTAATACTCCCCCTCTGGCAACTCGAGGCGTTCATCCCGCGGGATGCGCACTTCCAAACCGCGAAGCCGCTCCGCGTCCGAGATGGAATCGACGCCGCGAAACTTGAAAATCGCCCGCCCGCGATGAATCCAGACAGACTCGACCTCCGCGGGCGTCCCCTCGTTTCCAGCGCCGAACAGACAGACGGTTTTGAGCCGCTGGAACCGCTCGGGCCGGTCGCTGAGCGCTATGGCCACAACTTCACCTTTGTTGCCACGAGGAGAAACGATCGCGGCAACGGCCACCCACCCCCGCTCGTCGATGGCCGGCCTCCCGAGCCTATTCCAAAATCTCCAGCGTGAAGCGGCGGTTGAGCTTCATGCCGGCTGCGCCGAGGATTGTGCGGATGGAGCGTGCCGTCCGGCCCTGCTTTCCGATCACCTTGCCCAAATCACTGGGAGCGACCTTCAGCTCGAGGACGGTGACCTGCTCGCCCTGCACTTCGCGTACAGAAACCTGGTCTGGGATGTCGACCAGCGCTTTGGCAATTTCTTCCACAAGTTCCTTGATCCCCTCCATCCCAGCGCCTCCTGACTCAGCCTCGATGATACCACCACCTCCGGAATGACAGGCTCGGGAGACCTACGCGGCCGCCTCCGGCCGGTTCTTCAACAAACGCGCCACCGTGTCGGAGGGCTTGGCCCCGGCCTTGATCCAGTGCTGGATGCGATCCATCTTCAAGTTCACCGTCGCCGGCTGGGTCACGGGGTTGTACGAGCCCACCACCTCGACCGACCGCCCATCCCTGGCCTTCTGTTTCTCGATTACCACCACCCGGTACGTGGGTTTCTTCTTGGCGCCAAATCGCGCCAGCCTTATCATCAGCATCTCGATTACCTACTCCTGTATTCGGCCGGTGCTCCATCCTCAGAAGCCGGGCAGCTTGAAGCCGCCAAACCTCTTCGCCATGGGGCCGGCAGTGAAGCTCTTCATCATCTTGCGCGCCTGCGCGTACTGCTTGAGGAGCTGGTTGACTTCCTGAACCGTGGTCCCGCTTCCCCGGGCGATCCGGCGGCGGCGGGCGCCGTTAATGATCATGTGGTTGTTGCGCTCGCGCGGGGTCATGGAATCGATGATCGCCACGACGCGCGTCAATTCCTGCTCGTCCACCTTGACGTCCTTGAGTCCCTTCAATGGGCCGAGACCCGGCACCATGGACAGGATCGACTCCAGTGGACCGAGCTTGCGAAGCTGCTTCAACTGGTCGCGAAAGTCCTCCAGCGTGAACTCGTTGTCGATCAGCTTGCGCTGCATCTCCTCGGCCTTCTTCTGATCGATGGTCTCCTGGACCTTCTCGACGAAGGAGAGGACATCGCCCATGCCGAGGATTCGGGAGGCGACCCGGTCCGGATGGAACGGCTCGAGCGCGTCGAACTTCTCGCCGACGCCGATGAACTTCAGCGGCTGGCCGGTGACGTGCCGGATCGACAGGGCGGCGCCGCCGCGGGCATCCCCGTCCATCTTCGTCAGGATCGCGCCGGTGATTCCGAGGCGCTTGTGGAACGCGTCGGCGGACTTGACCGCATCCTGGCCGGTCATGGCGTCGGCGACGAAGAGGATCTCGGTGGGGCTCAGCAGCTCTTTCAATTCCTGCAATTCCACCATCAGCTCATCGTCGATGTGCAGGCGGCCGGCGGTGTCCACCAGGACAACGTCCCGCCCGGTTTGTACGGCCTCGCGGCGGGCCCCTCGGGCGAGGGCGGCGGGCGTCGTCTCCTCGGGGGCGCCCTCGTAGACGGGAAGCTTGATGTCCCTGGAGATCACGCTCAACTGGTGGCGGGCGGCGGGCCGGTAGACGTCGACGGAGACCATCAGCGGGCTGTGGTCGTTCCGCGAGAGCCAGCGGGCGAGCTTACCGGCGGTGGTGGTCTTGCCGGAGCCCTGAAGACCGGTGAGGAGGATCACCGTCGGCGGCTCGTTCGAAAAACGAAGCCGCGACTGGTGGCTGCCGAGCACCCGGATCAGCTCCTCGTGCACGATCTTGACGACCTGTTGCGAAGGAGACAGCGCCGTCAGCACTTCTTCTCCCATCGCTTTCTGCCGGATGCCGTCGATGAACTGCTTGACCACGCGAAAATGCACGTCGGCTTCGAGCAGAGCCACCCGGATCTCGCGGAGCGCGGCTTCCATGTTGTCGGCGTTCAGCTTGCCCTCGCCGCGCAGGTTCTTGAAGACCCGCTGTAGCTTTTCAGACAACGTGTCAAACATGATCGAGGTCTTCTGTGTCCTCTCCGGAGGAGACTGGCCGTTCACCCGGCCTGTTGGACGGCCGTGCCGCGGCCGCAGCCGCTGACTTCGGGAGGCCCCGTCTTCAGGCCGCCGCGAAATAGGCAGGTCTTTTGTTCATTATAAAGAAGCCGGCGGCCGATTGTCAGGCCGCCTGGCGTAATGGCTCATCGTCCTTAAGAGGAGCTACGAGCGGGGCAATGGCCTGCTTGGGATCTTCATCGACGGCATCAAGGACAAGTCCGGGCTTCCTGATGCGCGCGGCGCAAATCCCTTCGACGGGCTCTATCTCGAAAACGACGGCCGACGTACATATCTTTCCCAGATCTATTCCACGTACGATTGGGTGCAGCATGACGGATACGATGGATTCGCCCGTTGGGTTGAGGCAGCAGCTCAAGCGGCTGGCCGCTGAGTGAGAACCCTGACGATCTTTGTCCACTCGGCCCGTTGAAGGCTCCAGGACACCAAGCCGCTCACGAGGCGAAGAGGTCGCTCGTCTACCGGACTGCCTGCCCGGATCTGCTCTTGGATGTCCGGCGCCGGGAGCGTTAGGTTCATGATCTGCGTCACCCTGGCCCGGGTGACGTAACCCAGGCGGGCCACGTCGGCGTGGTCCTTCACCTCGCCGCGGTCGATGATGTCTTGGAACTTGGTGGCCAAGGCCATCAGGCGGGTGATGCGCGGGATGCGAGGCGGGGTTGACGCGGCCTCTTTCTTCGGCCGGCCTGCGGCCTGGCGCGCCGTCCGTTTTAGCGGAATCTCGTCTTCGCAGCGGTCTTTCACCTTATCGCCTCCTTGCAGAACCCCCGGATGCCGTTCGAGTTGTAGGTGACCTTCACCTTGTCGCCGCGGGCGTCGTAGCCCACGCGTT
>CAZACK010000121.1:0-14579 GCA_964483455.1 uncultured Solibacteraceae bacterium
CGCATCGCCTCGACGGCGTCGTGGAAATCCCAACCGGCTCCCGGATCTCTGCCCTTCCGCAGCAGGTATTGCCGCATGAACTCGACGCCGCGGCCACGGTGCGTTCCCGGAGTCCGCGCCGCCGTCTCGTCGTCGCCGGAGATGCCGATCAGCGGCCCCAGCGTTTCCAGCAATCCGGCGAAAGGCCGGCCCCTGACCGCCAGATCGCCGTCTAAGTCCACAAACGGATCCGCCTGGGTCATCTGCAACAATTCGGCCCCGCTCATCGGCGGAATGCCCGTTCCGTAGAACTGGTTGGTCTTCCGGATGAAGGCGTTCGCCAGTACGGCGTGGCCGATATTGGAGGGATGCACGCCGTCCAGGCTGAACATGCCGCCCAGAAACCGGTTGGTAATCGTGATGCCGCCGATGACCGGGGGGTTGTTGGACAGAGCCTCGAACAAGTTGTTGACATCCACCACCGGAATCCCCGCCTGCGCGGCCTGCGTCGCAATGATCCCGTTCAACTGCTGCACCCGGTCCTGGATCTGTTGCGCCTCCTGTGGATCGAGGACGAAGTCGGGATCCTGGATCAGGCTCCCGTCGCTCAGTCCCAGCATGATCAGCAGCATCGCCGGAACGCTCGTGTAACTGCCCGCCGGGAGCCCGTAATCCTGCCCGAGAAATCGAATCAGATCATTCCGGCTCACGAGGAAAGCAAGGTTGTCGACGTTCGGGATGTTGGCCGCGACAACCCTGCCGCCGAGCGCGTTCAGTCGGGTCACAATCTCCGCGTAGTTCGCGGCGAACTCCGCCGCCGGGGTCATCGGCGCGGCGTCGAGATGGTTGAAATCGAGCACGGCGCCGAGCACGTCGTTATTCCCGATCCAGCAGATCATGAAGGGCGATCCGAGAGCTTCGGCGATCTCGATCTGGCTGCCCAACCTCGGCGACAGAACCAGGTCCGTCTCCGAGTCGATAGGCGGGCCGGCGCGGTCGTTCAGAATCGAAGCGGAGTCGGCGCCGGACACCGCCAGGTTCGACGCCTCCAGGTCGGGATTCACGCGCGACCGGTTCGAGGTCACGCCAACGAATCCGAATGGTCCGCTCTGAATCAGCGGCAGCGGGAACGACACCCCCATCTGCCTGGCGAACAGGGGGAGGTAACCGTAGGGCTGGGTGCGCCGGCTGGCGTCGGCCGATTGAACGCCCTCGCCGAGGCTGTCGCCCAAACCGACCATCGGCGGCGGGGGTTGGGCTTGCAGCCAGACCACCGGCCACAAGAAGAGCATGATCGCTATTCGCATGTGTTTCTCCTCCACTGGGACGGTGACTTGATTATAACGGAGGCCCGGCGTTCCCCGCCGAAGCTCCTGTTAAGATCAGAAAGCAATGACCAAGCAGGCGATCCTCTCTTCCATCATCGACATCGGCATTGTCCCGGTCGTGCGCACCACCAGCGCCGAGAATGCGATCCGGTCCATCGAGGCGATTTACCGCGGCGGCATCCGCGCGGCGGAGATCACCATGACCGTACCCGGCGCGCTGAAGGCGTTGGAGAAGGTGGCCGATCAGTTCGGCGGCAAGATCGTGCTCGGCGCCGGCACGGTCCTCGATCCGGAAACGGCGCGGGCCTCGATGCTCGCCGGCGCCGAGTTCTTCGTGACGCCGAGCCTGAAGCTCGCCACCATCGAGACAGTAAAGCGCTACTCCAAGGTCATGATGCCGGGCGCCCTCACCCCGACCGAGGTGCAGACAGCCTGGGAGGCCGGTGCCGACATCGTCAAGATTTTCCCGTGCGGCAACGTCGGCGGCCCGAAATACATCCGCGCTCTGCGCGCCCCCTTCCCACACATCGAGATGATCCCCACCGGCGGCGTGAACCTCGAGACCGCCGGAGAGTTTCTGAAGGCCGGCGCTTGCGCCGTTGCCGTCGGCGCCGAACTGGTGGATGCGAAGACCGTCGCCGAAGGTCGCTTCGAGGTGTTCGAAGAGCGCGCGCGCCTCTACCTGGCGGCGATCGCCAAGGCGCGGGAAGAGATGAGGGCTTAGGCCGAACGCGCCCCGGCGCGCGCACGCATGAAGATCATCTGCATCGGCGAGATCCTGTGGGATGTCTTCCCGGACGTGGAGCATCTCGGCGGCGCTACGTTCAACTTCGCCGCCCACGCCCGCCGCCTCGGGCATGATGTCGTCTTCATCAGCGCGGTGGGAGATGACGAGCGAGGCCGCGCGGCGCGCGCCAGGGCCGCCGCCCTCGGCCTTCCGGCGGAATTCATACGAACCGTGCCGGGCGCGCAAACCGGCATCGTCGCTGTTAAGCTCGACGCTTCCGGCCAGCCCTCATTCACCATTCACCGGCCTGCGGCCTACGACCTGCTCGAACTGGGGGAGGCGGACTACAGTCGAATTTCGCGGTTCGGGCCGGACTGGATCTATTACGGCACCCTGTACCAAACGAGTCCTCACACCCGCGAACTGGTCCGCAAGGCGGTCGAGCATTGCCCGCGCTCGAAACGGTTGTACGACATCAACCTCCGGCGCGATTCCTACACGCCAGTCCTTGTCGAGGAGTTGTTTCAGACGGCCAATGTGGTAAAGCTTAACGAAGACGAGGCGGCGACCGTGGGCTCATTTCTGGGCCTCCCACACAATTCGATCGAGGAATTCTGCCGGCTGACGGCGGACCGGTTCCATCTGGATGCCGTGTGCGTGACTCGCGGCGGGAAGGGATGCGCGATCCTGTCCGGAAGAGAGTACGCGGAGGTGGCCGGCTACTCCGTGGCCGTGCGAGACACTGTAGGAGCCGGCGATGCTTTCGCGGCGGCGTTTCTCCATGGCCTGTCGCAGGGGTGGCCTCCCGGCAGGACCGGCGATTTCGCCAACCGGCTCGGCGCGCTGGTGGCCAGCCGGCAGGGAGCCATTCCTCCGTGGTCCCTGGAGGAGTGCGAGGCGTTGGCGCGGCCGGCGCCGCCTTGGAACTAGACCGACATGGAAATCACCGCCACAACGCACCAATTCAGACTGAACGCCTTCCTGGTGAAGAGCACGGTGGTGGCCGCCTTGGGCGGCCTGCTGTTCGGATTCGACACCGCCGTCATTGCCGGAACCACCCAGGCTCTCAGCGACACGTTTCAGCTCTCGCCGGCCTCCCTCGGGCTGACGGTCGCCAGCGCGCTCTGGGGAACCGTGTTGGGAGCGATGTTCGCCGGCCTGCCGGGGGACCGCTACGGCCGGCGCGACAGCCTGCGAGTCATGGCCGTGCTGTACGTGGTCTCGGCTCTCGGCTGCGCGTTCGCCTGGGGCTGGTACTCGCTGGTGTTCTCCCGCTTTGTGGGAGGGTTGGCGATCGGCGGTTCCTCGGTGCTCGGGCCGATGTACATCGCCGAAATCGCCCCCGCCCGGTGGCGGGGCCGGCTGGTGGGGTTCTTTCAGTTCAACGTGGTGTTCGGGATTCTGCTGGCCTACTTCTCCAACTATGTCATCGGCCTGCTGGGATTCGGAGATTCGGAGTGGCGGTGGAAACTGGGGGTCGCGGCGCTTCCCTCGGTGCTGTTCTTCGCCATGCTCTTCACCATCCCGCGAAGCCCGCGCTGGCTGGTGAAGAAGCGGCGCGTGGACGAGGCCAGAGACGTGCTGCGCATGACCGGGGAGGAGAACTTCGAGCAGGAACTTGGCGAAATCATCGAGTCCATCGACGCCGAGCACGGCCGCGCCGACGAGCCGCTGTTCTCCCGCAAGTACCGGATTCCGATCTACCTGGCCGTCTCCATCGCCATGTTCAACCAGCTCTCGGGCATCAATGCCATCCTGTATTACCTGAACGATATCTTCGCCCGGGCCGGCTTCAGCAAGGTGTCCGGCGACCTTCAGGCGGTGGCCGTCGGCGCCACGAATCTTCTGTTCACCATCCTGGCCATGTCTGTCATTGACAGGATCGGCCGTAAGACATTGCTGTTGGTTGGCTCGGTGGGTACGGCGCTCTGCCTGGCCGGGGTGGCCTGGATCTTCTCGGCCGGCCGGCACGAGAACGTGCTCGTATGGTTGTTAGTCGGCTACATCGCCTCGTTCGGATTCTCGCAAGGCGCGGTGATCTGGGTATTCCTCGGCGAAGTTTTTCCGAACCGGGTGCGGGCCAAAGGCCAAAGCCTGGGCAGCTTCACGCATTGGTTCATGAACGCGCTGATCTCGGGGATCTTCCCGATGATGGCGGCCGCTTCGGGCGCGGCGCCGTTCGTTTTCTTCTCGGCGATGATGGCGCTTCAGTTCTTCGTCGTCCTGTTCACTTATCCGGAGACGAAGGGGGTCTCGCTCGAGGAGATGCAGAGGAAGCTGGGGATCAGTTGAAGGGGCCGGATAGCCTTGTAACCGGACAAGCGAGTCACCGGCTCCGCCGCCGCGCTCTCTGGCACACCGGGCAGTAATACGTCGACCGCCCGCCCTGCGCCACCCGCCGAATTTTGCCGCCGCAGACGCGGCACGGCTCGCCTTCGCGGCCGTAGACCTGCAAGGGGAAATCCTCTCCTTCCCGGAAGCCTCCGGGGTTCGCGTACGCCTTCTCGGCCGAGGCGATGGCGGACTCCAGTACGCTCACCACCGCCCGGTGCAGCCGGTCGAGTTGGCGGCGGCTCAGCCGGTTCATCGGATGCGCCGGATGAATCCGGGCGCGAAACAGCGCCTCGGCGGCGTAGATATTGCCCAGCCCCGCCAGCCGGCTCTGGTCCATGAGAAACAGCTTGGCCGGCTTCTTCGACCGCCGCGCGATGCCGGCGAACACCTCGGGGGTGAAATCCGGCGACAGCGGCTCCGGGCCCAGTTCTTCCTCCAGCCGCGCGACATCCGCCGCGGTGCAGGCATGCATCACCCCCAGCGCCCGCGGGTCGTCGAAGGCCAGAGCCCGTCCGTCGCGAAACACAAGCAGCGCCCGCGCAGTCGCCGCGTGAAGCCGGGCATCCGGGATGACACGGACGTCGCCCGTCATCCTCAGGTGCAGCCGCAGCCAGGTTCCGCCGGAAAGCCCGAGCAGGATGTTCTTGCCGCGCCGGAGGACCGCCTCGATGCGCCGGCCCTTGGTGCGGCTGCCGATGAGTGCGGGGGTCTGAGGCTTGACGGCGCCCGCCCGCAACACGCGCGCTCGGGCGATCTCGGCGCCCATCGCCTCGGCCCGCAACCTGCGGCAGACCGCCTCGACTTCCGGAAGCTCGGGCATGACGCGCGGTCTACTTCCAGGTCCGCATGCCAATTAGACCGAACCAGGCCAGATACCCGGCGATTACACACGCGCTCAGCGAGCACAGCAGCGAATGCAGCCAGACGCCTCGCCGGACCGCCGGCGGCCGCCTCCACAGCGCCGCCATCAGGCTCAGCACCGAGGCCGCCGGAAACAGAAGGCTCAGCAGGAACAATGCGCCGGAGTACAGCGTCAGGTTGCCCAGCAGCCAGATGACCGAGGGGTCCTGGCGGGACGCCAGCAGCGCCAGCCCCAGAAAGCACAGCGCCGCCGCGAGCGGCCACACGCGAACCGACAGCTTCGGCGCCTCCTTCATTCGGCCGAGGAGCTTGCGCGGAATCCAGACGAGTGCGAACGCAAGCGAGCTCGCCATCAGCAGCAGGCACAATCCGCCCACTCCAATCTGCCCCCAGGCGAGCCAACCCGGCAGCCGGCGGTAGACGCTCCCCTGAACCACCATCAGGCGCGCGCCGGTCTCGTCTTTGAGGAACACCCGGTCCGGCAGTTGCGCTTTCTCGGGCCGGAATTGCCCCTGGCCGGTCGGCACAAGTTTCCGCGCTTCTCCGCCGAACAGCCCCTTCCTGACCAGCACGCCGCCTTCCGCCTTCAACCGGACCAGGCCCGCCAGACGCTCCAGAAAACGCTGGTCCTCCCGGCGCGGGTTTTGCGGCTCGTAGTAGCCGGCCCACTCGGCGAGTTCCTCCCCTCTGAGGGAGACCGCCGGCGCCGGCGCCGGCCTGGCAAGATTCCGCGTCAGGTAACCGCGAATCCACTTCGAGATAGCCGACGCCGCCTCCCCGCTGGCTTTGTTGACCATGCATACGTACCCCAGCCCGGCCTCGGGTAAGTAGCTCATGTCGGCGAGATAACCGTCCATCCCGCCGCCGTGTCCGTGAAAGGTGAAGCCTTCGAAGTCCGTCGTGTAGTTGCCGAGGCCGTAGCCGGCCTTGATGCCCCGGCGGGCCGACGGCGAACTGCCGGGCGTTTCGATGCGGTCCATGGTTTCCGGCCGCACCAGCGTCGCCTCGCCGTACCGGCCCCGGTTCAAGTGCATTCGCACCCAGGCCGCCATCTCGTGCGGCGACGCAATGATCGCGCCCGCCGGCCGCATCGAGATGTGCCAGTAGCGAACCGGCGTCTTGCCGTCTGCTGCATAACCCTGGGCGAGCCGTTTCGCCACTTCCGGCGTCAGCAGGAAGCTCGCCGTGTCCATACCCAGCGGCTGGAAGATGCGCTCGCCGACGAATTCCTCGAAAGTCCGCCCGGTGGCGTGCTCCACGATCCTCGCCGCCATCGCCGGACCGCTGTTGCAGTAGGAGAATCCACTCCCCGGCTTCCAGCGCGATGTCCGGGAAGCGGGACGCAAAGCCAGACCCTCGCGGAGGGTCAACGGCTTGGGATCGTTGCTGGCGTACTCGGCCAGGGCCAGGTCATCGAAGCCGGCGGTGTGCTCGATGACGTGGACGAGCCGCACCGGGTCGCTCGTCTCCCACCGGTTGGTGAACTCCACGTCCGGCGCCAGCAGCTTCACCGGCGCATCCAGCGTAAACTTGCCCTCCTCGACCAGCATCATGACGCTCATGGCGACGAAGCCCTTGGTGATCGATCCGATGCGGAACAGCGTGTCCGGAGTGGCGTCGCGGCCTTGGGCGACATCGGCCTTGCCGAAGCCGGCTTCCCAGAGGATTTGGTCGCGGTCGACGATGGCCACCCCGGCGCCCGGCACATTGTGCTTCTGAAGCGTTTCGGTGATCTTCCGCGCCAGCTCAGGAATGCTTTGGGGCGGCGGTTCCTTCTTCTCCTGTGCGGCCGCGCACATCGCCACGAGCGCGACTACGCCGGCCATTCGCATAGCGACGTATTGTATCTCCCCGGCGCCGCCCGGTGGACCTTAGAGGCTTTCTCCTGGTGCATAATGGTGACAGCACGCGCCCGTAGCTCAGGTGGATAGAGCGGCTGGCTTCGAACCAGTAGGTCGGGAGTTCGAGTCTCTCCGGGCGCGCCAGAGAAGTTTCCCCGGCGCACGCCACCCCGGTGGGCGTGTCGATCCCTGAAACGACTGGACAGTCCCAGATCCTCTTTCTTCTCCACGCTCGCATTGCGTACCGGCCAACGCCCCGTCCATTTCCACGCTGGCTCTGCCCCGCGCAAATCGGGCATGCGGTGCGCGTAGATCCGGGCGTGAACGCCACGTCCGCGCGGCCGGTGGGACGATGCGCGGCAGCCAGTTCGGCGTAACGGCCGGAGGAACCCGTCCACACATCCACCAGCCCGCCGCACTCCGTATCTAACAATGGAGCGGCCCCGCGCGGCGCCCGGTAGGGTTCGCCGTGCGTAGCACGCTCCTTCAATTCGTGATACGATGAGGCCCTATGCGACTCCGGTTCTTAATCGCGGCGATCATCGCCTGGCCGCTCCTTCCCCTCGAGGCGCAACAACCGAACGAGGAGCCCGCCCTGCCGGTGCTCAAGCAGAGCATCGAGGTCAGGGCCACCCCCATCGAACCCGCCCTCGACCGCCGCAACTCGGAGGTCTACACGCGGACGCTGTTCACCCGCGACGACCAGGTGTTCCACCTCCTCGACGCCGGCATCAGCGCCGGGCAGCACGAGGGCGGAGGGAAATCCGTCGAGGTCCGCCGCTTCGGGTTCAACCTCGATCACGGCGGCGTCAACGGCGGCCTGAAGGTCCTGGTGGACAACGTCCAGCAGAATCAGGGCACCCAAGGGCACGGGCAGGGCTACCTCGGCGCGCTCAAGACCATGAGCCCGGAGCTGGTCCAGGAAGTGAGCATCGTCAACGGCCCGTTCAGCGCCGAGTACGGCGATTTCAGCGGCCTGGGCGTGGTGCACATCAAGCTGCGGGAATCGATGCCGGATGTCTGGACGGCGCGCCTCCAGGGCGGCTCGTTCGGCTCGGTGCGCGGGTTTCTCTCCTACAGCCCAGACTGGAGGAACGCTGACGGCTTCCTGTCCTACGAAGGCTCGCACACCGACGGACCGTTCCTGAAGCCCCTCGACTACCGCCGCGACAACGTCACCGGCAACTTCACCTGGCGGAAATCGCCGCGGAAGCGCTACGGCTTCCGCTTCAATGCCGGCACGAACGATTTCAATTCCTCCGGCCAGCCGCCCTTGGACGAGATCCTCGCCGGGCGACTGGACCGTTTCGGCTCCCTCGACCCGGGTGACGGCGGCCGTGTTCGTTCCGGCATCGCCGGCCTGCATTATCGCAGCGAATCCGAGGACGGCGCGGTGTGGAGACTCGACGGATTCGTTGGCCGCTCTCTGTTCGACCTATACTCGAACTTCACGTTCTTCCTGAACGACCCGGACCACGGCGACGCCTTCCAGCAGCACGATTCGCGGCTCCAGGAAGGGGCGAACGCCCAATATCTGCGCCCGCACAAGCTTGCCGGCGTCCGCGGGATTTTGACAGCCGGCGGCAATTTCCACGACAACCAGATCCACGTCGGGCTGTACCCGCGCATCAACCGGACGCCGACCGGGGTGACGACGAGCGCGCACGCCCGCGTGACGAACGGTGCGGGCTACCTCCAGGACAACTTCAGCTTCCTGAGCGGCCGGCTCCGGGCCGGCGCCGGGCTGCGCTATGACTGGTTTCGATTCGACGTCGAGGACCTCCTCGGTCCCCTCAACACCGGCGTGTCAAACACCGCCCGCCTCCAGCCGAAAGCCGGCTTCGCCTACACCCCGACGTACCGCTGGCCCGCGACTCTCCATGTCAACTACGGCCGCGGCATCTCGTCGCTCGATGCGCGCGGCGTGGTCCGCGCTCCCGGCGGTCAGCACCTGGCGACCACCGACTTCTGGCAGTTGGGCGTATCTCACGACTTCTCCCGCGTGTCGGTGGTGACAGACCTGTTCTGGATCGACCGCTCGAACGAGCTGGTCTACATCCCTGATGACGGGTCGCTCGAGTTCTTCGGCCCGAGCCGGGCGTACGGTGCGGAGGTCAAGACCTCCATCCAGATCACGCGCCGCCTCAGCGTGAACGGGGGATTCACGAAGGTCTTCAACGCCTTCTATCGAGGCACGCGCCCGCGCCAGTACGTGGATCGTGCGCCGCACTTCTCCGCCAACGGCGGCCTGACGCTGGCCGGCTGGCGGCAGTTCTACGCCTCCCTGCGCCTGCGGGCCATAAACCGCTACCACCTCGACCCGCTCGATGCGGCCATCGCCGCCGCCGGGCACACCGTCTTCGACTTCAACCTCTCTCGCCCGATCCACCGCCGCGTCGAGTTCAACCTCAGCATCGACAACCTCTTTGATCGGGGCTACTTCGAAACGCAGAACTACTTCGAGTCCCGCCTCCCCGGTCAGGAGCCGAGATTCCGCATCCACGCCACCCCCGGCTACCCGCTGACCATGATGGCCGGCGTCACGTTCCGCTTCGGCGGAAAGTAGCGCGTTGCCCCTCTGCCTGTCCCCGGCAAGACTCCGTGGCTCGCCTACAGCCCTGCTCGGCGTTCATCGGCGGCTGAATCGGTCACCGCGGGGATCGAATTTTCATTCTGGTTTTTGTTTCAATCACTTGCACGCCTTCCGGCCAACTCCGTCGGACGGGCCACGCGCCTCGGCTGGTACAATATGCCTGGCCGCGGCGCAATTCGCGGGCGGTGCGGACGGTCGGATTCCGCGTCATATCCTTCGTCCGCAACTGATTGAATACAATCCTAACGCCTCCGACTGCCGGGTTCGTTTTGTCACGCTTCTTTCCATGTCCCGCGTCGCGGATCGCGGGTGGCGCATCGTAGCGGGGAATCAGCCCCTATGCGCCGCCCGGTCTCTTCGGCCCCTGGCCCACGATCAGTACATCGGCTGGGTCCGCGGGTCCATCCCCTTCTTGCCCAGCGGGTCGAGGAACGCCCGCGTCGCCGAGGACAGCAGTACCATCTCCGTGGGTGCCTGGAACAACAGGAAACCTTCCTTCAGGCACTGTTCCATCAGCTCCGGGGTGGCGACGGGCTGCCCGAGCGGGATGTGGCGGCGGCGCGCGGCGGCGACCACCCTTCCGATCGCCTCCTGCACCTTCGGGTGGCGGCGCTCGCCGCCGACCCCCAGCGAGAATGACAGATCGTTCGTCCCGATGAAAATCGCGTCGATCCCGGGAGTGGCGGCGATTTCCTCGATGTTCTCGACGCCGGCCGCGTTCTCGATGATCACGATCACCATGACGTTCCGGTTGGCAAACTCGTAATAACCCTCGGGCGCGGGCCATCGGAAGTTCGCCAGTCCCGGTCCGGCCCCGCGCAGCCCCACCGGCGGATAGCGGCACGCCGCCACCGCCTGACGTGCCAGTTCCGCCGTCGATGTGAACGGAAACATCACCCCGAGACTCCCGATGTCGAGTACCCGCTTGGCCGTCCACAGCTCGTTCACCGGCACGCGGGTGAACGGCACGGCCTTCAGCCCTCGAGTGGCCAGTATCATGTTGCGCGCCGTTTCCAGCGTGATCGGGCTGTGCTCCATCTCGATCCACAGGAAGTCAAACCCCATATTCGCCGCTTGGGCGGCGACATCGGCGCTCGCCATGGTGATCGTGAGCCCAATCACCGGCTTGCCTTCGCGCAGCAGTTTCTTGACTGGGTTCTCCCAGGCAGTTGCGGTTTCCATAGCAAGCCAGTATATTCTCTCGCGCCCGCGGTTTGGTGGGTCTCGGAGTCATGACTCCCGCGCCTCCGGTCCTTCGGCCCTCGCCTTGGCGGGTGCCATGCTCGCCCGAAGCGAAACGGCGACGCCTGGCCGGTCCATGTCGGCTTCGCCCGCGCCTACCCCGCGTCCGGCGAATACCGAAGGGCACTTCAGCATGCCCGGAAGGCGCTGCCGCAAGCTCCCGACGAACTGAACCGCAAGAGCCTGGAGAACATGATCCAAGGTCTTTCGGAAAACCGTGGCATCAACTAGTGCTGCCAGCCGCCGCCCGGCGATTCAAGAAAGAGATTGACAGACTCTATTTCTTAGAATATGATTAAAACGAACGTATGACTCAATCAGGCGCAAAGGCGGCTGCACCCGCTACCGATACCAAAGAAAGAATCCTCGATGCCGCCGAGCAACTCTTCGCCCACCATGGCTTTGAGGGTACCTCGCTCCGCATGATCACCGCTAAGGCCCAGGTGAACCTGGCGGCGGTCAACTACCACTTCCAATCGAAAGAGACCCTCATGCAGGCTGTCTACACCCGCCGGATCGCGCCGATCAACCGGAAGCGGCTGGAGATGCTCGACCGCTGCGAGGCCTCGACCGACGGCCCGCTTCCGCTCGATGCCGTGATCCGTGCGTTCGTCGAACCGATGATCCGCGCCAAAGAAGACGCCCCGGGCGCCGATTTTCGCCGCCTGCTTGGGCGCATGTACGTGGAGCCCGGCGAAAACGTCCGGCGGTTCCTCATGGAGCAGATCCGGGAAACAGCCCGGCGATTCACGTTGGCTTTCCGTAGGGCCTTGCCGGGACTGCCCGAGGTGGAACTGCTCTGGAGGCTGCACTTCGGCGTCGGCCTGCTTGTGCACACTCTGGCCGGCACGTACCATCTGGAGGTCCTCTCGGACGGGCAGTGCGACCCGTCCGACGCCGACGCCTTGATCGAGCGAATGGTCACCTTCCTGACCGCCGGCCTGCGGGCTCCGGTGTCGTCGCTCTGCGGACGCCGCCCCTAACCCACAGAGCAACAGAGAGCACAGAGCGATGAAGAAGAAACTGATTCCCGTCCTACTCCTGGTGGTTGCGCTTGCGCTAGCCGGCGCGTATGCGCTATGGCGTCGCCACAACAACGACGTTCACGCGATTCGGATCTCTGGCAACATCGAGATGACCGAGGTGAAGATTGCCTTTAAGATGCCCGGCCGCTTGGTGGAACGCGCCGTCGATGAAGGCGAGCACGTCAAGAAGGGAATGATCGTCGCACGCCTTGACCGGGACCAGTTGCTCCGGCAGCGCGAACGCGAGCAGGCGTCGCTCGAGGCGGCGCAGTCGATGCTGGCGCAGCTTCAGACGGCGATCGAATGGCAGCGCGAAACCAGCGAAGGGGAGATCGAGGCGAGGCGCGCCGAATTAGACCAGGCGGCGGCCCGGCTCGAGGAACTCGAGACCGGCTCGCGGCCCCAGGAAATCCGCGAGGCGCGGGCCGCGGCGGAAGCCGCCCGAACCGAGCACACCCGGGCGTCGAAAGATTGGGAACGCGCCCAGGCACTCTACAAGGCGAATGACATCTCGACCGCCCAATTCGACCAGTTCCGCACCACCTTCGAGCGCTCCGGCGCCGCGCTCCAGCAGGCCGAGCAAAGACTGGCGCTCGTCGAAGAGGGACCGCGCAAGGAGAACATCGCCGCCGCCCGGGCGCAGGTGGCGCGGGCCAAGGCTGCACGGCGGCTGGCCGAGGCCAGCCGGATCGAACTCAAGCGCCGGCGGCAGGAAGTGGACGCGCGCCGGGCCGAGATCGAGCGCGCCCGCGCGCAAGTCGCCGTGATCGATTCGCAGCTCGCCGATACCGAGGCCGTCTCCCCCATCGACGGCGTCGTGCTGGTGAAGTCGGCGGAGGCCGGCGAGACGCTGGCGGCGGGAACCACCGTGTTGACCGTTGCCGACCTCGAGCGACCGTGGGTCCGCGGCTACATCAGCGAAACCGATCTCGGCAAGGTGAAGCTGGGCGCGCGCGTCAAGATCACCACCGACTCGTTTCCCGGAAAGGTCTACTCGGGGCGCGTGTCGTTCATCGCCTCCGAGGCCGAGTTCACTCCGAAGCAAATCCAGACGGAAGAAGAGCGAGTGAAGCTCGTCTATCGCATCAAGGTCGACGTCCCGAATCCCGCCCGTGAGCTCAAGCTGAACATGCCGGTGGTCGGAGAGATCGAGCTTCAATGATGCCGGGACCGGCCGATCGGATGGTGCGAACCGAGCGCCTCACCAGGCGCTTCGGGGATCTGGTCGCAGTCGACCGGCTCGACCTGGAAGTGTCGCGCGGCGAGGTCTTCGGGCTGGTCGGACCGGACGGCGCCGGCAAGACAACCACCCTGCGCCTGCTCTGCGGCCTGATCGATCCGAGCGAGGGCAAAGCCGAGGTGGCCGGCTTCGATTCCGCCCGCCAGACCGAGGCGATCAAGGACCGCATCGGCTACATGGCCCAGCGCTTCGGCCTCTACGCGGACCTCACCGTCGCCGAGAACCTGGCGTTTTACGCCGACTTGTTCGGAATCTCACGCGCCGCGCGGAACGAACTGGCGCCAGGGCTGCTCAAGATGACTCGCATGGAACCGTTTCAGGACCGCCAGGCCGGCCGGCTGTCGGGCGGCATGAAGCAGAAACTCGCGCTCATGTGCACGTTGCTGCACAAGCCCGAGGTCCTGTTCCTCGACGAGCCGACCAACGGTGTCGATCCGGTCTCGCGCCGCGATTTCTGGGAGATCCTCTACCAGCTTGTGAAGGAAGGACTGACGGTGATTGTGACCACGGCGTACCTCGACGAAGCCGAGCGCTGCGACCGCGTCGGGCTGATGCACCGCGGGCGGCTGATCCGCTGCGGCTCGCCGCCGGCGCTGAAGCGCGATCTCGATGAGATCTGCTACGCCGTGCGGTGCCGCGATCCGCGGGCCGCGCGCGCCCTGCTCCGAGGCACGGATGGCGTGGTCAGCGCCGAGCCGTTCGGCGCGGCGCTGCACGTGTTCGTCGACCCGAGACTCACCGCGGCGGACAGGCTGAAGACGTCGCTCGACGAAAAAGGCCTCGGACCGGCGGAGTTCCACCCGGTCGCCCCCTCGCTCGAGGATGTCTTTATTGCCCTGATTCACAAGGCGGAGGCCGCGTGAACCTTAACCACTGGGCCGTCGAGGTGGACAGCCTCGTCAAGCGCTTCGGCGCGTTCGTCGCCGTGGACCGCATCTCGCTCCAGGTCCGCCGCGGCGAGATCTTCGGTTTCCTCGGACCGAACGGCGCGGGAAAGACCACCGCGATCCGCATCCTCTGCGGGCTGCTGCGCCCCACCGAGGGCCGCGCGCTCGTCGCCGGCTTCGACGTGGCAGCCCAGCCGGAGGCCGTGCGTCAGAACATCGGCTACATGTCGCAGAAATTCTCCCTCTACGACGACCTGACCGTCGAGGAGAACATCGACTTCTTCGCCGGCATCTACGGCGTTCCCGAGGATCGGCTGGCCGGGCGGAAAGAGTACGCGCTGCGGATGGCCGGCCTTGGCGAACGGCGCGCGACGATGACCAGGCTGCTGGCCGGCGGCTGGAAGCAGCGGCTGGCGCTCGGCTGCGCCATCCTCCACGAGCCGCCGATCCTGTTTCTCGACGAGCCTACCTCGGGCGTCGATCCGATCGCGCGCCGCGGTTTCTGGGACCTGATCTACCAGC
>CAZACK010000122.1:0-14324 GCA_964483455.1 uncultured Solibacteraceae bacterium
CAGCCGCATCGACGGCCGCGGCGGGTAGATGTACTCCTTCTGCGCGATGTACTCCTTCAGGATGTCGTTCTGAATGGTTCCCGAGATGTTCTGCCAATCCGCGCCCTGCTGCTCGGCGACGGCGAGGTACATTGCCCAGATGACCGCCGCCGGCGAGTTGATGGTCATCGAGACGGTGACGCGGTCGAGCGGGATGCCGCGGAACAGCGTCTCCATGTCCTCGAGCGAGCTGATGGCGACGCCGCACTTGCCGACCTCGCCGAGCGAGGCGGGGTGGTCGGAATCGAAGCCCATCAGCGTCGGCAGATCGAAGGCCACCGACAGGCCGGTTTGCCCCTGGTCCAGTAAGTAGCGATAGCGGCGGTTGGTTTCCTCGGCGGTGGCGAACCCCGAGAACTGGCGCATGGTCCAGAGCCGGTCGCGGTACATGCCGGGATGGATGCCGCGAGTATACGGGAACTCGCCGGGAGCGCCGAGATCGCGCGCCGGATCGAAGTCGCGAACGCGCTCGGGGCCGTAGCACGCCTCCACCGGGAGACCGCTGAGTGTGGTTGTTCTGTTCTTCGGCTGTTCGGTGCTTCGGTTGTTCCGCGCCGTGTGGATGCCGGCGCCGCCCGAGGGCCTGACCATCTTGTTACATTGTACCGCGGCTACGCGGTTGGGCGGTTAATTGGTTGGTAGGCTCCTCGGTCGTACCAGCGTCTGTTGACGGCCGCGCAGGGCCATCCGCAAGGCTGACGGCGCCGATTCGGATTCCAGGCGCAATGGGTTGCCCGCTGCCGGTGGATGCGGGAGTAAGAGGCCGCCTCGGAGTAAACTGGTTGTGGAGCCCACGAAGGTGCCGTTTGAGAGGATATCCATCGACCCGAAGGTTGTCACGGGCAGGCGTGCGTGAAGGGCACGCGGATTCTGGTCCACCAGATCGTCCGCATGCTGGCCAACGGCGACACGGTGGAGGACCTGTTGGCGGAGTATCCCTCTCTGACCCGCGCAGACATCATGGCTTGCCTCGACTATGCAGCCGAGTTGGCTGAAGAGCAGGTCACGCCGATAGAGGCCGCCAGCCTCTTACGGATGAAGATCCTCGTTGACGAGAACATCCCGAGCATTACGGCGGCCCGCTCGCGCGAACTCGGCCATGACGTCAAAGATATCCGCGGGACCGCCGACGAGGGTCTGGCGGATGCCAGCCTCTGGGACGTGGCTGTTCGCGCGAACGCCGCCTGCTGGTCACAATGGACAAAGGCTTCACTGAGTACCGTGCCGCCAGGGAGCGGAAAGGGCCGGCGTTGCAGGTAGCACCTTCAGCCTGGATGTGGCGCAGCCTCTCAGGTTGCCGTGTCGGCACTCTTGCCGACACCATTGCTTCGCGGGCAGCCCGTGCGTCCCGAAGAGTCCGGACGCGGCACGCTGAGAGCGTGCGCTACGACCTACAGGCGGCTTTCAGACGCAGCTTGAACCTGCCGGCTTCAGCCGGTAGTTATCAGACGGTGATCACCCGGAGCTTCGGGTCAAGCCGGCTAAGATCGAGCGGGTCGCTCGTGATCACCGCATAGCCTGCCGTCCGCGCGCAGATTACGACGTGGGCATCGACGATGTCCGACGTGCGCGTCTGCGCGAGCAGCGCGCCCACGGCCTGAGCGTGCGATCTGTCCAGCGGGACCACCTCGGTTCCATGGAACTGAATCATCCGCCAAAGGCGTACCTGCCTGGCCGGGTTCCGAATGACCTGGGCGAGAGCTGTTGCCGGAACGAGAATGCGGTCCCCGTCCTCCAGAGCCGTACGAAGAATTGAGAAGACGCGGCGGTCATTTCGTTCGAGTGCAATCAGCCCGCCGGAGTCGAAAATGATTCCGTTCACGCGGCCTTCCGCGGCTTGGTTCCGCGCTTTCGCGCCGAAAGCATCTTCCTCGCCCACGCGCGTTCCCTCGGCTTGAGCGGCCCGCCAGTCTCCTTCAGAGCTGCGTCCACCATGGCGCGGAACCTTGCCGCATTCTCCAGAGACTCTTGGACCGCGTGCTGAATGAAACCGGAGACGCTTGGTGCGTCTTGAGCAGCGACACGCTTCCTGATCTCCTCAAGCTGAGGGTCCGGCAAGGTGATAGTGATCTTGGTGGTCGCCATACCATGCACCATACCACGAACCGTGAACTTCGCGGTCTCCCGGCCACGGCTGTTCCAGTATGAGTGGACCTACAAAGCGGCGGGCAAGACGGTCACCGTGCGGCTGACCCCCAACGCAGCGCCCCTCTTTCGGGCCGCCGCCAGACAGCACCGCCGGCTGAAAACGGTCATAAACCGGATGGAGAAGTTGTGCGCCGGCGGACGGCGCGATCGCACATTATTTCTTCGGCTGTGGTTGGGCCGCCGGCTCACTGCTTGGAGGAACGATGTTCTTCAGCCGCAGGTAGGTGACGAGGTTGCCGTAGTGTTCCACCAGGTGCATGTCGTTGACAGTCAGCACGATTGGTTTCGGCATGTCGCCTCCGAAGAGCTTGACCGTCTGAGTCACGGCTGCGTCGGTCATGGTGTCGTAGGCCTTGTCGCAGTAGGCGAAAGCGCCTTTGAGCGCGGCGATCAAATCGGCTTTCGAGGTTTTGGCCGCCCCGATCTTCAGGGCGGGATTTTCCTCGCCGAGCGCGACCGAACAAAACATGTACTGTGCGTCGGCTACGTGTCCCAGGATCTGGCCGAAGCTGCGGACCGCGGGCGTGGGCTGAAAGCTGTAATTCTCCTCGGGCATCTTTTCGGCTGAGCCGAGCAGCCAGGTCTTCATCTGTCCATAGGCGCGCTTATTGAACGCGCTGAACGGATTGTCCTGGGCCACGGCGACGGTGGCCGGCACGAGCAGGCAGGCCAGAAGTGTTCGCATGAATTCCCCTCCTTGGGTGTGTCATGAACACGATACGAAGAGCGGAGCCCGATTGTTCCACGATATCGGCCTGTTGGCCGCCTTCGACGATACCCGCCGCCCATCGCTCCTGGATTTCGCGGGAATCGAGCGGACGATCTCGCGGATGCTCAGCCGTTCCGTCGAACTCGTCGAGGAAGGGACGCTGAAGCCGCGAGTGCGGAGGAACGTCGAGGCCGAGCCCCTTCGTGCGCTCCTGCTTCGATCCGGTACGAGGTGATTCGGCTGACGCTCGTCCCCTTGGCGTTGGCGAACTCGATCATGAACCGTGCCATCGACGGCGCCGGATTTCCCGTGCGTGACCACGTGCCGCACGATCAACTTCAAGATGGAATCGCCGCCTACACGTTCAAGCGCCTGAAGCACGGCCTCCCGGCCGCGGAAGACGCCGCCTCCAACAACGGTCCATTCCACGTCGCCAGCCACCAGGCCGGATACCGCTCGAAGGTCGCCCGTCGCAAGCGCCACCGCCAAGTTCTCGACGAGCCGATTCTTCGGAGAATTGCCGCAGTCCGCGCTTCGTATGACCTTTGTCATTGGCTTCCATCCTCGGGGAATCTCGAGTTGACGCCCGATGCACGCAAGGCTCTACCACGAGAGTGGACTCCGCTCATGGCCGAACCGACAGGCTCTTTGGCAGGTCGAGAACCGGATTGGATTGGAAGAAGTGGAACGGGCGGATGTGGAAGCTGTGCCACATGACCGGCATCACCGGCCAGTCTTCCGAACGAGGGACGTGGTGGAATCCGAGGGTGTACCAGCCGACGATGTCGGTGTTGACAATGGGGCGGTTGGCTTGCGTCCAGGCGGCCAGGCCGTCGTTTCCGTCGGAACTGGTGGGGTAGGTTCCGGCGGCGTAGCGCTCGTTCTCGTGGTAGGGGGTGACCCAGAACTGGTGCTCGGAGAAGGCGGCGAGCTTTTGGGTGGGGTCGTCGGGAGACATGAGCGACTTGGCGGTGGCGCCGGGCATGACCTCGTAGGCGGTGTGATGGTTCAGCGGGCCCTTGACGCCCGGATTCACGAACATCCACATCGACGGCTGTTCCAGCCTGATATCGAGAATGGCGTCCTGTTCGCGCTGGGCGATGGAGGGCTGCGAGACCCAGATCGACTTGCGCATGGGGTCGTTCTCGAGGCGCTGGGGCGCCATGCGATGGAGCATGAAGCTGTTGTTGACGCCGTCCACGTCGAGGTCGAGGCGATAGGAGAAGAAGTGATCGTGATTGACGCCGATGGTGTGTTCGGCGACGAACTGGCCGGTTTCGGACGTGGAATGGCTGGTGTGCTTGGGGGCTGTTTTTCGCGCGGTTGCTTTGGTTTCGATGACGCCGGTCGCGCCGACGGCGACTTCGATCGTGCCGTCGGGGTCGAAACGCCAATCCGTGATGTAGTCGTAGTTGCCGATCACGGCGGTGGAACGGAGCACGAGCTGCCGGGTGGGCGGCCGTTGACTTCGCCGCCTTCGGCGTGGCGCCAGGCAGGGTTCTCGAGATTGCGCTCGAACAGGCAGGCCATGTTGGAGCTGACCTTCGGCGCTCCGGTCTCGCCGGCCCAGAGGCCGTCGAACCAGGCGGCGCCGGCGGGACAGTCCAGGCCGGGGCGCATCGGCTTGAGATGGCCGGCCGCAGCGAAGGCCCCGCCGGCGTCGATGAATACCCGGCTGTTCCAGCCGGGGGCCGGGTCCATGTACGGGACGAAGATTTCGCTGAGGCTGCCTTCATAGAGAACCGGGCGCGGACGACCCTGGTCGACGAAACGCACGAGGTTGAGCACCGTGCCGACACGCGGATCGAGACGGATCCGAAAGCGCCAGTTCTGCCAGGCAATCTCGCCGTTCTCAATCCTGTAGCCGGGTCCCATCGGCTGGGACGTGACGATCGGGGTGGTGTGAGGCCGGGGATTTTCTGGGATCTCTTCGTAGTTGGCGTCGCCTGTGGGCACGGGCACCACCTCCGTGTCGACGATCTTGAGGATCTTCTTGGCGACCATGTCGATTTGGAACGTGAGCCCTTCGATCGAGCGGCCGTAACTATGATAGACGCGGTGGGTCTGTGAGCAGAAACCGAAGCCGATGCGCTGTGTGGCTTGTTCGGGGATAGCTCGGTACGCCACGGGAAGGGCAAGACACTCCACCATTCTTAGGTCGGTGATGCCGCGCTTGCCGAGCGCCTCGACTACGCGCGGGTCTTTCTTGATGAACTCGTCGGCCCCGAACACCTCGCTCGTGAGGAAGGGTGCTTGGGCGCCCTTCAGCTCATCGAACTTCGCCACTTTCTTCCCGGAGATATCGACCCGCGCGCTGAAGGACTGGTTCCCGCGGAGCAGGGTCACGCCGGCTTCGCGGCTGAAGGGCTGTCCGGGCTGCCAGGAGAGAACGGCGGATTTCGCCGGCGGGTGGAGGAGGACGCCGGCGAACATCGTGTCGGGCGTCACATGGCCGGCTGCGTTGAGCGTGTCGTAGACGGTCCAGTATTCGGCGGTGGTCAGGGCGTCGAGCGGATGCGCGGGGAATTGTGCCCAGACGGGGACGGCGATGGCGATGAGCAGAGAGAGACCTCGCATGGCAGTGTCCTCAAGCGGAATTCAGTTTTGGCTTCCCAGAGGCTCTCAGTATACCTTCAGAGGCCGGCCGGGTTTCCCTGACGAACCTCCCATGGTCAGTCAGGCTGAAAGGTGTGAAAGGAACGATGAGCCGCCGATGAACGCCGATAAACGCCGATGGAAGGGGTAGGACTCATCCGCGTTCAGCGGCGTTTGTCGGTGGCCAAGGGCAGACTGTCAATCGTTCCTCCGCCGCCAGGCGAACTTCAGGCCGGACCAAGTCTCGTCGATGGCACACACCTTGTAGTCCACGAGGCCCGCGGCCAACCCGATCTTGCGGACGTCCGCCTGGCTCAGGCCGGTCGCCATCGCGGAGGTCCTTTTCGGCCACGCGATCCACAGGCCGCCGGCGGGACAAACCGCCGCCATGCGGCGGATGCGGTGGGCGAGGCCTCTCCGTGCCCGCACAAACCACACGATCAAATCCGGGGTGCCGGCCGCCCGCGTGCGAATGGCGACTCCCTCGGGCAACGGGCCGAGCGTCTTCTCGAACCCGGCTGGCGCATCGACCAGGACCAGCACGGCGCCCGGCTTGATGCCGAGTTTCTTCGGCAGCGGGGTACCGGAGTAGCCGGCCAGGCTTGAAGCGGGTACGACCGGATCGCGCGGCGGGCTGGCGATGGCGCGCTTCAGTGCGCCCGCGATCCGGGGCCAGGTGGTGTAGACGGCGTCGGGGAGCTGGGCGCGGATGCGTGCAACCTTCGCCGGCTCGCCCTCCACGAAAACCAGCGGCACGCGGCGCGTGGTTCCGTTTTGCCGCAGGGCCATGGCCACGTCGCGGCCCTGCATGGGCAGGCGGCTGAGGTCGATGACCACGGCGTCGGGCGGATGCTCGCGGAGCACGCGCAGTCCGGAGGGACCATTCAGCGGGGCGCCGTCAACTTGATAGCCGGCGGCGCGGATCTTCGCGGCACGCTCTCCGGCCTCCTCGGCCTTCCAATGGACCAACCGCACCATGAAACCACCCAAACAACCGAATAACCGCCCAACCGATTAACCGGCTTACGGCCCCGGCTTGCAGGTCCGCACCATCTCCACGGACTTGAGCGTCTCCGGCAGGTCTCGCACCGACGTATTCAGCTCGAGGTAGCGTTCCAGGTGCCGCCGCGCGCCCGCGCATTCCCGCCGGGCCCACAGGATCTTCGCCAGCGTCAGGTACGGTCCCGGCGCTCTCCCCTGCGTCACCCGCATCGCCGATTCGGCGGAAGTGTGGGCCGCCGCCAGCGCCCCCATGCCGGCCTGCGCCTCCGCCAGCAACGCCCGTCCCGTCAGCCAGCCCGAGTCGACCGCCAGCGCGCGGGTGGCCACTGCCTCGAGTTCCTTGAACCGCCGCTCCTCCAGGTAGGCCGCGCCGAGGTGAGCGTAGGGGAGCAGGCCATTCGGGTCCTGCTCGATGGCCTTCTGAAACGCGTCGAACGCTTCCCGCCTTCTCCCCATGTGCAGGTAGAGCAATCCCAGGGCGTCCCAGACGTCCGGCATCCGGTTCTTCGCCACCGCCTCCTCATACAGCTTCGCGGCGCCCGCCAGGTCCATTTTGGCCGCCAGGCCGGCGGCCTGGCGCAACTTCTTTTGCAGCTCGCGGTCTGACTGCGTGGCGAGCTGGCCCGCGCTGACGGTGCCGAACGTCTGCGCCCCGGCGCGCCGCTTCGGCAGCATCACCGCCGCGAAGTTGCGGCCGCTCCTCACCGTGACCGCGTCATCGACGATGATGAAGTCCATGAACCGGGCGCGGATGGTGTACTGCCCCTCCTTGACTTTCTTGAAGGTGAAGCCGCCGTCCGCGCGAGTCGTCTGGCGATACTCGGCTCGTCCCTGCGCGATCAGCTCGACCGTCAGAGGCCGCCGCGGCGGGCCGCCGTCGGTCTCGCGAAACACGTAGCCGTCCAGCGCTCCGGTCTGCGCCGCCGCCATCACCAGCGCCAAGAGAGAACACATTGGGGCGGGCCTCCCACCTTCTCGCCGGGCGTTCGGTGTGCGTTATCAGCGTGTCGAGCGCCGCGTGGTCCACATCATACCCCAGTCCCGGCCGGACCGGCGCCGGCGCTCCCCTGCCGGCCCATGGGGCCGCCTCCTCCGCGGACCAAAGGTCTGCGGTCGAGGACCTCAGAAGCCGAGGGTGAACACAACCTCGACTTGATCCCGGCGGGAGTAAGCGGACAGCGAATCGAACGTGGTTCCGAACCAGCGTGTGTAGCGGACCTCGGGAATCACCCGGAACCCGAAGTCATCCACCAGGTGCAGTCCTCCGCCGGCTACGACTCCGAGGACATTGCGGTGGGCCGGGCGGGCGGGAGTGTCATCGGACGTTCTTTCGGTTCCCTTGACGGTTTCCACCGAAGTGCGGATGTTATGAACGCTACGGGCGGCCGCCCCTGCCTGGAAGAACCAGCGGATGCCCGGGCTGTACCGGCTCTTGTTGTAGCGGCGCAGCAGGACGGGCACGTCCAAGTAGCGGGCGCGCGTCTGTTCGGTGATCGTCGTCGTGGTTCGTTCGTCGGCCACCGTGTCCGGGTCGTCGGTGCCGACCAGATTCACCGTCGTGAGTTCGTAGCCGGAGCCGCGCAGCAGGAATTGCAGACCCAACGCCCACCGCTCGGAAAGTGCGACTTGAACCGCCGCGCCGCCGCTCGCCCAGTTGGCGAGGGAGGACGCAGTGGCCGTGACCTCCAGCGGGCCTTCGGGAAAGGACTGGTTGACATCCCGGTCGCCCATCAGGGGCAACGGCAGGAAGCTAGCCGTCGCGCCCAGCGAGAACCGCCGCACCTCCGCCGGGTCCGGTTGCGAAGGCGTGTCGCCGCCGGCGGGCGTTTCTTGAGCCAGGACGTGAATCAAGCTCCCAGCGAATAGAAGGATACCGGTGAGTCTGTAGGCCATCATGCGTGAATTCTGCGAGACGTGCGCGCCCTGACAACCGGGTACACACTTGAACAATTCTACGACGAGAGGGACGATGCGCGCCGTTCCCGCTCGGCTCCAATACCTTGACACTCCTTAACACTCCTTTGCGCCGGCTTAACCATCCCCGGACACGATTTCCTCGTCAGTAGCGAGTGATGACAGGGAGGATTGCGATTGCGCTGGCAATGCAACTGTTCGGGCCGGCAGGGATGTTCGCGCAGCCGGCGGGGAACCGGTCCGTAGTCGGGACCGTGTCCGGATTGAGGGCTGGGTCCTCCGAGATCGAGGTGCGGCCCGACCAAGGCGATGCGGTGCTGGTCAAGTTCGGCCCGGACACGCTGTTCCAGCGCGTCGCTCCCGGCGAGAAGGATCTGAAGAAGGCGGAGAGCATCGCAGCGGCCGGCCTCGCCGCCGGCGACAGGGTGCTGGTGAGCTTTGTGCCGGGGTCTTCCGAGGCCCGGCGCATCGTAGTGATGCCGGCGGCCGATATCGAAAAACGCCGGCAGGCCGAGCGGCGGGACTGGATCGAGCGGGGGATGTTCGGGGTCGTGGCCTCGGTCAAGGGAAGCGACATCACCTTGCGGAAGCGCTCGTTTCAGGGCGATGTGATCTCGACCGTCACCGCTGGCGAGAACACGGTTTTCCGGCGGTACCAGCCGGGCTCGGTCCGGTTCTCCGACGCGACCATCAGCAGCCTGTCGGAAATCCGGCCCGGCGACCAGCTTCGAGCCAGGGGACAGACGAGCGCGGACGGCCTCAAGCTGGCGGCCGAAGAGGTCGTGTTCGGGACGTTCTCGACCAAGGCCGGCGTGATCACGGCGATTCATGCGGCTGCCGGCCAGATCGCGGTAAAGGACCTCCAAACGAACAAAGCGCTCACGGTGAAGCTGGCGGCGGAATCGCAGATCAAGCGCATGCCGCAGTTCCCGGCCATGCCGGGCGGGGCTTTCCCCGGCGGCCCGCCGGGCGGCGGCAGAGGGGCGTGGGCGGCGTCAACGGGCGCCGGAGCGCCTCCCGATTTCGCGCAGATCATCGAGCGCATGCCGGCGGCGACTCTCGATGACCTGAAGGCCGGTGAAACCGTCGTGTTCTCCACCAGCAGTGTCGCTTCCGGCAATCCGGTGACGGCGATCATGCTGCTTGCCAACGCCGAGAGGCTGATTCAAATGGCGAGCATGCAGTCCCGGAGCGGCCCGCAGGGGGATGCCAATCTCCCGGGTGCAGCCGGGATGGGGGGGACGTTCGGAAGCGCAGCCGGCCTGGAGTTGATGGGAATGATCCCCTGACGGATTTGGGAAAGGCTCTTCTATGTATCGAATGTGGATGTTGCGCGGCGTCGCATTCTTCACTGCGCTCAGTGCGGCCTGGGGCCAGACCCCTTCGGCCAGCCTTCGCGGAACCATCACCGATCCTTCCGGGGCTTCCGTGCCGGCCGCTTTGGTACAGTTGATCGGTCCGGCCGGCCAACAGCGGGCGACCACCGACGAGACCGGCCAGTACGCGTTTCCTTCACTCCGGCCCGGCAGGTACCTCGTTCGGGTCATCGCCAAAGGATTCAGCGTCAGCCAGCGGCGCGACTTCGAGATTTCCGGCGCGGCGACGCTGGACGTGCAGTTGGACATCGAAACGCAGACGCAAGTGGTGAACGTGGAGGACGAAGCTGCCAAGGTCTCGACGGAGCCGGACTCCAGCGCGAGCGCCCTGGTGCTGGGAGAGAAGGAACTGGCCACGCTGTCGGACGACCCGGACGAACTCGAGCAGCAATTGCAGGCCATGGCCGGTCCATCAGCGGGGCCCAGCGGCGGGCAGATCTACATCGACGGTTTCTCGGGCGGCGGCATGCCGCCCAAGTCGTCCATCCGCGAAGTCCGGATCAACTCGAATCCCTATTCGACGGAGTTCGACCGTCCCGGCTTCGGGCGCATCGAGATCTTCACCAAGCCGGGAACGGACCACATACGCGGGCAGGCCTTCGTGCAGTACAACGACGAGGCGCTCAACTCGCGCAGCCCGCTGCTGGCGCAAACGAAACGCCCTCCCTACAGCCAGAAATTCGTGGGCTTCAGCCTCAGCGCGCCGATTGTCAAGCAGAAGGCCTCCTTCGGCTTCGACTTCGAGCGCCGCGGGATCACTGAGAACGCGTTCATCCTGGCGACCACGCTGGACGACCAGCTCAACATCGTGAACATCAACAAGGCGATTCTGACCCCGCAGACCCGAACCACTTTTGGTCCGCGGCTGGACTGGGCGCTGAATGCCTCCAACACGCTGGTGTTCCGCTATCAGAACGGCCGCTCGGCGCAGGAAAACGAGGGCGCCGGCAATTTCGGGCTGGAATCGCGCGCCTACAACCAGACGGATTCGGACAACACCTTCCAAGCCACCGAGACCGCCGTTCTGAGCGCGCGGGCGATCAACGAGACGCGCTTCCAGTTCATGCGCTCCGTGCTGTCGCGCACCGGAAACAATACGATACCCGCGCTGAGCGTGCAAGGCGCCTTTGAAGGCGGCGGCGCCCAGATCGGCGATTCCGGCAACACCTCGCGCCGCTGGGAACTCGGCAACACGACCACGTTCACTTTTGCCAGGCACACCCTCAAGTGGGGCGGGCGCCTGCGCGACTCGAGCCTCGATGACACTTCGGTCAGTAACTTCGGCGGCACGTACACCTTCTTTGGAGGCATGGGACCGGTTCTCGACGCCAACAACCTGCCGGTGGAGGGGACGCTGATGCAGTTGTCGGCGCTGGAACGCTACCGGCGCACGCTCTTGTTTCAGGCGGCGGGTTACACGCCGGCGCGGATTCGCGCGCTCGGCGGCGGGGCCTCGCAATTCAGCTTGAGCGCGGGCACGCCGAAAACGTTGGTGTCGCAATTTGACGCCGGCCTGTTTGTCAATGACGACTGGCGGCTCCTGCCCAACCTCACGTTGAGCTACGGGCTGCGGTACGAGACGCAGACGAACATCGGCGATTATGCGAACTGGGCGCCGCGGGCGGGAATCGCCTGGGGCATCGACGGCGGCCGCGGGAAGCAGGCAACGACAGTGCTGCGCGCCGGGTTCGGCGTCTTCTACGATCGCATTGCCGAAACCCTTACACTCGAAGCCCTGCGGTTCAACGGGCTGACGCAGCAATCCTATTTGATCCTCAACCCGGACTTCTTTCCCCTGATCCCATCGGCGGAAATCCTGCAATCGGGCCTCCAGCCCCAGCGGCTCCAACTCCTGGACGCCCGGTTGCAGGCGCCGCGAGACTACCAGGCGAGCCTGGGTGTGGAGCGGCAAATCAATCGCTATGCGCGATTCAGCGTGCAGTACATGACCAGCCGGGGGGTGCACCTGCAACGTTCGCGGAATATCAATACACCGATTGACGGCGTGTATCCGTTCGGAGACCGGCAGTTGCGGCTCCTCACGGAGACCACCGGCCTCAGCCGTTCCCATCAGTTGTTCATCAGTCCGAATATCAACTACAAGAAGTTCTTCCTGTTCGGCTTCTATGCGCTTGGCTACGGCCGGACCGACAGCGAGGGATATCCGGCCGACCCGTACAACCTGCGAGCCGAATGGGGGCCGTCGTCGTTCGCCGACGTGCGGCACCGGCTGCTGCTCGGGACCAGCCTGCCGCTCGTATGGAAATTCAGCATCAGCCCGTTCCTGGTGGCCAGCAGCGGTTCTCCGTACAACCTCACGACCGGCCAGGACTTGAATGCGGACGGGTTCACCAGCGAGCGGCCCGCGCTGCTCGGCGGTGTGGGCGCCGGCGCCTGCCAGGGGGCCGGTTTGGTTTACTCTCCAGCCTTTGGATGCTTCAACCTCAACGCGGCGCCGGGGACGGCGATCTCCAGGAACTACGGCCGCGGACCGGCGAATGTTACTTTGAATCTGCGCCTGGCCAGGACCTGGTCGTTCGGAAAGTCGGGAGAATCCGGGCCGAGCGAAGTCGGCCCTCCGCCGGGCATGGGCGGGCTGCGCGGGCCCGGCGCTCCTCCTCCCGGCGGTCCGCCGCCGGGTGGAGGCATGGGCGGGCGCGGCGGCCCCGGGGGCATGTTCGGCGGCTCGAACGGCAAGAAGTACAACCTCACGTTGAGCGTTTCGGCTAGGAACTTTCTCAACCACGCGAATTACGCGCCGCCGAGCGGGGATCTCTCGTCACCTTTCTTCGGCGACTACCGGAGCCTCTCCGGGTTCGGTCCGTTCGGTTCCCCGAGCACTTACAATCGGAAGATCGATGTCCAGTTGCGGTTTACGTTCTGACGCCGGAATCCCGGCGAAGGAGGAAACAATCACATGACAAGACGAGATCTCCTGGTCCTCATTCCCGCACCTGCCGGTGCCCTCCGAGCGTGGGGCTACACGCCCGGAGAATTCTGGAACGAAAAGCAGCCGTCCGAGTGGACGGAGAAAGAGCGCAAGCGTATTCTCACTCACTCGCCGTGGTCGAAGGAAGTGACCGCAGAGTTCAACTTTGGAAGCATAGGCGGTCCGGGAGGCGGCATGGGCGGTCCCGGAGGCATGGGCGGTCCCGGAGGCATGGGGGGTTCGGGCGGCATGGGCGGCCCCGGGGGAATGAGCGGACCCGGTGGAATGGGAGGGCGTGGCGGTATGGGCGGACCCGGTGGAATGGAAGGCCCCGGGGGCGGCATGCCGAGACCTCCGCAGGTGAAGGCGATGATTCGCTGGGAGTCCGCTCTACCGGTGCGGGAGGTCCTCAACAAGCCGCTGCCGCCCCAAGCCGAAGGCCATTACGTCATCAGCATTACCGGTTTGCCCATGATGGGGAACCGTCCCCGTACCGATGGCGACGAAGCCCGAGAAGCGGCCTTCAAGGAACAAATGGCGGCGCGAATGAAGGAGGCGACGGAACTGCGGCCGAAAGGCAAGGACCCCATCTCTCCGGATCGGGTAATGATGCTGGAAGCGGAGAAGGAACGAGAGTTATTTCTTTTCTTCCCTCATGGCAACTCCCCCATCCAACTGGCCGATAAGGAAGTAACTTTCACAACGCGCATTGGCCCGATGGAGCTGAAGGCTAAGTTCGCATTGAAAGAGATGTTGTATCACGGGCAATTGGCGCTGTAAGAGGAAGACTCGGCGATCAATGTGCTCACCGACACTGGCTGTTACAAGCGCCGTGCGCGGGCGGGCGGCTTCTCCTAATCGACGGCGATCCGCGTACGGCCGGCACGCTCCGCGACCTGCTGGACGCGGATCAATATGTCGTGGAGCACTCGTCCGGCGGCGCCAGCGGCCTGAGCAGAGCCGTTCGCGGCCAGTTCGATCTGGTCATTTTGGAAATTGCGCCGCCGGGCCGAAGCGACTTCGACGTGTGCCGTGAGTTGCGTGAGGCCGGCATGCCCGGCCCATCCTGATCCTCACCGCTCACGCGCACGTTTCGGACAGGGTGCATGGGCTCACGCTCGGCGCGGATGACTACGTGACCAAGCTGTTCGACCCGGCCGAGCTTCGTGCTCGCATCCAGGCCCTGCTTCGGAGAGTCCGGCTCCGCCGCGACCCGGGGGAGTGCCGTTTTGGGAACGTGTTTGTGGATTTCTTCGGCGGCAGGGTGCTGCGCGACGGACGACCGGTGTGTCTGTCCACGCGGGAGCTTCACCTGCTGTAGTACATGATCGCGCGGCGCGGCGTTGTGCTTACCCGCAAGGAACTCCTCGGCGACGTGTTGGGCTATCAATCGACCACAACACGCACTGTCGACGTGCATGTGGCAGCGCTTCGCCAAGAGCTGGAGGACGACCCGCGGTCTCCGCGCTTCATCCTTACCGCGCGAGGGAAAGGCTACAAGTTCTGCGGTTGAACAACGGGGCGCTGCATCGAGGGGATTGTAAAGAAGTTTTTACCTGCCGGGAGCCGTTCGCAGTAACCGGAATCCAAGAAACACGTTCAGAGACTTAGG
>CAZACK010000123.1:0-14244 GCA_964483455.1 uncultured Solibacteraceae bacterium
TCGATCTCCCGGCGGTTCTCGAGCTGATTCCACATGTGGGCGTGGACGGCGAACTTGAGCCCTTCATCGCTGATCCGCCGGCCGAGCTCGTTCGCCGCCACTGCCATGTGCTTCAGGTCTTCCTCCGTGGTGCCCTCGGGACGGCGGCGGCCCATGTTGATCTTCAGGTGAGTGCATCCGAAGCGCTTGATGAAGCGGACCAGCCGCAGATGATCCTCGTAAATCTTCTCGTGCCTGGCCGGATCCTCGAAACGCGTTTCCATGGGGCTGCCGTTGGAGATGGTGACGAGCCCCACCCCGATCTCATCCAGCTTTCTCTGAAGCTCGACGGGCTTGTCGTAGTAATCCACGAAGTAGTGGTTGAACGACTCCATCCAGCGATAGCCCACTTCACGGGCTTCCCGGAAGGCAAGCTCCCAGTCCTTCTCCCAGCCGCCGATGGTGTTCGGCGTGATCCCGATACGGTAGCGGGAAGCGGACGCAAGGGCCGGCGCCGCCAAGGCCGCGCCCAGGAAATCTCTGCGAGTCGGAAGCATCAAAACCTCCAGTGTGCCGTTGCAGCATGAGATCGGCGTTCATCGGCGTTCATCGGCGGCTAACAACTCCCTTACTAGTTCACGCGGTTGCCCGCAATCCAAACCGCCTCGATACTGCGCGTGTTCGCGATGTTCTCGAGCGGATCGCCGCGGAGCACAATGAGGTCCGCCCACTTGCCCGCCTCCAGCGTGCCGAGATGCTTCGCCACGCCGAGAAACTCCGCCGAACTCCCGGTGGCCGCCGTGATGACCTCGATCGGCGTCAGCCCGGCCTCGGCCATCAGTTCCATCTCCCGGTGCTCGAAATAGCCGCTGAACCGGCCCGGCGGACCCGTGTCGGTCCCGAACCCGAACCGCACGCCGGCGTCCGCCAGTTTCTTCAGGTTCCGCTTCGCCGTGTCCAGAAAGCCTGGATACTTCGGAAGGTCCGGGTCGGCGGCGATCTTCTCCCGGTAACTGCTCTTCAATGCGGCGACGACCTGCGGAGAAACCGAGCGCGTGAAGAAGGGCTCGTCGAGGAACGGCTGCGGCTTCGCATACACGAAAGTGGACAATTCGCGCGAGAGGGTAGCCGCGGACTGCCAGGCGCCCCGCTTCTTCATCGCGGCGATCAGCGCGCTGTCCACCTCGGCGTCGCGGATGCTGTGCGCCAGCCCGTGCAGGCCGGCCTCCACCAGTTGCCTCGCGTCCTCCAGGTAGAACACATGCGCCGCCACCTTCAGCCCATGCTTGTTCGCGCTCGAGATGATGGACCGGCACAGGTCCATCGGGATCTTCGGCTGCCTCCCCAGGTGGTCGTCTACCCAGATCTTCACCACGTCCACCCCTTTGTCGCCGAGTTGCGCGACGGCTTTCTCGGCCTCCTGTGGCGTGGTGACTTCGAACGGGATGCCCTTCGTGGCCGGCGTATTGGGGTAACCGCCCTTGCCCTTGAATCCCCGGCCCGCGGTGAAGATCCGTGTCATCCCCGGGCGCCCGGCGCGTTGCTCGGCGCGGATCTGGTAAATAAGGTCCTGGTCCGTACCCATGCTGAGGACCGCCGTGACTCCGTAAGACGCGTAAGTACGGAGCTGCTTTTCGATGTTCTCCCGCGTGAAGTTCCCCTGGTCCTCTACCAGATCGACCACGGTTCCTAAGTGGGAGTGCAGATTGATGATGCCGGGCATGACAAACCTGCCCGTAAGATCCACCGTTTCCGCTCCCGGCGGAGGTTTGAGGCCTGACGCCGGCCCCACCCAACGGATGCGTCCGTCCGCGATGATCATGGCGGCGCCGGCCAGCGGCCTGCCGCCGGCGCCGTCGATCAGCATGAAGTTCTTCAACACCTTGGTTTCGGGAACGGCGAAGCCGGATGCGGCAAGAAAGACAAGGGCGGTGCGCGCGAAGTTCATAGGCGAGGCGATGATAGCATGCGGCCGCCGGGCTTCCCGCCACGCGCCTCTTCCAGCAGGCGCCTGGCGCGGCAGGGGTTGAAGACTCCGCAAGAGCAGAAACGGCTCAAACAGGCGGCAGCCTCCTCCGGCGTGCGGCGGCCCTCCCGGACCCAATCGATCATCTTCGCCGCCAGAGCGGCGCTGATCATGCTGTGGCCGCACATGGTGCTCAGCATCAAGACCTGTGACCCGGGCAACTTTTCGGTCTTGCCTTCGAAGCCGAGCGAATAGCCGACACTGTGCCGGCGGAGACCCGCGTCGTCGCAGCACTGCTCGGCGCCGTCCACCGAAGTCGAGACGTTGATGCTCAAGCCGAGATCCGCCTCCCTGAGCGCCCGGACAAAGTCCGCCGCCGCCTGCCGGTTGTCGAAGACCGCGGCCACGGTCGTGGCCGCGTCCAGCCCGTCGATCACCCCCTGGAAGTTCGGGCGCGTGCTTCGCCTCCAATGCACCAGGGGATTCAGGCTGCGCTCCGGACGCACGGCGCCCCCGTGCCGGGCGTCGCCGAGATTCACCGGATGGAACGCCAGGGCCATTTCGAGGAACTTCTTCAGCTTGGGCAGCGCGCCCGCGTCGTTCTTGCCCCGGCACGGAATCGCGAACACCACGTAGTCATCCTGGAAGCTCGCCGCGTTGCCGTAACGATGCAGCGTGTTTGTCACCACGGTTCTCCCACGGGCTCGGGCTGGGGATTCGTCGCCCGGCCGAGACCGATATTCGTCTTGGCGCGCTCCGGCCGGTAGCCGAGGCGCTCCAGCCTCGCGGCAACCACGTTGTCCTCTCCTTCTTCGTCGCACCGCGTGCTGACGCCGATCGAGACGACCGTATCAATCTGTTTCTCGACTTCCCGGACCACGCGGAGGACCTCCTCGACGCGCTCCGCCGGCGTCTTGATCTCGACGATGGCCGAGAGGATCCTCTCGTTCAGGATGTCTTCCCGGATCGCGCCGGTGGCCGTGTCGGACATCAGCGAGGTGACCGGATTCTTCTTCTCGAACGCCACCCCGATCCGGGCCAGCGCCCGCGTCATGCGCTCGATCTCGTGAAAGCGCACCCCCACCGCGGGACGCCCGAACTCGATGGTGAATCCGGCCTCTCCCACCTGAACCCGGCCGCTGACGTCGTTCGTCTTCACTTCCTCCGTGCCGCGGCCCTCGACGCCCGTCGATTCATGCGGCACGCGCGGATCGGAGAAAGCGCGCCGCACCATCCGCGGCCAGGTGAGTTCTTCCGGTTCAAACGCCGCCGTCGGGCAGACGTCCGGCTCAGGGTCGAAACGCAGGCGGAAGAAGTGGAAGACCGCTCGCAGCGCGCGCACGAGCGCCGGGTTCAGGTGTTCCTGGCTCATGCCGTGGAAACAGGAGTAGCACTCCACGCACTCGTCACGGTCGATGGTGGCGCGCTTGATCGCCGGATCGATGTAGATCGCCCCCATCGGGCACACATACGTGCAGTTGCCACAAGCGACGCACTTGGATGGATTGATCTTCACCCCTCACCCCCAGCCGCGATGCGCTTCGTGGCGTTAATCCTCACAAACAAGGCCGCGGCAACGAGGCACAACGCCGAGGTGAACACAAACGGCGCCTCCCAGCCGTAGCCTCGCACCAGGTAAGCGAGCGCTGCCGGCGACAGCGCCCCGCCCACGTTACCCCCCATGTTCATGACCGCGGACACGGAGCCCGCGTAATCGCCGCCGATGTCCAGCGGAATGGCCCAGGAAACCCCGACCGTGAGCTCGAGCGCAAACACGGCTACACAAGTGTACCAGACGCTCGCCACCGCATTGCCGGTGAACGTGGCCGGGAGGATGCTCGCCGCCGCCAGAAGAAATCCCGTCATCGCGACGCCCCGGCGCGCGGCTCCCAGGTTCCCCGACCGCTTGGCCCGGACGTCGGACAGCCAGCCGCCGAGCAAGTCTCCCAGCGTCCCGGCGAACAACGGAAGGCTCGCGTAAAGCCCCATCGCCCCAAGGTCGAAGCCGCGGTGGTCGTTCAAGTACTTCGGGAACCAGTCCAGGTACACCGAAATTGCGTAGCCGTAGCAGAAGTACATCGCCGATAGCAGCCATAGGCTCGGGCTGCGAAGGATCTTCGCCCAAGGCACCGAGCGGGTCGTCGGGGAGCGCGCCCCGCCGAGCGACGATCGAATCAGCTCTTTCTCGGCTGGATTGACCTGGCGGTGCTCCTCGGGCGTGTCCCGGTACCACGCATACCAGAAGGCGGCCCAGGCAACCCCCAGCGCGCCGAAGACGACAAACGGGGCGCGCCATCCGTAGGAAGTAATCAGCACGACGGCAAGCGGCGGGGTGAGCGCCGCGCCAAGGCGCGACCCGGCGTGCGTCAGTCCCTGCGCGTACCCGCGCTCGGCCGGCAGCATCCAGCGCGACAGCGATCGGGTGGCGGTCGGGAAAGCGCCCGCTTCCCCGATCCCGAACAGGAAGCGGAAGACCGCCATCGAAACGGCGTTCCAGGCCAGCGCCGTCGCCGACGTGAAGCAGCTCCAGACGGTCATGATCAGCGCCAGCGCGCGCCGCGGTCCGATGCGGTCTCCGAGCCAGCCCCCGGGAATCTGGAACAGCGCATAGCCCCATCGGAACGCGCTCAGAATCCATCCCATGGTGACCAGCGAGAAGCCGAGGTCCTTCTGGATCACCGGCACCGCTGTCGAGATGACCACGCGGTCCATGTAGGTGATCATGTAAGCCGCGACCGTCACCCAAAGCACGATGTGCCGCACGCGCGTCGGGCGCTGGATCCCCTCGATCACAGGTGGATTCGGCAAATGAAGCCCACGTGCCGGCTTCCGGTGAGCCTGTGGCCAGGGGCGATGCCGGCGTCGCAATAGTAGAAGACGCCCTGGCGCCAGGTCAGCCCGTGAGGGTCGGGGTCGGATTCGGAAAGCTGAACCGCCTCCAGCACGCGCCCGTCGCGGATGTCGAACCTAAGCATCCGGCGGTCGTCGGAGAACATGCACCAGATGCACTCGCCGTCCCAGGCCAGCCCGTGGGCCCGCTGCAAAGGAACCGGAAACGAGTGGATGAAGTTCAGCCCGGCGTCGGTGCGGGTGATGTTCTTGTTAGGGCCAAACTGGGTGATCCAGAGAGAGTCGAGGCACCAGACCAGGCCATGGACGCCGCCGCCGTTCGGCGTGGGGTAACTGCTGACGTGCTCGCCCGACCTGGCATCGAGTTTGACGATGCGTCCTCCCTTGGCGACATCGTGGGGCCGGCTCGGGCGGAGGTGCGCCGGCCCGTTGGCGGCCATCCACACATGGCCGCCGCCGCAGGCGATGCCGCTGGTGTTGGAGGATTGCGTTTCGAACTTGACCAGCGGCTTGCCTGTCTTCCAGTCGAGCAGCCAGGCGCGATCGGTGATCTGCTCGCCGACCCAGAGACCCTCGCCGGTCGCCTCCAGGCCGTTCGGGTGGCCGTCCGGCGACCGCCACAACGGCTCCACCTTGGCGGTTCGGACCGGATACTCGCAGGCGGCGACCCCTGCCGCAAGCAAACTCAAGAACTCTCTCCGCCTCAGCATCATTTTCGCGGGATCGCCTCACCGCATTGTACAGCGCTTACCTTGCAGGTCGAGGATCGCCGCTCTCCGGGTCGCCCGTTCACCTCCGCCCCATGCGGTGAGAGACGATCGACCGACCTGGCCCAGGCCAGGGTACATTGACCGTGTACATCGCAGGGAGGCGTTGGAATGAAGGTTCAGCCGTCGATGACACTTGTATGCATTCGCCGTTTCTGCTGTCCTTACAACGAGTTACATCATGTTCAAGCGTTGCGGGGCAGCCGCTTTCGGCGCCCGGGAGGTACAATCGGCGCGGGCAGTCTGGATGCGGCGGAACACGCCGGCTCGGGTTCGTTTTGTCAAGTGCAATCGCACGCGTCGGCGCCCCGGCCCTGTGCCTCAGAGGAAGCTGGGCAGGGCCGTGACCAGTCAGCCCGGGACCGATACGACGATAAGGTCCTCTGCGTCCACCCCATACGGCCCCCGCGCCAGCACCCTGCCTTCCGGCCCGACCGCCAGCGAGCAGCCGATGCACTGGCGGCCCTGCCACGGTCCGCCGGTCAGCCAGCCGACGTTGCTGACGCCGACGACCGTCACGTCGTGGCGAGCGGCCAGAGTGGTGTAGGAGCCCAGCCAGAGCGCGCCGTAAGGGTTGCGCGTGTTGTCGTGATCGGCGTCCACGGCCCACGCGCATGGGGACAGAAGAAGGCGGCAGCCCATCCGCGCGAGCGACGCGGCAAGCTCAAGCGAATCGGGGAAATTGTCCGCGCAGATGGTGACGCCGAGCATCCCGAGCGGCGTCTCCACCGCCACAAGACTCGCGCCGGTCGAGTAGAGGTCACGGGCGATGTCGAGTTCGTTGATCTTGCGGTGCTTGAGCAGGATCTCGCCTTCGGGCGAAAGCAGCACGGCGGCGTTGTAGAGGCGGTCGCCGGCGCGCTCGACGAGTCCGGCGGCGACGTAGACCCGCGACACGCGGGCCTCGGCGGCAAGCGAGTCGCTGTGCGCTCCGGGAAGCGGCTGCGCCCCCTCGCGCGCGCCGGGATACGTCCAGCCCCAGTCCAGACACTCGGGAAGCACCACCAATCGGCAGCCCTCGCGGGCGGCGCGGCGGATCATGCCGCGAGCCCGCTCGAGGTTGCTGGCAGGACGCCCGCATTCCACCAGCATCTGCCCCATGCCAAGCAGGAACGAGGGCATTGCGCTATTTCGGCCGCGCCGTGAGCACGGCGTAGTAGATCATCAGGCAGACGATCACCGCGCCGGCGATCCACACCGCAGCCGTCACCCACCACTGCGGAACCACTTCCTTCGGCAGCCGCCGGTGCCGCAGATACAGCGTCCCGACGGCGATCACCGGCAGCATCAGCGCCTGGGCCACCCCTCCGGCTACCACCATCTTCACCGGCGACTGGAATACGAAGAACAGGATCGCCGGCACTACCGTGAGCATCCAGATGAACCGGTTCCGATAGCGCACCCGCGTCCGGTAGTCGTCGGCGCGGAAGAAGCCCATCAGCCGGCACATGTCGGCGTAGACCCGGGAGTGGGCGGCGGTGGCCGCGAAGATAGTCCCGTAAAGCGTGGCGATCGCGCCCGCGTAGAACAGCCACAGCGACCATCCGCCGAGGGTCTTCGTATAGATATTGGAAAGCACCGGGATCATGTCCTTCGCGGCGGGCACCATGCCCATCCCGTTCAGGATGCCGGCGCCCAGCAGGTAGAACGCGACAGTGGCGACGGTGTAGATCAGCATGGACGCAAAGATGTCCAGGTTCATGACGCGGACCCACCCGAGGGCGCGCGAGGTCCACGGGCCGCTGCCGTCGCGCCGGCCGACGTAACGGGCATAGCCTTTCTCCACGCACCAGTACGGATACATGAACATCTCGGTGGCGCCGACGCCGGTGATGCCGAACACCGCCACCGCCGTCGCCAGCCCGTCGCCCGGCAGGCGGAACTTGAACCCTTCCATTAGCCGCTCCCAGGAGAAGTACTGCGGCATGCGAATGAGGATCGCCGCGCACAGGAACGTCAGCACCGTGAACAGGCCGACCTTGACCATCGCCAGCCGCTCGATCCGTTCGTAGCCCCCGCCCAGCAGAAGGGCGAGCGTCAGGGCAAGAAAGAAGACGACCCACACGTTCACGGGGACGGACGGGATGAGCTGGTTCATCACCTGCGAGACGCCGCCGAACATCGCCCCCACTTGAAACAGCGTCATCAGGACCATGAGCGCCCAGGCCCAGACGATCCAGTTCACCTTCCAGCGCGGGCCGGGGAAATGATTGAAGCCGGCCAGTCCCGTCTCCCCGGTGGCGATCGTGTAGCGGCCGATTTCAGCCTGCACGGCCGGCTTGATGAGGCAACTCAGCAGGATCACCCACAGCGCCGCGTAGCCGACTTGCGCGCCGAGCGTCGTGGTGGCGATCAGTTCGCCGGAGCCGACGATCGACGCCGCCAGGATCATGCCCGGCCCAATCCGGCGAAGGGTGGCGGCCAATGACCGCGGCGGTTCCTCAACCTCCTCCGGGCTCAGTTCGTAGAGGTCTTTCGCCGGCCGGCCCGCGTGGCGCATTCCGAGTCACTGTAACACAGCACGGCGATCCGGCAAGCTGAAGGAGCGTTTGACGAGGCGCGCCTTTTCGGCGGGCTGTTACGGGCGAAATCGCGGAGCGAGCTGCCATCCGGAGCCGGCATTCAAGCCGGCTGAGTGAAATCTCGCAGGCCGCGGGCTACCGGCGCCGCGCCAATTGGGGGTGACTGGAGCCGTCCGGCCGGCTCGAGCCGAAGCGGAAACCGGAGGAGGCCGGACTACTGGAGCGGGAGACGGGAATCGAACCCGCAACCAACAGCTTGGAAGGCTGTGACTCTACCATTGAGTTACTCCCGCTCGCCGGCAAGAGCCTTCGATACGATTCTACGGGAGGTTGCCAAGCAGGTCAACGCTCGCACCGGACCGGCGATTGCCCGACGCCGCTCTCGCCGGCGCCCTGGATGGCCGTTGGGCGCCATAAGCACAACAGCCGCTCCCCCGCGAGGGAACGGACCGATCTCTTTCCTTTCCCGGATGTCTGCTCTGAACACCTGACATCTTACGAGAGGGGAACGCCATCGAGGAGGGAGGCGGCAGATGGAGGATGCCTGAGATGCGGCGGCCGGCTCGTAGCTTCAGCGATCTGATGGTGTGGCAGAAAGCGCAAGCTTTGGTGCTGGCGGTATACCGCCTTACCGCGGCTTTTCCGAAAGCAGAGACCTACGGGCTGACGGCCCAGATGCGCCGGGCCGCGGTTTCCATCCCGGCGAACATCGCCGAAGGATTCGGCAAGCGCAGTCGGGCGGACAGCCCTCCTGGCTTCAGGCTCCGGCCCTTGCCCCAGGTTTTGGCTGCGGCTCGGCTGCTCTGCGGGGCAGGCATTCAGCCTGCCTGGGCCTCCTTCATCATCCCGCCGCGTGGGAGGGCAGCAGCTTCCTTCGCTTCAGCTTCCGGATGGCCCGAATCCATTCCACCACGGCCTCGCTTCGCATCTGGGCAAACCCTTCGCGATCGGAGGCCCGCAGAATAACGATGGGAACCTGCCAGAGGGTCTCGGCGAGGAGACGGTACTCTCCCGGGCCGTAAACCGCGCGGAGCCGGCTGCCGGCCGCTGCATACCGGTGGATGCGATCGATCACCGCCCTGGGTAGATCCATTCAATCCTCCTTATCGGCCTGCCGAGGCAAGTGGATCACACCTGCCGGCCGAATGCGCTGGGGTCCGGGGCCGCTGCATGTATCTTAGGCAGGAGCTAAGGCGAATACAATGCTCGAAATGGTGATACCCCTCCCATAACATAAGGTAGTGTCGACTCCGACTGACCTGATGCTCGACCAAGTTGCGCAGACAGCCGACCGGAGGATCCGCGAGGTCCTGCTGCGAGTCCGCAAGGACTTGGAAGGGAGCGGAAAAGTCCGGACCTGGCGCTGGCAACGAAGTCAGCGGCGGGCGCCGAATCGTCGCTTGGGAGCATGAGAATTCTGAACCGCAATCTCAGATTTCTCAATACTTGACCGCTGCCCCTACTTCAGGTCCACCACGATCAGCTCGAACGGGTCTTGGCCGATGTTCTTCGCGGAGTGGGTCTCGGGCGCCGCGATCGCGGCCGCGCCCCGCTTCATCTCCAGTGAGCGCTTCGTCCCGTCCGCGGCGGTGATTTCGGTGCTGACGTCCGTCAACGCCACATAGACGACATCGCCGGTGTGCGTGTGCTCGGCCACCGTCGAGCCGGCAGCCCCGGAGCAGAGTTGGGCGGTGGCGTGCGGAGACTCGGCGACCAGCTTGCATTCCCGCTGGGTCGGCACTCTCTTCGCTGTTGCCGCCGGCGGCGCGGGCTTCTTGAACTCGATCAGCACGGCCTTGGTCGGCGTCGTCCCGACGTTCTCGGAGACGTGGGTCTCGGCGCCCATGGCCACCACCGAGCCTCGCTTCATGTCCGGCGGGGACTGCCTGGACTTGCCGTCCGGCATGGTCCAATTCGTTACGCTCGCCTGCAACATCACCGCCATCAGGGCGGGATGCGAATGCATCGGCGTCTTCGCGCCCGGCGCCAGGTTCGCCTCCAGCAACCGGACGTTCTCGTTCTCCGCGATCAGCTTGTAGTGGCCGGCGGCCACTTGAAGGGGATCCTGGGCCAGGGCAATGGAGCCGGCCAGGAAAAGCGCGGCACAGGTGTTTCTCATCTGCTCATCTCCTTATCGAAGGTTGCCCGCCTCCACCAGCGCGGCTGCCAGCAGCCCACCTGTAAATACCGGCGATGTTGGAATTAGGCCCAGAGAACCTGATGGACTTCGCCCACTCTACCCCGGCTCGCGGCGTCCGTCAACCATGCGAACCGCGCCGGACCGCGCCGGGCAGTGCTCGCCTGTACTACGAACCGGCAGATGCTTTGCCGCCCGCGGCGATTCTCAGGCTCGCCGCTGTCACCCCTTAGAAGTCGATCGCCACGATCTCGTGGTCGAGCACCGACGGCACACTGAGGCTCAGCCAGCCGCCCGATTCCTCCGCCGGAGGCGCTGACTCCGCCGCCAAAAGCCGAACTCCGCGCGCCCGCTTGCCCTCCGGCAGCCGTACGCGCACCTTCTGCTCGCCCACCGGGATCAGTTCGCGGAACGGACCTTTCATCATCATCGGATTGGTCAGGTTCACCAGGTGAACGGTCATCGAGTCCCGCTGCCGCCACAACGTCACATCGAGCACGCCCGGTCCGGTCACCCTCACCGGGTGTTCTTCGTTCAGCGCCCACTCGACCGTGTTCCGCAGCAGCCGTCCGTGGTCGGTGCACAGCACTTCCCAAAACGTACGGTCGATGTCCCAGGGGAAGTAGGCCACCCGGCCGCCGCGAAGCTCGCGCAGGTACACCTCGGCGATGTCGGTCTGCGGCCGCCGCGGGTAGACCTTCTCCATGGGCAGGTCGGGATAGGAGGGAATCAGCGTCAGCGGCGGATTCGGGAACGGCTCGCGCGCGGCCACCTCGAGCCGCCAGACCCCGTTGATGATCCGGCCCGCATCCTCCAATCCCGCCAGGATCGGATGGCGCGTCTCGCTCTCGACGCGCAGGTAGGAGTTCTGCATCGGCCCGGCCGGGCCGCCGTGGAAGGACACGCCGAACAGATCGGCGAGGCCGAAATCCGCGCGCCGCCCGCCCCACTCGTCGTACAGCGACGTCTCCAAGGTGGCCAGCACGCTGCCGCCGCGCCGGACGTACTGCCGGAGCTGTTCGCACTGCGCCTCGGACATCGCCGCGATGTTCGGCAGGATGAGCAGCTTGAACTGGTCCACCTGGTCCGCCTCCAGCTTCCGGTCGTGGACCATCTCAAACGGGATCCGCGCCTCGATGAGTGCGTGGTACATCCCGCGCGTGTGATCCTCCACCTTCTGGGATGCCTTGTCGCCGCCGTAGAACCACGCCGTCTGCTGCGAATAGACCATGGCGACGCGCGCCAGCGGCTGCTCGTTGCGCAGGTAGCGCTCCCAGCGGTGGAAGCGCTGGTACATCCCCTCGACCACCTTCAGCCAGCGTCGGTCGTACAAAGTGCCGGAGAATTTCGTGAACCACGGCCGCAAGCCGTTGGCCACGCCGTCCGCCGCCCAGATGCGGATCTCGGCTTCGCTCTGCACGGAGTCCTTCCAGCGGTACGGCTCCTCCAGGCCGACGCTGAAGATGCCGCCGATCGGCTTCCGGCCCATGGCGGCGCGGTACTCCTTGCCGTTCTTGCCGTTCGCCCACGGCGCCGCCAGGCCGCGGCGCGCCTGCCGGTCGGCGAACAAAACCGGCGCCGTCTCGCCGATCGTCTTCATGTCCAGATCGCTCAGCGCCCCGCCGCCGGTGTTCGGGATGAATCGCGCCCCGGGATTGATTTTCCGGATCTCGGCGTCCCACAGCTTCCACAACTCGAACAGCCGCTGCTGGCGCCACACGATGTAATTCCGCCGTGCCGGATCGCGCGGGTCGGCCGTGCGCGGCAGCCTCATCCGGCAAAACGCGCGGAAGTTGCGCCGGCAGTGCTCGCAGTAGCACATGCCGGAGCCGGCCCAGCGGTTGCTGAAGATGCCGTCCACTTTGTAGAGAGAAACGATCTCCCGGGTGACCTCGGTCATGAACTCGAAGTTGTACGGGCCGAGCGCGCAGGTAACCCACATCTCGGGCGACGCCCAGTGCCGCCGCCTCTTTCCTTCTGCGTCGACGGCGATCCAGTCGGGGTGGGCCTCGTACACGTCCTGGTAAGTGGCGTGCGGATCGGTGCGGGCGATCACCACCATCCCGAGCTTCCGGCAGCCTTCGTACAATTCGCCGAACGGATCGCCGTCCTTCATCCAGGCGCTGCGGTGGTGAAACGGGACTTTGGTCGGGTAGTAAGCCACGCAGCCTCCGGCGCTGAGGCAGACGGCGTCCGAGCGGGTGCGCCGGAAATAGTCGAGCCAGAACTTCGGGTCGTATTTGCCGGGATCGTCTTCCACCAGGGTGAGCTGCGCCCAGCGCATCGGCTTGTCGAACAGGTCCGGCTCACGCAGGCTGAAGCCTGCGCCACCTGGCTTGTCGGACCAGGCTGCGTCCGCGCCGGTTCCAGCCCGCGAGGCGGCGCTCGCCGACAACGCCGCGAGGAATTCCCTGCGGTTGAATTGCATGGTCCGGTCCCCTTTCCCCGCACATGGTAGTACAGGCGGACCGGCCGCGGAGCCTCGCGGAAGGCAAAACGTAAGGATCTGGTGCGCTTTCGCGGCTTTGCCTTCTCAAATGACCAGCGCCAGGGCCCCGGTCGCGATGAGCGCGGAGGCCCAAAGCAAGTCCAGGTTGAACCAGGCGCGGCGGAGGAGGCCGAGTCCGAGCTTCTCGAACACGATCCAGGCGGCGAACGCCGTAACCACCAGGTAGCCTGCGCCGTGTATTGTAGTCGCCAGAAAGGCTGTCATCGGCTCTGCGCCGCCGTGCGAGGCATGGCAACTCGCGCCCTGGGCGGCGGTCATCCCCAAGAAGATGGGCAGCACCATCAGGCCGGCTCCGTGGGCAGAGGCCATCAGGAACGACCACACGGTAAGGCCGCCCATGCCGACCCGCATGCCGCCCCATCGCGGGTGCCGGTGCCGGAACAGGCGATACACGCCGAGGGCGATCAGAAAGCCGGCGACCGGGACCTTCAGCGAACCGGCGGGCAACGCGACGCCCGCCAGAATCGCCAGCAGAATCACCCCGCCGATGGCCAGGGCATGACCGAACGCCAGCGGGAACATCGCCCGCCAGACCGCCGCGCGACGGCGCTCTTGCAGCCCGAGTGCCACCGCGAACAGCCAGCCCATGCCAGGGTTAATCCCGTGGAACGCGCCCAGCCCCAACAGGGCCACCCAGGACCAGAAAGCTCCTTCCGGCATGGCTCACCTCACGAGTAGCAGTAGGAATCCGAAGACGCATCGCCGCCTTCCAGGTGGACCTGGTGCGGCCGGTGGCCGTCGAATTCCAGCAGGAACTCGGGATCGAGACGGAGGCCGCCCTCCGGCGCGGCGTCGGCCTTCACCATCCAGCCGCGGATTCCATCAGGGTAGAACTGCTCGTCCCAGGAGGCGTACAGCGAATTGGTCAGGTACACGCGCCGGCCGTCCCGGCTGAGCTCCACCATCTGCGGCCCACCGTTAAGCGGCGTCTTGGGCTTGCTCGGGTGCGCCGCCCGCCGCACGATTCCTCCGATTTTCAACGAACCGATCAACTTCGGCTTGAATGGATCGGATACGTCGTACTGCCGAATCTCGCCGGTTCCCCAGCACGATACGTACAGAAACCGGTCGTCGAGCGACAGGTTGATGTCGGTGACCAGCGGCGGGACGGCCTTGAAGCCCTTCAGCAGAGGCGGGAGTTCCACCGGGTCCGCGGGTTCCGCGGGAATCTCGATCACCTTGCGAACATTCCAGTTCGCCGTGCCATTTTGTCCTTCCGAATACCACACCCAAACCGACGCGGACAGATCCTTGAGAGAGACAACTACACCCGCGAACCCGTAAGCCCGGGTCGGATCATGCGCCGGTCGAAGCTCCAGCACCATCTGGTACTCGGAGCCGAGTTCGAGGACATTGCGGTGCCGCCGCCGTTGGAGATCCCAAACGTGGAGCTTATTGCCGTACTTGCCGGCGAGCAGCAGCTCCGGGTTGACGCCATTCTCCACCATTTTCGGTGTGCCCCACTCGCTGGTGATCATGGTGTCGTGGCCGAGATGCCACCAGAAGTCGTAGGC
>CAZACK010000124.1:0-13955 GCA_964483455.1 uncultured Solibacteraceae bacterium
CACCTCCGTCTCCTTAACGCCCTGAGCGCGAAGCCAGACAATCTCGGCGCGGACATGATCCCGCTTACTGATCGTCGTTGCACGGAGCCGGCGCTGCAATTCCGCGCTCTCGCCGGCTGACAGCTCCAAGACGGAAACCGGACGTGCCATGCTTTAGCGTAGCACGGGTGCATTGTTATTGCAATCTATTTGCGTTACACTACGCTGGCAATTCATGGCCCAACGCAGGATTCGGATGTTGCGCGGCTACCGGCGGACGGGCCGAAAGTTCACCTCCATCGCCTTCCAGCGATCCTGCTGGGGCCAGACACGGGCCACGAAGTCCTGGAAGTTCTTCTGGTCACTCGCCGTCCACACGACTTCGGCCAGCGCCGCCAGCCTTGGGAACGCCATGTACTCCAGGTGCTCTGGGGTCTTGATGTATTCGGTCCAGATGTTGCCTTGGGCGCCGAGCACCCGCTTCCGCTCCGCCTCGGTGAAGTCCCGCGGAACAGGCTCGAACGAATAGACCTTCTCCAGCGGCACGTAACCGCCGATCGCCAGCGGCTCGTTCGGATCCTCCGACTGGTAGTAATCGAGGTACAGGTAGTCCGTCGGCGACATCACCACGTCGTGCCCCGCTTTGGCGGCGGCGACGCCTCCCTTGATGCCGCGCCACGACATGACGGTCGCGCCGGGGGCGAGCCCGCCTTCGAGGATCTCGTCCCAGCCGATCAGCCGCCGCCCCCGTTCCGCCAGGAACGTGTCCATGCGCCGGATAAAATAGCTCTGTAGCTCGTCTTCGTTCTTCAGCCCGAGCTGCTTCATTCTCGCCTGCGCCTCCGGACTGGCCTTCCACTGATCCTTCGGACACTCGTCTCCGCCGACGTGGATGAACTTGCTCGGAAAGATCTCAAGAAGCTCGCTCAGCACGTCCTGAAGAAACAGGATCGTCTTCTCGTTCACGTTGAAGACGTTCTTGTTGACGCCGAAATATGTGGACACCGCGAGCTTCTCGCCCGTGTTGCCAAGCTCGGGGTAAGCCGCGATCGCGGCCTGCGCATGTCCGGGCATCTCGATCTCCGGAACGATGTTGACATGCCGCTTGCGCGCGTAAGCCACGATTTCGCGCAGATCCGGCTGCGTGTAGAAGCCGCCGTGCGGGATGCCGTCGAACCCTTTGCCTTCCCGCTCGTGCCCCAAGCGCGTTTCCTTGCGCCACGCGCCGACCTCGGTCAGCTTGGGGTACTTCCTGATCTCGACCCGCCAGCCCTGGTCGTCCGTCAGGTGGAGTTGCAGGGTGTTGATCTTCAGCACGGCGATGGCGTCGATGAATCGGAGCAGCGACGCCTTCGGCATGAAGTGACGGCCGACGTCCACCAGCGCGCCGCGCCACGAGAATCTCGGGGAATCTTCAATGCGAACGCAAGGAGCGCTCCACGTCACATCCCGTTGCGGGCTCTTCGCAAAAACTTGGGGCGGCAGCAACTGGAGGAATGATTGCGCGCCATAGAAAATCCCCGCCGGCCTGGGCGCGCGGATGGTCACCGCCTTCGGCGCCACTTCGAGCGTGTACCCTTCCTCGCCCAACCTGCCGAGGGACGGATCGATCGCCAGAGAGATGCTGTTCTCCTTCGCCTCCGCCTGGACTTTGAGCTCGAGCCCGGTTGCGGGCGCGAGGGCCTTGGCCAGCAGTTCCGCCTCGGAGCGGACATCCGACCCCGCCACGATGGCGGCGCCGGCCGCCAGAGTGAACTGCCCTTCCCCCAGCGCCACTTTGGCCGGCTTGGGAATGATGCTTACCTCCGCGGGCTGCGCCGTCAGGGCCGCCGCGATCGTCAGAAAGAAACAAAGCCGCATATCAATCTCCATGCGCAGTTCGTATCATCGTCTTCAGGTTGTCCGGCGGGGTCTCCGCCGGAATGGCGCATCCAGCGTTCAGAATGAACCGGGGCGTGCCGGAGAAGACATCAAGCAACTCGCGAGTCTTCCGCTCGACTTCCGCCGGCGTGGCCAGCGCCAGCACGCCGCTCGGATCGATGTTGCCGACGAAAGCAGCGCGGTCCTTCATCGCCTCGCGCGCCAGACGGACGTTCGTCTTGTAGTCCAGTTCCAGGCCGTCGGCGCCGGTGGAAACCATGTCGTCGAGAATCCGATCGGTTTTCCCGCAGATGTGCAGCAGGTACGGTTTTCCCAGCCCGTGCACGAACTCGACGACGCGCTTCTCCCAGGGCATCGCGAACCGCTTGTAGATGTCCGGCGAGACCAGGTCCGGTCCCGCCGGGCTGTCGCCGTTCGAGACCATGTGCGCGCCGGTCTCCGCCATCAACGCCAGTAACTGCGTGGCCGCCTCCAGGCAGTAGTCGAGCAGTGCGTGCGTGAGTTCGTCGTTGGCGGGATCGCTGATGTCCAGGAACCAGTCCTCCATCGACCGCATCGCGCACGCCAGCGAGAACGGCGCCTGGTCGCAATTGCCGCGCAGATAGACCTCGTCTCCGAAATGGCGATGCAGCAGCCGGACACCCTCGAGCCAGACCTGCACGCCGCGGTAGCGGGAGACTTCGGGCGGGGGAAGATCGCGGACCTCCGCCAGCCGCTCCAGCCGCCGGCCCGCCAGCCGCGCCGGCAGGTCCTCCGGAAAATCGACCGGCACGCCCACCGCGCCCGCCAACGTCGAGGTGTCCACGTCCACCAGGATGCCGTCGTAGCCGTACTTCTCGACCGCCTCGATGAACGCCAGCGCAATCGCCTCCGGACTCTCACGGTACTGCTTCATCGTCAGGCCGGCTTCGCGGGCCGCCATCATGAAGTTGTGCAGCATCACCGGCCGGCGATCGGGCCACTCGCCGCGAAGGACGGCCGCGATTCGCTGGTATCCGTTCACGAGCGCTCCAGAAACCGCGCGATTTCCTCCCACATCGTATCCAGCACGTCAGTGAGTTCGTGGCCGGAATCGAGCAGTACCAGGCGCGCCCCGGGCCGGCCCGAGACGTACTGCCGCGAGTACTTCGCCGGCACCACCGTGTCGCGCCTGCCGTGGAAGATCAGCGCGGGCTGCCGCACATCCGGGTAGTCTTCGTACTGAAGCCCGTCTTCAATCAGCCCGTAGCCCACGCGGCGTTGTGCTCCATCGGCGTAATGGTACACGCTGAGAAAGCCAGTGCGTCTCCATTCCGCCAGCGTCTCCTGGCCGAGACTTTCCGCCCAGCGGCGGGCGAATCCGAACGCGGGCGCCATCAGGACAAGCTTCTCCACCTCGGGATGCCGGGCCGCATACAGCGCCGCAAGATACCCGCCCATGCTCGAGCCCATCAGCGACACCGGCTCTCCGCGCGCCGCCCGCTCCACGACACGAAGTTGCCCGCTGATGGTCAGATTCTCAAAATTGCCTTCCGCAAGGTCGGGCGCCTCGAACTCGACCCCCGCGCCGGCCAGGCGCCCGCGAAAGTACGCGGCCTTTCTGGACCTGGGTCCGGACGCGAACCCGTGCAGGTAAATCATCCGTGAGTTCAAGGCTTCACCGGCTCCAATGGTACTTCCGTGAACTTGATCTCCGCCTCGGCGGAGAACTTGCGAAACGGCGAGTATTGGTATATGTTCTCCACCACCAATTGCCCACCGGCGATCTGCCGGTGCGTCACCGCCGCCGGCGCGAGGAACCCGTGCTGGCTCTGCACGTAGTCTATCGTGGCCTCATCGCGGATTGTCTGGCCGTCCTGCTCCCGCACCGCCACGAGCTGAACGCGAAGCGGTAGGCCGTCTTCCTCGCGCGCCCAGATCTCGCCCGCCAGCGGCCGGCGAATCATGTTCCTGCCCTCGATGATGGTCACGCCCTCGCCTTCCGTCTGGCGAAAGGAGAAGACCACCGCGCTCTCCGCGCCGATTCGCTGTTTGCCGGCGAACCCAAACTCGTAGCCGCCCTGCCGCCGCTTCTCGAACAGCAGGATCACCTGGCCGAAATCGGTGGCCGCGCCAACGAGGCCGTGCTTTTCGAATTCCTGGAGCAGCCGTTTCTTCAGCCGGTCGTCGGCCGAGCGCATTCCTATCGCCAGAGTCTGCCGTGCCTTCTCGTGTGTCGTCACCGGCCTGCCGTCCACCGAGATCACCTGGCGGAACTCGTGAAGCACGTTCGGCGATTCCCGGAACGTCGAGAAGCTGTATTCGGAGACGATCTCGCGCCGCTGGAACTTGAGCTCCGGTGGCCGGGTGGCGGCGCCGCCGATACGCGGGCGGAAGCGGGACGGCTTTTTCGCCGCGCGTTGCTTCAGCGTTTCTTCGGCAAGCACGGTGGGCGCGGCCGTCCGAAACGCTTCGGCCTCCTCGGCCAGACGCGCCAGAACACGATCGAGATGGTCGTCGGCTCGGATGCCTGCCGCGAGCACAACCAGAGCCGCCACCCATCGACCGCCCGCCACTGCCGCCACCACCCCACTGTACGAAAAACGGTGACAGGCTACGCAATCTCCTTTTCCCTCCCGCCGCATCTGGTGAAATGGGGATTGCGCAGCCTGTCACTGTTTTTCACGCCGTGTTAGAATCATTGAGTTTGCCGTTTCAACCATTGGCTTTGGAAGTGTGTCTGAGCTGGAGGTTTCATGTCCGTTGAGCAAAAAGTGAAGCAGATCATTGTCGAGCAGTTGGGCGTGGACGAGTCCCAGGTAGATGCAACAGCGTCCTTCGTGGACGACCTCGGCGCCGACTCGCTGGACATCGTCGAACTCGTCATGGCCTTCGAAGAGGCATTCGAACTGGACATTCCCGACGAGGACGCCGAGAAGATCCGCACCGTCAAGGACGCCATCGACTACATCGAGGGCAAGCTCTCCAAAAAGTAATCCGACCTGAGTGTTAGCCTGAACAAGGGAGCGGACTTTTGTCACGAAGGGTCGTTGTCAGCGGCGTCGGTCTGCTGTCTCCTCTGGGCATCGGCACCGAGAAGACCTGGGAGGCGCTTCGCGCCGGAAAAAGCGGCATCTGCCGCATCACCGCTTTCGACGCTTCCGCCTTCACCTGCCGGATTGCCGGCGAGATCCGCGATTTCCGTCCGGAGCAATTCGTCGAGCGGAAGGAAATCAAAAAAATGGGCCGGTTCATCCAGTTCGCGATCGCGGCCACCGATTTCGCCGTCGAGGGGGCTGCCCTGAACATGGCCCAGGAGGACGCCGAGAAGGTCGGCGTCTATATCGGCAGCGGGATCGGCGGGTTCGAAGTGATCGAGCGGGAACACCGGAACCTGCTCGAAAAAGGGCCGGGGCGCATCTCGCCGTTCTTTATCCCCGCAACCATTGTGAACCTGGCGTCTGGTTTCGTTTCGATACGCATCGGGGCCAAGGGCCCGAACTCGGCGACAGCCACGGCCTGCACCACCAGCGCCCATGCCGTCGGCGACTCTTACCGGATCATCCAGCGTGGCGAGGCGGACGTGATGATCTGCGGCGGCGCCGAGGCGCCCATCTGCACGATGGGCATCGGCGGGTTCGCCGCCATGCGCGCGCTATCCACGCGGAACGACGAGCCGGAGCGAGCCAGCCGGCCGTGGGACAAACAGCGCGACGGATTCGTCGTCGGCGAGGGCGCGGGCATCTTGGTTCTGGAAGAACTTGACCACGCCCGGCGCCGCGGCGCGAACATCCTCGCCGAGATCGTCGGCTACGGTATGAGCGGCGACGCGTACCACATCACCGCGCCCTGCGAAGACGGCGATGGAGCCTGCCGCGTCATGCTCAACGCGCTGCGGGACGCAGGCATCCAGCCGAACCAGGTGGATTACATCAACGCCCATGGCACCTCCACCGATGTCGGCGACCGCATCGAGACGCGGGCGGTGAAGAAGTGCTTCGGCGACCATGCCTACAAGCTTGCGGTCAGCTCCACCAAGTCCATGACCGGACACCTGCTGGGCGGGGCCGGCGGGCTGGAGGCCGGCATCACCGTGTTGGCCATTCGCGACCAGGTCGCGCCGCCGACCATCAACTACGAGTTCCCTGATCCGGACTGCGACCTCGACTACGTGCCGAACCACACTCGCCCGATGCGCATCGAGTACGCCTTGTCGAACTCGTTCGGGTTCGGCGGAACCAACGGCTGTCTCATCTTCAAGCGCTTTTCGGGCTGTGGGCCGATGGCTGAAAGCTGACAGCGCCCCATGAAGATCCTGGTCGCCATCAAACAGGTCGTCGCCCGCGATTCCCCTCTTCGCGCGGACGACTCCGGCCGCTGGATCCGCGAGAACGACCTGTCTTTCGAGATCAACGAGCCCGACGCCTACGCCTTGGAAGAAGGTTTGCAACTCAAGGAGAAGCACGGTGGTGAAGTCGTCGCCGTCTGCGCCGGCCCCGCCCGCGCCGCGCAGACCATCCGGGAAGCTCTCGCCAAAGGCGCCGATCGCGCCATCCACATTGAGGAAGACGGGATCGCCTCCTGGGACGCGCTGGGAGTGGCGAGCCTGCTGGCCGCGGCTGTCCGCCCGGAGAATCCCGACCTCATCCTCACCGGGCTCCAGTCCGACGACTTGGGCGCGGGGCAGACCGGCGTCGTTCTCGCCGAATTGCTCGGCATGCCGCACGCCACAATCATCATGCAGGTCGAGAAGCTCGACGGATCGCTGCGGGTGAAGCGCGAGCTTGAGGACGGATGGTTCCAGCACGTCGAAATGCCCCTGCCGGCAGTGCTCACCATCCAATCCGGCATCAAGAAATTGCGCTACGCCACGCTGATGGGGATCAAGAAGGCGAAGTCCAAGGAGATCCGCCGGCTCACCGCCGGCGAACTCGGCGTCAGCGCCGCGGCGCGGATGTCGATCGATCGCATCTATCTGCCGCAGCGGACCAAGCAGACGCAAGTGTTCGAGGGGCCGGCCCGGGAGGTCGCCGCCAGGCTGGTCGAGAAGCTGAAGTTCGAGGCGAGGGTGCTATGAGCATCCTGGTGGTCACCGAGCGCGCGGCGGGCGGATGGCACCGGCTCACCTGGGAAGCGCTGGCCGCCGGACAGCAACTAGGGGAGGCGCTGGGCCAGCCGGTGTCCGCCGCCGTGGTCGGCAATGCCGCCGCGGCTTCCGACGTCGCACGCCTGAAGCTGGATCGAGTCTGGACCATCGAACACCCACTGCTCGCCGCCTACACCGCCGACGGTTACACGGCCGCTCTCGAAGCCCTGATCCGGCACGCCGGCCCCGAACTGGTGCTGTTCCCGCACACCTACCAGACGCGCGACTTCGCGCCGAAGCTGGCCACCCGCTTCGGGGCGGTGCTGGCAAGCGACGTGGTCCGCTGCGCCGTGGACGGCGGGCGGCTGGTTTTCGTGCGCCAGCTCTTTCAGGGCAAGCTGAACGCCGACGTGCGACTCGACGGGCCCGCGCCGCACTTCGCCTCGATTCAGGCGGGCGCCTACCGCGCGGACCAGCTCGTGGAAGGCTCGGCGCCCGTCGGGACATTCTCTCCCATGATCGACGCCGCCGCCGTTCGCAGCCGCCCGCAGGATCCCTTTCGCGAGGCGCACCGCGCCGTGGATCTATCGAGCGCGGAGACCATCGTCTCGGTAGGCCGGGGCATCAAGGAGAGGGACAATCTTCCGCTGGTCGAGAAGCTGGCCGAGGCGCTCGGCGCCGAGCTCGCCGCGTCCCGCCCCATCTGCGACAACGGCTGGCTGCCGATGGAGCGCCAGGTCGGCAGCTCCGGCCAGACAGTGGCGCCCAAGCTCTACCTGGCCGTGGGAATCTCCGGCGCCATCCAGCACCTGGTCGGCATGAAGGGATCGAAGACCATCGTCGCCATCAACAAGGACGCCAACGCCCCGATCTTCGAAGTCGCCGACTACGGGGTGATAGGGGACCTGTTCGAGGTCGTCCCGGCGCTCGTTGAGGAGATCCGCCGGAGCCGCTGAGCCCAGGGCCGGGGCGGCCAGGATCTGGGCGCGGCGGCACAACTGCGAACGGCGGCGGATCGTGGTTTGCCGCGACTCGACCCGCCGCGTCCTGTGGCATCCTGTGGAGGTGATGAAACTGACCTTCTGGGGCGCCGCCCGCACGGTCACCGGCTCAATGCACGAAGTCGCTGTCAACGGCAAGCGCTATCTGCTCGATTGCGGGCTGTATCAGGGGCGGCGGAAAGAGGCATTCGACAGGAACATCAATTTCCCGCTGCCTCCTTCCTCCGTGGATGCGGTGGTCCTTTCACACGCCCACATTGATCACAGCGGGAACCTGCCGACGCTGGTCAAAAAGGGGTACAACGGACCGATCTACGCGACGCCGCCCACCTGCGACCTGTGCGACGCCATGCTCCGGGACTCCGCCTACCTGCACGAAAAGGACGCCGCGTTTCTGAACAAGCGCCGCGGCCGCCGACGGGCGCTCGACCCGGCCGCCGAGGACGGCGAGGTCGAGCCACTGCACACCATGGAGGACGCTGAGCGCGCCCTCAAGCTTTTCCGCGCCGTGCCCAGCTACACGCCGACGCAGCTTGATCCGGCGCTCAGCTTCGAGACTTACAACGCCGGCCATATGCTCGGCTCCACCGCCGTCCTGCTGCATTACCACAACAACGGCAGGCGCATCCGGCTGGTGTTCTCCGGCGACGTCGGACGGCCCGGCCTGGTCATCATCCGTGACCCGGACGTGCTGTCGTTCGCGGACTACCTGATCCTCGAAAGCACGTACGGGGACCGGCTCCACAAGGAGCTGGACGCAGTGGCGGGCAAGCTGGCCGACATCATCAACCGCACCTGCCAGCGGGGCGGCAAGATCATCGTGCCGGCGTTCGCCGTCGGCCGCACGCAGCAACTGGTGCTGTTGCTGCACGAGCTCGCCAATCAGGGACGAATTCCCCGCATTCCGATCTTCGTCGACAGCCCGCTGGCGGTGGACGTGACGGCGGTGTTCCGCAAACACGCCGAGTGCTTCGACGAGGAGACGCGCCAGTTCCTCCTCGAAGGCGAGGACCCGTTCGGCTTCCAGCAACTGCGCTACGTCCGCGACGCCGGCCAGTCCAAAGCGCTGAATGACCTGCGCGGACCGTTCCTCGTGATCTCCGCCTCCGGCATGTGCGAGGCGGGCCGCATCCTCCACCACCTCCGGAACAACATCGAGGACCCGCGCAACACGGTGCTGATCACCGGCTTCCAGGCCGAGAACACGCTAGGCCGGAAGATCGTGGACAAGCAGCCGGAAGTGCCCATCTTCGGCGAGCCCAGGCGGCTGCGGGCGGAAGTGGCCAAGCTCAACGAATTGAGCGGTCACGCCGACCAGCGCGAGCTGCTCGAATGGATCAAGCCGATGGCGAAGACTCTGAAGAAGATCTTCCTGGTTCACGGCGAGCCGGCCCAGTCCCAGGCCCTGGCCAAGGCGATCCAGTCGCAGTACGGAGTGGAAACGGTGATCCCGGAGCGGGGCGAGAGCTTCGAGTTGAGTTAGGACCGGCGACTATGATTGCAGCGGAGAATTCCCGTATGACCAAGTACTCCATCGCGGTGATCGCCGGCGACGGGGTCGGCCCGGAAGTGGTCCCGCAGGCGCGGCGGGTGCTGGAGCGCGCCGGCGCGAAGCACGGCTTCGCGCTCGCCTTCGAAGATTTCGATTGGGGCGCGGAACACTACTTCCGGCACGGGAAGATGGCTCCGCCGGGCTTTCTCGACCTGTTGCGGCCGTTCGACGCCATCCTGCTCGGCGCAGTCGGCCATCCCGACATTCCCGACCACATCACCCTCAACGGCCTGCTGCTGCCGATCCGCCGGGGCTTCGACCTCTACGCCAACGTGCGCCCCGCGGTCCTGTATCGCGGCGTGGAGTCGCCGCTGAAGGGCCGCGAGGCCGGCGACATCGACTTCGTGGTCGTCCGCGAAAACACCGAAGGCGAGTACGCGCAGGTTGGGGGTTTTGTCTACCACCACCAGCCCGAGGAGATCGCCATCCAGACTTCGGTCTTCACGCGGCGCGGCATCGAGCGGATCATCCGCTTCGCCTTCGAGCTGGCGGTGAAGCGGAACAAGAAGAGACGGGTCACCTCGGTCACCAAGTCGAACGCGCAAGGCTTCGGCATGGTGCTGTGGGACCGCACGTTCCAGAGCGTGGCGGCGGAGTTCGGCGGAATCGCAACCGAGTCGCTGCTGGTGGATGCGGCGGCGATGAACTTCGTGCGCCGGCCGCAAAGCTTCGACGTGGTGGTCGCCTCGAACCTGTTCGGCGACATCCTGAGCGACCTGTCGGCGATCATCGCGGGCAGCATCGGGCTGGCGCCGAGCGCCAACCTCGACCCGACCCGCACGCACCCTTCGATGTTCGAGCCGGTCCACGGCTCGGCGCCGGACATTGCCGGCAAAGGCATCGTGAATCCGCTGGCGGCGATCCTGTCGGGCGCGATGATGCTGGACCATCTGGGCCAGGTGGAGGCGGCACGGGACATCGAGCACGGTGTGGCGGCGGTGCTCGAAGCCGGCTCGGCGCGCACGCCGGACCTCGGCGGCTCGAGCCGCACCATGGAAGCGACGGACGCGGTGCTCGCCAGGATTTGATTCAGTGTAGAGTGCGGAAACCCGACCTGCCGGCGATGGAAATTGAATGCCAAGTTCCCTCCCCACTTCCTGCGATCCATTCCGCGGGGAAATATGGTATCCTTAAAGCACGTTTGATTTGCCTGCAAAACTTGGCTGAGATTCTCAGTTGCCTCGTCTAGCCCGCTTGTCAAAGCGAAAGGAGTTTCCATGAAGATATACGTTGGCAACCTGAATTTCAGCGCCACTGAAGACTCGATCCGCTCCCTCTTTGAGCCCCACGGAGCCGTGGAGGGAGTTAACCTGATCACGGACCGGGATACCGGCCGCTCGCGAGGTTTCGCTTTCGTCGAGATGACCGACTCCGCGGAAGCGCAGCGGGCGATCGCCTCCTTGAACGGCACTACCCAGGGTGACCGCACGCTCAACGTCAACGAAGCCCGGCCCAAGAATGACCGCGGCGAAGGCCGTGGCTTTCCCGGGCGGCGACGCGAGCCCCGGTGGTAGATCACTCGTGCCCTGATCGCCCTGTTTCTCTCAGGATGTAACGAAGGCGAGGTTTCCGCCTTGCTCATCCGGCAACGCGACATTCGCGAGACTGAGGAGGTCTCCAGTGCAGACAAGGATGGCGAAGCTGGCAGCGATTGCCGCTTTGGTCATAGCGGCAACCTTCTGGAAGCATGCGTCAGACTATGAGCTTGTGTTGCGATTGCTGATCAGTCTGGCCGCCGTTCTGGTTGTCAGGCAGGCGATCCGCGCCCAGAAGCCCTTTTGGGCGGCTGGTTTCATCGCGATGATGACCGTCTTCAATCCATTCCTGGCAGTGATTTCGTTGTCCGGCAAGCTCCCATTGTTCGCGGTGCTCGCCAGCGGCGCCGCCTTTGCGGCCTCCCTAGCCGCGCTGAAAACACGTGCTCTTCTCTCCATTCCGTCAATCACAGACCGGACTCCGGGGAGCGAATCGCTGTAGCCGTCCCGAGGTGGCTCGCCGATGCGGAGCACGCACGCAGCCCGGGGCGACATAGCCGGAGATATCTCGGTGCAGAGCCATGCGGCTGAAGTCATTGAGCGACTGACGGTCTTGTTGGTCGGAGACAATAAACCGATCCGCATCCTCTTGTACGATTTCCTGGAAGGTGGAGGTTATAACGTCCTCACGGCCGGAAACGGCGAAGATGCGTTGGTCGTTTGCCGGGAGTTCCGTCATCCTATCGCTCTGCTACAGACCGACGTTGAGATGGCGGGGATGTCCGGCTTCGAGCTGGCGGAACACGCCTCGCTATTGCATCCTCCATGGAAGGTCCTGTTCATCCCGGCAGAAGGCGGGGACTTTTCATCTCGCCAGAGACGAGTGGCCTCAAGCACGACGTTCCTCATCAAACCGTTCAGCAAGACCGCGCTGCTGCGAACACTGAAGGAAGCTCTATGAGGGTAGGCGGGTGAAGCTGGCGGCGCGACGGCTCACCAACGTCAAGCTCGACGGAAGGAGATCCTTATGACTGGAAAGATCAACATGTTGAGCAGCGAAAACGCGTCAGGCTTCATCATGGCGGAGAACGGTCTGCGCGTGCATTTCGACTCGTCCGCGGTGCTGGCATATGACGCGGCCTGTCTTGAAGTGGGCCAACTGGTGACCTTTGACCTGATGAACGGGCACGACCGCAAAGCAGTCAATGTCTGTGTCCACAAGCAGAACATCACCCCTCTTGCGGCGGAAAAGCGTCGCGAGAACCCGTCTCTTCGATACATGGGTTTCGAACAGACGGACAGCATCCGGGCGTACATGTTTGAGCGAGTCTCGCCGGGCGAAACGACGAGGGGATATCTTGTGACCACTGACCTGGCCCTGTTCGTCAAGCATCACGTCGGGATCCAGGAGGGTCCGGCGTTATGCCTGCGTCTGCTGATGGAGGAGCTGGCTGCCGCCGACGAGGCGGCTCAGCCACCGTGGCGGCGTTCGCTCACCGACGAGGACATGCTGGCCCACGTGGCCAGCCGGCCGAGTCCCAAAACAAGGCCTGGCCCAAGGCGAATGCGGCATGGTTCCGCCGCCGCATCGCACGCCCACTGAGCGCAGCGCCAAGGAGCGTCCTTCACAAAGCCGCGGGAGGCGATGTGAGTCAGGAGACCTCTGGAGATGCAGCATCACGTTGAGGCGTTTGTGCTTGCCGGCGGCATGGGGAGCCGGCTATACCCGCTGACCCGGGAGCGCGCCAAGCCGGCCATGCCGTTTGGAGGCAAGTACCGAGTCATTGATTTCGTTCTCAGTAATTTGATCAATTCTGGAATTTACTCCATCTACGTGCTGGTTCAGTTCAAGAGCCAGTCCCTGTTGCGGCACCTGCGTGACGGGCGGCAGTTCGGCGGTCTATTGAACAACCAGTTCATTATTCCAGTGCCCGCTCAGATGCGGTCCCCCGAGGGGACATGGTACAAAGGCACCGCGGATGCGATCTATCAAAACCTCAATCTCATCGAGGATGTAGACGAGCACCTGGTGGCGATCTTTGGCGCAGACCATCTTTATCAGATGAACATCGGCGAGATGATCGAATTCCACGATCAAAATGGCTCCGAAGTCACGGTCGCGGCATTCGCCGTCGAGGCAAGCCTGGCAGCGCAGTTTGGCGTGATCGAAGCCGCACCGGATGGGGCCATCCTGGGATTTCACGAGAAGGACGCCGCGGCACCCACTATCCCCGGGGAACCGCACCGAGTCTATGCTTCGATGGGAAATTACATTTTCTCGGCCCGTACCCTGGTCCGCGCCCTCCAGGCTGACGCAAGGAGGGAAGCCAGCACTCACGACTTTGGCCGTGACATCTTGCCGGCCCTCATTGGCCACGTTCCGATGTATGCCTACGATTTTCAAACCAACCGTATTCCCGGAGAGCCGGCCGGCCGGCTTATTGGAGGGACGTGGGCACGCTCGAAGCCTACTACGAGGCGCACATAGACTTATGCGGTTTGCTGCCGGCCCTCAATCTTTACAACCCGCGGTGGCCGATACGAACCGCCAGCTATCCGGATCCGGGCGCAAAGTTCACGTTCGACGAAGATGGACGCGCCGGTCAGGCATTGGGCTCGGTGATTTCAGGCGGGTGCATCCTTTGTGGGGGGTCGGTTCGCAATTCGATCATCGGCCGCTGCGGGCTGGTTCAGAGCGGCGCTGTCGTGGAGGATTCGGTGATATTGGACCACTGCAACATTGGACGTCACGCCAGAATCCGCCGCGCCATCCTGGATGAAGCCGTCACCGTCCCGGACGATCGGCTACGACCTGGAACGAGATCGCCAACATTATTACGTCACCGAAGACGGCATTGTTGTCGTAGAAAGCCCGTCACCGGCGAGGGCGTGGACGCAGTAGGGCTGATCGCTAGGTCCCGACCCGATGGTCGAGGCCTGGTCAATGCAGAATCCGACGGCTTGCCCTCGATTTCGACCAATACAAGGAAGTTTGCGAAATCCGCCGACCTTTGACGGGCTCC
>CAZACK010000125.1:0-13835 GCA_964483455.1 uncultured Solibacteraceae bacterium
AACGCCGATGATGAAGACTCTACTGGCGTTCGTCCGGGGCCCGGAATGGTTTGTTCACTTTCTCACGAGGCGGTGTTGGGGCGCTAAAGCCAGGCAATGGGATCTACGCGCCCGTTTCTCCTGTATAATCGACGCATGACCGACCATCCGATGAACCGGCGTGATTTCCTGAGCGTGGCTTCCGGCGGCGCGCTGCTCGCCGCGGTCCCGCCTGGGAAGGAGCCCGCCTCCCGGCGAAGTATCCTCAACTACAACCCGAACATGGAGTACCGGCGTCTCGGCAAGACCGGACTGATGGTCTCCGCGGTCTGCCTTGGCGGACACTGGAAGCGCGTCGGCACGGTGCTGCCAGGCCCGTTCAAGGGCGAGGGCTACTCCGAAGTGGACTTCAAGAACGTCAACGACCCGGCGTTCCTGAAGAATCGCCACGATGTGGTGAGCCGGTGCATCGAGGCCGGCATCAACTATGTGGACGCCTGCGCCGGGCCGGAGATCCTCGCCTACGCAAAGGTGCTCAAGGGCCGCCGGGACAAGATGTACTTCGGGTTCTCCTGGCACGCCCGCGAATCGCGGTACACGGAATTCCGCTCGGGAGAAAAGCTGATCGAGGGACTGAACCAGGGCCTGAAAGAGGCCGGCCTCGATCACGTCGATCTCTGGCGCATTTCGCTGCCGATGGAGATGATCAGCGACCTCGGCGAGCTCGCCGCGGTCGAGCGTGGCGCCGTCGAGGCGCTCGAGATGGCCAAGAGGCAGGGCAAGGCCCGGTTCACCGGCGTCTCGACCCACAACCGGGTGTGGCTGAAGTCGCTCATCGAGCAATATCCGAAACAGATCGAGGCGGTGCTGTTCCCGTACACCGCCGCCACCAGGGAATTGCCGGATGACAGCGTGTTCGACGCCGTCAAGCAGCACGACGTTGGCGTCTTCGGCATTAAGCCGTTCGCGGACAATTCGCTGTTCGAAGGCGACAGCTCGCCGGCAAGCCCTCACCGCGAAGCGGATGACCGCCGCGCGCGTCTGGCCATCCGGTACATTCTCGGCAATCCCGCCATCACCGCGCCGATTCCCGGCCTGATCAACCTCGCCCAAGTGGACAACGCGGCTCGTGCAGTTGCCGAGCGCCGCAAGCTCGACGCCAGGGAAAAGGCCGAGCTGGACGCCTTGTCGGAGCGCATGTGGGCGAGGCTGCGGCCAGGCTACGAGTGGCTGCGAGACTGGCAGACCGTGTAACAACTATATGTTTGCCGGCGCGCGGGTGCCGGCGCGACGCCTCGGACCGCACCAGCGCAGGCGGCGACAAGCGGTGTTGCTTCCGATGCCGCTGCTCCGCCGTTCTTCGAAAAAGTGCCAGAATAGCAGGAAGAGTCGAACGCACGAGGTCAGCATCGGCTGGGCATGCCTGACCCCAAGGAGATTGCCTGTCCATGCGTCCTATTGTTCCGGTGTCCGCGGGGATGTGCCTGGCCGCTCTGGCGATGCTGCTGGCATCCTGCGGGCAGCAGCCGGCCCAGTCCGCGCGGCCTGCGCCAGTCGTTCCAGTGAGCGTCGCCGTGGCCGCCCGCGAGTTGGTGCCGGTGGATGTGCGCGCGGTCGGCACGGTCGAGCCGTCGGTGAAGGTCGAGGTGAAATCGCAGGTCGCCGGCCCGCTGCTCCGCGTGCGGTTCGTCGAGGGCGCCGACATCCGGCAAGGGGCCCTGCTGTTTGAAATCGACCCGCGCCCGTTCCGCGAAGCCTTGCGCCAGGCCGAAGCCGCCGTGGCCAGGGACATGGCGCAGCTCCGCGCGGCGGAAGCCAACCTCGCCCGCGATCGCGCGCAGGCGAAGAATGCCGATGCGGAGGAGGCCCGCTACCGGGAGCTTTTGGCGCAGGGCATCGCGGCGCGCAGCCAGTACGACCTCGTGCGCACGAACGCCGAGGCGCTGCGCGAAGCGATCCGCGCCGACGAGGCGGCCATCGAGAGCGCGCGGGCGCTGCTCGATAGCGACCGGGCGGCCGTGGACCGGGCCAAGCTCGACCTCAGCTACACCGAGATCCGTTCACCCGTCTCGGGCCGCGCCGGCAACCTGCTGGTCCATCCCGGCAACTTGGTAAAGGCCAACGGCGACACCCCGCTCGTCGTGATCAACCAGATCACACCGGTCTTCGTGTCGTTCGGCGTTCCGGAGCGCCTGCTGGCGCGGATCCGGGAACGCGCCGGCGCCAGGCTTCCGGTCGAGGCCGAGCCTTCCGACGCTCCGGGGAAGACGGTGCGCGGGGTGCTGACGGTGATCGACAACACGGTGGATCCCAACACCGGCACGATCCGGCTGAAGGCGACGTTCGACAACCAGGAACGCCTGCTCTGGCCCGGCCAGTTCGTCAACGTCGTTCTGAACCTCGAATCGTATGAGGCGACGGTGGTGCCTTCCGAAGCGGTCCAGGCCGGCCAGAAGGGGCAGTTCGTCTACGTGGTGAAGCCCGACCAGACGGTGGAGTTCCGGCCGGTCGGCGTCGTGCAGGTGACCGGCGGCAAGGCCGTTATCGAAATGGGAGTCGCGGCGGGCGAAACCGTTGTCACCGACGGGCAACTGCGCCTGTTCCCGGGCGCGAAGATCCGCGCGGTTCCCGCGAGCCGGATCGAGTCGCAGGTGCTGTAGCCATGAACCTCTCGCGCCTCTTCATTGAACGCCCGGTGATGACCACGCTGGTCACCTTCGCGCTCCTGCTGTTCGGGATCGTGGGCTACCGGGCGCTGCCGGTGGCGGCGCTGCCCAGCGTGGATTATCCGACCATCCAGGTGCAGGCGGTGCTCCCGGGAGCGAGCCCCGAAACCATGGCTTCGTCGGTGGCCACGCCGCTCGAGCGGGAATTCTCGACCATCGCCGGGGTCCAGCAGATCAGCTCGACGAACTCGCAGGGCTTCACTCAGATCACCGTGCAGTTCACCCTCGAGCGCGACATCGATGCCGCCGCGCAGGACATCCAGGCAGCCATCTCGAAGGCCGGAGGGCGTCTCCCGCCGGACATGCCCCGGCCGCCCTCCTACCAGAAGGCGAATCCCGCCGAACGGGCCGTGTTGTACCTGAGCCTCAGTTCCGAGACTTTGCCGCTCTACACCGTGGATGAATACGCGGAAACGTACCTCGCCCAGCGCATTTCGATGGTGAGCGGCGTTTCCCGGGTGCAGGTCTTCGGAAGCCAGAAGTACGCCGTCCGCGTGCAGGTGAACCCGGACACGCTGGCGGCGCGGAACATCGGCATCGACGAGGTGCGGCAGGCGATCCGGCGGAGCAATGTGAACCTGCCGACCGGCAAGCTCGACGGCCCCAAGCAGGCGTTCACGGTGCAGTCCACCGGCCAGTTGACCAGCGCCGAGATGTACCGTCCGATCATCGTCACCTGGCGCAACGGCATGCCGGTGCGGCTGGAACAACTGGGGCGCGTGCTCGACAGCGTCGAGGACGAGAAATCCATCGGGTGGTTCAACGGAGTGCGCGGCGTCATTCTGGCCATTCAGCGGCAGCCCGGCACGAACACGGTCGAGGTTGTGGACAACATCAAGCGGCTCCTGCCGGCCTTTCGCGGCGAGATCCCCCCGGCGGTCAAGCTCGCGGTGGCCTTCGACGCGTCGGAGTCGATCCGGGGATCGATCCGCGACGTCGAGTTCACCCTGATCCTGACGGTCTGCCTGGTGGTGATGGTCATCTTCCTGTTCCTCCGGAATCTCTCGGCAACGCTGATTCCGGGGGTGGCGGTGCCGCTTTCGATCGTCGGCACGTTCGCCGTGATGTACCTGCTCGGCTACAGCCTGAACAACCTGTCGCTGATGGCGCTGACGCTCTCGGTGGGATTCGTGGTGGACGATGCCATCGTGATGCTCGAGAACATCGTGCGCTACATGGAGATGGGCAAGCCGCGGATGCAAGCCGCCCTGCTCGCCTCCCGGGAGATCGGCTTCACCATCGTGTCGATGACGATCTCGCTGGTGGCGGTGTTCATCCCGGTGCTGTTCATGGGCGGCATCGTCGGCCGGCTGCTCCACGAGTTCAGCGTGACGATCGCGGTGGCGATCCTGATTTCCGGGTTCGTGTCGCTCAGCCTCACCCCGATGCTCGGCAGCCGCTTCCTGCGGTTCAGCCACGGCGAGCGGCGCGGGTGGCTGTACCGCGCGCTTGAAGCTGGCTTTCGGGGGATGGCGAGCGGCTATGACTACACGCTGCGAAAGACGCTGCGTCACCGCTTCGCCACGCTCTCCTTCGCGGTGCTGCTGCTGGCCGGGACGGTCTACCTTTTCTTCACCATGCCGACGGGCTTCATCCCCAGCCAGGACAGCGGATTCATTTTCGGCGTCACCATGGCGGGAGAGGACATCTCGTTCGAATCGATGGCCAAGCACCATAAGGCGGTCGTGGACATCATCGGGCGCGATCCCAACGTCATGAGTCTGGGGGCGTTCACCGGCGACGGCAACCAGGGGTTCACCTTCGTGCGCCTGAAGCCGCGCGACCAACGGCGGCTCTCGGTGGATGAAACCATGGAGGACTTGCGGCCCAAGGTGGCGACGGTTCCCGGCATCCTGACGTTCCTCCAGAATCCCCCGCCGATCACCCTCAGCGGCCAGTTCTCGACGAGCGTGTACCAGATGACCCTCCAGAGCACGGACCTGAAGCAGATCTACGTCTGGGTGCCGCGCCTGGTGGAAAAGATGCGCACGCTGCCGGGCTTCGTCGACGTGAATTCGGACTTGCAGATATCGAGTCCGCAAGTGATGGCCGACATCGACCGGGACCGCGCGCTGGCCGTGGGCGTGACACCCGAGCAGATCCAGGACGCGCTGTACAGCGCCTACGGCAACCGCCAGGTGTCGACAATCTTCACGCCCGCGAATCAATACTCGGTGATCATGGAGGTCGAACCGCGGTATCAGCGCAGTCCGGAGGCGCTGTCGAAGCTGTACCTGCGCTCCTCCGAAGGGCGGCTGGTCCCGCTGGACCAGGTGGTGCAGCTCTCGCGCACCGTGGGTCCGCTTACCGTGAACCATTTCGGACAGCTTCCGGCGGTGACGGTGTCCTTCAACCTGAAGCCTGGATTCTCACTCGGCCAGGCGGCCGAGCACGTGAACGAAGCCGTGAGCGAGCTGCGGATGCCGGCCACGATCGGCGTCAGCTTCCAGGGCACGGTGAAAGAGTTCCAGGAGTCCTTCCAGGGACTTTCCATTCTGCTGATCGTGGCCATCCTGGTGATTTACATCGTGCTCGGCGTCCTGTACGAGAGCTTCATTCATCCGATTACGATCCTCTCCGGGCTGCCCTCGGCTGTTTTCGGCGCGTTGCTGACGCTGATGCTGTTTCGCAAGGACCTGGACCTCTACGCCTTCGTCGGGCTGATCATGCTGTTCGGCGTGGTGAAGAAGAACGCGATCATGATGATCGACTTCGCGCTCGAGGCGCAGCGGGAGGGCGGCAAGAGCCCGATGGAGGCGATTTACACGGGCTGCATGCTGCGGTTCCGGCCGATCATGATGACGACGGTGGCGGCGCTGTTTGGGACGCTGCCGATCGCGCTCGGCTACGGCGAGGGCGCGGACGCGCGCCAGCCGCTGGGCCTGGCGGTGGTCGGCGGGCTGGTGGTGTCGCAGTTTCTGACGCTCTACATCACGCCGGTGATTTTCCTGTACCTGGAGCAGTTGCAGGGGTGGCTGCGGGGGAAGAAGGCGGCGGCGGCGGTCCGGCCGGAGGCGGTGGCGAAGGCGTAGGTGTGGCGATGGCTCGGAAGACTCTTCGACGGCTCAGGGACAGGGACGAACGGCTCGAAGGACTCCGCGCCGACGTTCGCGCCGGACTCGCCGGGATCGAACCGGGAGACTACCTCGAATTCGGTGGGGGTTCCGCCAGGAGTCTGGCCGGCGAAGTGAATTCGGCGGGCAGCCGCGCCTTGAGGCAGGCCAAACGAGCCCGGCTCGACTCCCGCGGCTGAGGCCGCCGGCGCGGCTTGGTCTTCCGTGATAACGGTAGAACCAGGCCAAGCGTTATCCGTCCGATCCTCGTTGTTGCCACCACCATCTGCATCGCGACGGCCCAGTCTTCCCTCTCCGTGAAGTGGGAGGAGCTGACGGACACCGATTTCCCCAAGGCCGTCGAGAAGGCGCAGGGGACCTGCCTGCTGCCGTTCGGAGCCTCGAAAGCACGGGCCGCACCTGCCGCTCGGCGCCGACCTGATCAACGCCCGCTGGGCGACCGTGCATGGAGCCTAACAGGAGTACGCGGTGGTCTTCCCCGAGTACTACTTCGGCCAGATCTTTGAAGCGAAGCACCAGCCCGGAACCATCGCCTACAGCGCGCGGCTCCAGTTGGACCTGCTTCGGGAGACGGCCGAGGAGATGGCGCGCAACGGCTGCAAGAAGATCGCCATCGTCAACGGGCACGGCGGAAACAACAGCATGCTTCAATACTTCGCCCAGGCGCAGTTGACCTCGCCGCGCGACTATGTCATCTACGTCTACCAGCTTGGAGGCCGCGCCGCGGCCGGCCGCCCGGCGACGAAATCATCCTTCGAGATGCACGCCGGCGAGCCGGAGACTTCGGCCGTCATGGTCTCGCGCCCTGAGCTGGTGCGGATGGACTCGGTGCCGAGCGAATCCGGCGCCGACCAGCGGCGGCTGAACCTGCCTCCAAGTCTCTACACGGGCATCTGGTGGTATGCGAGGTTCCCCAACCACGACGCGGGAGACGCCGCCCCGCCAACAAGGAACTGGGCGAGTTCGACATGAAGGCCTGGGCGTCCGGCATTGCGGCCGCGATCCGAGCAGTGAAGGCGGACACCGTCGCGCCTCGGCTTCAGAATGAGTTCTTCGAGAGGGTGAGGAAGCCGCTGGAGACGAAGCCGTAACCCGCACGTTGGCCCTGTCTGTTCAGCACGCGGTCACACCCACTCCCCCCGCCGCCGCCAGATCCCGTCGGCGCAGCGCAGCGCCAGCGCGCCGATCGTCGAGGTCGGATTCACGCCCGCGCCGGTGGTGAAGCAGCTTCCGTCGACGATGAACAGGTTGGGCGCATCGTGCGCCTGGTTCCAGGCGTTCACCACCGACCGCCTCGAATCGCTGCCCATGCGCGCGGTCCCCAATAGGTGGAACGCCGGCTGGATCACGCCGCTGTCGATGACCTCGATCGCGCCCGCCGCCTCCAGCGCCTGTGTCGCCGTCTTTCGCGCATGCTCGAGCATCTTCAGGCTGTTCTCGCTGTAGCCGTAAATCACTCGCGGCGCGGGGATGCCGCTCGAATCCTTCGCCTCGGGATCGAGCTCCACGCGGTTCTGCTCCTCCGGCAGGTCTTCCCCCAGCACGGTGACGCGGATGATGTGCGGGAAGCGGCGGCGCATGGCCCGGTGGTGCTCCGCGCCCCAGGGAACCGGCTTGCCGACGAAGCTGCCCCAGGCGTGATGCAGCGGGCCGAACGACCGCTCGAGCTGGAGCATGTATCCGCGAACGAAGCCGCGCTTCAGATCGGTCTCGTAGAACTCCTGGCTGAACGCCGGGATGCCGAACGGGCCGTCATGCCCGTCCATGCGCGCTTCGAAGACGCCCTCGAGGAAGCGGAACGGGTGGACCATGAAGTCCTTGCCCACCAGCCCCGAGGAGTTCGCCAGGCCGTTTGGGAACAGGCTCGACTTTGAGTTAAGCAGCAGCCGCGGCGTGCCGATCCCATTGGCGCACACCACGACCACGCGCGCCGCCTGCTGGTGCACCTTGCCGTCGCGATCGTGGTACAGCGCGCCGGTCGCCCGGCCCGCCTTGTCCACCGTGATCTCGCGCACGCGGGCCCACGTCTTCAGCACCGCACCCTTGCGCAGCGCTTTGGGCCAGTACGTCACGTCCGTTGACGCCTTGGCGCCGATCGGACAGCCGAACATGCACTTGCCGTGGAGATCGCACGCCGGACGGCCCTGGTATTGCCGCGAAATGATCGCGTTGTCCGAGACCCACCAGTGCCAGCCCAGTTTGTCGAAGCCGCGGCCGATCGTTTCCCCGAGAACTCCCAGCGGCAGCGGCGGGGTCGTGCGCGGCGCCCGCGGCGGATTCGCCGGATCGCCGGCCAGCCCCGAGACCCCCATCTCGCGGTCGTTCTCGTCGTAGTAGGGCTCGAGGTCCTCGTAGCGGATGGGCCAGTCGTCAGCGACTCCATCCAGGGTCTTGACGCGGAAATCCGACGGGTGAAAGCGCGGGAAGTGTCCCGTCCAGTGGATCGTGCTACCGCCCACGGCATTGAACATCAGCACGTTCGGCGGATGCGCGCCCATCGTCACCACCGGGTAGTCTTCCGGACGCCGGCGCACGTTCGGGCTGAAGTGGAACGGGCCGCGGCGCAACTGGATCTCCCAGTCCGGCCGCGTGGAAGGATAAGAGGCGGGCTTCACCCAATCTCCCTGCTCGAGGCACACGACCTTGGCGCCGTGATCCGCGAGCCGCTTGCTCACGGCGGCGCCGGCCGCGCCCGAGCCGATGACCAGAACGTCGGCGCGATCCGTCGCCATCAGCCCACCTCCCGGTACAGCTTGCCGCGCTTGCGCGCTTGCGCCAGCACGGATTCGTCGAACGGCTTCATTTGCGGGCCGCGGTGATCGGTGAGATGCGATTCGTAGCCGATTCGCCGCCAGACGTCGGGGCGTGTGTAGTAGGCCTCGTAGACGAAATCACGCAGGGTTGCGAACAAGTCGGGGGCGGCGTCGCGCTCCAGCGCCGTCAGAACCTTCACCCGTTCCGGCCGCGAGAGCTTCGCGAATGGCTGGCCCGCGAGCTTTCGGCTTTCGGCATCGAGCTTCCCCAGTCCCTGGCGGAATTGTTCCAGCAGACCCTGAACTGTCGGCATCACCCGTTCCAGATAGTCCAGGCCGCCCGCCTGGCTGGCCGAAGGCATGTCGTTCGCGGTGGGGATGATTTCGTCCATCGCCGCGACCAGTGTTTCGCGTTCGGCCGGAGTGAAGACGGCCGCGCCGGCCGCCTGAATCGACGTGAGCAGCACGGCGCCCGGGCCGGTCTCCAGGAACGTGCGACGTGTCAGATCTTTGGTTGGCATAAGGCTCCTCTGGCGTGTCGCCCAGGTATGGAGGCAAGCCTATGCCAACACCCGGCTGTTGTCAATCACCTGGCGGGACGAGTCGATACGCTCGTGGTAGGATCGTGGCCGTGCACAGGGGCGTCTACAGGGACCGATTCCGACTCACGGCCTTGCTTTCGGCAGTCCGGTCGTTCTTCCGGCCCGGCGCGCCTCCTGGCGATCCCTATGCGCGAGTTCGTGCTCCCGTTCGCCGCGGCCCGCCGGATCGTCACGGAGCAGTCGCTCTCGAAGAGCCGCAACAGCGTGCATCGTGACCGCGCAGGCGAAATCGCCTGCGCCACCCTTCAGCGCACAGTCGCGCCGAAGACCGCTTCCGCCGCTGCCTTTCCGCTGCCCGGCGGCGTGTAGCCCTCGGCTCGCAGCGCCTCTTCCATCGCTTCGAGCAGCAGGAGCACGTTTGCCTCCGTTGACGATGCGCCCATCAGTCCGATCCGAAACACCGTGCCCGCCAGCGGGCCGAAGCCGCCGAGAATCTCGATTCCGTAGCCGTCCATCAGCCGCTTGCGAATCTTCACTTCATCGACGCCGTCCGGGACCCGGGGCGTGTTCAGCGTCCACAGGCGATGCCCCTCGGCGACGTGCATGCGCATCCCCATCGCCTCGATTCCGGCGACGAATGCCAGGTGATTCCGGCGATGCCGCGCCCAGCGGTTCTCCAGCCCCTCGTCGGCGATGACCGCCAGCGCTTCGCGGAGCGCGTAGAACATGGAAACCGGGGCCGTGTGATGGTAGCGCCGCGACGCGCCGTAGTAATCGTCGAGGAGCTTGAGGTCGAGGTACCACGAGCGGGACAGGCTCTTGCGCACCCGCAGCCACTCCATCGCCCGCGGCGAGACGGTGATCGGCGCCAGGCCGGGCGGGCAGCTCAGGCACTTCTGCGTGCCGCTGTAGGCGATGTCGATGCCGGTCGCATCCACTTCCACCGGCATGCCGCCGAGCGATGTCACGCAGTCGGCGATCACCAGCGCGCCCACTTCGTGCGCCGCCCGGCAGATCGCCTTGCCCTGCTGGAGCGCGCCGGTGGATGTCTCGGCGTGAACGAACGCCACTACTTGCGGCTTTTCCCGTCGAATGAAGTCCTCGGCCTCGTCGTCGGGGCACGTTTCGCCCCATGGTTTTTCCAACCTCACGATCTCGGCGGCGTGGCGGCGCGCCATGTCGGTGATCCGGTCGCAGAAGTACCCGTTGGCCATCACCGCGAACTTGCTGCCCGCCTCCACGAAGTTCACCACCGCCGTCTCCATGCCGGCGCTGCCGGTGCCGGAGATCGCCATGGTGAATTCGTTGGCCGTGCCGAAGACAAGCTGCAACAGCTTCCGCGTGTCCTCCGCCACCTGAAAGAAGTACGGGTCGAGGTGACCGACGAGCGGCTTGCTCATGGCCTCATACACGCGCGGGTCCACCATCGACGGGCCCGGTCCCATGAGCAGGCGTTTGGGAGGATTCAAAGCAGCGAGGGAGAATGACATAGAAGAACGACTATAGCATTCGGTGTTTTGGTGACGCCTCTTCCCATCGACCCGCTGATCCCGGACGTCCTGTGCAAGCTGCGCGCGGCGCCGAACCTCGTGCTGATTGCGCCGCCCGGAGCGGGGAAGACGACGCGAGTCCCGCCGGCGTTGCTGGCGCTGGGCGCCGGCGACGGGTTGGTGCTCGAGCCCCGCCGGCTCGCCGCCCGGCTGGCGGCCCGGCGCGTCGCGTTGGAACTCGGCGAGCGGCTCGGCGACACCGTGGGCTACCAGGTGCGATTCGAGAGGACGGCTGGTCCCCGCACGCGCCTGCACTTCCTGACGGAAGGCGTGCTGACGCGGCGTCTGCTTTCGGATCCCGGGCTGCGGGGCGTGGCCACGGTGGTGCTCGACGAGTTTCACGAGCGGCACCTCGATGGCGACCTCGCCCTCGCGCTGCTGCGGCGTCTCCAACGCACCACCCGACCGGACCTGCGGCTCGTGGTGATGTCGGCGACGATGGACCCGGAGCCGGTGGCGCGCTTCCTCGGCGATTGTCCGGTGATTCGCTCCGAGGGAAGGCTGTTCCCTGTGGATGTGCGCTACACGCCCGTCTCCGCGAACCCGCTGGAGCAGCAGGCGGCGGCGGCCCTGGAGAAGCTGGTCCGCGAGGGGCTGGATGGAGACGTGCTCGTGTTTCTCCCCGGCGCGGCGGAGATCCGCCGTTCGATGCGGGCCTGCGCGGCGCTCGCAGACCGCGCCGCGCTGTTGCTGCTGCCTCTGCACGGAGATCTCTCCGCCGAAGAGCAGGACCGCGCGGTTGCGCCGGCTGACCGGCGCAAGGTGATCCTGTCGACGAACGTGGCCGAAAGCTCGGTGACCATCGAGGGGGTGCGGGCCGTCATCGACAGCGGACTGGCGCGCAGGGCCGCGCATTCGCCCTGGTCGGGACTGCCGGCGCTCGTGGTGACGCGAGTCAGCAAGGCCTCGGCGGATCAGCGCGCCGGCCGCGCCGGCCGCACCGCGCCGGGCCGGGTCATCCGGCTCTATCCGGCCGAGGACTACGGCCGGCGGCCGGATCGGGAGAAGCCCGAGATCGCGCGCCGGGAGCTTGCCGAGACGGCGCTCGCACTGAACGCGATGGGCATCGGCGGCATGACGGATCTCGAGTGGCTCGAGCCGCCGCCGGAAGAATCCGTGCGGGCCGCCGAAGAACTGCTGTCGCGGTTGGGCGCTATTGACAGCGCCGGTACGCTGACCGAAACCGGCAGGCGCATGGCCGAATATCCGCTGCACCCGCGTCTGGCGCGTCTTGTGGTCGAGGCGGACCGGCGCGGCAGCGGCGACGACGGCTGCGCGATCGCCGCCATTCTGAGCGCCGGGCAGGGACTGCCGGCGGAAGCGGCCCACGCCGGTCCCTCGGACTTGCTCCTGCTGCTCGATTCCGACTGGAATCCGCAAGCCCGGCGCATCCACCAACAGATCCGGCGCGTGAAGCGGGTCTCGCGATCGGGCGCACATGACGAGAAAGCTCTGCTGATTTCGATCCTGTCCGCGTTTCCCGACCGCGTGGCCCGGAGGCGTGACGGGAACGAGCTGCTGCTGGCCGCAGGCGGCTCCGCCGTGCTGTCGCCTTCGAGCGTTGTTCGCTCCGAGTGGCTGGTGGCGGTGGACATCGAGGAACGGCGCGAGCAAGGTCGGCCGATCGTTCGCCTCGCCAGCGCCATTGAGGCCGGCTGGCTCGTGGACCTCTTTCCGGACCGGGTCGCGGAGCGAACCGCCGTCGAGTGGAACCGCAAAGCAGAACGGGTCGAAGCCGCCAGCGCGCTCCTGTACGAGACCTTGCCAATCACCGAACACCGCGGTGGCGTTCCCGACGTGGAGGCGGCATCAGCCCTTCTGGCTCGGAAAGCACTCGAAGCCGGCGTCGCACGCTTCGCGGACGCTGTCGAAGTAGAGCGGTTCCTCGCTCGCGTGGCGTTCGCAGCCGAACATGCGGCGCTCCAGACGCTGGGAGAAGAGGACGTGCGTGGCGCGCTAGTGTCACTCTGCCACGGCCGTTCCAGCTTCGCCGAGCTTGAATCGGCGGCGCGCGGCCTGGTCGAGGAGATGCGGCGAAGGCTGCCACCGGGATCAACGCGCCTGCTGGAGGAGGTCGCGCCGGAGCGGATCCGGCTCGCCGGCGGCCGGCAAGTGGCGGTGCGCTACGCGCGCGGCCAGGCGCCCTGGGTCGCTTCGCGGTTGCAGGATTTTTTCGGCATGAAGGAAACGCCTCGCATCGCCCGCGGAAAAGCGCATCTGGTCGTGCATCTGCTGGCGCCGAATCACCGCCCTGTGCAAACCACCACCGACCTCGCGGGTTTCTGGGAACGCCTCTATCCCCAGGTCCGGCGAGAGCTTTGCCGCCGTTACCCGAAACACTCGTGGCCGGAGAGGCCGGAGGGAGTTCCACCACAAAGACACAAAGACCCCAAGAAGAACTGATCAACAGAACTTGGTGTCTTGGTGGTTCCTTCCTACTGTCCCGCCGGCTTTTCGAAGAGTTTGTCGTCCACCGGGACGTTGTGCTCGACCTTTTCCAGGGTGATCACGGCAGCCATGTTCGGATTGTTCTGCTCGATGGTGAACGGCACCTTCACACCGCCGACGTCACGGTAATCGGCATAGAGCCAGACGGTGGTGATGCGCCCCTCCGGGGTCTGGGCCGGGCTGTCGCGGCGAACCAGCAAGCCGCTTTGCGCATCGAAGAAGAACTTCTCGGTCAAGCCGCCAGGTTGCTTCGCCTCGACCACGTAAGCCTCGTTCTCGCCGTGCTGTTGTTTCCCGGTGACCGTCATGCCGGTATACATCGCTTTCAGCTTCAGCGCGGAATGCAATTCGGCAGTACGCCTGATCTCATCCAACTCGCCGCCGCTCAGATCCCGGATTCCGCTGTCCGGATCCCCCGCCCACCCGGCCGAGCCGTTATAGCCCTGCCGCAGGACACCCCAATCGGGCATGTTCGTCGCGCTCATGAACTTGTTCGGGGCCTTGGCGTAAATCTCGTGCGGGCCCTTGGTTTCCCATTCCGGGATCGCATAGATCCCCTTCGAGACTCGGCTGGTAATCTTCTCGATGTTCTCCTTACCGCCCAAAGCCTGGACGTACTTGTCGAGGACCTGGTCCACGGTGGGAAGATCCTGCGCGTGAACAACAGCAGCGGTAAGGAAGAGAATCGTCCAACTGGTGAGCGTGAGGTTTTTCCGCATGAACGCCTCTCCTGTACATTCAACATCATACAACCCGGACGTGG
>CAZACK010000126.1:0-13760 GCA_964483455.1 uncultured Solibacteraceae bacterium
AGCGCTGGATTGTGGTTCCAGTGGCCGAGGGTTCGAACCCCTCCACCCACCCCAATTAATCGCACTTGATCCGGTTGCTCTTCAGCCGGTGTTCCTGAGTCCGCTTCTCGTCGAAGATGTGGATCACTTGCCAGCCACGGTCGGCCAGCGCGTCTGAAACCCGGCGGCGGTGGCACTTGAACCAAGCCAGCTCGGCGCACATGTAGGCCGTGCGCTTCTCAGATGCCAGCCGCTCCAGTTGGGCCAGCCCGGCGCGGAAATCCGCTGTCTCCATATAGGCGAGATAGCCGCCGCTGCGATAGCCGCCGAGCCGCTCGATCCAGTGGTACTCGATGCCTGCCGCCGGCAGTTCCGCCTCGAGCGCCGCCTTGTTGAACTGCGGGTTGTGGCGGCTGGCCGGGAAGTGACGGATGTCCGCCAGCCTCTGGATCCCATAATGCCGCAACACGTCGATCAGCTCATTGAGCTTCCTGGTCGAGTGTCCGATAGTGAAGATCGGCTTCCGGTCCGCTTCCTCCGTTGAGGCCCCGCCGTCATGCCCGAACAAGCAAGGCTGTTCCGCTCGGGTTGCGGATACAATGACCTGTTCGGGAGGGGATTGAGATGTCACGGATTCTATTATCGGTTCCCCTTGTTTGCGTCATCGGCGCGGCGCCGGGGCTTACACAGAAGAGCCAAAGGACCGCCGAAATCGAGCGGCGAATCGACGACCTGCTCAAACGGATGACGGTCGAGGAGAAGGCCGGCCAAATGACCCAGGTCACCCTCCAGGTGATTTCCAAGGGGCCAGGAGGCTCACAAGAGCCGCACGAAATCGATCCGGCGAAGCTGGAAACCGCGGTGCTGAAGTACAAAGTCGGCTCGATCTTGAACGTCGTGACCAGCGCCTACACCGTCGACCACTGGCACGACATCATCAACAAGATCCAGGACGCCGCCGCGAAGACGCGCCTGAAGATCCCGGTGCTGTACGGCATCGATTCCGTCCACGGCGCCAACTACACCGCCGGCGCGACGTTGTTTCCGCAGGCGTTCGCGATGGCCGCCACCTGGAACCCGGAGCTGGCGCGGGAAGAAGGCGAGATCACGGCGGTGGAAACCCGCGCCTCGGGGATTCCCTGGAACTTCTATCCGGTGATGGACCTGGGCCGGCAACCCCTGTGGCCGCGCTTCTGGGAGACCTATGGCGAGGATGTCTACCTGGCGAAGCGGATGGGCAAAGCTTACATCGAGGGACTGCAAGGGGCCGACTATGGCGCCAAGGATAAGGTCGCCGGATGCGTGAAGCACTACGTGGGCTACAGTTTCCCGTGGAGCGGCAAGGACCGGACGCCGGCGTGGATCGACGACCGGACGATGCACCAGTATTTCCTGCCGCCGTTCGAGGGGGTGGTGAGGGCCGGCGCGCCGACGGCGATGGTGAATTCCGGCGAGGTCAACGGCATTCCCGGCCATGCCAACCACTATCTGCTCACGGAGATCCTGAAGCAGAAATGGGGGCTGGAAGGGTTCATCGTGTCCGACTGGGAGGATATCAAGCGCCTCCACACGCGAGACATGGTCGCCGAAACGCCGAAGGAAGCAGTGCGCATGGCGGTGATGGCGGGCCTGGACATGAGCATGGTCCCGAATGACTTCAGCTTCTACGATCTGTTGGTCGAATGCGTGAAGGACGGGTCCGTTCCGATGTCCCGGATCGACGACGCGGTGCGGCGTATCCTGCGGGTGAAGTTCCGCACCGGCCTGTTCGAGAATCCTCGTCCAGACCTGTCCCTCAAGGCTCGTTTCGCCACCCCCGAGTCCACCGAGGCGAACCTCGAGGCGGCTCGGGAGGCGATCACGCTGCTGAAGAATCGGAATGGTGTCCTGCCACTGGCCCGGGGAAAGAAGATCCTTGTTACCGGGCCGACGGCCGACAAGCTCTCGGTGCTGAACGGCGGCTGGTCGATCACGTGGCAGGGGGACCACGACGACCTGTATCCGAAGGACAAGCTCACGATCCTGGGGGCGATTCAAGCCGCGGCGGGGAAGGACAACGTGACGTACGTTCCGGGCACCACATTCGACCGGGCGCTGGCGATCACCGCGGCGGTGGATGCGGCCATGCGCGCGGATGTCATCATTGCATGCCTTGGAGAAAAGGCGTACTGCGAGACGCCGGGCAACATCGACGACCTGACGCTGGATGCGGCCCAGATCGAGCTTGTCCGCATCCTGGCGAAGACCGGCAAGCCGCTGGTTACGGTTCTGGCCGAAGGGCGCCCCAGGGTGATGCGCGACATTGCTGATCTGTCCGACGCCATCCTGATGGCCTACCTGCCGGGCATGGAGGGCGGCCGAGCGACGGCGGACATTCTGTTCGGGGACGTGAATCCGAGCGGCAAGCTGCCGTTCACTTACCCGCGCCACCCGAATGCGCTGGTGACATACGACCACAAGAACACCCAGCGGGCGGAAGGGAACGTATTCAACCCGCAGTTTCCGTTCGGCCACGGGCTGAGCTATACAACGTTCCAGTATTCGGACCTCAAGCTGAGCAGCGAGACGCTGGAGGCGGGCGGCGAGATGCGCGTCAGCGTGAACGTCCGCAACACGGGCGGAAGGGCGGGCAAGGAAGTGGTTCAGCTCTATGTGTCGGATCTGTACCGAAGCATCACGCCGCCCGTGCGCGAGCTCAAAGGTTTCCAGAAGATCGATCTTCAGGCCGGCGAGGGCAAAACGGTGACGTTCACGCTGAAGCCGCCGGACCTGGCTTTCGTCGGCCAGGGAAACCGGTGGGTGACGGAGCCGGGCAAGTTCCGGGTAGCGGTGGACCGGCTGTCGGCGGAATTCGTGCTGCGGTGAAGCCGCCTTTCATTCGTGGCCGCCGCGGGCCCGGAGCATCTCCGCCACGGCGGTGTGGCCCCGGTCCTGCGCGAGCCGGAGCGGGGTGAGGTTCTCGTCGCTTCTGGCATTGATTTCGGCCCCGTAAGACAGCAGAAGTTCCACCATCTCCCCCTCGCCGTTGTGCGCCGCCGAGTGAAGCGCGGTGAAGGCGCTGCGCTGGCGCGCGTTCGGATCCGCCCCATGTTCGAGTAAGAGCCGAACGATGGCCGTGTGCCGCCCGGCGGCGGCGCTATGCAGCGGCATGACTTTCATTTCGTTGTTAGAGGGCAGGTTGACGGCGGCGCCGTGCGCCAGCAGAATCTCCGCCACCCGTTTGTGCCCGAAGAAGCAGGCCAAACCGAGGGGCGTGAAGCCGTCCGTGGCGAAGGCGTTGGCGAGATCGGGATGTTCAGCTAGAAGGGATCGGGCCCGCTCCACCTGGCCGCTAGCGGCCGCCTCAAAAATGTCCCATTCGGCGTGAGACGCCAGCAGTAGCTCGACGAGGTCCGAGCGGCTCCGGTAGGCCGCCATGAGAATGGCCGACTCCCCCTTTGCATTGCGCGAGCCAGCCAGGGAGGGGTCGTTTCGCAGGAGCTCGCTGACTCTTACCCGATCTCCGGCCTTGACCGCTTCCAGAAATGCATCCACCGCCGCCATCTCCTCTCCTTCCGAGGGGTCACTGTAGCACATTGGGCGGTGGCCTTCGGCCCGCGGGGCGCGGAGCGCTGGTCCGCGGAGCCTGTCACCGCATCTTGCGACACTTCCGGGGCAGAACATCGGAGTTGACTTCGATCTTGCCGTGATCCTCCCATGCGGCGAGGATCTGCTTTCCCGAGGCGAGGTCCTTCGCAAGGAGGGACGGCTCATTCGAACCGGCAGCCCCCATGACGATCCCTTGTGATGTCTTCCAGGCGACCACAATGCCGCCGGCGCCCACGGCCACGGAGGGATCCTCGCCCTTTCCAAGCGCCGTCTCGCCGGCGCCGGGACGGGCAAGATACACGGTGTCGTCGCGACGCCAGGCAGTCACGGCCCGGCCGCGCTCATCGAAGGCGATCGCGCCGCCGTCCATCGGGCAGGCGTCGAGCGGCCAGGCGCCGTCGCCGAGTTTCTCCGCGCGGTCGAAGTTCCGGCCGCCGTCGAGGGACCGCGCGAGGTACATGTCACGCGCGCCGCCAAGCCAGTTGCACCACATTCCGCTGCCGACGGCGAGCTGAGGCTGCCGGAACTTGACCTCGGGCGACGTGGGAACGATCTGGACCGCCAGAAGCAGCGCGGGAAAAACCATAGGCCCCTGTTGGGTCAATGGTAGCAGGCTGTCCTTAGGCCAAGTCGAACAGCAGTACTTCGGCCGGACCTTTCCCTTCGATCTCCAGGCTGCTCTCTTCGCTTACGGCTGCGCCGTCGCCGGCCTCCATGGGAATGCCGTTCAGGGCGATCGTGCCGCGCGCCACCTGCACCCATGCGTAGCGGCCGGAGTCGAGGACGTGAGCCACCTTCTGACCCGCATTGAGCACGGCCGCATAGACGCTCGCATCCTGGCGAAGCGCCAGCGCTCCGTCCGGTCCGCCAGAGGCGGCGATCCGTTGCAGCTTGCCGCGCAGGCCGTCCGGCGGAAACGCGCGCTGCTCGTAGGACGGCGGCAGGCCTTTGTGCGCGGGCAGGATCCAGATCTGGAGGAAATGCACGGGCGCGGTCCGCGAGCGGTTGTACTCGCTGTGGGTGACGCCGGTACCGGCGCTCATGCGCTGCACGTCGCCGGGCGAGATCACCGAGCCGTTGCCCATGCTGTCCTTGTGCTCGAGCTGTCCGTCGAGGACATAGGTCAGGATCTCCATGTCGCGGTGGCCGTGGGTTCCGAAGCCGCCGCCGGGGGAGACGCGGTCGTCGTTGATGACGCGGAGGCTGCGGAAGCCCATGTGCCGCGGGTCGTAGTACTGGTTGAACGAAAAGGTATGGCGGCTGTCCAGCCAGTCGTACAGGCTGGCGCCGCGTTCGTCATGTTTGCGCAGCGTGATCAAGGAAACCCCCCTCCTCTACTGGATGCAGCGGACCGTCGAATGGTCGCCGGCGATGGGGCAGGGGCTGGCTCAGTCGAACTGGCGCGCTAGTCCACGATGGCTGAGGCGGCGATCTGCCGGAAGGCGTTGTACTCGTCGCCGCTGCCCCCGCTCGAGCGCTGGATGAGGAACACTCCGACCATGTCCTTCTTCGGATCGACGAACCCTTGTGTGCCGAAAGCGCCGCCGTGGCCGTACGTCCCGACGGAATGGAGCTGAAGCGTGCCGAGGGGGTCGCGCACCACGGCCCAGGCAAGGCCATACGCCATGCCGGGGGCGTGTCCGGCCAGGAGGTCGCCGGTGTGGGCGGCGGTCATCAGATCCACCGAGGCCCTGGACAACAGTCTCGCGCTGCCGTGCGTTCCGCCGTTCAGCATCATTTGGTGGAAGGCCACCAAATCCGAAGCGGTCGAATACATGCCGAACTCCGGCGCCGAGAACTCCGCGCCCTTGCGGTATTGGGACGGGTCGCCGCCGAGTATGTCGCCGCCGGCCCGCGCCAGCTTGCCGCCGTCGAGCTTGTAGACCATGGCGATTCGCGGGATCTTGTCGGCGGGCGGAAAGAAGAAGCTGTCCTTCATGCCAAGCGGCTTGAAGAGGCGCTCCTCGAGGAATCGCTCGTACGGCTGGCCGCTCACCACCTCGATGATCCTGCCGAGGGTCGCGATGCCGCAGTTGCTGTACTGCCATTTCGTGCCGGGCTCGAACTCGAGCGGGTGCTGCGAGAACACCAGGACCGAGTCGGCCAGCCTCCGGTCCATCTTTGTGTACAGCTCTTGGAGGCCCGCCGGGGGATTGGGCACGAGGCCGGAAGTGTGCGTCAGCAGGTCGCGGATGGTGATCGGGCGCGACGGACGCTTCAAGGACCGCGTCTTTTCATCGCGGGAGTCGATCATCCACATGCCGCGGAACTCTGGGAGGTGCTTCTCGACCGGATCGCTGATGGCCAGCTTGCCTTCCTCGGCCAGCATCATGATGCCGACGGCGGTGACCGGCTTGGTCATGGACATGATCTGGAAAATCGAGTCCGGGCGCATCGGCTTCTTGGCCTCGATATCCTGCCAGCCGGCGGCATCGACGTGGGCAAGGGCGCCATGCCGCTGTACCAGCGTGACCGCGCCGGCGATGGTCCCTTTGTCCACGAACGCTTTCATCCGGGCCGGGATGCGGGCGAGGCGCTCAGCGTCCATGCCGGCCTTGGCGGGGTTCGCCTGGCCGGGGAGCGAGAGGGGAAGAACGAGGGTGACGAACAGGCTTAAGAGAATGCGCATGACTGTCCTCCTGAGGCGATCTGGCAATTATAACCGGAGGTGAGGACGCGGCCTGGAGCAGGAAAATTGGGGATTGCGTCGCCTGTCACCGAAATTCGGCGACCAGCCGGTTCAGTTCTTCGTCGGTCGTTTCGTTCGGCACCGAACAGCCGGGGGCGAGCAGGAAGCGCTTGCCGGCAGCCTGCTGGGCGGACTGCCACTGGCTTCGAAGCTGCTCGCGGGTGAGCGTGCGGAAGTTGCGCTCGTCGAGGCCGCCCATGATCACGCCCGACCACCTGGCGCGCATCGCGGCGATCGGAACGCCAGTGCCGTGCATCGAGTAGTTGAGGACGGCGGCAGGCCAGCCTTGATAGAAGCGGTCGAGGTAGACCTTGTCGCCGTGCAGGTGCAAGGTGTTGAGCGGCGCGAGGCGCACCGCATCCAGCACCATCTTGTCGAAAGGCTCGCTGAACTTCGCATAGTCGGACTGGCTGAGGATGGCGTCCTCGGCGTTGGCAATGGCCAGGAAGATCCCCGAGGCGCCGGCGGCAATCGCCTTCCGGGCGTGGTTCGCCTCCGACTTCGCAATTACCTCGAGAGCGTCGAGCAGCGCTTGCGGTTTCTCGGCCTTCAGGCGCTGCACCTCTTCCTTTGAGGACAGCTTCTCGGCGACATTCCAGGGATTGAAGATCGTCTCGACGAAATGCTTCCCGCCGGCGAGGCCGTCGCGGATGATCTCGAGCGCCTTGATCTGCTCGGGGAAGGGACTCGCTTCGACCTTCAGCTCGTACCACTTGCCGGACGGCTTGGGGTACGGGAAGTCCGACATGACCTTCACCAGGTCGGTGCGGAACTTGCTCTGGAAGTCGAGGGTGGCCCTGGCGTGCCGGTCGCCCGGCTCCTTCTCGAGGCCGAAGTGATACCAGAAGGTGAACGGAGGGCGGTCGACGTCTTCGCCTCGCAGCGCGCGCTCGACGCGTTGCCTGGGGGTAAGCTTTGCGGCGGCCAGCAGCGGGGCCGCGCAGGCAAGGAATACTCTTCGGGTAGTCATGGATCAGTACACTGTGCTGGCCGGGGTGAGCGCCGGCTGGCGGATCTCGAGGCAGCCGCGGCCGGTCGGCAGGACTTTGCCTGGATTGAAGCGGCCCTCAGGATCAAACAGGTCCTTGAAGCCGCGGATGGCGTCGAGGGAATCCTCGGTGAACAATTTCGCCATCAGGCTAATCTTCTCGAAGCCGACGCCGTGCTCGCCGGTGATGGAGCCGCCGACCGCGATGCAATGCTCGAGGATCTCCTCGCCGGCGGCCTTGGCCTTTTCCATGTCGCCGGGCTTGCGGGCGTCGAACAGGATGATCGGGTGCATGTTGCCGTCGCCGGCGTGGAAGATGTTGCTGATGGTGAGCCCGTGTTTTTCGGCGACCTGCCGGATGAACCGGAGCGTGGAGGCGATCTGCGTGCGCGGCACCACGCCGTCCTGGACGAGGTAGAACGGGCTGACGCGGCCGACTGCGCCGAAGGCATTCTTGCGGCCCTTCCACAGCAGGTCGCGCTCCTCGGCGGAGCGGGCGATGCGAAATTCGCGCGCGCGGCAGGCCAGGCAGGCCTCGCGGATCTGCTCGACCTGCTCCTCCACGGCTTCGCGGAGGCCCTCCAGTTCGATCAGCAGCACCGCGGCGGCGTCCATCGGATAGCCGGCGTGAGTGGCCTCCTCGACCATGCGGAGCATTACGCCGTCGAGCATTTCCAGCGCGACAGGCGTGATGGCGCGCGCGGTGATCTCGGTGACCGTCCGGCCGGCGTCCTCGGTGGATTCGTAGATGGCGAGGCAGGTCTTGACCGCCTCGGGCGCATGCATCAACCGTACGACCACCTTCGTGACCAGAGCCATGGTGCCTTCCGAGCCGGTGAGCAGGCCGGTGAGATCGTAGCCGGGCAGGTCCGGCTCCTTGCCGCCGGTCCAGATGACCGAGCCGTCTGGCAGAACCGCCTCCAGGCCCAGTACGTGGTTGGTGGTCACGCCGTAGGCCAGCGTGTGCGGCCCGCCGGCATTCTCGGCCACGTTGCCGCCGATGGTGCAGGCGCGCTGGCTGGACGGATCGGGGGCGAAGAAGAACCTGCGATCCTGCACGGCCAGGGTGATATCGAGGTTCACCACGCCCGCCTCGACGACGGCGCGCTCGTTGTCGAGGTCGATTTCCAGGATGCGGTTCATCCTGGCGAAGGAGACAATGACCCCGCCCTGGACGGCGATGGCGCCGCCGCTCAGGCCGGTGCCGGCGCCCCGGCCGACCACCGGCAGGTTGTGCCGTGCCGCGATCTTGACGATTTCCACGACATCGCCGGTCGAACGCGGAAACACGACCAGGTCGGGTCGGGCCTTGTCCACGCCACCGTCGTACTCATAGAGCGTGAGGTCTTCCGGGCGGTCGAGGTAGCCGCGAGGCCCCAGCACGCCGGCGAATTCCTTCCTGGCCTCGGCGCTGATCATGGCGGTTCAGAGCAGAGATCGAATATCGCTGATGAGCTTCTCGTCGGTCCAAAGCATCGGGCCGATGTGCTTTTGTACGACCTTGCCGGAGGCGTCGATCACGTAGGTCTCCGGGTATTTGAAGGTGCCGTAGTCGGCGCTGATGCCGGCCTCGGGGTCGCGGGCGGTCAGGAACGACACCTTGGCCCGCTGGAGGAAATCGCGATATGCCTTCTCGCTCCGGTCGACGCTGACGCCGACCACAACAACGCCCTGCGGGCCGAGCCGTTTCTGGAACTCATCGAGCGACGGCATCTCCTCGATGCACGGCGGGCACCAGGTCGCCCAGAAGTTCAAGACGAGCAGTCGGCCGCCGAAATCGGACCGGCTGACCTTGCGGCCGCTGTCGGTGACAATACTGAAATCCGGGGCGGTGTCGCCGACGTTGACGATTCGCTCCTGGAAGGAATCGTAGATGACGTAGGAAACCGCGAGCAGCAGGATGCCGATGAGGGCCTGGAGCACCCGCTCCGTTTTGACGCTTTGCATGCTGGGTCCCTATAATTCTAGCAGGCCGCTGGATCGACATTTCGGGCCGCGAGAGCCGCTCACAAGCATCCAAGAGGGCCTTTTCAGCATCCAATCATTGCCCATGTTCATCACTCGCCGCGTTGAGTTTTCGGCATCCCACGTCTGCCGGAATCCCTCCCTCACCGACGAAGAGAATGAGGCGATGTACGGACCGGCGGCGAACGCCCACGGTCATGGTCATAATTTTGTCGTCGAGGTGACGCTGGAGGGCGAGCCGGACAGGGTGACCGGGATGGTGTTCGATCTGAAACGCCTGAAAGAGATTCTGCATCAGGAGGTTGTCCGGCCGTTCGACCACCGTTTCCTGAACTATGAAGCGCCACCCTTCGACAAGGTCATCCCGACGCCCGAGAACCTGGCGGTGGAGATCTGGAGCCGCATCGAGCCGCATCTGAAGCAGAGCGGCGCGCGGCTCCACGGCGTGCGCGTGTTCGAAACCGAAGACCTGTACGTGGACTATCACGGAGGCCGCGCGTGATTCGCCTCACGAAGCGCTATCGATTCTCCGCTTCGCACCGGCTGCACACGCCGCTGCTCTCCGAGGCCGAGAACCGGGAACTCTACGGAAAGTGCAACAACCCCTTCGGCCACGGCCATGACTACACGCTGGAAGTGAGGGTTCGGGGCGCCATCGACAACCTCACCGGTCGCGTGGCCAGCCCGGAGGCGTTGGATCGGCTCGTCCGCGAGCAGGTGCTCGAGCCGTTCGATCACCGCAATCTCAACACCGAAGCGCCGGCTTTCGCCGGCGTCGTGCCGACCACGGAAAACCTGGCGATGGAGATCCTCGGCCGTTTGCAGGTTAACTGGAGGGCGGCATTCCCGCAAGCCGGTCCTGTCCTCGACGGCGTGCGGGTGTCGGAAACAAAGCGAAACAAGTTCGAGGTGCGCGGAACCATATGAAGAAGCCGGCGAGCGCCGTTGTCAAAGTCATCACTCCGAAGAGAACCGCGGGCAACATTGCTCCGCAAATCGAAAAGATCCTGGCCGAGCTTGGCGAAGATCCAACCCGCGAAGGCCTCCTAAGGACCCCGCATCGCGCCGAGCAGGCGCTTCACTACCTGACCAGCGGCTATCGCATGGACCTGGCGAAGATCCTCAATGGCGCGCTCTACACGGTGAAGTACGACGAGATGGTGATCGTCAAGGACATCGAGTTCTTCAGCCTCTGCGAACACCACCTGCTGCCGTTCTTTGGCAAGGTCCACGTCGCCTACCTCCCGAGGAACAAGGTGGTCGGACTGAGCAAGATCCCGCGCATCGTGGACATGTTCGCGCGGCGGCTGCAATTGCAGGAGCGGCTCACGCAACAGATCGCGCACACGCTTCAGGAGGCGGTCGACCCGATGGGCGTGGGCGTCATCTGCGAGGCGCGTCACTTCTGCATGATGATGCGGGGCGTCGAGAAGCAGCACTCGGGCGCGGTGACCAGCGCCATGCTGGGGGCGTTCCGCGAGCGGAAGGAGACGCGGGACGAATTCCTGTCGCTGGTGGCGCACGGGGGGATGCAGTTCTGAGGGGCGCGCCTTAACCACAGCGGCACAGATGACAGAGTTCCTCTGAGTCCTCTGTGGCTCCGTGGTGAGATAGCATGTAGACAATGATCGAGAACTTCCGGCATTTCCGGGCCGGGCCGGATCCTTTCGGGCGCGCCTGGCAGGTCGACTTCATGTGGCTCCAGACGGCGATCTCCATCCGGCACGCCGACGCGGTCGATGTCAAGTTCCTGCTCTCCGACGGCGAGACGCGTGTGGAGAAGGTCGTCTCGCTCCGGCACCCGGATCTGCTGGAGCTGAGCAGCCAGGCGGGCCGCGAGCTGACCGACCCGTGGTGCATGAAGCTGGCCGGCCTGCACCTGATCCACATGATCGAGACCGGCGAGGATTTCGAGAAGACCCTGGTCACCGTCTCCCGCGAGGACCTGGCGAAGTACAATACGAACCTTGAGGAAGCGGCCGCCGCTCGTGCATAGCATGCCCTCGGCGTGCGCCGGCCCGCATCGCGCAACGTCATGGACCTGGTGCAAAAACTGAGAGAGTGCGGCGTTGTCGGCGCCGGCGGCGCCGGTTTCCCGACGTACGTCAAAGCCGGGGCCCGGGTCGAGTTCATGATCGCCAACGGCGCCGAATGCGAGCCACTCATCCACAAGGACCTCGAGCTGATGAAGAGCTTCCCGGCCGAGACCCTGGCCGGCCTGGACCTGATGATCAAGGCCGTCAAGGCGCAGCGCGGCAAGTTCGGGATCAAGGAAAAGAACAAGGACGCCGTCGAGGCGATTCAAAAGCACCTGAAGCCCGACAATACCGACATGGTTTTCCTGGGCGATTTCTATCCGTCGGGCGACGAGTACGAACTGGTCTACACCGCCACCGGGCGATTGATCCCCGCCGCCGGCATTCCGCTCCAGGTCGGCTGCGTGGTCAACAACGTCGAGACGCTGTACAACGTTCACTTCGCCAACCAGGGGATTCCGGTCACCAAGAAATTCGTTTCCATCACCGGGGCGGTGCGGCAGCCGAAGTCCTTTTGGGCGCCGGTGGGGACGCCGTTCCGCGAGCTGATCGAGCTGGCGGGCGGGACCTGGCTGTCGGAGTTCGGCTTGTTCGTGAATGGGATCATGATGGGGTTCCTGTCGTTCGACCTGGACGACGTGGTGACGAAGACCACCGCCGGGCTGATCGTCCTGCCTCGGGACCATTACCTCATCATGCGGAAGGACCGGCCGGTGGAATCGATGAACCGCATCGGCAAGTCCGCCTGCGACCAGTGCAGCTACTGCACCGAGTTCTGCCCCCGCTACCTGCTCGGTTACCAGGTGGAGCCGCACAAGGTGATGCGCAGTCTCGGATTCACGGCCACCGGCGCCGACCAGTGGAACCAGTGGGCGGAGCTGTGCTGCGCCTGCGGCCTGTGCACGCTGTACGCCTGCCCGGAGGACCTGTTCCCCAAGGAGGCCTGCGATCAGGCCAAGCAGGACATGCGGGCGGCGGGCATCAAGTTCGTGCAGAAGAAGGAAGTGGCCGTGCATCCGATGAAGGAGTACCGCCGCGTGCCGCTGCCGCAGCTTCGCAAGCGCCTGAAGGTGGACGAGTACGAGGCCGACACGCCGTTCGAACCGCTGGAGCACAAGCCGAAGATGGTGCGCATCAAGCTGCGGCAGCATGCCGGCAAGCCGGCGCGGCCAACGGTGAAAGCAGGCGACAAGGTGGACGCTGGCGCGCCCGTGGGACGGGTGGACGCGCCCGACCTCGGGGCCGCCGTGCATGCCAGCATCGCCGGCGCGGTGAAACAAGTCACCGAGACGTACGTCGAGATCCAGGCCTAAACGTATGGCAAAGAACTCCATCGGGTTGATCGAACTCGGCAGCATTGCCGCCGGCTACGAAGTGACGGACGCCATGCTGAAGACGGCCGACGTGGAACTGCTGCTCGCCCGGTCGATTTGCTCGGGCAAGTACATGGTGATGGTGCGCGGCGACGTGGCGGCGGTCCAGTCGAGCGTCGACGCCGGCAGCCAGGCGGGCGGCTTCTCGGTGATCGACACGTTCGTGATCCCCAACGTGCACGAGTCGATCTTCCCGGCGATCTACGGCACAACCAAGGCGGAACAACTGGAGGCGCTGGGAATCCTGGAGTCGTTCTCGGTGGCGTCGCTGATCGAAGGCGCGGATGCGGCGGCGAAATCGGCGAACGTGCAGCTTATCGAAGTACGCCTGGCCATGGCGCTCGGCGGCAAGGCGTTCGTGACGATGACCGGCAACGTGGCCGCGGTGCGGAGCGCGGTCGAGTCCGGCGCGCAGGCCATCGCCCGGAAGGGTCTGCTGGTGAACAAGGTGGTCATCCCGCAGCCGCGGCGCGAGCTGTTGAGCGAGATGATCTAGCACGATCTAGCACGATCTAGCACCTCATTCCGCGACGAAGCGCAACATCAGAGCAGTTTCTCAGAGTGGCCATTCCATTCTGGGCCGCCGATTCACGCCGATGAACGCCGATAGGTTCCGCGTGTTGATCGTATGCCTGCTCTCCAGCGCGGCGACAGACCGGCGACCGGCGTCACCCGCGCGCCTCCTCCCCTGGGCTATACTTCCACCGACCGGAGCATAACCATGAACAGGCGTGAATTCGGCAGGCGCGCCCTCGCGGGCGCCGTGGCGGGCAAGACCATGGCGGCGGCCGGAGTGCCGCAGTGGCCGCCGGGAATCAAACTCTCCATACAGATCCCGACCGAGCCGGGCGACGACGATCTCCGCTTCGTCCGCCAGCTTGGGGTTGAGTACGTCAACATCTGGACGGGCGGCGAGCGGGCCACGCTTGAGACTTTCCTCCGCCTGAAGCAGAAGGTCGAGTCCGCCGGGCTGAAGGTGTGGAACATCGGCAACCTGAACGTCCACAACATGGAGGAAGTGACGCTCAACCTCCCCGGGCGCGACCGGAAGATCGAAGAATACAAGCAATACTTGCAGAACCTGGCGAAGGCCGGCATCTTCTACACCACCTACGCGCACATGGGCAACGGCATCTGGAGCA
>CAZACK010000127.1:0-13736 GCA_964483455.1 uncultured Solibacteraceae bacterium
TGCGCCTGAATCTGCCCTTCTTTAAAAAATTCACACAAGAAAGTTGACACTACCATTGATATTTGAGATCATCGAGTTAGAAAAATATTTGAACGAGCAATTATGGAAAGTAGAATCATCACAGGAACACAACTATTGAATTATCTGAATGAAAAACAGAATAAAGAGCTTTGTAGATTGTATGGTATTTCAAGTGATGGCTGCCGCCGGCAATTAATAGAAATGCTTCTCATATTTGATCGAAAAAGATCTCCTTCATTTATGGCTATCGATTATGAGACAGCAGATTACAGAAGTGATAGTGCGTGTGCTATCGCTTTAGTTAAGGTAAAAGGTCATAGAATAGTTCAGCGACATTATTACCTTATCCGGCCTCCACGCAAAAGATTCTATTTTACACATATAAACGGTATTAGATGGGAACATGTTCGCAACGAACCATCATTTGAAGAACTATGGCCGAGTATTAAGCCATTGTTCAAAGATGTACAATTTTTAGTGGCACACAATGCTGGTTTCGACCAATGAGTATTAACAGCTTGTTGTGAATCAAATAATATAGACATCTCCCAAGTATCATACGAATGTACAATGAAAATAGCCCGACAAATGGGGAATATCAGGCCAACAAACTTGAAGAATGTGGTCGATGTTCTGCAGATTCCTTTAGTCCACCATTATGCCCCCTCGGACGCAGAATCCTGCGCAAGGATTTTTATCCGGGCAAAAGCCGAACAAGGTAACATTTAATATGCCACTGTTCTCTGTAAGTCCTTCCCGTATTGCTCGATTTTTCTACCATGAATGTGAGCGGTATCTCCGATATCACGCTACTCCTCGCAAGATGAGAAAGGAAGCCGGTATCCCTGTTGTTCCCTGGGATACCAGTCCGGTTGCTGCCGCCATTCTCGAAGGAGGGTATGTTTGGGAAGAAAGGGTAATCCAGGCTAAACTGAAAGGAAAGGTGAGGGTCTCCGACGGGTCCGGCCCCTTGCACGAACGGGCCCATGACATCAAGGGCCCCCTAGATATTCTCCCCACCCTGAAGGCAGGGGAAGCCATTTATCAGCCAACCCTAAAAATTCCCGACACTTTTTTAAAAAGATACAAACTCCCTTCAACCCTTTGCGAGTTTCCTCCCTGCCGTCCCGACCTTATTCAACTGGCAGAACAGGACGGCAGGCCCTCGCTCAAGGTCATAGACCTCAAGGCAAGCACCACGTTGAAGGCAAGTCACCGCATCCAGGCAACCCTGTACACGCTGATGCTGAGGGAAGTCCTGGAAGCGGAGGGCATAAATCTCCCTTTGGATTTGGACAGCGCCGGCATATGGCTCTTTGACCAAAAAGAGGCGGAATGGTTCGATCTTCGCCCCAGCATCGCCATGGTTGAGAGGTTTCTTCAAGACCATCTCCCCAGGATTTTAACCTTACCAATAGAAGAGCTGTTCTGGCACCTTTTCTTTCGTTGCGAATGGTGCGAGTTCTATGAGTTTTGCTGTAAGGAGGCCGAGGAAAAGGAATCGGTCTCGCTTATCCCCTATCTTTCCGTTGGGGCCAGACAATATCTCCGGGATGATCCTTTTAATGGAGGCAAGCAAATCAATAGCCTGTCTGAACTGGAGGTCTTTTTATCAACTGTGGAGGCTGATAAGGCCCTGGAAGGATGCGGTTCGCTTCGGGCAAGAGGGAATAGACTCCGAAACGCCATAAAGGCCTTAAGAAAAGGAGAGGTGGTCCCCCATGGCGGATCATCCCTTGCACTGCCGGTGTACGAGCATGTTTCGATCATTATGATCCTTCAGGAAGACCCGGTCACCGGCCAGATCTATGCCGCAGGGTTTAGAAGGCTCAAAGGGAAGAATATTTACGGGAATGGCATCCGGGAGGAGATTTTTATCGCCGGAACGCCCGATGAGTGCCCAGAGGTCCGCAGACAATTCCTCTCCTCCCTTTACCAGAAGCTCCATACCCTTCACGTCTTCAACGAACAGAGAGGGTGGGGGGATCAGAAGTCCATGCAAGCTTATGTCTTTGACGGGTATGAGCTGACTCTGTTCAACCGGATGCTCCAGGAGGCCCTTACTGACTCCGCTCTGGCTGAGATCGCCCTCCAAATGCTCTTCTACTTCCAGGACACATCCCTTGCCGAGGCGGATGAGCACCCGGAGGCTGAAGTCCCATTCCCGGTCATAGTAATCACCGGCATCATCAGCCAGCTACTGGCTCTGCCAATCCCTGTATCCTTACGCCTGCCGGAGGTAACCAAAGCCTTACCTTCTCCTACCTTCAGCTTCACCATCGAACCGAATGATCTTTTCTGGTTCAAGCTGAGCAACACTTTGAAGAGCGACGCCATCTTCCTGGTCTGGACCAAAGGGAGGGCGGAGGCAGTGCATTGGGTTCTTGATGAGCTCCTCCGGCGTTTGCGTGCGGCATCTGCCGTCTTGGATGGACTTCGAGAGAGGGTAAAAGACAATCTCTTCGCTTGGCCGCCCAAGTTTCTCTTCCCAGGTGCCTTAGATTTCAGAAACCCTGAGCTCTCCCGCCTTGCCTTCATCTCCCGTTACGAGTCCCTGATGGGCGCCCAGGAAGTCAGGGAAAGCCGCAGTTTGCCGTGGTCAGAGCGGGAGTTGGAGGGGATAAGCATCCCGCTCAGAAGCCAGGGAGGAAACAGATGGAAGGTTCTTTCAGAACTTGACTCCAGCACCCTTGAAGAGGCTGGCGATTTTTTCACCTTTATCCTGGTTCCCCATGGTGAGGATGGGGAGCGTGCTCAGCTGGGTTACAACGATTATGCATATAGAAAGGCCATGTGGGCGCCAAAGAGCATCGTGCGATTGGCGAGGCTCTCCAGTGCTCCGGAAATCGACCCGAGGACAGGGATCATTAAACATATCTTCCTGGAGATCAGAGAAAACAGGGAGCAAGAGCCCTTCAAGGCTGGTGATAAGGCTGTTTTGCACCCAAGGTTCACCGACTTCACCTCTGACCGGGTCATCAAGCGGTTAGAGGGATTGGACATCAGGCCAGATAATGATTTCCTGCAACTGATAAGAAATCCTTCCAGGTTTGCAAAATCCCGCTCTATTTTTGGGGATGTTGCATCAAAGGCGCTTCTATTAGCAGAGCAAAAGGGCGGATTTACCAAAAGCCAGCTTAAAGCTTTCAGGCAACTCCTGTCTGGACGGTTGACCCTAGTCTGGGGGCCCCCGGGAACCGGCAAGACCTACTTTCTGGCGAAGTCCATCCTTTCGCTAGCTAAAACCCGGAAGGAGATTGGAAAGGGTCTCCGTGTCGCCCTAACCGCTTTTACCCATGCGGCTGTTGAGAACCTGCTTGCCGAGATTATGGAACATATCGCGGATTTTGGGCTGGAGAACTCCCTGGCACTTTACAAGCTTAAGCATGTTTCTACCCCGAGAGGGCGCGGCCTCGAAGTTCTGGGAGAAAAAGAAGTAGAGGAAGTCATCGACACCCAGCTCATCGTTATCGGAGGAACAGTTTATAGCTTCTATAAGGCTGATGTTGAAGGGCTATTCCCATTACTCATCATTGACGAAGCATCTCAAATGAAGATCGGAGAATTTGCTCTCGGGTCAACGCCACTTTCACATAATGGACACCTGGTCCTCGCTGGCGACGACCTGCAGCTGCCGCCTATCCTCAGGGGTTCATATCCTGAGCCGGAAAATGGGCTTCCGGGATTTCATGACTCCATATTTGCATATCTCCGCGCCCGTGATGATGAAAAAAAACCTTACACCTACCAGCTAACAGAAAACTGGCGGATGAATGAGACCCTTTCCCTTTTCCAGCCGAAACCCTTTACGGATTGGACTACAAGCCTGCAACCAAAGAAATTGGGGGTCAAAAATTAGCACTTCGGACAACAAAGAGTTCCGATAAAAAGTCACCAGAAGCTGACCTCTGTGACTGGTTGATAGACCCGGCGTATCCGATTACCGTGGCTATTCTGGAAGATATACGGGCTACTGTTGAAAATCTCTTTGAAGCTGAACTTGTAGCTCGGCTCTCTCTGCACTTGCGGGAAAACCTCCTTATGAAAGACGGGAAATCCAATTATCCATCAACCGAGAAGGGGGACAGGGACTTCTGGAGAAGAGGACTTTTTATTGTGAGCCCCCATCATGCCCAGATTAGGGCAATCAAATATGAGCTGTCAAAGTTATGGAAATGGCAAAGCCCCGCATTTGTTGACACTGTGGATAAAATGCAGGGCCAACAGAGCCAGTGCGTCATAGTGAGCTACGGAGTGAGTGATGTGGAAACGGCCCTATCTGAGGCCGAATTTATTTACAGTTTGAACCGGTTGAACGTTTCAGTGAGCCGCGCCCGGGCAAAATGCATAGTTTTCCTGCCCCGTCCTCTGTTGGAACCCCATTTTGATGTCCTCCAAAACGAGAAGGCTGTTAAAGGTCTTTCGCATATGCATTCCTTAGTTGAGTTTTCCAAAAGGTATGGGGAAGAGAGACGATTCCTCATGAAGAGTTCATATTCAATTGATGATGTGCAAATGACTGCTTACCGCTCATTCGTTTCAATATGAATAGAGGAAGGATTCAATTCAATAGGGTTCTCACCCACAAAATCATCACCCCTTTCGCAGGAACGTGTAGCGCTTTTTTGTCTTGTCTTTTTAATCCACATAACCAATTCCCTCCTAATACCCACCGAGCCCATTAGTTTCTGTCTCTGGTTACGGCAATATAAACCAGGTTTCACTGCAGAAGTCTAATCGGAAAAGGGAATTATATCCGGGGCCTCGCTTTTAAGGCCTGTGCATTTTCTTTCTGCACTCCAGACTTCAATACATTCCTGAAACACTCCCTAAAGAAGGTCAAATAGCGGAATTGCGTAATCCCCCTTAGGCTCAAGATAATGATGGCAATAAATTTGGTACAAGGGAAGGGGTTTGCTGGGGCTGATCAGGAGGGGGTTGACGGCGTTGTGGGGTGGCTCCGTCAGTCAGGCGGTGAGACGTGAGATTCCCTATTTCCCGGAAGCTACCCGCCTGTTTTTCCTATCCCCCCACCTGTTAACTGAGTTTTCGGGTGGCAAGCTGAACCAGCCCTACCGAGAGCACGTCTGGGTCTACGCCTGCATCAACGCCATCGGCCAGAGCATCAGCGGCGTGCCCTTGCTCTTCAAAACCGGTAGCCGCAAAGACCCCAAAGTGGTGGAGTCGCACCAGCTGGTAGACCTCTTTGAGACCCCCAATCCCATGATGTCCGGGAGCCAGCTTGTCGAAGCGACTTTTGTTTATCTGGGATTGACCGGTGAGGCTTTCTACATCGCTGAGCGGAAAAGCGAGCGGGAAATACCAAAGGAGATCTGGGCCTTTCATCCCGGCAGGTTCCAGGAAGTGGTGGACACCAAAACCGGCCTGATTTCTGGGTGGCTTTACAGCAAGGGAGAGAAGAAGGTCCCCCTGGAGCGGCATGAAGTGATCTTTGTCCGCTACTTCAACCCGTATTACGATTACCGGGGTCTGGCTCCATTACAAGCGGCCCGGGCCGGTATCGAACAGGATTATTGGGCCGGCCGGTACAACACCGCGCTCTTCAAGAACTCGGCCCAGCCGGGAAGGGTGTTGGAGACCTCCGGCAACCTCACCGACGAGGAATACCAGTGGGTGCTGGCCCAGTGGCAGGACCGACACGGCGGCGCCTCCAAGGCCCACGCCATCGCCTTGCTGGAAGGGGGCCTTTCTTATAAACAGACGGGCATCTCCCAGAAGGATATGGATTTCCTGGAACAGCGCAAGTGGAACCGGGAAGAGATCATGGCGGCCTTCAAGGTGCCCAAGGGGGAGTTGGGCATTTACGAGGAAGTCAACTACGCCACCGCCAAGACGCAGAGGAAGCTCTTCTGGGAAAACACCCTGCTTCCCAAGATGGCCCTCTTTGAGTTTGTCCTCTGGAGCCAGCTTTGCGCCCCCTGGAAGACGGCCGTGTTTGGGCGGAGTTTGACTACGCCGGCATCGGCGCCTTGCAGGAGGACCGCAAAGACCTGGTGAAGTGCGCTCACAAGCTCTGGTCCATGGGGGTGCCGTTGAACACCGCCAACGAATACCTGGGTCTGGGCCTCCCGGCTGTCGAAGGGGGTGATACTGGCTATCTCCCCTTCAACCTGACGCCGGTGGGCCAGGCAGATAGTCCTGCCGAGACGTCCATTCCATCCCCTCTCCCTGCCAACCGGGCCGGGGCGGCCGGTCCCATCCTCCCGCCGGCCGCCTCTGTCCACCTTGTCCGGGGGTTTGACGGGGAGGCCTATTGGCAGACTTATCTGACCCTCCACACCCCCCTGGAGAAGAAGTTCGAGGGCAAGGTCAGGCGCTTTTTCTTCGGGCAAAGGAAGCGCCAGTTGCGGCGGTTGGAGGAAGGCCTAAGGCGGGGTCTGACCCGGGAGCTGGCGGTGGAATCTTTGTTACTGGACCCGGAGGTGGAAAACGGCCTGCTTAAAAAGCTGGTCTGGCCCCTTTATCTGGACATCGGCACCACCACCGGGCAGGCCCTCCTGGCCGAGTTGGGTGCCGACCCTGAAATATTTACCCTGGTAGACTCCCCGGCCATGGCCGCCCTGGAAAACAAGCTCATCAAGGTAGTGGGGATCAACGACACGGTGCGGGAGCAACTGCGGGACACACTCATCGAGGGGCTGGGGAAGATGGAAACCACCGCCGAACTCATGGACCGGGTGCGGAAGGTCTACAACTTCGCCCAGTCCCGGGCTCTCACCATCGCCCGGACGGAATCCGGCCAGGCCGCAGGCGCGGCCCGGGACGCGGCCATGGGACAGATGCACGTGGTGAAACACCGCTGGGTAACCGCCGGGGACGAGCACGTCAGGCAATCACACCAGATGCTGAGCGGCCTGGTGGTGGAGCGGGGCCAGGCTTTCCCTAACGGCTGCCGCTTTCCCTGTGACCCCGGCGGGCCAGCGGGGGAGATTATCAATTGCCGTTGCGTGGCCGCGCCGGTGGTGTGAGGAGACCGACATGAAGTTGATCCACAAGACTTTGGACTTTGAAGTGAAACAGGTGGGGGACCCCAAGGACCGGACCCTGGAGTTTGTGGGTTCCACCGCGAAGAGGATAAAGATATGGCCCAAGCATTTATAAAATCCTCAAGGATCATTCGAGAGAACTTAAAGACCCGCAAAATTCCTTGTTAAATTGCACAATTCTTGAAGCATCTCTATCACATAGAGTCGTGTTTCATGATTTACACTTTAAAAAGCGCTCTCTTGGTTTCCTTCTTTCTCCCCTGCACTGAAAAGCCAAGATCAATAATTTCCGAGGGCTTCGATTTATTCCTTGAGGCTAATTAAGCCGCCGTCTTCACCGGCTTAATCTTCTCGTATTCCCCACCGTGGGCCTGAAGGGTATCCCACAGGCTCACATCCGTCTGCAAGCCGAGCCAAAACTCCGGGGTGGTGTCGAAGAACCGAGCCAGGCGAAAGGCCGTATCCGGGGTGATGGCGCGTTTCCCCCGAAGGATCTCGCTCAGGCGCACCCGGGTGATGCCCAAAGCCTCTGCCAGTTCCTTCTGGCTCAGGCCCAAAGGCTCCAAGAATTCATGCCGCAGGATTTCTCCCGGCGGTGTGGGACGCCGGTTCCGGGGTAACATGGCCTCCTCCTCTCAATGGTATTGCACCAGTTCCAGATGGTAACCATTGCCTTCTGCAAACCGGAAGCACAGCCTCCAGGAACCGCTGACGGCGATGGCCCCTTGTCCCTCTCGGTCGCCGTGGAGGGCATGAAGGCGATGGGAGGGTGGCGCCTGCAAATCTTTGCGGGCCACCGCCCGGTTAAGCATGTCCATTTTCCGCAGCAGCCTGGCTTCAAGCTCCGAGGGCACCCACTTGTGCTTGCCGGAGTGCCAGAACTCTTCCCACCACGGCTGGTCGAAGGTTTTGATCATGTATTATAGATAATGTAACGATTATCGTTACTCGTTGCAGGACACTTTTTCACTTAAATTTCGTGTTTTCACCGGTTGGTGAAAAATAGTTAGGATGAAATTCGGCAGCTATCTGAAGATACCCCGCCGGCTGGCCCGGGCCATACGGGAACCTGACCTATCCTGGACATTTTCCCCGGCCCTGGCGAAAACCGAGAGATACACCAGGGTCTCATCATGGAGGAGGCCTGCGCCCACGAACCCTTTGCCCTCGAACCGGAGGTCCATCCCCAGGCCCAAGGAAGGGTGGGCGGCCACCGGGGCGTTTTTCACCTCGGTCACCCAGCTTTCGGCCTGCTCTTTGGTGGCTTGGGCGGAGGGCCGCGGGGTTTGCCGCTTCAGGTCAAGGGCGTCCAGAGCATAGCTCTGGATGAGCTTGTCAAAGTACTTGGCCAGATGCTCGGCGGTATCGAAGAGCTCCAGCCCCGCCAGGCTCCCGTTGATGGCCGCCAGGAAACCGGTTTGGCCAGACAGGCACCGGAACTGCGTGGTGTAATCCTTTAGGTGGTCGTCATACGACTCATACAGGGCCGCCATGGCCAGGGTGTCGGAGTGCACCTGCATCCGGGCCGATTTGCCGGCGATGTCCTCCCAGACCCGGGACTGGTTCGCCCGGTAGCCCCGGCGCGCTCTCACCGAGCAGGAGACATCCTCCTGGACCTTGGCGCGGAGCTGGGGCGAGGACATGCGCTTTTCGCTCTTGAACTCCCGCTCCTGATAGTGCCAGCGGCCCTGCTCCACGCAGGACACAGGCACGGTGAGTTTGCTCAGGCCGGCCACCAGGAAGGTGGCGTTGACCAGGCGGTTCTGCTTGGCCCCTACCAGCTCCTCGCCCGCCAGAATCAGGATGGGGATCTCGCCCTGGTTGGTCACCAAAAGATTGGGCACCTCCCCCGACTCACTGACCTCGGTAACCTCAATGACCCTGAGGCCCAGGGCTTCGTCCAGGGTGAGGTAGCTGACCCCGGGGCCATGGTCGTGGACCAGGGGAAATACCGCCATATTCTCGAAGCGGGCTTCCGGCTTCAGCTCCAGGCCCTTCAGGTAAAGGGAAATATTGGGCAGCATGTCAACCTCCTTGGGTGATTACTCGAGAGATAGCACTTCCCGCCCTCCCGGTTTCCGTCCCGGGAAGACCTTTCATTTGCCTTGCAATGATTGGAGGAGCCTGGCCACGATCCTCCTGATTTCCGACCCCCGCAGGTCCCCCTTGCGGTCGGTGCGGACGTGGAGCTCGATGCCGTCCCCCAGGACAAACCGCTCCCAGGAGCTGCCGGTGGGCGAGGGCGGCTCCAGGAGAAACGGCGGGGTCAGTTCCGGCCCAGACGATCTTATCGGTGCTTCCGGCTCCCGGAGCAGAAGCCGCCGCCGGCTGGGAGTCGCCATCCGGCCAGGAGGGATGATACCCAAAGGCCGGCTGAAAGCCTGCCGCAGATTCCTGGCCGGTCCTTCCAGCCCTTCGGCCAGAATCAGTTCCAGCTCCTCGTTGCTTTTGTCGGCCAGGACCTCTCGGATGCGCCGGATGGGGAGGTAACTCCCCTGGAGCAGCTTGACCGCCAGAATCTGCAAGAGGTGCCGGTAGCCATAGAGGGCCGCGGTGCCTTCCTTCCCCAGGGGCCGGTCGATCAAGCCCTCGGTGATGTAATACCGCAGGGTGCGCTCATTTAAGGTTTCGGCCACCCGGTCACTGGGCTGCTCCGGGACCACCAAGCTGATGAGGTGGTTGGCGCTCTCCACCAGCTCATCCAGCCTGATGTCAGTCCGGCCCCGGTGCTTCTCGAGTTCCTTGCGCGCTTCGAAAATCTTCATGGCTATAGTATAAGATCAAACATATATACTGTCAACATTTATTATGTAAAATAGAATTTTTCCACGCTCACCGGCTCTCGGTGGGCCTCCCATCATGGTTAGAAAAAATTTTTAAGGGCAAAACCTGGTGAAAAAACCAAGGTGATCAACAAAGAGACGGGGTGAGCCTTTGGGAGGACAAGGAGGTCGGCGAGAAGTTTGGTTCAATCAGGGTCACCGGGCGGGGCTCTGTTCTCTGAAAGGCCAGCAAATCAAGTTCTCAGATGGTCGGCGCTTTGGACTAAGGCCCTTCGCACCGGCAAGCGGGTGAATTAAAAATTCCCCAAATCACTGAGTAGGCAAATGTTGCAGCTTCGAATGCTGGAGATCAGGGGGTTCAAGTATGCCTGGAGGAGACGTGGTGAGTGACAGGGCGGATAAATACGTGGGGAAGCAGAAAATCTAAGCCGCTCCGCCAGATATTTGAACTCCTGGTCCCATTTTTTTACTGCTCAATTTAGTGCGTAGGTTTTCGAGTGGGTTTCGAGTGACAGGGGGGGAAATCCTGTCACTTGGTGCAAAGCGGATGTGACAACCATGCGCCTTTCAAGGGCCTCCCACTTGGCCAAGCGCATTTGCAGTCCGGGGGCCCCATCAGTGAGCCTGGCACTTCCACGCCAGCCTTTCAATGGGTGCTCTGGTGCCGCCGCTGTCAACCGACCGGCGTGGCTGACATGCAGGAATCAGGGAAGGACCCAGGTTTGGCTCTGCCCTTGGCCGCTGGCGGTTGTCGCAGTTGCGAGAACTCATCACCCGAAACCCTGCGGCCGCCTGGAAGAAACGGTATTCATGGCTCCTTGAGGCCGTCAAAGAAGTCCTTAAGGAGAATTTGGCAATAGGAACAGGGTTCCAGACCATTGGCATCCAGCTTCTCCAGAGTGGGGGAAAAGGCCATCAGGCACCCCGGCTGTCGGCAATGACCCAGACCGAAGGTGTGGCCCAGCTCATGGAGCCCCAGCTTGGTGAGCCGCTCAATCAACAGTTGCCGGGGCGGGCGCCCCAAGCCGTCCCCGCCCGCCGGGCGATAGAGAGAGATGACCGCGGCCTTGCCTTCCAATTGGGCTTCGCCGAATACGAAGGTGAAAATCGGAATGTAAAGGTCCTCGGTGGTGAGGCCCAAAAGGCGAAAGGAGTTGTCCCGGTCTTCTTCCAGGAGATATTGCAAAAGGCCGGTGGAGAGGTACTGCCGGCGGATCGGGTGATAGGCGTGGGCGGGCAGGGGCTTGGGGTTCTGGATCCGCACCGGCAAGGGCAGGTGGTGGGTGATGGCCTTCTGTAACTTTCGCAGGATATCGGGATCCACCGGGCCCAGGGGAACGAGGTCTAAGGCCGGTGGGGGCTTGGGTGGCATGTGCTAGGGCATACGCTTGGATGGCTGGAGGTTGCTGAGGCAAAACCCGTCAGCGCCGCATGGCTGAAAACCGCCTGATCACTTCTTTACCGGATGCCGTCCGGAGATTTCCGGCGGCGGTGCCGACGACCCTAAGGGTTTCTGGCTCCTTTCCTCTCTTCCTGCCGCCCTCGGGATTTCCTGGCCCTGTCGTTCTCTCCGGGCAAGCAACGAAAGCGGCCCCTGGTTCAGGTGGCCGCCCCGGGACTCGGGTGGGGGGAGTCTCCCCGGGATCTCCGGCCCAAGAGCCCACGGCGGTCCCCTTCAGCCTCCTCCCGGCAGATGGCTGGGGGAGGAGGATTCGAACCTCCATCGGCGACTCCAAAGGCCGCTGTCCTGCCGTTGGACGATCCCCCAGAAAGCTGCGGGGCCCTCCCCGCCTAAAGCAAAATATCCCAAGAGCCTGGGGGATTGCAAGCGTTTTATGGGTTTTGGCGGTGGGCCGGATGGTTGACGTTCCGTCAAATTGCGCATACATTTCCTAATTGGACAAAAATGCAGACAAAGGAGGAGCGTCCTTGAGCTTCTTGATCGCCATGGCAGGCAAGGGCGGCACCGGCAAAACCACGGTGGCCGGCATGTTGCTGCGGTATCTGGTGGAACAGGGCAAGACCCCGGTGCTGGCGGTGGACGCCGACGCCAACAGCAATTTGAACGAGGTGCTGGGGCTGGAGGTGGAGCACAGCGTGGGTGAAGCCCGGGAAGAGATGAAAAAGGGCGGCGGCCTGGTGGACATCACCAAGGATCAGCTCATTGAGATGCGCATCAACCAGTGCATCGTGGAGGCCGACGGCTTCGACCTCATCGTCATGGGGCAGCCGGAAGGACCGGGCTGCTACTGCGCCGCCAACCACCTGGTGGCCCATTTCCTGGACGTTCTGGCCAGGAACTACCCCTACATCGTCATGGACAACGAAGCGGGCATGGAGCACATGAGCCGGCTCACCACCAAAAACGTGGACCGGCTGATTCTGGTCTCGGACCCGTCCTGGCGGGGCATTCAGGCCGCCGGGCGCTTGCAGCAGTTGGCCCGGCAGCTCAAAATCGTAGCGGGACGCACCTACCTCATCATCAACCGGGCGGTCAACGGCTTAAGCCCTCGGGCTCAAGAGGAAATTGCCCAGGCCAACCTGGAATTGGCCGGGCTCATCCCCGACGATCCCTACATCGCCGAATTTGACGCAGCCGGCCGGCCCACGTATACCCTGCCCCGGGAGAGCGCGGCGCTGCAGGCGGGCTTTGGAATTTTCGCCAAAATACTATCATAAGTGCATAATAAGCCGCGCCTGAACCGTGATTTTTTGCTTGACAGTTGTATGAATAAATTATTATTTTCACAATGTCTAGCCCCCGACTCGGTTAGGATGCCCGGAATTCCGGAAAAAATAAGGAGGGAACGATCTTGGCTTTCGAGATTCCCAAGCAGATCTACTCTGGCTCAATCAAAACGGTCACCATTGGCAAAGGAGGCAAGGCCATTACCTTGGGGGGTGAGACATCTTACCCCTTTTATGTTTTTGAGGGGGTCATGCCCAACGCGCCCAAAATCGCCATGGAAGTGTGGGATATGGACCCGGGCGAGGACTGGGCCGAGCCTGCCAAGGAGCCCTTTAAGGACGTCTTGGGCGACCCGGTGGCCTGGGCCAAGAAATGCGTCAACGAGTATGGGGCGGACGCCGTCGCCCTCATCCTGGTGAGCACTGACCCCAATGGCGCCGACGCCCCGCCGGAAGCGGCCGCGGCCACCGCCAAGAAAGTGGCGGAAGCGGTGGACGTGCCGGTCATCGTTTACGGCTCCAGCAACCAGGAAAAGGACGCCGAGGTCTTGCCTGCGGTGGCCGAGGCCTGCCAGGGCCTGTCCGTGGTGCTGGGCCCCGTTCAGGACAAGAATTACAAGAAGATCGGCGCCGCGGCCCTGGGCTACAACCACACGGTGGCAGCCAACACCCCCATTGACGTCAACCTTGCCAAGCAGTTGAACATTCTCCTGGGCCAATTGGGCGTCAAAGACGGTCAGATTCTGGTGGATCCCACCACCGGCGGCCTGGGCTATGGCATGGAATACTGCTACTCGGTGATGGAGCGGGATCGCATGGCTGCCCTGACCCAGGAGGACGATCGGCTGCAATTCCCCATCATCAACTACGCCGGCCAGGAAGTCTGGAAGGTGAAGGAGTGCAAGCAGACCAACGCGGAGGCGCCGCAGCTCGGGGACCAGAAGACCCGGGGCATCCTGATGGAAAGCGTCACCGCGGTGAGCCTGTTGTTGGCTGGCTCCGATCTGTTGATCCTGCGCCACCCGGAAACCGTAAAACTGGTGAAATCCTACATCCAGGAAATGCTTGCTTAACCGCCCAACCCGATGTGGGTACCTGGGCAGCGGCCGTGAAGGGGCTGTGCCGGGAAATCGGATTGCGGTGCCAGCGGGGTGCCATGAAGGCATGCCCGAAAGACTGAAGAAACCCTTTCGGAGGACCAGGTTAATGGCGGATTTAGAGAAGATGAGCATGGACC
>CAZACK010000128.1:0-13557 GCA_964483455.1 uncultured Solibacteraceae bacterium
GCTCGGGATCGAGCAGGTAGAGGTTGCCGCGGGCGTCGGCCTGCTGCCCCTCCTGCTTCAGCGCCCGGAGGGGATCGATCAGGTCGGGCGCCGGAATTGCATACTTCGTGCTGCCCGGCGGCGAGAACCGCGCTTGGGAATAAGTTACCGGAAAGATCTCGCCGTAGTGGAGGCCGTAAGCGCCGCGGAAAACGCCCCACTTTGCGGGCAGCCGGTGTGAAAAGCCGAAGCGTGGCGCGAGATTGTTGCAGTCGCAGCCGTAGGGAACCGTGTTGAGCGCGTTCGCCTCGATGGGACGCGAAGCGGTTTCATAGCGCAGCCCGAAGTCCAACGTCAACCGTGCCCACGCCCCCCACGAGTCGCCGGCGTAAAGCTGCGTGAGCCACTGCCGGAAACCGCGATGCACGTCCCCGATCGAGACGATGTACTGCGAGGGCGTCCCCCATCGCAGGTTTTCGATCCCGCTGCGGCCGAAATCACCGCTGAAGCCATAGAAGCCGCGGTGGGCGTCGGTTTCGGTCCCGTTCAACTGGCGGCGCATCACGACAAAGCCGGCCTTCCAATCGTGCCGGCCGGCGATCCCATGAAGACCGCCCTCGTAACGGAACAGGTTCTGCGCCCGATCGATGGGGATGATGGCATTCGGCCCGAGAGTGCTCAGGCCCGCCGTCGAAACCATCGGGCCGACCGCGTTTTCCTCCGGGACGAGCACCGAGCCGATGCGGTCGAACCCCGCCGAGAATTGCGACAACAGCCCGGGCGTCCACTGGCGGCTCCAGGTAATCCGGGCGCGGTGCGCCTTCGTGTCTGTGTCCGGATTCTGTCCCGCCACCAACTGGAACGCATCCACCGTTTGGGCAAGGAAGCTGTAACTCCAGAGGAGTCGGTCCTTCGGGGTGATCTCCTGCTCCATGCGGAGGACGGCGTCGTTGTTGTCGATGGATTGCGGCGCGTTGGTGTTCAGCGCGCGCGGGTTGATGTCCGTGCGGTTCGGCAGTTCCCTCGGGTAGGCAGCCAGGAAGCGCTCGACGACCGCGCGTTTCCGGGGATCCGCGGTAAGCGGCGTGCGCTCGTCAGCACGTGGCACCAGCACGTTGCCGTTGACATTGCCGCGCAGCCTCTCCTGCCCGGCGTGGACGAAGAAGTAGCCGCCCTTCCACGGGCTCCAGCCCGAGGAGAGGCCGTAGCGGTTTTCGCGCGCCGGCCTGACGTCGCCGGCCTGAAAGAACGAGCGCGCGCTGAAGATGCTATTCAGGTGGTTGAACAAGAGACTGCCATGCCAGCCCGAGCGGGCGCTGCTCGCCACGTGCACGACGCCGGATGGCGCGTTGCCGAACTCCGTGCCGAAGTATCCGCGTTCGGCCTCGAACTCGCGGACAATGGTGGCCGTGGCCCCCAACCGGACATTGAGCTCCTTCAGGGCATTGTTGTCAACGAGGTTGAACTGGACGTTCTCATTCCGCCGGCTCTCCCCCGCCCCTGCGTCCTCCTTCCCGAGAAGGTTCAGCTCAACCCGGCGCCGTTCCTCAGTCGGGGCTGTTACCTGCCCCCCGACCTCTATTTTTGCTTCTTGATTTTTGCTTCTTGATTTTTGATTTGCAGTTTCCAGACCCTCAGGCTGGCCCTGCCAGGCATGGACTCCCAGCGCGAAAACGAAAAGGGGACAGACGCATTTTCCGGCCGGCATCAGCCTCTTGCTGAAGAGAGCGTCCATCCATCGATCTCCTGTCCCGCGGCTCCAGTGTACCCTTCCCCGTCGGGCGGGCGGCCGCGCCCGCCGCCAGCCAGTCTCGGCCCGCCCCTCGGGGTGCGCGCGATGAGGGACAGCATGCGGCGACTCTACTCCGCCATCAGGTAGATCGAGGCAGTGGCGAACACCATGCCGGTGAAGATGACCGGGTGCGGAATCACACGGTAGAGGGCAAGGGAGATGACGATCGTCAGCACCGGGGCGAGCGCGGTCATGGGCACCACGATGATCGCCTTGCCGTGCCGGACGGCGTAGACGAGGAACAGCGCGCCGGCGGCGTTCAACACCTGGATGAGCGCGGCCAGGTACGGTCCCCGAAAACCCCAGTTGATGGTCCGCGTGAAATCGGTCATCGCGACAGCGACCGGAATCAGCGCCACCGATGTCGCCATCATGTAGAAGAAGATGCTCTCCGCCTTCATCACATTGTTGGCGAACTTCATGATGTAAGCCTGAATCCCCCACAGGAAGAACACCACAATCGCCAGGATCAGCCAGAGCCTCCCTTTGGCGACTGTGTCGTTCGGCGGCTGATAGGAGAGCAGCACCAAGGCGATCAGCGCCAGCACGATGCCGGTCCAGGCGCGGCGGCCGGCGCGCTCCTTGAGCAGCGTCACCGACAGGATGACGGTAATGACCGGATACACCGAGATGATCGGAAAGACGAGATAGGCGGGCCCGGAGCGGAGCGCCTCGAACAACAGCAACTGGCCGCCGGCGCCGGTGAGGCCGACCATTGAGCCCAGAAATACAGAACATATGTCATGTTCGAGTTCCCAGCGGATGATCGCCAGTCCGACGAGTGCGCACGGGATCATGGTCAGCGCCCAGACGGAGTAGCCGAGGGTGGCGGGAAATCCGGCCTTCTCGGGGATCTCGATGAACGCGCCCCAGACACCGAGGAGTAGCGTGCATGTGATGGCGTAGAACAGCCAGGGTCTGCCGTTGGTGGATTGAGTCATTGGCTGATCGGGCCTATCTCACCTTGCGCAAGTCGAGAATGATCCCGTTCAGCTCGCCGCGCGCCTTCGCCAGGTCCGACGGCAAGGGCCGGTGCGGGCGCACGGGATCGGCTTCCTGCGTGGCTTCCTCCATGGCGTCCCTGATTCGCTGCTCGAAGTGGCGGACCACCGCCTTGTCCTCGATCCGGTTCAGCCGCTCGCGGATCCACCACAGAACCTCGTAGTCCTGGGCCCCTTTTCGAAGCATCTCCGAACGGATGCTGTCGAGCGGCCCGTTCTCGCCGGGGTAGACAAAGTGCATGTCGCCGGAGCGCCACTTGTAGCGCGGCTGCGTCCAGAACTCGTCCATCCAGAAATTCCAGGCCCAGCGGATGTAGCCGTCGAAATCGTACTTCCAGACGAGCCACGGCAGCATCCGGCTCTCCAGCGGCTTCGAAAACAGGAACGTATTCGGACGGAGAGGCGAGTTGGCGGTGTACATCAGCGTGCGCTTGCCCTGCTTGCGGCGGCCCGCCGTGTCCGGCATCGGCACCTCCGACTTCACGTAGCCGAAATGAAAGGCCATTTCCGGCGAGAACTGCTGGTATTTTCCTTTCTCGTCGCCGCCGCTCACCATGAGCTTCAGCTCCGGCGCAACCTTGCGGAACACCGGCACGATCTTGTCGAGATTCTCCGTGCTGATTTCATCCAGGCCGACGGTGGTCTTGTCGAGCAGCCTGGTCTCCTTGAGGTGATCCTGGAAGCTTTTGGCGAACTGGCTCCAGACGCGCTCGTAGGCGGGCTCGCCGGCGACCACCTTCAGCTTCCTCACCTGGCGGGCCTGGGTGTCGGTGTAGTGGATGATCGCGTGGTCGAAGTGCGGCATGTTCACCGGCGACCACGCCTGGAGGTTCTCATCGATGCCGGCGTCGAGGCACATTTTGACGAAGCGGTCGAAGCGGGTGTAGTCGAACTCGAACTTGGGTTCGCTCAGGCTCTCCCAGGCTCCGGGCAGTTTCCACTCGACTACCGCCGCCACGGGGAAGCCGGTGTCCATCGCCCAGGGATCCTCGAGGAAGAAGACGGTGATGGCGTCCTGGCTGTGCTCGGCCCAATTCTTCACGTATTTGCGGAGCAGCTCCCAGTGGGCCTCGGACCATAGCTCCACCTTGTGCATCCGCGCGACCGAGCCCGGGTCCATGAGGATGTTGAAGTAGAAGTGGTCCTTGGGAACCGGGGGGATCGAGAAATCGAGCACGTCGATCTTGACGGTGAAGTCGGCCACCGGGCGGCCCTCGTGCTGGATCGACACCGTGCCTTCGTACCCGCCGGCTTCGGCGTCTTCGGGCACCTGGAGGCCGATCCAGACGGGCTGGGCTTGGTTCGGAATGAGATCGAAGGACGGGCGGACGAACAAGGGGTCGGGGGTAAGCTGGCCGTTTTCGTCGACCGGGATGTACCCCGGGTAGCGGACGCGGTAGCGGTGCGCGGGGATGATTTCCTGCGGGCCTTTGAGGTCGGTGACGGCGGTCGTGAGGCCGCGCGCGGCGGCGGCGCTTTTCACGGCGAGTTGCAGGATCACGTACTCGTTGCCCACGGCTTCGAGCTTGATCTCGCGCTGGTTGAGGTCGCGGCCGAAGCTGCCGGGGAAGACGTGCTGGTGCGGGTCGGCGATCCACGCCTGGATGGGCGCCTGTTCTCGCCTGGCGCAGCCCATGCCGAGAAGCAGAAGGACGGCGAGCGCGGAAGAACGTGTCGATCTCATGATGGGTCGAACCGGCTATTGTATCGCCCTATTCGCGGCGGATCGTCCAGACAGCGCGCAGGAGGCTGGAGACGAGGATCAGCATGCCGCCGAGAATGGCGAACGCCCCCGGCCGTTCCGCGTGTACCAGCCACGCCCAGATCGGGTTCAGCGCAGGCTCGGCGAGGAGGAGCAGTGAAGCTTCGAGAGCGGTGGCCTGCCGCACGCCGCGCGTCAGGCAGAGATAGGCGAGGCCGACCTGGAAAACGCCGAGGTAGAACAGCGCCACCCAGTCGGATGAAGCGGCCTGGGCGACGGGCAGCGCTTTCGGAAGGCAGACCAGCCCCGCGAGGACATTGCCGGCGGCGACAGCGGCCATGCCCGGCTCGCTCCCTTTCGCCCGGCCGGCGATCCACCGCAGCCCGGCGATCGTCAGCGCCCAGGAGAGCCCGGAGAAGGCGCCGAGCAAGTTGCCGCGCCACGGATCGGGCGCGGTCCGCGACGGCGCCTGCTCGCCGACGAAGAACAGCCCCATCCCGCCGGCCATCACAAGGATGAGCAGCACGTCAGAGCGGCGGATCGGCTCGCGCAGCAGCAGTGGCCCGAGAAGCAGCAGGTACAGCGGCCCGCTCGCCTGAAGGAAGATCGCGTTGGCCGCCGTGGTCAATTTGTTCGCCAGGACGAACAGGACCAGCGTACTCGCGTAGGCGGCGGCGACAACCAGAACGCGCCAGCTCCAGCGGCGGCGCGAGGCAGGGATGAACAGGGCCACCGCGAGCGCCGCGATCAGGGATCGGAAACCGGCCACCTGCCAGCTCGTGAGCGTGGTGGCCTTGATAGCCGCGCCGCCGGTCGAGAACAGCACCGCCGCCGCCAGCAATTCCAGGCGGCCACGGGCGGCGGCGGACATTCCGACAGCGTATACTGGCCCTGTCGGACAATCAACCAGACATCGGGGACGTAGCGACTCACATGACCCGGCGCGATTTCCTGGGCGCTGCCGCGAGCGCGCTTGCGGCAAGCCAGCCCGCAAGCTCCCGCCCGAACTTCCTGATCCTCCTTTGCGACGATCTCGGCTACGGCGATCTCGGCTGTTACGGCAACCGGATCATCCGCACGCCGAACCTCGACCGGCTCGCCTCCGAAGGCGTGCGGTTCACGAGCTTCTACGCTTCGGCGCCCGTGTGCTCTCCTTCCCGGGCGGGACTGCTCACCGGACGCACTCCGTACCGCTCCGGGATTTACGACTGGATACCCGCCGGTTCTCCGATGCATCTGCCGGCGAGCGAGGTCACGGTGGCGGCCCTCCTGAAGAAGGCGGGCTATGCGACGTCCCACGCCGGCAAGTGGCACTGCAACGGTAAGTTCAACTCCCCCGAGCAGCCGCAGCCAGGCGACCACGGCTTCGACCACTGGTTCTCGACGCAGAACAACGCCGCGCCGAGTCACCGCAACCCCGCCAACTTCCTTCGCAACGGCAAGCCGGCCGGGGAACTGGAGGGGTACTCGTGCCAGATCGTCGTCGATGAGGCGATCGCGTGGCTGAAGAGGCGCGATCCAGGCAAGCCATTCTTCCTGCACGTCTGCTTTCACGAGCCGCACGAGCCGGTCGATTCACCGCCGAAGGACATGGATCTGTACCCGGAGGCGAAGAAAAGGGGAGAGGCTCTGTACTACGCGAACGTCACCAACATGGACGCCGCCGCCGGCCGGCTGCTCACGGCGCTCGACGAGATGCATCTGCGCGACAGCACGTTCGTGCTCTTCACCAGCGACAACGGTCCGGAAACGCTCAACCGTTATCCGGACGCCTGGCGCTCGCACGGAACACCGGGGCCGCTGCGGGGGATGAAACTGCATCTGTACGAGGGCGGAATCCGGGTTCCGGGGATTGTTCGCTGGCCGGGCCGGACCACGGCCGGCCACATCAGCGACGAGCCGGTCGTCAACACGGACATGCTGCCGACGCTGTGCGCCATCGCCGGAGTCGAGCAGCCCGCTGGCCGCGTGATCGACGGCGCAAGCATTCTCCCGGCGCTTGAAGGCCGCCCGGTCAGCAGGAAGAGGCCGCTCTACTGGCAGTACGACAAGGCGCTCGGCGGACCGCGAGTCGCGATTCGTGAAGGCGACTGGAAGCTGCTCGCCCACCGGGACCTGGCCAGGTTCGAACTCTACAACCTTCGCGCCGACGTGACCGAGAAGCACGATCTCGCGTCCGCGGAGCCCGGGCGGGTGAAGCAGATGGCCGAGGTGCTGGCGGCCACGCATCGCGAAGTGAAAGCAGAGGGACCGAAGTGGCCCGGCTCGCCGGGATGACGGGTCAAGGTGAAAGAATGATTCGATGCGTTCTACTCTCGTTGTTTGTTGCCCCGATATGCGCCCGGACCATCGAGGTCAACCTGCCAAAGCAGGAGCATGGGCTGAACTACAACACGCCGGCAACGGTATGGGACGAGGCGCTGCCGCTCGGCAACGGGATCATGGGAGCGCTCGTGTGGGGCGACGGCAAGCCTCTCAAGATCTCGCTCGACCGGTCGGACCTGTGGGACCTGCGGCTGGTGCCGGAGTTCTACTCGGACGAATACAAGTGGCGCATCATGCGCGACTGGCACGAGCAGGGCCGCGTCCCCGACCTGCTGCGCGTCTACGAAAAGCCGTACAACCGTCCGGCGCCGACGAAGATCCCGGCGGGACGGATCGAGGTGGCGCTCGGCTCCGGCAAGTTCCGCGAGACATCGCTCTCGCTCGCGGATGCCACCGCTCACTTTCGCCTCGACGACGGCACGGAAGCGCGGTTGATGGTGCACGCGGTTCAGCCGGTCGGCATGATTTCCATCCGCGCGAAGCAGGCGGCGGAGTGGCGGCTGGCGGCGCCGCCGTTCGCGGGGAAGGTGACGGAAGCGGCCAGCGGCGGGATCGGGGCCGGCGATCTCCGCCAGCTCGGCTATCCGGCGCCGGAGGAAATCTCGGGCGACGGCTGGAAGGCATTCCGGCAGCAGGGTGCCGATGGGTTTCACTTCGCCGCGTACCTGGTCTGGGGGAAGAAGACCGATGGCTGGGAAGGAGCCTGGTCGGTGGCCTCGAGCTTCGAGGGCGCCGATCCACTGGCGATCGCCAAGAAGCGGGTCGAGGCGGCGCTACAGTCGGGCTTCGAGGCGATGGCGAAGCCGCACCGGGCGTGGTGGGACGGGTACTGGCGCAAGTCGTCGGTGCGTGTGCCGAATCCGATCGTCCAGCGGCAGTGGTTCCTGGAGACCTATAAGTTCGGCGCCGCCGCCCGTCGCGGCGCGCCGCCCATCAGCCTGCAAGCGGTCTGGACGGCGGATGATGGCAAGCTGCCCCCATGGAAAGGCGACTATCATCACGACCTGAACACGCAGCTCAGTTACTGGCCTTGTTATAGCGGCAACCGCCTGGAGGAAGGTCTTAGTTACCTCGATTACCTCTGGAACACGCGCAAGGCGGCCTTTGACTGGACGAAGCGTTTCTTCGAGCTGCCGGGGATGAACGTGCCGATGACCGCCGACTTGAACGGCAACCAGATCGGCGGCTGGCGGCAATACACGCACTCGGCGACCACGGCGGCGTGGCTGGCGCAACATTTCTACCTGCACTGGAAGTACAGCCAGGATCGGGCGTTCCTGAAGGAGCGCGCGTATCCATACCTGCGTGACGCCGCGGTGTTCCTGGAGACGTTCACAGCCCAAAAGGGGCAGGATGGCAAGCGGCTGCTGCCGCTGAGCGCCTCCCCGGAGATCAACGACAACCGGCCCGAGGCGTGGTTCCCGACCATCACCAACTACGACCTGGCATTGTGCCGCTGGCTGTTCGGCTCGGCGGCGGCGCTGGCCGACGAGCTCGGGGAGGCCGGCGATGCGAAACGCTGGCGCGGCGTGCTGGCGGAGCTGCCGGAGTTCAGCCTCGGCGAGGATGGCCGGTTGTTGATCGCGAAAGACTGCCCGCTCAAGGTCTCGCACCGGCACTTCTCGCACCTGATGGCGATTCAACCGCTGGGCCTGATCGACTGGAGCGACGGCGAGGCGGCGCGGCGGATCATCTCGGCGTCGCTCGCGGACCTGGACCGGGTCGGCTCCGACTACTGGTGCGGCTACAGCTTCTCGTGGCTGGCGAACCTGGCGGCCCGCGCCCGGGACGGCGCGAAAGCGGAGCGGGCACTCGAGATTTTCTCGACGGCCTTCACGCTGCGCAACAGTTTTCACTGCAACGGCGACCAGTCGGGCAAAGGGTACTCGAAGTTCAAGTACCGGCCGTTCACGCTGGAGGGCAATTTCGCCGCCGGCGCCGGCGTGCAGGAGATGCTGCTCCAGAGCCAGCGGGGCCGGATCGTAGTGTTCCCCGCCGTGCCGGAGGCGTGGAAGGACGTTTCGTTCACCACGCTCCGCGCCGAGGGCGCGTTCCTCGTGTCGGCGGAGCGGGTGGGCGGCGTGACGCGGCGCGTCGAGATCACAGCCGAGAAAGGGGGCGAGTGCCCTCTGGTCTCGCCGTTTAGCGGGAAAGAGCTGCGGCTGCGGATGAAGCCCGGCGAAAAGCGGGTGCTGACCGAAGACCCTGCATCGTGAGCTGTGGTGGGGCAGGCCTTCAGCCTGCCTGGGCCTGTTTCATCATCCAGCTACGTCGTCATCAGCGCGATGCGCTTCAGGCCCGCGCCGCAGGCGATGTCCAGCACGCGGGCGACGGCCGCGAACTCCAGGTCGCGGTCGCCGCGCACGAAAATCACGTGATCGTAGTTACGCCGGAAGACCTGCTCCAGCCGCGCCTTCAGATCCGCCAGCTCGACACGCTCCTGGTTCAGAAGCACCGAGCCGTCTCTCGCTACCGAAAGGGATGATCTTGGCCGCCGATAAACGCCGATGAACGCCGATCACAAAGGACTCTATCCGCGTTCATCGGCGTCCATCGGCGGCGCAACGGGCTCGTTTCGATGCGTGGATGCTGTCAATCCTCAGGCAGGACGGCCGCCTGGCGATACCAGCTACGCTCGATCTCCTCGAGCGTCTTCCCTTTCGTCTCCGGCGTTACCCGCCACACGAAGAAGAAGGTGAAGAACGACATCGCCGCATACAGCCAGAAAGCCCCGGCTGCGGAGATCGCCGTCACCAGCGAGAGGAACGTCAGCGAGACCAGCAGGCAGGCGGCCCAGAGGCTGACGGTCGCAATGGACATTGCCCGGGCGCGGATCTTGGTTGGGAAAAGCTCGCTCAGCACCACCCACACGCCGGGTCCCATGCCGACCGAGAAGAAGCCCACGTAGCAAAGAATCAGCCCCAGCACGGAAGAAGCCGCGTTCGGGCGCACCAAAAAAATCGCGCCGAGGGCGGCGAGCGAGACCCCCATGCCGCCGGAAGCGAGCATCAGCAGCGACTTGCGCCCGATCCGGTCGATCAGGAACAAAGCGGCGATCGTCATCACTAGGTTGGTGAAGCCGATGATGACGTTGGGCAGGAGCGCGGCGGTGGCGCTCGCCGCGCCCACCTGCTCGGTGAAGAGAATCGAGCCGTAGTAGAGGATGGTGTTGATCCCGGTCACCTGCTGGAGGACAGCCAGCGCGATGCCGATGATCAGCGGCTTTCGCAGCGCCGGGGTGAACAGCTCGCGCATCGATCCGCTCTCCTCGGCGATCGCCGCCTGGATGTCTGCCATGCGGGCTCGCGGATCGTTCCCGCCGAGCCGCTCCAGCACGCCGAGGGCTTCGGTGTCTCTTCCTTCCTTGATCAGCCAGCGAGGACTCTCCGGGACTCCGAACAGGGCAATGAAGAACAGCACTGAAGGAAACACGGCGGAGGCGAACATCCAGCGCCAGCTTTCGTCGCCAAGGCGCGAGAGCTGCCAGCCGGCCAGGTAGGAAATGAGGATGCCGGTGACGATGGCGAACTGGTTCATGCTGACCAGCCGCCCGCGGATGGAGGGCGGCGACACCTCGGCGATGTACAGCGGCGCCACCATGGACGCGATGCCGATGGCCACGCCCGCGACAAACCGGGCCACGCACAGCTCGGCGAGCGTTCTCGGCAGCGCCGTGGCCACCGACGAGAGCGCAAACAGCGCCGCCGACGTCAGCAGCAGCTTCTTGCGCCCGAGCCAGTCGCCCAGGGCGCCGGCCACGCTCACGCCGATCACGCAGCCCAGCAGCAGGCTGCTGGCGGCGATCTCGGTCTGAAGCTCGGTCAAGGCCATCTGGCGTTTCAGGAAGACGATGGCGCCGTTGATGATCGCGGTGTCATAGCCGAACAGAAGGCCGCCGAGGGCGGCCACCATCGCGATGCGGTAAGTGTAGCCTTTGGCGAAGGCGGCGCCCGCGGATGTTCTCGGGAAGACCTGCTCGATTTCACTCATGGGGCCTGGCGGCGTTGATCGCGCCGGGATCGCCCATCATCCGAAGAAGCTGGTCCCTCGCGAAATCAGCCGCCGGCAGTGACTTGACGATTTTGACCGGTGTTCCCAGCGCCTTTGCCAGAGGGCCCAGCACCGACTTGTATTCCCGGCTCTTGACGCGGAGCTCGGACGGCAGCGCGCGGCTGCTCTCGACCGCGGTGAGGACCACTTCGGCCAGCAGGTCTCCGGTGGACGCTTCCGGAGACCCGACCTCGGGTGGGAAGGCGAAAGCGGTTTCCGAATCGATGGCGATTGCCACGCGGATGCAAGCCTTGCGCTCGTGCGATTCGCCCACCATGCCGGCACCGTAGAAATGATCGACGTCGACCGCCCCTCTTGACGGAAGCCGTGCTTCCCGGATACGCCTGATGCGGGTCTCATCCAGGTCCGGCAGACGGGGCAGCTTCACAGTCTCGGCTGGGGCCTTGATCGGCCGGACGGCGTATGCGGCCTGCCCGTCGCCCTCGCTCCGGCGAGAAACCAGGGGGTAGTCGCCTTCCTTCTCCCAATAGCTGGCGCCGGGGTGCGCTTCCAGGAAGTGGAAGAACCCAAGGAAGGAATCGAGGCACGTGGTCAGGATCAGCGCCTCCTGCTCCGTCACGTACCACGGATGGTAGCCCGGCCGCATCGAGCGGAACTTCGGGGCGCGGAAGCCCTTCCCGAAGGGGTGGCCCAGCGCCTTCAGAAGCTGGCGGTCGGCGGCGGTCAACTCGGCGGACGGGACGAACTCGACATTGACCGCGTGCTGTCCGGCGAAGAAGTCGCCGATCGTGAAAGGCTCGCCGGCGTGGACCTTGCGAAAGAAATGATAGCCGTCCGCCCCCAGGTACACGTGAAAGGAAAACACTTCGTGAAGCGCTCCCATCAGCGAGCAGAAACCCAACCCGCCCGTTTGCGGCGCTTCGACGACCACGAGGTGATCTTCGAGCAGGAAGTCCCAGGGGTGGAGGGCATGGAATTCCCCGGCAAGGGCATAGAGACGCCGCATCGTTTCATGGGCAGGCGCCGTTTCGCCGGCGAGGTACTTCTCGAAATGGCGCACCGGCGCGGAGGCGGCCGGCGCCGGGCGGGTTTTGCGGGGCATCTCCGCTATTATGCAGGACGGAGGGGCGGGGGTGGGGATCGTATCATGCGTGTCCGGCGGTACAATTTGGAGGAGAGTGAGTTCCGATGAAGCTCGCATTTGAGCTCGAAGTTCCGGACGGGGCCATGGACCAGAGCCTCGAGGCCGAGATCGTTCGTTCGGCCAAGGAGCAGGCTGTTCTGAAGCTCTACGCCGAGAAGCGGATTACCACCGGAGAGGCCGCCCGCATGCTCGGACTCACCCGCATTCAGTTCCTCGACCTTCTTCCGCGTCGGGGCATGGGTTTTCTGGTCGAACTTGACGAAGAAGACTTTCAGATGATCCGGCAATGGCGTAGGGAACACACGCCGCCGGGCGGCCAGTGAGCGCGGTCGTCTCCGACAGCAGTCCGCTGAATTACCTGGCGCTGCTGTCCGACTTCGAGCTGCTGCGCGAGATCTTCGGCATGCTCTTCATCCCGCCCGCCGTGTTCCGTGAGGTTGCCGAAAGCGCAACGGGGCTACCGGTACAGGCGGCGGTCAGTGCGGCTCTCGGCCAGTGGATCTCTGTCACCGCGGCGCCCGACCCCGGGTACGTTCAGGTCCTGATGAGCGAGTACCGGCTGGACCTCGGTGAAAGCGAAGCGATCCTTGTTGCGGAGGATCTTCACACAGCGCTCCTGATGGATGAGCAGCGGGGCGTTCGCTGCGCGAGGATGCGCGGGATAACCGTCATTCGGACCCCGTTGATCTACGCCGACGCGAAGATCCTGGGACTTGTAGGAAGCGTGCGGGAGAAGCTGGACCAGTTGCGAGGGAAGGGGTTCCATCTTGCGGATCGGCACTACGAGCAGGTTCTCCGCGAGGTCGGAGAAATGTAACTCCGCCACAGTCCTCGAAGGTGTAAAGGTCCGCTGATGCCGTCCCGCGATTGCCACGACTGGTATGCTGAAGTTCAAGAGGATCCGCAGGCGATGAACCCGCTCTTGAGCAGGATCTCGGTTGACCCCAACATTTGCTTCGGCAAGCCGTGCATCCGCGGTACTCGAATCTGGGTCTCGTTGCTCCTGGACTTCCTGGCATCGGGAATGACGATGGAACAGATCCTGGGGGAGTATCCTCACCTGACGCGCGATGACATCCCGGCGGCCATCGCCTACGGCGCCGAGATGAGCCGCGGCCGGTTCGTGGATTTGCCCGGACAGAGCGCTGCGTGAAGTTCAAGCTTGATGAGAACCTCGGCCATCGGATCGCGAAGCTCATTGCCGAATCGGGACACGATGTCGAGACTGTCGCGCGGCAGAAGCTGAGCGGAACCAGCGACGCCCGCCTGTTCGATGTCTGCATCGCGGAGCACCGCTGCCTGATTACGCTGGACCTCGACTTCGCCGACGTGCTTCGATTCCCTCCGCTACGATACGCCCGGCATTGTGGTGTTGCGCCTGCCGCGGGTGGCGTCCATGAGCCTGTTGACGGGCTTGGTTCGCAGTTTGCTGGCAGCGCTTCATGCCGCATCGATTTCCGGCCAGCTTTGGGTCGTCGAAGCGGGCCGTATTCGTGTATACGAGGAGCCGGAGACGCTCGAAGGGGGCGAGTAGAGCATCGCGGTTGCGGCAGAGCGCGGCGCCAATTCCTCGACAACGGCGGATCCGACCGCCGTGTGCTAG
>CAZACK010000129.1:0-13496 GCA_964483455.1 uncultured Solibacteraceae bacterium
GGCGCAAGACACCCGGAGATCCACGGCTCCTGAACTTCCGTGTCTTCCGTTGCGAGTGGGAGCGGGCGAGGGGCGGCGCGCAAGAAGGCAGCCGAACAACGGACCTGGTGGTCGAAAGCCGGCCGGGCTTGCCCGCCGCCCTCCGGCTGGCCGTCCAATTGGGGAGGGTCGGAATTCGCGGCCTGGCGGTGGCCTTCCGGCTGGCGAGCGCCGGGGAGCCGGTGCGCATTGGCATTCCGATTCCCCCCGCCGTCGCGGAAAAGACGCATCTCCGGCTGGATGCGGCCGGCCTGTCCCTCACCGTTCTCCCCTTGCGAAAGTCGCGAAGAAGCACCGCCGCGGACCAGTCCGATCCGCTGTCGGGCGGGATCGTCGACGACGGGACGGACCTGCTGTTTGGGGCGGGCTGGTATCCCGTCGAATCGTCGGCCGGAGAAACTCTCCGCTGGGCGCAACAGACCGCCGAATGGATCGTGTTCATGCCGGAAGGAAAGGCTCGCCGCCTCCAGGCGGAGATCGAGCCCGGTCCGGCCCTGGGGTACGGGCCGTTCCGCCTCAAGGTGACGAACTCGCGTGGCGAGACGGTGGCGGAGGCGCCAATTGATCGCCGGACCAAGGCCCGGTTTTCCCTGCCCTGGACACCGGGCCGCAGCCAGATCTTCACCCTGCACGCCGAAGGGAGCTCGGCGCCGGCCGAGGCGCTGGCCGATCCCCGCAGCCTGAACTATCGCGTGATGCGGATCGGATGGGAGCCGCCAGGCGCCGCTCCTGCATCGCCAGCGCCCGGGCCCGCATGGCGGTTTGATCCCGACCTGGAGTCGGACGTGATTCCGTTCTACGAGGGCATCCAACTCGGCGCCGGCTGGGGGCGGCCGGTGCGGGGGCAGGACGGCCGGCTGTATCGCGCCGCGGCCGGCGGAGCCGAGATCGTCCTGCTGGCGCGCTGGGACCGAGAGCTGCTCCTCGAAGTCGAACCCGACCCGGAGTGCACCGCCGATCTTGATCTCGAAGTCCGAGACGGTGGAGGCCTGTTGGCCGAGCGGCGCGTCGGTGGACCCGCCGCCTTGGTCGTGAAGCCGCCCCATCCGAGCGGTCGATCGCAGGTGATTCAGCTCCACCTCAAGAGTGACTCCAGGATGCCCGCCCTTCGCGTGTTCCGCTGCGGCTGGCTTCGCGCCGCCCCTACGCCCCAGGCTCTTCCTTCCGGCGTGCTGCACACCAACGCGTGCGGCGACTTTACGCTCATGGCTCGTGAGCACTGGTTCGATCTCCGCGGCTATGCCGAGTTCGACCTCTTTTCGATGAACATCGATTCGCTGTTGTGCTACACGGCTCACCTGGCGGGGGTGCGGGAGCACATGCTGGAGGACCCGATCCGCATCTACCACATCGAGCACGAAACGGGCTCCGGATGGACGCCCGAAGGGCACAAGCGCCTGTTCGACCGCCTGGCGGCCAACGGCATCGCCTGGCTCAATTCCGATCGTGTCTCCGCCTGGGCGGCGGAGATGGAGCGGCTGGGCTCGACCATGATCTTCAATCGCGAGAACTGGGGTCTGGCCGGCGACGTGCTGCCGGAAACGGTTCTTCCGGCGGGCGCGAGTCGCGCGGGAGAACGGCATGACGACTGAGAAGCCGGATCAGCCGCTGGTCAGCATCGTCACGCCGTCTTACAACATGGCGGCCTTTCTCGAGCAGTGTATCGAGAGCGTGCTCAACCAGGATTACCCGTGGATCGAATACATCGTGATGGACGGCGGCTCGACCGACGGAACGCTGGAAGTCCTGCGACGCCACGAGAGGCGTCTGCGGTACGAGTCGCATCCGGATAAAGGCCAGTGCGACGCCATCAACCAGGGTTTCCTGCGATCCCGCGGACGGATATTCGCGTTCTTATGCGCCGACGACTTCTACCTCCCTGGAGCGGTCTCCACGGCGGTCCGGCGGATGCTGGAGAGTCCGGGATACGCGGGCATCTACGGCGAGGGTTACCTGGCGGACGAACAAGGGAAGGTGCTCCGCCGATACCCGACGCGGGAGTTCGACCCGGAGTTGCTGAAGACGGAGTGTTTCATCTGCCAGCCGGCAGCGTTTTTGTGGCGCGAGGCGTTTGAAGAAGCCGGCATGATGGACCCGGATCTTCATTATTCGGTTGACTATGACCTCTGGGCGCGGATCGCGCGGCGCCGCCGTTTGCGGAAGGTGGACGAATACCTGGCCGTCTCGAGGATGCATCGCGGGGCAAAGACGCTGAGGGACCGCCGCAAGACATACTACGGGACCGTCGAAGTGCTGAAGCGGTACTACGGCTACGTGCCGTTCAAAGACATCTATGGTTACTGCTGCTCACTTCTGGACGAGCGCGACGGCTTCTTCGAGCCCGTTCCGCCTTCAGCCGGCAAGTACATCTTGAGCGTCGCCTACGGTTCCTACCAGAACCTCCGGCGCCTGCCGAGGTTCTGGAAGGAGTGTCTCACCGAAGGCATCGGCGCCTGGCGAAGGGGGGCGTGGCGCGCGGGAACCCGATGAATCCCAGTCGCGGCCGGCGAGACGAACAATCCGCACCCAACACAGTCACGGGCGAGGCCATGGCCACAGTCGCCCCGGCGTCGCACCGGTGGCGCTTTGATCCGTGGCTGATAGTGCTGGTGGCGCTCCCTTGGCTATTGATTGCGGTCAACCCGAACTGGTTTTACGCCAAACTGGGCGCCATCGATACGTGGGTCTATTTCGGCTTCTTCCACAACCTTCCCCTGTACGCGAGCCAATGGTTTCCGCAGACGTATTATGGCAGCCGGCTAAGCTGGATTCTGCCGGGCTATGTGCTGCACAGGCTCGTGCCGGACGTGGTGGCGGCGCATTACATCCTGCACATCAGCCTGTACTACGCCGCCATATTCTCGTTCTACTCGATCCTGAGACAAGCGGTCGGAAGCCGGAGCGCGGTGCTGGGCTCCGTGTTGTTCGGCTGCCACGCGGCCTTCCTGACGACGGTGGGCTGGAATTACATCGATGCTCCGGGCCTTGTGTATAACTTGGCCGGCCTGGCGCTGGCCGTCAAGGCAGGGCGGGCACGGCAGCCTTACGGATGGCTCTTTCTGGCAGGTGTCGCCGGCGCGGCAATGTTGTACTGCAATCTGTTCTTCGTACTCCTGCTGCCGTTCATGCCGGCGTTCTACGTCTACCTGCGCCTGGGGAACCGGAGCCGGAGGTTGCTGTTCGAGAGCTGGGCGGCGTCGATCTGGATGGGCGCCGGCGGGTTGTGTCTGACGGTCCTTCTGGCGCTGGTCAATCACCGCCTGGATCGCTACTTCCACTTTCTTCGGCCGACACTGCGCTACGCCGCGCAGTCCGGTTCGTTCCACCATCCTGGCCTGGCTCAACTTGCCGGCGCCTACTTTCTTGCGCTGCCCGCCATCGCCGCCGCCGGGGCGCTGGTGTGGCTCATTCTCGGGCTGGTGCGCCATCGTTTCCGAAGAGGGGAAGCCGGCTGTCTTCTGGCGCTGAACGCGGTGGCGACCGCCGGCGTCATGCTGGCGGTTCAGATTCTGCGCGGCTACGCGCTCGAGGTTGACACGGCGGCCACGAGCCTGCTTCCCTCCGCGTTTCTGGGACTCGGGGTGGTGCTGGCGATGCCGGACGATCGTTGGAAGCGGGCCCGGCACGGCGCACTGGTCCTCGGCGCGATCGCGATCTTTGCCGCGCCGCTGCTGATCCCCGGTAAGACCGGCGGCGGCAGCCCGCTCGAGTTGCTGGCCATCACGGCGTCCGGCGCTCTCGGCGTGCTGTGGAAATGCTTCTCCAGGAGCATCGTGGCCGTGGCGATTGCGCTGCTGGCGCTGGCCGTTCCACACTACCGCACAACCACGTGGATGGTCGACCGCCCCGGGCGAGCCGACAACGCGGACGCGCTGCGGCGCGTCCGCGACGGCGTGGATGCCGTGGTCGCGCGCAGCGGATCCTCTCCCGCCTGGTTCTGGTACAACCGCGCGGAGAAGCATGGACCGGAAATGCACGCGATCAACGGATGCTTCCTGTGGCTTTGGACGATGATCGGCAACGATTTCCCGGCCACCAGGCCGGACCTGGCTCCGCAAGCCGGGTGGCTGGTCGTCCTGCTTACTTCCGAGCTTTCCCGCGAAGAGATGCTGCGCGAGGCCAACCAGGCGCTGGAGCAAAAGGGCTTGCGCGTCCGCCTTGTCGACCATGTCCGGATCGATCGTCGCGGAGTGGCTTACGACATGCACTTTGTGAGGCTGGAGAGATTGACCTGACCGGCCTGCGCACCTGGGGCGGCAAGCCGGCAGTGATGCCCGTGGAGTATAATTCCCGGTTAGCGCTCATGACTCTCCTTTGGCGCAAGCGGAATCGGGCGCATTGCAGCCAATCCCCAGACGCGGACGAAGCAAGGCATTACGGCACGGCGACGGTCGAACCCGCTGTTTGGCCTGTCGATCTCTCGCGCGACCCTCTCCTGAGGCGGTCTTTCGACCTCCTGCGGAGCAAGTGGAGCGAGGTGCCGTTTCGGGAACACGAACGCATCCTCACGGAAGATCTGCTCAAGCTTCCCGAGCGTGGACTCGTCGAGGCCTGGCAAGAGGGCCATGCGCTGAGCGTGAATGGCGACGCGTTTTCCGCGCGCGGCTGGTATGTGTTGCTGTACAGGGACGTGTTCCGCGACAGAAAGGTGCTTGACGTCGGCTGCGGCCTGGCGCCAACGACGATCTACTTCGCCGAGCAAGGCGCCAAAGTAACCTTTCTCGATCTGGTGGAGTCCAATGTCGAGGTCGTCCGGCGCATTTGTGAGGCGAAGGGACTGCGCCACGTGAACTTCTGCTACCTGGAAGATCTCGATTCGCTGAAGTTGCTGCCGCCGGACTACGACTTTGTGTACTGCTGCGGCTCCCTCATCTGCGTTCCCTGGGAAGCCGCCCGGCGGGAAGCTCAGGCGCTTCTGGAGCATCTGCCCGCCGGCGGCCGATGGATCGAACTCGGCTACACCAGGAAGAGATGGGAGCGGGAAGGCGCACTCCCGTTCCATCGTTGGGGCGAGCGGACGGATGGCGGGGCCCCCTGGATCGAATGGCGCGACCTGGAGACAATGCAGGCGCTGCTGGCGCCGGCTGAGTTTGAAACTGTCCTTGCCCTGGACTTTCATGATTCCGATTTCAACTGGTTCGACATGGTCCGCTGCCGCTAAAGCGCCCGCGCATCATGCCTGGCCAGCCACTGCAATCGGGTTCACGCAGTCGTGTTCGGGCCACGGGCAACCCGGCGGCGCAGGCCGGCTTGCCGGTGCCGGCGGAAGGCCGGGAATGCCCGTTTGCCGTTCCCCGGCCCAGCCCGGCTGTTCCGCGATGTTCGAACGCGCGCCTTTGGCGACGCAACCAGGACGAATTGGTGGCTCTTGACCAACCCGGCATCTTTCCTCCGGTCCCCGAGCTTCCGGGCGGCTCGGAGGACGTACGGCTTCGGTCTGCGACGACCTCTCCGTCCGAACGGCGGCCGGTCGCTTCTACCGACCGCCCGACAGGGCGGATCCTCGTGGGCCCCGGGTACTTGATCCATGGCTCGAAAGCCTAGCCGGAAGAGCCGGCCCCCAGGCGGTCGCAGCGGCGTTCACCGCCAGCCGTCGCCGGCGACGCGCAGTCCGGCGCCGGGATCCCTCTTGGACCGGCTTCTTCACCGGCCCTTCGAAGCCCGGCGGGATGTTCTCCGGAACTGGCGTCTTTACTCCTTCGCGATCCTGATTGTCGCGGCGCTGGCGGCGTGTCACGTGTTGTTGATCGTGCGGCTCGACAACACGAACCTGGCGACCAGCAACGGCCTGTTCAAGTCATTGGATGTCCGCGCCTGGGAATTGCGCACGGGGCAACCACTCGACGACGCCGGAATCCTCTATGCGCCGGTCTATGGGGCGCTCGCGAGGGCCATCCCGGATGAGGCGGTCTCCTACGGAGTGGTTCCGTCGGCGCCCACGTTCCGGAAAATTGCCCTGCTCAACGCAGTGTTCGGAGCGCTGTCCACGGGCGCCGTGTTTGTGCTGGCATTTCGTTTGCTGTCGTCGATGTGCCTGGCCCTTGTCGCTGCGATCGCCCACGCAGGCACAGGCTTCATCGTCCTGAACTCGCTGAACTCCGAGGACGTGATTCCCGCCTACGCCTTCTTCACGCTCGCGGCGGCAGCGTTCGTCCGGTACGCGGGCACGCGCCGCTGGAGTATGCTCACCGTGGCCGGCCTGCTGGTCGCGATGGTAGCGCTGCTCCACTGGACGCTGATGCCGCCCGCCGTCGCCGCGATGGAGACCGTGCTGCTGGCGCTGGCCGCCCGTAAGAGGGCGCCGTTGGCTTCGGTCCTGATTTTCCCGCTGTGCGTGCTGGCAGGCATCGGCCTGTTCGTCGCCGCCGCCCACGTGAACTTTTCCGGGACGCCGATCTCGTTTCTGCGCATTCTCTACCCCGCCAAGGCACAGCCGTCGGGCTGGCTGGGATTCGGGGTCAACAAAGCGATCTACGCAGTTATGGGGATGGGGAACTACTTCGCCGGAGCGCAGAACGTCGTTGACTATCACTATGCGTTGAACAATTCACAGTGGCTCCGGTACATGAGCGTCTCCTGGGTTTACCTCGCGGTAGCCATCGGGGCCTGCGTGCTGGCCTTGCGCAGATCGGGGACAGCCTATGAGGTGCGGGTGCTGGCCGGTTTCGGACTGGCGTTGTTTCTGTTCGGGGAACTGGAGCACCTCTACTCGCAGCCGCAGGACCCGCAATCGCAGATCCAGCCCATGTTCGTGACGGTCGCCGGGCTCATTGTGCTGCTGCGCCTGCTTCGAGACAAGTTCTCGCGCATTCCTCTCCGCCTGGCCTCGCTGGTACTGGGCGCCGCGTTTGCGCTGAACGGGGCGCTGAATCTCGCCACGTTTCTGCCCGGCACGGGCGCCGACAGCCGCGCGGTGAGTGCGGTGAGGGAACTGGCAGGACAGATGCGCTCCGGACGGGCGATCATCGTTTCGGGTGGGTTTGAGGGATGGCAAGCGTGGCTGCTCGTGGAAGTGCACGGCGGCGACCAAGTAGAGTACATGGGCAGGGTCATCCACCTGTTCTCCATATTCGTGAACCGTCCGGGGATCACGGGGGCACAGGCGGGGGAGGTATTGAGGAAGCGGATCGAAAAGGCCCGCTCCGCCGGCCTGACCGTGCTCGCCGCGGACCTGTGGACAAAGCCGAAGGCGGACTTTGTTCACTCCATGACCACGCTGGTAGACACCGAGCGGGCGGTCGCCTTCGATGACACACTGCGCGGCGCATTCCGGACAGGGCGCTCCTTCAATACACCGGTCGGCCGGATGGTGGAACTCCTCCCACTATATGATAAGTGTCGACGGACGACCGTATGCTTGCCGTTGGAGACAACCGCGCTGGGAGGGCTTTCGGGTCTGCTGGAAGCAGCCGGGAGACCGGCCCGAAGATCACCGATGATTCCCTCCCAAGCTGGGGCCGGGGAAATCCAAGGCATGCTATACTCGCGTGCTTAACGCATATCCGCCGGCCGTGCGCGCCTCCCGGCTCTGAGGTATCCGGCGACAGCCGGCGCGCCGGTGTCGCGGCCTCAGCCCCGTGGTTGAATCGAGCCAAACCGGCGGAGAGTCCGGCCCATGAAGCGCCCGTACCCGATTCACATCCCGCGGCGCGACATGCCCGTGACCGGCCGGCATCGCGAATCCGAGGTTGAGCTCCTTCAGACCCTGCGGCTGTACTTGGATACCGTGGTTGCTTTCCCGGCCGGCAGGCGGGTACTAGAGATCGGCGGTCCGGGCTTGCTGGCTAAGCTCTGGCTGGAGAGAAACCTCAGCATCGTCCGGATGGAACCTTCCACTCAGGCCGCCCACAGTCTGCTCCGCCAGCATCCGGGGCTCCAGGTGCGGGTGGGCGAACTGCGCGAGGGCCTGGAGCGATCCGGCGTATTCGAAGTCGTCCTTTGCCACGGAGTGCTGCACCGGCGGGAGAACCCGGCCGAGGCGTTACGCCACATCGCGGCGATTTGCACTGAATGGCTTTTCCTGGAGACGCCGGTTTGTGACGCAGAGCAGCCGGTGCTGGCGATTTCCGGCGCCGCCGAGGCTTACCCCAGCCCGAGCTACATCGCAATGGCGCTGCGCCGGGCGGGATTCCCTTTTGTCTACGCCCCTGCCGAGGCGCCCCAGCATCCCGGCTTCCGGGTGAAGTGGAAAGGCAACCTGGACTGGCAGCGAGCGGGACGCCCGCTGCGCTGCATCTTCGTCGCGTCCAAACACGAGCTGTACCTTCCGAGCCTTCTGCCGTTGCTCATGCCGGAAGGCGACGCTCTGTACAAGCTGGAGCCCCCGCGCGCTTCGCCGTGGGATGGGGAGCCGTGGCCGGACGCCGGGGAACCATCCGAGGAAGAGATCGCCGAAGCCTGCCGGGCGCTCGCCACCTTGCGGCCTCTGGTTCCTTACCCGGGCTACAAGTTCGACTCCGACTGGGACAATCCGGACCTGGCTTTCCGCATGCGGCGCAAGATCTGGACTTATTGCCTGGAGCATGGCAGGGACACTGCCGTCGAGCTTCCCTGGCACTTGGGCCTTCGGATTCGTCTCCACCTGGCGAACGACCTGAGCAGGCAATTGTTCGTGGCCGGATGCTTCGATCCCAATGAGTTCGCATTTCTGGACCGGAGCCTGGAGCCAGGCATGACATTCGTGGACGCGGGCGCAAATGAGGGGCTGTACACTCTGTTCGCCGGCCGGCATGTGGGAGAGTCCGGCCGGGTGCTCGCCTTCGAGCCGAGCGCGCGTGAATTCGCGCGGATGGAGGCCAATATCGCACTCAACGGCCTGGGAAACGTGAGGCCATTCCGAATGGCGCTCGCGCAGGACGATGGGGAGGCCGACCTCCTCATCGCCGATGACGCGCATTCCGGCCAGAACACTCTCGGGGCGCTTCCCCATGAGGGCGTCGTTGAAGCGGGGCGCGAACGGGTCGCCGTGCGCCGGCTGGACAGGGCGCTGGCAGAGGAGGGCATGGACCGGGTGGACTTCATCAAGATCGATGTGGAGGGTGCTGAAGCCGGCCTGCTGGAGGGGGCCTCGGAAACGCTTCGCCGATTCCGGCCGCTCTTGCTGATCGAGTTCAATGACGGCGCCCTTCGGAAGCAAGGGCGCAGCAGCGCGGAGTTGCTCAAGCTCCTGGAAAGCACGGAGTACGTGGTGTTTTCTTTCCAGGAGACGACCGGACTGCCAGGGCCGCCCGCGGAGGGAATCCACGAGGGCAATCTGCTTTGCGTTCCGCGGGAGAAGGGACTGCCGAAGCAATGGGCTCTCAGTCTTGTGCGTACGGTCCCCGCTTAGTCCGCTGTGCTTCGTCTGTCGGACGAGACTCCGATTGACCTTCTGTTTCCGCCGTTATATGCTGCGCAATTCGAGTGCCTCAGACACGGAAGCATGCCATCATTCCTGTCCGGCGTCGCGGCGCGCGGATCCGCCTGGCGCTGTTGCTTTCTTTCGGCTCGCTGCTGGTTTGGTCCGACATCGCCACGCGGCGACCCTTGCCCGGGCTGGCGCGGATCACCCTCTCCATCGTCACCGAAACCGGCCGGCCGACAGGGGCTCGGATTCGCTTGACCAATACCGCCGGGGAGTATTTCGCGCCACTCGGACACCTGACCAAGCCTGATATCTCGCGGCGAACCGCGGGCGACCTGATCCTGGGGGACGGCAAGGACACGCCGCTGACGCTCTACGCTCTCGTCTACGACGGCGCGCTGATCGATCTTCCGCCGGGGCGCTACCTCGTCGAGGCGCGCAAGGGCTACGAGTACGAGCCCGTCCGCAAGGAAGTCAACATCGCTCTCGCCGGCGGGCAGAAGGTGGAACTGCGCCTGCGCAAGTTCGCCGACTTCGAGGCCCACGGCTGGTATCCGGGAGACACCCACATGCACTTCCCCGACCCGGCCGGCATCCGGTACGAGATGGAGTGCGAGGGCTTGCGGGTGTGCAGTCTGTTGCTTCTCAAGAGTGGATACAGGGATCCACCGCGGCCCGGCGAAGGCTACTTCTGGAACGCCGAGCACTTCACCGGCAGGCTCTCCCCCGTCTCGGACGGAAATCACTTCATCAAGGTCGGCGAGGAGTTTCGCCACGGCTTGCTGGCGCATCTGATCTTTCAGAACCTGAAGTCGATCGTCTGGCCAGTCTCGACCGGCGGCCTGCGCGAATCGGGGGCGGGCGGCTATGACTGGCCGCTCATGCTGCACGCCTGCGACGACGCTCGCGCACAGGGCGCGCTGGTCACCTGGGCGCACTGGCCGTACCCGTCGTTGGAAGCGCCGCTCGACATTGCCCTGGGCCGGATCGATTCGCTCGACCTGCTCACTACCGGCAGCCCCTTCGAACATCATCCCATCCTGGTGGACATCTACAAGATGCAGGGGCCGAAGGTGTATTCGCTGGCGCCGATCGATGTCTACTACCACTATCTCAACTGCGGGTTCCGGCTGGCAGCCTCCTCGGGCTCGGACAAGATGGGGTTGAACCCGCCGATGGGGAGCGCGCGAGTCTACGTGAAAACGGAAGGTCCGCTGACGTACGAGAGTTGGCTCGACGGCATCCGCAAAGGGCGCACCTTCGCCAGCAATTACCCGCTGCTCGAGTTCACCGTCAACGGCAAGGAGCCGGGCGGCACAGTTCGCCTTGCGCCGGGCAAGGCCAGGCTCCGCGTGCACGTCAGAGCGCAATCGATCGAGCCCTACGAGGCGCTCGAGATCATCCACAACGGCAAGGTGGTCCGAAGCGCGAAGCCCTCCAGCGGCCACTTCACCGCGCTGCTCGAAGACGACATCGAAGTGGAACGGGGCGGCTGGATCGCCGCCCGCGTCCACGGCCCGAAGATGCTGCCGTACGGCGCCACCTGGTGGCAGATGCCGGTGTTCGCGCACACTTCACCGGTTTATCTCGACATGCCCGGACGGCCGGCGCCGGCCCGGGAATCGGCAGCGCTGTTCCTGGATCAGCTCCGCTACCTCGAGGAGTGGGCCGAGGCGAAAGCAACGTTTCCCGCGGCGGACAACAAGGCGGAGGCGCTGGGGCTCATCCGGCAGGCGAAGGCGGTTTACGAGGGGCTGGCGGAGATGAGGTAGGACGGTTTTCAGCCGCCGATGAAAGCCGATCATCTTTCCATGGCGCGGCAGGACCGCAGCCAGATCGACCATCGGCGTTCATCTGCGTTCAGCGGCGGCTGGAAATCGCCCTCGACCCCTTCTCACGCGCGCGTCCCGGTCTTCGTATTCTGGTAGATCCAATGCGAAAACTGGTTCTGTTCGTGATGGCTGTTTCGGTTCCGGGCTTTTCGGGCGACGCGGAGTTCAACGGGCGCTGGAACATCCGGGTCGTCGAGGAATGGCGCAACCGCGCCTGGTGGCTCGAGGTAGCCGGAGCCGGAACGCCGAACCTCAAAGGCTGGTTCGTCGGCGCGCCCGGCGGCGGACTCGACGAAATCCCCGAAATCTCCCTCCTCGGCGGCGAACTGCGCTTCGCCTTCAACCGCGAGTTTCGCGTCGCGCCGGGCGCGCCTCCGGAGAAGCGAAAGGGCGTCTGGAAGGCGCGCCTCTCCGGTGGCCGGCTGGAAGGGCAGTTCTTCCTGGAAGGCGCGAGTGCGCCGCCGCAGCGCTGGACCGGCAGGCGGGCCCCGTCGATCGCCGATAAGGATGACGGCACGTGGGTCGAGGGAAAGCCAGTGCCCCTCTTCAACGGCAAGGATCTTGCGGGCTGGCTCCCGATGATCGCCGGCCGCGAACTCGGCTGGGTGATCGAAGACGGCCTGATGAAGAACGTTGCCGGCGCCAATAATCTCATGTCGAAGGATAGGTTCTGGAACTTCCGCCTGCGGGCGGTCTACCGGGTCGGCAAAGGCAGCAATAGCGGCATCGGCCTGCGCGGCCGCTACGAGGTGCAGATCCTCCAGGATTCCAACAGGCCGCCCGGCAAGCACGGCCACGGCGCCATTTACAGCCGCATCGCGCCTTTGGAGAACGCCACCCGGCCCCCCGGCGAATTCCAGGAACTGGAGGTCACGTTGATCGGCCGGCAGGTCACGGTGATCCTGAACGGACGGAAGATTATCGACCGGCGGGAAATCGAAGGGCTGACCGCGATGGCTCACGACCCGAACGAGGCCGAACCCGGGCCGATCTCGCTCCAGGGAGACCACGGGCCGGTCGAGTTTCGCAGCCTCGTGGTCACGCCGCTGGTGAGGCGCGACGATCCCGGCCGCGGCAAGAAGATCGCCATTCGCGGGACTTATGCCGATCCGAAGCCGTTCTGGAAGACGGGTGCGCGGCTCGACGACTACGGCATCAACGCGATCTTCGTGGGCAGTTACTCGCTGAGTCCCGAGCTGATGGCTCGCGCGAAGGGCGAGGGCGCGGCGGTCTATGTGGAGTTCCCGACGCTGAACGGCAAGGGCTACGTCGAGAAGCACCCCGAAGCCTGGCCCATCGACGAGAAGGGTAAGCCCTCGCCGCAGGCGACGTGGTTTCTCGGGGTCTGCCCGACCGAGCCGGGATTCCGGTCGCACCGGATGCGGGAACTGCGGGCGGTGCTGGCGAAGTACGACGTCGCCGGAGTCTGGCTCGACTATTTCCACTGGCACGCGCAGTTCGAGGGCCCGCGGCCCATCCTTCCGGAAACCTGCTTCTCGAAGACATGCCTGGATGCGTTCACGACAGCATCGGGAATCACGCTGCCGGAGGGCTCGACCGAGGACAAAGCCCGCTGGATTCTGTCGAAGCACGACAAGGCCTGGCGCGACTGGCGGTGCTCGGTTCTCACGGACTGGGTCCGCGAGGCGCGGAAGGTGATCGCGGAGACGCGTCCCGCCGCGACGCTCGGCGTCTACCATTGCCCGTGGACGGACGAGGAATTCGGCGGGGCGCGGCGCCGCATCCTCGGCCTGGACCTGAAGGCCCTGGCGCGGGAAGTGGACGCATTTTCGCCGATGGTGTACCACGGGCGGATGGGCCGCCGGCCGGAATGGGTGGGGGAATACGTCGCGTGGACGTCGAAGTCGCTCGGCCTCGAGGCGGGCCGCCGGCCGCATCTTTGGCCCATCGTGCAGGCGACCGACGAGCCTGGGGTGGTTTCGGAGCAGGAGTTCCAGAAGGTGGTGCTGCTGGGAGCGTCAAGCGCCTCCACCGGCGTGATGATGTTCACCTTCGGCGGGGTGGCGGACAATGACGCGAAGCTCGCCGCATTGAGGCGGCTCTATCTCGAATGGGGGCGACAGTAATTGCATCGGCCCGCAGGGCTGGCCGTATCAGGGTTGCTTCGGCATGGCGGACAAGTTGATTGAGGCATTGCGCGCCGGCGACCTGGCGCGGGTGCGGAAGGCGATCAGGAGCGACCCTCCGGCGGCGCGGCGGGCGCGCGCCATCTGCGAGGCGGCCGGCCTGGCGTTTCAACCGGCGATCAAACTGCTCGTCCA
>CAZACK010000130.1:0-7682 GCA_964483455.1 uncultured Solibacteraceae bacterium
CCCGCCGGACACTTCTCCATGGCCGCGACAAAGGTCCGGCACATTGCCGCGAGCCTGGCAGCCAACGCACTGGAAGGCGTCTGGGGAGGCGGCACGGCGTCTGAGGCGGAGATTCCCGATGCCCACCGAAGTGGAGGCCGGGGACCTGGCGAAACCGGACCGGCCCACTGTACGCGGCCGGCCCGAATTGTACGGACTGTCTCGGGCGTGATCTCTGCCACTTCCGCCGGAGCCAAGCAACCCCGCTGTCGGCTCCGCCACTACTGAGACCAGATGCCAGGCGGCGTTCATGTTCAATAAGGGCGGCTGGGCGGCGCAGTTCGGCCGGCCGAGGAATGTCTCAGTCCCGCCGTTCGAGGGTCACCACCAGCGCCGTCGTCCGTCTGGACCCGGCCCTGCGGTAGCCGTGCGGGACGGTGCAATCGAAGTAGATGGAGTCCCCTTCCGACAGCTCGTGTTTGACCGTCCCGATGCGCAACTCGAGCCTGCCGGAGAGAACGTAGAGGAGTTCGACGCCGGGATGCTCATGAAGACGGACATCCTCCTCCGCGACCGGTTCGAATTCGGCCAGGTACGAGTTCAATGCGCGGTTGGGAACGGGGAAGTCCAGGCTCTCGAAGTGGTAGGCGGGGTGGGCTATTTCCGGGGACTCGGGAAACCGCAGGCGGTCCTTCCGGCGAACGATCTCCGCCACCGGCTTCGGCTCGGGGTTGAAGAAATGCTCCAGGCCCACGCTGAACACCATCGCGATGCGCAACAGTGTCGGCAGCGTCGGGTACATCACGTCGCGCTCCAGCTTGGAAAGCAGCCCCGGGGAAAGGCCCGTATGCCTGCTCAGCTCCAGCAGTCCCATGCTCTTGCGGAGGCGCAGCCGCCTCAGCTTGCTGCCGATGGCGTACTTTTTCAAACCCGCGTTGATGGTTTCCGATGCCATATCGAAGATCGTTTTCCTCTCAGTATCTGATTCGGCGGTGTTCTTTCCGCTCAGGAAAGCCAACTTCTCTCTATTCTTTACAGTAAAAGTTTTTTTCCATAAGATCAAATCGTGGCCGGACGATCCGGCCGATTCGAACGACAGAGAGAGGGGAAAACGAGTATGAAGTCACCTTGGAAGGCATTGCTCGGCAGCGCGTTGGCGCTGGCGCTGGCTCCGGTCGCCTCCGCGGCGGACATCGTGGACACGGCAATTGCCGGGAAGTTCAACACCCTGGCGGCGGCGTTGAAGGCCGCTGGCCTGGTGGACACGCTGAAGAGCGAGGGTCCATTCACGGTGTTCGCGCCGACCGATGAAGCATTCGCCAAGCTGCCGGCCGGAACGGTGGAAACGCTGCTGAAGCCGGAGAACAAGGCGAGGCTGCAAACCATCCTCACCTACCACGTGGTCCCGGGAAAAGTGATGGCCCGCGAGGTGGTGAAACTCAAAGAGGTCAAGACCGTGGAAGGACGCCACATCGCAATCAAGAGTGACAGCGGTGGCGTCATGGTCAACAACGCACGCGTGACGAAGGCCGACATTGAAGCCAGCAATGGCGTCATCCACGTCATCGACACGGTGATCATGCCGGAGTAGGACGATAACCATTCACAAAGAAAGGAAGAGCAAGACGATGAAAACTCACAAGGTGCTTTGCATTCTGGCCTTGGCGGCCGCTGCGGCCCCGGCCTTGGCCGGCGAAGCCATGGTCTACGCGGTTCATGGAATTCCAGGCACGGCTCTTGGCGCGCCGACGACGGACCTGCCGGTTGATGTCGCCGTAAACGGGTCTTGTATCGCGGCTCTCAACGGGCTGAACTTCGGCCAGATCCGCGGCCCATTGGCGCTGCCCGCCCCGGCGGATTACACGGTCGAGGTCAAGCCGTCGGACGCGATGGTTCCGTGTTCCAAACCGGCGTTGCTCAGCACGGTGGTGGGAGTGACTCCTGGGGCTCATGCCAGCATCGTGGCCCACCTCACCGAGACAGGAGACCCGAATCTCGCCGTGTTCGTCAATGACGTTTCCCGGACGGCAGCCGGCAAGGGGCGTTTCATCCTGCACCACACCGCCCAGGCTCCCGCCGTGGATGTCCGGGTGTTCCGCCAGGATGGCTACGGCGATTCGCCTTCTGTATCCATTGCCGGCTTCAATAACGGCGCGCAGGTTTCCGCCGAATTCCGGCCGGGCGAGTGGCAGGCCGACTTGTCGGTGGCGGGCACTGTGGTGTTCGGGCCGGCGACCCTCAGGCTCCGGCCGAAAACCGTCCAGTTGGTCTATGCGATCGGCACATTCCCGGATTCGTTCACGGTAATCACGAAGACCATTCCGGCCATGCGCTGATCTCCGACCGGCAGAGATGGTGACTGACGCATCCACAAAGGAACAAGCGGAATGAGAAGGTCCGCGTATGTTCCTGTTCACCGCACTGTTCTGACTACCGCTTCAGACTTCAGGCCAACGCATCCGGGCGGCGCAAGCCAGCCCGGATGCGCTGGCTTTCGACCTGCAACGTGGAGGGCCGGCTCGTCGTGTCGGAAATCCTGTGCGGGGAATGGCTCTGATACTCCTCGATCGGAGCTGAGCGCAGGAATGCGATCTGGAATGACGCCGCCGCAAGCCTGCATCCGCGTTGAAGAGCTTACGCATCCGCGGCCGGGCCCGAATTTCGGGAACGCATCGGCGCTATTATTCCACAGGGAGTAGTGGCGAGGTCAGGAGGAGAAAACGCGTGAGCGACGCGCCTGCCCTGGTTTGGTTCCGCCTGGACTTGCGGCTCTCCGACAGCGAGGCGCTGCACCGGGCGCTTGCCGCACATCGCAGTGTGATTCCGGTATTCCTCTGGGCGCCTGAGGAAGAGGCCCCGTGGGCTCCCGGCGCCGCCTCGCGATGGTGGCTCCAACGGTCGTTGCTCGAACTCCAGGCCGCCCTGGAGAGGCGCGGCTCCAAGCTCATCATTCGCCGCGGTCCGGTTCTTGAAAGCTTACGGAAGCTGGCGCAGGAATCGGGGGCCAGGGCCGTATTCTGGAACAGGCGCTACGAACCGGTGGTGATGGCCCGAGACCAGCGGGTCAAGGAGCGAATGAACGAGTGCGGGCTGGCCGCCGAGTCCTGTCCGGGCAACCTTCTGTTTGAGCCGTGGGAGATCCGGAACAGCAGCGGGAAGCCGTTCCAGGTGTTCAGCGCATTCTGGAGAGCTTGGCTGGCGGCGGCCACTCCGGCGAAGCCCAAGCCAGCCCCGGCCAGAATTCCCGCGCCTGCCCGGTGGCCGGCATCGCTGGCGATTTCCGACCTCGGCCTGGAACCACAAGTCGATTGGGCGGTAGGATTGCGTGAGGCGTGGCGGCCGGGCGAGGCAGGCGCCGCAAGAAGACTGGACGACTTTCTCGCGGATCGCCTGGAAGCGTACTCTACGGAACGCAACCGGCCGGATCGCGCTGGGACATCCCGTTTGTCTCCTCATCTTCACTTCGGGGAAATCAGCGCGAGACAGATTTGGCACGCGGCAAGCCGGATCAGGAACGCTGCGGCGACCCGCCCCGACGCTGAGCCGTTCTTGAGGCAGATCGCCTGGCGCGAGTTCTCCCATCACCTCCTGTTCCACTATCCCCACACCGCCCAGGAGCCTCTGCGGCCCGGGTTTCGGGACTTCCCGTGGCAGATGGATGGACCGCGGCTGGAGGCGTGGACTTCGGGAAGGACGGGCTACCCACTGGTGGACGCCGGCATGCGGGAACTGTGGCGGACGGGCTGGATGCACAACCGCGTGCGCATGGTGGCCGCTTCGTTTCTGGTCAAACACCTGCTGATTCCCTGGCAGGAAGGCGCGGCCTGGTTCTGGGACACGTTAGTCGACGCCGACCTGGCGAACAACACGATGGGATGGCAGTGGAGCGCGGGTTGCGGCGCCGATGCCGCGCCCTATTTCCGAATCTTCAATCCCGTGATACAGGGAGAGAAGTTCGATCCGGAGGGCGAGTACGTCCGCCGCTGGGTTCCCGAGTTGGCCAAGGTCCCGGCCAAGTGGATTCATCAGCCTTGGAAAGCGCCCCCGACGGTGCTCGGCGGTGCGGGGGTCGAGTTGGGGATGACGTATCCGAATCCTATCATCAGCCACCAGGCCGCCCGGGAGCGTGCGCTGGCGGCGATGGCGGACAGCAGGAGAAGGGGAAACCGGTGATCCTTCTCACCGGGGCGACAGGCTATGTCGGCAGTGAGTTGCTGCCGGTGCTGTTGTCCTCGGGGCGCCCGGTTCGCTGCTTGACGAGGCGCGCGGAGGCCCTGCCCGCGCAGGCGGCCATGGGAGCGGAAGTGGTTGTCGGAGACGTTCTCGATCCGGCCCGGTTGGAGGCGGCGCTGGCGGGAGTAAAAGCAGCGTACTACCTGGTTCACGCCATGGCGTCGGAGGGAGATTTCGAGGAGCGGGACCGCACAGCGGCACGGCTTTTCGGCGAGGCGGCGCGAAAGGCGGGCGTACGGCGGATCATCTACCTGGGCGGCCTCGGGAGCGGCAAGCACAGTCTGTCGGCCCATCTGCGCAGCCGCCACGAAGTGGGGGAGATCCTGAGGGCGAGCGGCGTGCCTGTCATCGAGTTTCGTGCGTCCATTGTCATCGGCGCGGGCAGCCTCTCTTTCGAAATGGTTCGCACTCTGGTGGAGCGCCTGCCGGTGATGATCGCGCCGCGCTGGGTAGCAGTGCCCGCGCAGCCCATCGCCATTTCCGACCTGTTACGCTACCTGGTCGCGGCGTTGGACATGCCGCTCGAAGGGAGCCGTGTGTTCGAGATCGGCGGCTCGGACCGCGTGTCCTACGGCGGACTGATGAAGGAGTACGCGCGCCAGAGAGGACTGAGGCGATGGATCATTCCCGTCCCGGTGCTGACCCCCCGGCTGTCGAGCCTCTGGCTCGGGCTGGTGACTCCGCTCTACGTCAGAGTCGGGCGGAAGCTGATTGACAGCATGCGCCACGCCACGGTTGTGGAGGACGAATCGGCGCGGGCCGAGTTCGCGATCCGCCCTTGCGGATACCGCGAAGCGATCGCCAAGGCGCTGGCTGCGGGCGGCCGGGCCCTGCTACGTGACACAAGGTCGATCCGAGTCAGCGTGCCGCCGGAGAAGGCGTTCGATCCCATCCGCAGGATCGGCGGCGAGACCGGGTGGTACTACGGCGACTGGCTGTGGCGTTTGCGCGGGATGGTGGATGAACTGGTCGGGGGTCCCGGACTCAGCCGCGGCCGCCGTCATCCCGACCGGATCGCGGTGGGCGACATCCTGGATTGCTGGCGAGTGGAGGCATACAATGCCAATCGCCATCTGCGGCTGGGGGCTCGGATGAAGCTTCCGGGACGGGCTTGGCTCGAGTTCTGCGTGGACGGGAATGGGTCGGGGTCGGTAATCCGACAGACCGCGATTTTCGATCCGCGCGGGCTGTTGGGGCGCGCTTACTGGTACTTCGCCTGGCCCGTGCACCGGTTTCTGTTCGCCGGGATGCTCAGAGAGATCGGGCGGGTTGCGCAGAGCAAGTCTGAAATGGTCGTATAGGGCGGTATGAGGCGGAAGTCCGTCCGGGCGACGAACCTGGAACGCAGGCGCGTCAGCGCTCAGCTCCAACTAAAGGATCGTGCGCTGGCGGCGACCGCCGAGGGGATTACGATTGCCGACGCCCGCCTGCCGGATAATCCGCTGATTTACGCCAACGCCGGGTTCGAGCGGCTGACGGGATACTCGATAGCCGAGGTGCTGGGGCGGAACTGCCGGTTCCTGCAAGGACCAGGCACGGACCAGGCAACCTTGCAGGCCCTGCGAGCGGCCATTCGAGAGCAGCGCGAGATCACGGTGCAGCTCCTCAACTACCGGAAGGACGGGACGGCATTCTGGAACCGCCTTTCGATCACGCCGGTACGCGATGCCTCGGGTCTCGTCAGTCACTTCATCGGCGTGCAATCGGACGTCACCGCCGAGAAGCAGGCCCAGGAGGAACTCGCGCGGGCCAACCGGCAACTGGAGGCTGCCAACCGCAGCCTCAGGCAGGATCTCGATGCGGCCGCCGCCGTGCAGCAGTCGCTGCTTCCGGGGGTGTTGCCGGAAATCCGCGGCCTGCATGTAGCCTGGAGATTTCGACCGTGCCAGGAACTGGCCGGTGACTTTCTCAACGTGGTTCCGCTGGACGACCACCGCGCCGGCCTCTACATTCTCGACGTCTCCGGCCACGGCGTCGCGGCAGCTCTCCTCTCGGTCACCCTAAGCCACATTCTGTCTCCTGTCCCGGATCGTTCCGTCCTGTTCCAAGCCGATCCGGACAGCCCCGGCAAGTACCTTGTCGCGCCGCCCGCCGGCGTTGTCGCCCGGCTGAACAAGCAGTTCAGGATGGGGCCTCGAACGCCGCAATACTTCACCATGATCTATGGTGTTCTCGATACGAGAACGCGGGAGTTCCGCTACGTAACGGCTGGACACCCCGGACCGGTACAACTCCGCCGCGGTGAGGACCCGGTGACTCTCGAGTCGGGCGGCCTGCCCGTCGGACTGCTGCCGGACACAATCTATGAAGAGCGGTCGGTCAAGCTTGCCGAAGGAGACCGAATGTACCTGGTGACGGACGGGCTCACGGATGCGGAAGACATCGCCGGTCAGGAATTCGGCAAATCGAGGGTGCTGGAGACATTCGATCGGAATCGCAATCGTTCGCTGGACGAGAGCCTCGGAGCGGTAGTGGCATGCGTCGAACAGTGGTGCGCGCCCGGGCGGCCGGCCGACGACGTGGCGATTCTGGCGATTGAATGCGTGGAATAGCGGATGCGAAATCCAGCCGGAGAGGAGCCGTAAGTGCGGACTCTTTCCATCCGCGCTATGCGCGTCTGCCGGCGCGTGCGTTTTCCTGGCGGACCATCCCGCGGCGGCGCTGGCCTTCGCCAGCGTCGGCCTTCTCTCCGAAATCCACATCCGCTCCCAGGGGATCCCCCGCCTGATCAACATCGCCTGCGGCAACCTCCTCCTGACGACGTTCGCGCTTGAGCGCAAAGTCCCCAACCTCGAGATGCTCGATGAAGCGACCAGCGACATGCGGCTGGAGTGGACTGGCCGAGATGGTTTCGCTCACGGTGGAGGGGTCCGAGAGGCTCTGTCCTCGAGCGGCTCCGTTCCACCCGCGCCAGAACTGATTTGCCCAGTTGCGCTGCGAGCGCGGGCGCAACCTCACTCTTGCCAACCCACCGAGATGCGAAATGTTGAGGAGTAGTACTGGGATATGTTCCCTTCCTTTGTGGGCATATCCCTCGTATTCCTAGGGGGTTACGTGTCGGACTCATCTTAATTGAGATTGAGCAACACCCACGACAACAATAGGGCGATCCACTGTGTTGCCCGAAACCTTTCGTACGCTGGCCTCATGCAGTGGACCGATACTCTGCCTCTGAAAGTGAGAAATCCCGTGAAAAAACTTCTTGAAACCACCTCAGTGTTCGTGACCGTTTGCGTGTTGTTCGTGCTGGCACTCTGCGTGAACGTCCTCGCCGGAGGTTCCATTCCGGCGTTCGATTCTGGATGTATTCTTCTCCCGGACCAACAGCAGATTTCACAGGGGCCGGTGCCGCCGCCCGATCCGGAGACACCGCCGGTGATGCTGGCGCAGGGGCCGGTGCCGCCGCCCGATCCGGAGACACCGCCGGTGATGCTGGCGCAGGGGCCGGTGCCGCCGCCCGATCCGGAGAC
>CAZACK010000130.1:7782-13315 GCA_964483455.1 uncultured Solibacteraceae bacterium
CCGCCGGTGATGCTGGCGCAGGGGCCGGTGCCGCCGCCCGATCCGGAGACGCCGCCGGTGACGCTGGCGCAGGGGCCGGTGCCGCCGCCCGATCCGGAGACGCCGCCGGTGACGCTGGCGCAGGGGCCGGTGCCGCCGCCCGATCCCGAGACGCCGCCGGTGCGCCAGGTCTAGTTCTCCAGCCGTCGGGGAATCGTCGCTGCCTTGCGCGGAACGACGCTCCGCGCTCGGTCACGCAGTCCGCTGCCAAGGGTGATTTCATCTGTCGTTCAGAAAGCCGGTGTGCCGTTACAATGGAGATCGGCAGGTAAGGCTGGCTGTCGAACTCCTATGCAGTACTTCTGGTCGGCCGCGATCCTGGCTGGAGTCATCCTCCAGTTGCTGGTGATCGCCGCCTTGTGGAAGGGCGCCTGGCGGGAATACACGTTGGTTTTTGTGTATTGCATCGTCCTGTTGCTGACCACGGTGGCGGATGCGTCCGCCTATTTCGACCCCGAGTTGTGGACCAGAACATCGAGGCTTTTCTGGATCAATGATGCAATCCGTCAGGTTCTCATCTTCTGCCTTGTGATTTCGTTGATCCACCGGGTCATGAGGGACAATCCCGGCAGGAGGAGTATCCGGCGGACGCTAATAGCCGGAGCAGGGGCTTTTACCGCGCTGTCTCTCTTGTTAACCAGGGAACCGATTTTCGGACACTGGATGACGAAGTTGGCCAGAAACCTCAGTTTCTGTTCCGTGATCCTGAACCTGGCTCTGTGGGCCGTGTTGATCAAAGCGCGCCATACCGACCGCAGGCTCCTGCTGATCAGCGGCGGACTGGGAGTCCAGATGGCGGGAAAGGCCATCGGTCACTCCCTGCGGCAAGTGTCCGCTTCGACGGTGCTGGCCGGCAACCTGGTCTATGTGCTATCCCATCTCGCCTGCATGTACATCTGGTGGCAGGCGTTCCGCCATTCGACGGTCACTCAAGAGAGCCGGGAGAGACTCCAGGACCTCTGATAGAATAGGCACTCACGCGCGCAATCCCTATGCCGGATTCTTCCAGGTCAGGAGACCGCATGTCATCCAGCCTTCCTCGCAGAGAGTTCGTGAAGAGCGCCGCCGGCGTTGGAGCCGCCCTTGGAGTCGCGGCCAAAGCCTTGGCGGCCAAGGAGAGCAAAATCGTGTCCGGCCGCGTGCTCGGCGCCAATGACCGCATCAACATCGGAGTCATCGGAGTCGGCGGACGCGGCGCCTACCTCGCCGATCAGTTCGCCAAACTGGGAGCCCGGAACAACAGTTGCCAGATCGCCGCCGTCTGCGACGTCTGGCAGAAGCGCGTTACGCAGGCCAAGGAAAAGCACAAGTGCGACGGCTATCTCGACTACCGCGAAGTGGTCAATCGCGCCGACATTGACGCCGTGGTGATCGCTACGCCCGATCACTGGCACGCCCGGATGGCCTTGGAGGCGATGGACCGCGGCAAGGACGTCTACCTCGAAAAACCTATGTGCCACACCGTCGAGGAAGCCAAACACCTCGCAAATACGGTTCGAGAGACCATGCGGGTATTGCAGGTCGGCTCCCAGACAACGTCGGCGGATCAATGGCACAAAGCCAGGAAAGTGATTGCCGACGGCATGATCGGGCCGATGATCATGAGCCAGGGGTCCTACCACCGCAACTCCACGGAGGGTGAGTGGAACTGGCCGATTGACAAGGACGCCTCGCCGGACGGCAATGGCGACAACTACATCGACTGGAAAGCCTGGCTGGGACCGGCTCAGAAGCGGCCCTACGATCCCGATCGATACTTCCGTTTCCGAAAATATTGGGATTACTCCGGCGGCGTCGCCACCGACCTGTTCTTCCACGTCGCCGCCCCCCTGAACATTTGCTGGGGCGAGCCACAGTTCCCTTACAAGGTGATGGCCGGCGGCAGCATCTCCGTTTTCAAGGATCGCGAGGTGCCCGATACGTTCCACCTCGTCGGCGAATACGCCAAAGGCCACACGGTGGTTCTGAGTTCCTCCATGGCCAACTCGCAGCACATCCCGGGGCTCATCCGCGGCCACTGGGGCACGCTCATCATGGTCGAGCACGGGGAGTTCGAGGGGCTCACGCCGCACATCACCGTTCGGCCGGAGAAGAAGATCGCGCCTGCCGAATACAAAACGAAGTTCGGAGAAGAGGAGATCAAGATTCCAGTGGAGCAGCCTGAGAAGGGCGAGTGGGACGCCATCCTCATCCACATCGGCAACTTCCTCGACTGCATGCGCTCGCGACAGAAGCCCACCCTCGACGTCGAGACTGCCGCCAGGGCCCAGGTGCTCATCTCGATGGCGGTGCAGTCCTACCGCGAGGGCCGCATCCTCTACTTCGACGAGCGAAATTGGAAAGTGGTCGGCAAGCCGCCGAAGGCCTAGCGGACGTTGCGCAGGCGCTCCAGCCTGCCGCGTCGGCTCTCAAGCCGACGCTGCCGCGGACCGAAGCTCCGCGGCCATCACACCCGATACACCGCCTCGCGCGGCGGGACATCGTAGAGCGCCCGTGACTCGCCCTCCTTCGCGATCTTGTCTTCAAAAAACCTGACGATCAAATCGCGGCGGAAGAGCAGCCCGTCAATCTCCGGTTCCGTCAGGTAGCCCCTCATCTCGGCCAGCAAGCGCTCGAGTGAAAGACCTCGCATCCGCTCCAGCAGCCGCCGCTCGCACCGGAACAGGTTCTTTGGCGTGCGCAGCGCCTTCAGTTTGCGGAATGCCCGGGTATGATCGATCATCCACAACTTCCAGTCCTTGGTGATCAGAATATTCTGCTGATTTCGGTCCGTGTTGTGGATCAACTGGTCAAATACCCGGATGATGTGCATCTGGTTATTGAAACTTTCCACCTCCGGCGGCTCGATCCGCTTCCTTTGCCGCTCGCCTTCCATCATCGCGTCATCGATCCACCAGGTGTACGCTCCGGACCGGCCTTCGAACTTGCGTTCCACCGAAACCGGGGTCATGTTCAGCTCGAGCAGCCGGTCCATCCGGTAGCCGGCAACATTGAACTTCCAGCTATCGCGAAAATTCAGCTCCACCCCTTGCTGCGACTGGAACGTGTGCTTGCTCTCGTCGACCCTCTGAACGTGTGCGTCGTGAGTGATGGAGCCGTCCGACAGCGTAACCCGCACCGGAGCGGTAACCCCCACTTTCGTGCCGCGCGTCTTGATGATCTCTGCCGTCTTCAAGAACTGCTCGACTTCGGCCGCGGTCAGTAGCCTTTCGGTAACTGTTCCCGTCTCTTGAGCGCGGACGAGTCTGCACCACGCCGAGCCGGCAACCGATTCTACAAATAGGCGGCGCGGAATCATCGTGTGCCCGTCTCCTTATGCTGTCCATAATAGTGCGCCCCGGGCGCCCGGGGCAGGCGCCCCTCGCCTTTGCACGTTGATTCCATCCCATGGAGCCCTGTGGGCGGGCGCCCTCGCTCGCAGCCGGCCCCTGGCCGGCCTGCCGGCCGGGGACGGGTCTGTATGCGGCACTCTGGGAATCCGCGGAACGGCCTCTTTCCACGGCGGTAAGTCCCGGGGAAGCCGTACAATAGTTACAATCGATGGAACTCGGATTGCTCAGGAGTCACTGCGATGACCGCTCCCACTCGGCCTTGCGTCCCCAAACTGACGTTTGCCGGGCCGCAGCCTCGCCATGAGCTGGAGGACCTCCTCGCCCAGCCGGCCGCCCGTCGGCTGCTGCGGTTTCTCACCAATGCCGACGGCAACGGGAGATGCCTTTTCGAGAAGCTCTGCGAGAACTACGCCATCCCGGAAGCGGGATTGGGCTACCGGGCTGCGAGTCGCCTGATCGACCTGGCATTGGAACGGGCACGGCTGGACAAAGAGCTGATGAAGCAAAAACTGTTTCATCATCCGCCGACTGTCAAGGCGCTGGCGCTGGCGGCCCGTAGCATCGCTCGATACGGTCTGGCGACGCCACAGCGGTTCGCTGCGCCGCTCATGGTGGTATGGAACATCACCCAGCTCTGCAATCTGAACTGCGAGCACTGCTACCAGAACGCCGGTCCCAGCCCGGCGCCCGACGAGCTGGCTCTAGCCGAGAAGATGCACGTCGTCGATGAGTTGGCCGCCAACTTCGTCCCGTTTCTCGCGATCGCCGGCGGCGAACCACTGGCCCTGAAAGACCTCTGGCCGGTGCTCGAGTATGCCGCCAGACGCGGCATCCACCTGACACTGGCGACCAACGGGACACTATTGACGCGCGAAGCGGCGGTGCGGCTCAGGGAAAGCGGCGTCAAGTACGTCGAGGTCTCCGTCGACAGCACCGACCCCGCTCAACACGACCGCTTCCGCGGCCGCCCTGGCGCCTGGAAACGCGCCGTCGAAGGAATCCACAACGCCGTCAACGCCGGCATCCGCGCCGGCCTGGCCACCTGCGTGACCCGTCACACCCTGGACAAGCTGGACGAAATGGTCGAATTCGCCATCCAGCTCGGCTGCGCGACCTTCTCCCACTTCAACTTCATCCCCGTCGGCCGAGGCAAGGAAATCCTCGAGCAGGACCTCACGCCGGCCGAGCGCGAAGGGCTCGTGCGCAGGCTCAACGATCACCTGCAATCGGGCCGCATCAACGTGATCTCGACGGCGCCGCAGTTCGGCCGCGCCTGCATCATGTACGGCCCGCCCGACGGCCTCTTCGCCACCGGCCACGCGGGTCGCGGCGCCGGCGCCAAAACAAAGGTGCTCTCGCGGTACATCGGCGGGTGCGGGGCCGGCCGCTGCTACTGCGCGATCCAGCCGAACGGCACGGTCACCCCGTGCGTGTACATTTCCTCGATTCCGGTTGGCAATCTCCGCCGCCAGAGCCTGGCCGAGATCTGGGACTGCGACCTGTTCACGCTCCTCTCGGACCGCGAGCGCCGCGGCGACCACTGCCCGGTCTGCGACTACCGCGCTTACTGTGGCGGCTGCCGCGCCCGGGCCTACGCCTACACCGGCGACATCACCGCCGGCGATCCAGGCTGCCGCTATAACCTGCACGAATGGGAAGAACTGGCGGCCGAGGCGCGGAATTCACTGCCGGTGCTGCAATAGAATAGCGCCGGGGCGAACAAGGCCCCCTTCTTCGCCGCCGCTAACTGCCTGATTCCACATGAATCCGGATCGGCGTGATCTGGCTGATCCCTTTTCAGAATCCTGTTAGGCGATCTGCTCGCTTGCAATCCGCAGATTGGCTGTGGTCAGCAATTCAAACATCTCGGTTCGGAGAAGTCGCGTTGAAAAAAGACATCACTTCGAGGCTCTCAACCTCCCCAGTTCGCGGGTTGGCTCGGGCCACTACCTCGTCCGGGAGTTCCGCCGATACCCGCTCCGCGTATGGCCGACACTTGTCGATGTAGAGGATGTCCCCCTGGCGGACTTGATCCGGATCGGCCAGGACTTCCGCAATGCGCTGCTGGCAATCCGGGCACAGATCAGGATCAGTCAGCTTGACCTCCCCTTTGAGGTATGGGCAGGGAAACCGGATCATTCGGGTGCTCCACAGGTCTGACC
>CAZACK010000131.1:0-13304 GCA_964483455.1 uncultured Solibacteraceae bacterium
TTTCTCCTGCTCCCGCAGCCGCTCGCGCACGTTGTTTTCCAGCACCACGACCGACGTATTGGCTTTGTTGACGGCGTCCAGCGCCTGCTGCACCAGCACGGTCAGCCTGGTGAAGTTCTCGTCCACCGAGCGTTGCAGCGTGCGCACCTGGTCTTGAAGGGTGGCGACATCACGCTGTACCTCGACGATCTCCTTCTTCTGTCCGAGACTCACCACCGGCGCGGCCGCCAGCAACATCGGCGTCAGCCAATACGGCTTCATTCTTCTCTCCCGGCAACTCCGGAGCGAGGGCCGGATGGAGGCGCCTCCGGCCCTGTCCGGCAAACGTCTACTGCCCCGCGACGAAGTGCGCGCGGCGGTTTCTCTGCCAGCAGTCTTCATTCGACTCGGTGCATTGCGGGCGCTCCTTGCCGTAGCTGATAGTCTTCAGTCTTCCGTCGGGAACACCCATCTGCACGAGGTACTCTCTGGCGGCGGTGGCGCGCCGGTCGCCGAGGCCAAGGTTGTACTCGGCCGAGCCCCGCTCGTCGCAGTGGCCTTCAATCGTCACGACGCCGTCGGGGATTTCCCGAAAGATCTGCTTCAGGGCGTCGGCGTTGCGGGCGAGCGTGGCGCGCGCGTCCTCGCGGATATCGCTCTTGTCATAGTCGAAGAAGGCGTCCTGCACTTCGCTCGACAAACGCTCGCTGAGGCTCTTCTTCGGCGGAGGCGGAGGCGGAGGCGGAGGCGGAGGCACGGTAACCGTAACCGTCGCAGTGCGCTCATCGGAGCCGCCGGGGCCCTTGGCCGTCAGGTGGTAGGTTGTCGTCTGGCTCGGGAACACCTGGCGGCTTCCCCTCGCCTGGACCGTTCCCACGCCCGGTGAGATCGAGATATCCGTGGCGTTGGCAACATCCCAACGCATGGTCGCCGACTGCCCGCGTTCGATGGTCGAGGGCTCGACCGTGAAGGAAGAGATCGACGGCTTCGGCGGCGGGGCCGGTTCCTCTTTCGGGGGAGGGGGAGGGGGTGGCGGAGGAGGCGCAACTTTCTTCTTGCAGCCCGCCGCCAAAAGGAACAGGGAGAATCCCAATAGCAAAACACTGATTTTTCTCTTGTGCATCGTGATCATAACCTCCTAAAGGTCACAACTATACAACGGTTACAGGTGTCACTTCCACACCGGGCGCGAATTTCTTCCTTGCGTCGTCAGTTGCCGGACCCGGGTTCCGTCCACCAGCATAGTGAAAATCTGGGATCCTCCGTTGCGGTTGGAGGAGAACGCCAGGTGCCGGCCGTCGGGCGCCCAATGCGGATTCTCGTTGCGTCCGGCCCCGTGCGTGAGCTGGATGACGTCCCGTGTGGCAACATCCATGATAAAGACGTTGAAATTGCCCGGAGCGAATCCTCGCGTCCAGGCAAACGCGATGTGGCGGCCGTCGGGATGCCAAGCGGGATTCACGGCGTCGCCTTCGCCCGAGGTCAGCCGCTCCACATCGGCGCCGTCCAGGTTCATCTTGTAGATCTGGGGCGTGCCCGAGCGGTCCGAAACGAAAACAATCTGCGCGCCGGTCTTCGGGTTGACTTTCGGCTCGATGTCGATCGACCGGGAACGGGACAGGCGCCGCAGTTCGCTCCCGTCCACGTTGGCGAGGTAAAGCTGCGCGTAGCCGCCGGCCGCGGTGGACGAGTAGACGATCAACTTGCCGTCGGGCGAGAAATCCGGCGTGGCGTTCATCGACGCATTCTGGTTGTAGAAGACCAGCCGCCCGCCGCTTGTCAGCGAGTGCATCATGATCGACGGGTTCCCGCGCACGTAAGTGGTGAAGGCGAGCCGGCTGCCGTCGGGTGAAACCGCCGGCATGATGGACAATGACCTGTACGAGGTCAGCGGCTTCTGGTTGGACCCATCCGAGTCCATCACCCAGATCTCCTTGTGGCCCGTGCGGTCCGAGTCGAAGTAGATCTTTGTTCCCGCGAGGTTCTTGAAGCCGAACTGCGCCAGGATGTCGGAGGCGAATTCGTGGGCCACCTTGCGGGCGCCGCTCTCGTCGAGCGTGCCGAAGTAGAGCTTGCCGAGCACCTGGGCGTTGGCCAGGTCCGCCTGGGTCACGTTGTAGAAGTAGCCGAAGAGCACCAGCCCGCCGCCCTGCTCGGCGGTGTAGCCGAATGCGAGGTAATTAGCGTTCACCGGCGGCTCGGACCAGTCAGTCAGCCAGGGGCCTTGCCGGACGGGCTTTGGCGGCTCGCCGCGCCGCGGCGCGGCGGCCGGGGGCTTGGGCGGCCGGAAATCCTGGGGTCGCTGCGGCGTCTCCAGCGGATACATCGACTTCGGCGCCATCTTGAACAGGCCGGACTCTTCCAGGTCGCTCCACAGCGTTTGATTGAAGGCGTCCATGTGAGGCTGCGCAGCGCCGGCGCCCCGGAAATCCGGCGCGGCCAGCACCGCGCGTTCGCCGCCGGCGAGCTTGATGATGATGTCACTCTGCTGCGCGGCCAGCGCCAGGGCGGCCGCAACGCCACACACGGCAAGGTACAGGTGGGCGGAACGCCTGCCCCACCAGGGTGTGCGGTCAACTGGTTCTTCGTGGTAGGGCAGAGCGGGTCTGTTATTCATCTCTTCAACTGAAACCAGAATTCGATCTTCGCGTCGTTGCGCTCGTAGCCCGCCGGCAGGGGCGGAAAAGGAGCCGCTTCGTAGACCGCGCGGAGAGCCGAGTAGTCCAGCGCGCGGTTGCCGCTCGACTGCTCCAGCCGCACATCGGTCGCGGTGCCGTTGCGGTGGATGACGAAGGTCACGATCACCGGCGGCGCCGTCTGGAGGCGCGCATCGACATCGGACGTTTGCCACTTCCGTCCGACCATTTGCTCCAGCAGATCACGGTAGTAGCCGAAGCGCGTGCCGAAGGCGCCGCCGCTGCCGATGCCGACGCCGCCGCTGCCGCTCTGGCCGATCAACGGCGAGGAAAGGGCCCGGCCCTCGGTGCTGTAAAGCTGGCCGGGAGACTTCGGCGTCTCGAGCCGCGATCGCGGCTGTGCCGGTCGCGCCCGAGGCTTGACGGCCTCCCTTCCCTTGATCGCGATCGCCTTGGGGTCCTCCTCCTGCCGGGCGCGAGGTTGAGGCTTGGCCGCCTCTGGCTCGGGCACGCTCGACTCGGTGTCGCGAGCCAGGGGATTCACCGGACCTCCGCGCGACGGCAGCGGGATCTGGCTGACGGGTGTGATTCCGACGGCCTGGCCGCCCAGCGAGTTGGGGTTGCCCCACAAGTCGCGCGGCCGGCTGCCGATATGCGTCTGGAGACCGATGAGGGAGAACACGAGCAGATGAAACGTCACCGACCAGGCCAGCGGCCTTCGCAGGGACTCTCGTCCCTCCAGAATGTCGATGTGCGCCGCCATCTCGCCCGCCTCTACGGACATCTTACCGCCTGCGCCGCTCCGCTTCGTCCAACGGCTGCGTCACCGCGTTCACCTTGAACCCCGCCTGTCCGAGCTCGCTCATCACCTGCGCGATCGGATCCCAGACCGTGCCTTTGTCAGCGCGCAGATAGACGCTGGAGACGGCGCCGTGCCGCTTTCGAATGGCGGCCGGCAGGTCGTGGATGTTCACCTGCTGGTCGTGCAGGTAAAGGACCCCATTCTTGGTCAAAGTCACCACCGGGAATTCCTCGGCGCTGTCCTTCACCTGCTTCACCTTGGGCACGTCCACCTCCAGGCCGAACTCCATGACGTGCGCCGTCAGCATGAAGATGATCAGCAGCACCAGCACGACGTCCACCAGAGGAACGACGTTGATCTCCGAGAGCGACGATGTCCCGCGGAACCGCCGCCGCCCGCCAAGCTGGCCGTTGTTGACGGAAAACGCCATCCGATCAGTCCTCGAAGGTGCGCTCGGCCAGGTTCATGAATTCGAGCGCGAAGTCGTCCATGCGGGCGGCGAATTCGCGAATGACGTGTCCGAAGTGGTTGTAGAAGATAGCCGCGGGAATGGCGGCCCCGAGGCCCATCGCCGTGGCCACGAGCGCTTCCGAGATGCCCGGCGCCACCGCTCGCAGGCTCGCGCTCCCTGCCTGGCCCAGCGCGTGAAACGCGTCGATGATCCCGAGCACGGTGCCGAACAGACCGATGAACGGCGTTACCGATGCCGTGCTGGCGAGCCAGTTCATGTGGCGCTCCAGCTTGGCCAATTCCTCGCTGATGCCAAGCTGGAGAGTGCGCTCGAGCGCCAGCTTGTTGTTCAGCGTGCCGCGCGCTTTGACCTGCCTTTCAACCTCTTCGTAGCCGAAGTCGAAGACCGCCACCAGCGGTGAGTCGCGGTACGGAGCGCCCGCCACCGCCACCTGCTCCATGCCGTTCGCCTTGCGAAACGCCCGCAGGAACTGGAGATTGGTGGTCCGCGCCTTCCGGAAAGTGTTCCACTTGGAGAAGATGATCGCCCAGGAGAGAATCGAGAACAACAGCAGGAGAATCAGGACCGCCGCCGCAACGGGCGTGGCCCGCCGGGCGAGTTCCCAGATGCTGACTTGGATCAAGAAGGCAAACACTGGACAGAAATCGATCAATCCTTCTCCTTTCGTGAGGAGGGCCGCTTGCTCATTCGCGGCTCGGCGCCCAACCGCACAACCGTCCAACCAATCATCATAATGCACTGGCCCGAGGAATTGCGGAAAAAACAGAATCCGGCAGGTGTGTTTTATTCGAGCCGCATCGGAATTCGTATAATCTCCTCGAATGCTGGTCGAGCTCGTCATCGAGAACTACGCGGTGATCGACCGGCTGCGCGTCCGCTTTCAGCGGGGATTGAACCTGCTGACCGGCGAAACGGGCAGCGGCAAGTCGATTGTCGTGGACGCGCTCGGCCTGCTGCTGGGCGGCCGGGCGTCGCCCGAGATGATCCGCACGGGCGCGGATCGGGCGCGAGTCTCGGGCATCTTCGAAATCGGAGAGCGCGGCCCGGCGCGCGAGATGCTGGCGGCATCGGGAATCGAGCTTGAAGACAGCGAGGTCCTGATCGAGCGCGAGATCCTCGCCGGCGGCAAGTCGCGTGCCTTCGCCGCCAGCCGGCCGGTGACCGCCGGCGTCCTGCGGGACCTCGCCCCGCACCTTGGGGATATCCACGGACAGCACGACCAGCAGCGGCTGTTCGACGCCGGCGAGCAGCGCGAGATGCTCGACGTCGTCGCGGGCGCGGCTGGCCTGGCGGCGGAAGTCGCCGGGAATTGGCGCCGGTGGCGGGCATGCCGGAAGGAGCTGGATGACCTCGCGCGCGCCGAGCAGGAAAAGCTGCGGCTGGCCGACTTGTGGATCTTCCAGCGCCGGGAGATCGAGCAGGCGGCGCCGCAGCCCGGAGAGGACGGCGAACTGGAAACCGAGCGGCGGCGCCTGCAAAACGTCGCCCGGCTCCAGGAAGGGGCCGCCGCGGCCTACGAGGCTCTCTACGACTCTGAAGAATCGGCCCTGAGCCGCGTGCGCGCCGCCATGCGCCGCCTGGACGACCTCGCGCGAATCGATCCCGCGCTGGCCACGCCCGGCGAAATTCTCAAGCCCGCCGTGTACGCGATCGAGGAAGCGTCGTATGCGCTGCGAGACTACGTCTCGCGTCTGGAAGCCAACCCGGCGCGGCTGGAGGAAGTCGAGTCGCGCCTGGCTCTGATCGAGAAGCTCAAGCGCAAGTACGGCGGCTCGCTCCAAGCGGTGTGCGCCTACCTGGAAGAAGTCCGGTCGCAGTTGGTGGCCGCCGAGAACGCCGGAGAACGCCGGGCTGCGCTGGAGCGGGACTTGGCGATCCTCGCCCAAGCCTACCAGGAAGTGGCCGGCAAGCTTTCCGCCCGCCGCCGCGAGGCGGCGCGAACGCTGGAGAAGAGCGTCGAATCCGAGCTCGCCTCCCTCGCCATGGAGCGCACCACGTTCCGCGTGGAGGTTCGCGCCGCCGAGCCATCCGAAAGCGGCGCCGACGAGGTCTCGTTCCTGGTGTCCCCGAACGCCGGCGAGGAGCCGAGGCCGCTGGACAAGGTGGCCTCCGGAGGCGAGATCTCCCGGATTGCGCTCGCACTCAAAACCTGCCTCGCAGCCGGCTCACCGGCCAAACGGACAAGCGACACGCCGCGGACGCTGGTGTTCGACGAAGTGGACGCCGGCATCGGCGGCCGCGCCGCCGAGGTGGTCGGGCGCCGGCTGAAGCTCCTGGCGGCCTCGAGCCAGGTGCTTTGCGTCACCCATCTGCCCCAGATCGCTTGCTTCGCCGACCACCACTACTCCGTCGAGAAGATGGAAGCCGACGGCCGCACCGTGGCCACCATCCGGGAACTCGAAGGTGATGCCCGGGCCCGCGAGATCGGCCGGATGCTCAGCGGTCAAGAGCTGACGCCCGAAGCGCTGAAGCACGCCGCGAAGCTGCTCGAGATGAACTGCGGCCGGCGATAACCAAACAGCCGCCCAACCGAACAACCGGCGCACCACCCAACCGTCCGTAATGCTACTATAGAGATGGTAGTTAACTACGATTAATCCGCCATGATCCCACTCCAGGCGATCCTCCTGCCGCTAGCCGTCCTGGCAGCGGGGTGCGCCGTCTTCTTCTGGCCGCGGTTGCGCATGGAGCTCGCCCGGCGCCGGGAACTGGGCCGGCGAGCACTGCTCGAAGACCTGCTGAAACACGTGTTCACGCAACGGCACGAGGGCCGGGAAGCAACCGTCGACTCCGTCGCCGGGCACCTCGAGCTGTCCGCCCAAAGAGCGCTCGCCGTCATCATGAAGGCCGAGTCGGCGGGCCTGCTCCGGTCCGAATCGGGCCGGCTGCGTCTCACCGAGGAAGGCGAGCGGTGGGCGCTCCAGGTGGTCCGCGCTCACCGGCTCTGGGAGACCTGGCTGGCCGACGAGGCGCGGATGCCGGTCGCGAAGCTGCACAAGCCGGCCGAGCGCCAGGAACACCGTCTGATCGCCGGAGCGCGGCTCGACGAGCTGGACGCCTACCTCGGCCACCCGCGCAGCGATCCCCACGGCGACCCCATCCCCACCGCCGCCGGGGAGATTCCCGAGCAAGCCGCCCAGACGCTCGCGAGTTGGCCGAGCGGCAAGCCGGCCAGAATCGTCCACGTGGAAGACGAGCCCGAGGAGATCTTCCGCACCATCATGGGACACGGCCTTCGGCCCGGAATCACCGTACAGATCACGGATCAGACCGGGGAGCGCCTGTCGGTGACCGACGGCGTCAATCGATACGATCTGCCTCCGCTGGTCGCCGGCAACATCCATGTTGTCTCTCCGCCGGTGGCGGCCGCTCCCGAGCGGCTGGTTCGGCTGAGCGACTTGAAGCCCGGCGAAGAGGCCCAGGTGGTTCGGATCGACCCCGAGCTTCGCGGCTTCACCCGGCGCCGCTTGCTGGACCTCGGCCTCACGCCGAACTCCCTCATCGCCGCCCGGCTCACCAACGCCTTTGGCGATCCGACGGCCTTCCAGGTCCGCGGCACAACCATCGCCCTGCGCAAAGACCAGGCCTCGCGCATCTGGGTGAGGAAGCCCGCCGCCGCGGTGGAGGCGCGCGTCCAATGAAATTGCCGGACCTGGCCGGGCACGACTGCGAGACCTGTCCCGCCCACGCGCAGCTTTCGCAGATGGGCATCAGTCTCACGAAGTACGACCGCCTGGTCGCTCTCGCCGGCAACCCGAACACCGGCAAATCTTCCGTGTTCAACGCGCTCACCGGCCTGAAGCAGCACGTGGGCAACTGGCCCGGCAAGACGGTGGCGCGCGCCGAGGGCGGCTTCACCTTCAGCGGAGTGCGATACAAGCTGGTCGATCTGCCGGGCACGTACTCGCTGCTGTCCGGCTCGCCCGACGAGGAGGTCAGCCGCAACTTCATCCTCTTCGGACGGCCGAACTGCACGATTGTCGTCACCGACGCGACCGCCCTGGAGCGGAATCTCAACCTGGTGCTCCAGGTGCTGGAGATCACCGACAAGGTCGTCGTCTGCGTCAACCTGATGGACGAAGCCAGGCGCAAGGGCCTTGAGGTCGATACGCGAAGCCTGTCGCGCGATCTCGGCGTCCCGGCGGTCCCGACGGTTGCCCGCACGAAGGGAGGTTTGCACGAGCTGGTTCGCACCGTCTCCGGAGTGATCGACGGCGAGATCCGGACGGCGCCGCTGCGGCCGAAACGGAATCCCGAGCTTCAGCGCGCCATCGACGAGCTGGTCCTGATGATCGAGGGCGCCGTGCCGGGAATCCCCAACGCGCCGTGGATCGCCTGGCGTCTCCTCGATGGCGATCACCGGGTTCGCCAGGCTCTGTTGTCCGGAGAACTGGCGCGGTTGGTGATTTCGCAGGGTCAGCCGGCCGAGGCGCGGACCAGCCTGATGTCCATCGAGGGAAGGCAATGAGCGCCGCATCCTCAGCCCAGATCGCTCTGGAACGGGCCGACGAGCTTCGCCGCGGGCTCACGGACACCTTCCGCGACGACGCCGTCGAGGCGTTGTACCAGGAAGCCGGCCGCATCGCGGACCGGTCGGTCAAGGCACGCGGCGACCGCCGGTGGGATTTCGACCAGAGGATCGATCGCCTCGTCACCTCGCCGGTGTTCGGCTTGCCGCTGATGCTGCTGCTCATCGCGGCGACTTTCTGGCTGACGATCGTTGGGGCCAACTATCCTTCCCAGGCGATTGCGTCCCTGCTGTTCGCCATCGAGGAACGGGCAGTGGCGCTGTTCCAATCCTTCGGCGCGCCGTGGTGGCTGACGGGCTTTCTCTGGAACGGCGTGTATCGCGGCCTGGCGTGGGTGATCAGCGTTATGCTGCCGCCCATGGCCATCTTCTTCCCGATGTTCACCATCCTCGAGGACCTGGGCTACCTGCCGCGGGTGGCGTTCAACATGGACTGGCTGTTCCGCCGCGCCGGCGCGCATGGAAAGCAGTCGCTGACGATGGCGATGGGCTTTGGCTGCAATGCCGCCGGGGTGGTGGCGGCGCGGATCATTGACTCGCCGCGCGAGCGCCTGATCGCCATCCTGACGAACAACTTCGTGCCCTGCAACGGGCGCTGGCCGACGCTCATCATGCTGGCCAGCGTGTTCGTCGCCGCCCAGTTTCCCGCCGCCTTCGCATCGCTCGCCGCCGCCGGCGCGGTGACGCTGGTGGTCGTGCTGGGGCTGGCGGTCACGCTGATCGCCTCCTGGGCGTTGTCGCGAACCGTGCTCAAAGGAGAGGCGTCCGTGTTCACGCTGGAGCTGCCGCCCTACCGCCGGCCCAGCTTCCTGCGCATCCTCTACACCTCGCTGATTGACCGCACCATCTTCGTGCTGGGGCGGGCCATGATGACGGCCGCCCCGGCGGGCGCGCTCATCTGGCTGCTGGCGAACATCGACTGGGACGGCCTCAGCCTGGCTCGCCGCGCGGCGAACCTGCTCGAACCGCTCGGCTACGCGGTGGGCCTGGACGGCGTCATTCTGCTGGCCTACGTGATCGCCATCCCGGCCAATGAAATCGTGGTGCCGACGATGCTGATGGTCTACCTCGGCGCCGGCATGATGACCGAGGCGACCTCCTTCGACGACATCCGGCGAATCCTGGTGGATCAGAACGGCTGGACGCTGCTGACGGCGGTCAACCTGATGCTGTTCTCGCTGCTCCACAACCCTTGCGCCACGACGATCCTGACGATGTGGAAGGAGACGCGCAGCGTGAAATGGTCCGCCGTGGGCGCCCTGATGCCGCTGGCGGTGGCGTTCGCGGTGACGTTCGCGGTGGCGGCGGTGGTGCGGCTGGCGACGTAGCTACAGCGCCGCCAGAAAGCGCGACAACGCCGCCCGATCCTCCGCCGTCAACGCTTCGTAGCGCCGCCGCGCGCTCTCCGCTTCGCCGGCGTGACGCAGGATCGCTTCGGCCGGCGTCGAGGCGCTTCCGTCGTGCAGCAGCGGACGCCGGAAGCGCAGGCCCCACAGCGCCGGGGTGCGGATCTCGCGCGGGCCCGCCGCCTCCTGCTCGATGCCATCTCCGGTTCCGACGTCGTGCAGCAGCAGGTTCGAGTAGAGATCGACCGGCTTGCGGTCGAACACCGGGCTGCTGCTGCGGCCGGTCAGCAGCCGCGGAACGTGGCAGGCGGCGCAGCCGGTTTCTTCAAACACCTGTCGCCCGCGGCGCGCCGGTTCGTCCATCGGCTCCGGCTCGACGGGCGCCAGGAACTTCATGAAGTTCGCAAAGTTGTCGATGCCGCGCAGCCCGGTGGTGATTTCCCGAACGTCTTCGGGATCGTGCCTCGGGTCACACTGCTTCAACCGCGTGGGGTCGACGCCCAGGGCCACTTCCTCGCGGAAGAGATCGTTGGTGATCCCCATTTCGTTCCGGTACGCGTCGCCCGAAAACGCGAGCAGCGTCGCCTGCTGCGCCTTCCAGCCAAAGCGGCCGACGCGGACCTCGCCGCTCGCGACATCGATGATCCGCGCCGCTCGCCCGCTGATCCCGTCGCCGTTCGCGTCGTTCGGGTCTTCAAGCGCGAGGATCGCCTCGTCCGGAATCGCCTCCACCAGCCCCGCGCCGAACAAGGCGATCGGCACGCGGCGGGCGATGACGTTGGCCTCCGGCGGCACGTGCACCTGGCAGCGATGGTCGGGGATGGAGAACAGGTGGAACAAGGTGCCGCCCTGCAAGGCTTCGAACGTTCCGTCTTCGTGCAGGTAGCCGGCGCGCATCTCGGCGATCCGGCCGCCCCCTCCGACCGCCGGGATACTGTGGCACTCGGCGCAGCTTCTCCCGTTGAATGCCGGCCCGAGGCCCTCTTCGGCCTCCTCCACTTCGAGGAAATCGTCCAGCCCGAGACGGAACAGCTCGAACTCGGACGGCGTAATCCCGGCAAGCGGATCGCCGGGGAGAACGGGCCTCGCGACCTGGCTGTGAAGAAGAAGGCTCGCGGCAACCACAGCCGCGGCGGCAAGCATGGCGGTTCGCCGAACTGGTGTCATCTGCGCCTCACTCGACGACGATTTCGCCGCGCATCAGGTTGTGCCCGGCGCCGCACGGCCGCGAGCACTCGAACGCATACTTCCCTTTCTTCTCGGCGACGAACCGGATGCGAAGTTGCCCTTTGCCCTGCTGCGGCACGGCGGCATCGATGCCGGCCGCCGGAATCCGGAAGCCGTGATCGGTGTCTTCGCTGGTGATGACGAACTCGACTTCCGTGCCCTGTTTGATCTTGATTCGCGACGGCGTGAACGTGAACCGCTCCGCCGTGATGTGGATCACCTTGTCCGGCTTGCGGGAGGAGCTCTCCTCCGCGGCCGTCGATATGGCCAGCAACATCGAAAGCAGCACTTGTTTCATCAGAACCACCATCCAATTCCCAGATTGAGTCCATCCAACGGCCGCACCACCTTGCTGGCGTTGCGATGGAAAACATAATCGAACTTCAGGGCGACATCGGCGTTGGGCTTGAAGGTGGCACCGACGAGCCAGGCCGAGCGGTCGAACTGCGGCAGCGGCAGATACCCTTCGGGCATCTTCTGCTGCGTGTTGTATTTCTCGTAGCGGGTGAACAGGATCAGGTCGTTGCGCATCCGGCGCGGCAGCACGTGGACCGCCGGCTCGAAATAGTAGCCGCGCATCTGGGCGGCGACGTTGGGATTGAAGCCGAACTGGCGGCGCAGCGCCAGGTTCAGCTCGCCGGCGCGGCTGATCCAGACGTTGGCGAACAGCCCGCGCAGGTCGAACCGGCTTCGGCTGAAGCGTCCGTCCAGGTTGAACAGGTCCACGCGCGGGTTCACGGTTTGCAGCCGGAAGCCCGAGTGTCCGGTATAGATGCTGGCGCCTAGCGACAGCTTCGGGATGCCCGCGTACTCGAGACGAAATGCTTTGGCCGGGTTCCGGAACGACGACTCAAAACCGCTGGTGCGCCCGCCCTGAATGCCTTCCTCGGCGTTGAATTCCGTGGCGTCAAGCGCGCCCATGAGGTAGCCGCGGTACCGGAATCCTCGGCCCAGGTCGCCGGTGATTCCTACTCCCAGGTCCCGCCAGGTCGACGGAATGATGAACGTCTCGACGAACGGCCGCTCGACTCCGTTGAACGAGGGCGACTCGTGCCGCTCGTTGATGATGCCCACCGGCGCCAGCAGCATCCCGGCCCGGAAATTCAGGTAGGGATTCACCAGGAAGTCGAGGTAGGCCTGCTCGAGCGCCAGTTCCCCCGTTTCTTCTCCACCTTCCACCAGCGAGTGTTCGACTTCCAGCTCGCTCCAGAACTTGATCCGGTCGGAGAAGCTGTGGCCGAACAGCAGGGTGAAGCGATGGAAATCGAGCTGCCCGGGCTGGCTCCGCAGCTTGTTGAAGTGGGCCTCCATGTAGCCGGCGACGGGCAGCCTGGTCTCCCCGCCCGCGGCGGCCTGGTAGTCGCCCTGTACGGAGACGGCTTTCAGCGGAAGCGCCGGAGCGGCCGCCGGCGCGGGCTGAGGCTCTTCCGGTTGCGCAGCCGCTTGCCGGCTCAACAGCGCCTCCACCTTCGCCTCCAGCGCCAGGAGCCGCTCCTCCAGGTCCGCCCCCGGCGCCTGAAACGACGGGTCGAGCAACTTGACCTTGCGTTCCAGCTCCGCCACCCGCTGCTCGAGAGCCGGCGACGTCTGCGCGTGGACCGCCGCCGAGGCCAGCAGCAGGCCGAGCGCGAGCCCGCGAACGAGGATTCCCATGACCGCCCCTCCGGTGATTAATTACAGGTTATCTGGAGACCTTAACATGGATTAAGGACGGGTGTCAAACATCAGCGCACATACTTTTCTAAAAAAAGTACTTGACAGTATATCGCAATGTGACGTATTCTGCTTCCCGAGGCCATCGAAATCCATGCTCAAGCGCATTCTAGCCGTCGCGTTCATCTTTCTCGTGACCGCCGTCGCCTGGGCGATCCTCGGCGCCACCATCTTCGCCCGGACGGAGGAGTCCGGTTCGCGTCTGAAGGGCCGCGTCGTCTCCACGTGGGGGGCGCCCCACAAGCAAGTGCCGCCGAAGGCCCTCTACGACGAAATCGTGCCGAGGAAGGTCGAATCCGTCGAACACGGCAAGAAGTTCGTGCGGATCGTCGAAGACAGCGTCATCCGCTCATTGCCAGTCGAATCCAGCCGCATCCGGGTCGGCCTCGATCTCGAGCACCGGCGAAAAGGCCTCCTATGGTACAGCACCTACAAGGTGTCGTTCTCCGGAAGCTACCGGTTCCGGAACGACACCGGCCAGGACCGCCGGCTCACCTTCGTCCTGGACTTCCCCGCGGCGCAGGCCATCTACGACGACCTGGTGTTCACCGTCGACGGCACGCCGGTGGAGATCCGCAACGAGAAGACCGCCGCCAGCGGC
>CAZACK010000132.1:0-7629 GCA_964483455.1 uncultured Solibacteraceae bacterium
CCGCGGCGAAGTGCTGCAAATCGTCGTGTTTTCGTTCCTCTTCGGAGCCGCCTGCGCCGCCGCCGGCGCACGGGCGAAACCGGTCGTCGACTTCACCCAATCCCTCGCCGAGGTGATGTTCAAGTACACCGGCTACGTGATGTACCTGGCGCCATTCGGCGTCTGCGCGGCCATCGCGGTCTCGGTGGCGAGCAAGGGATCCAGCGTCCTCTGGGGCCTGGGCAAGCTGATCGTGACGATGTATGCGGCGCAGGCGGCATTCGTGATCTTCGTGCTCGGCGCGGTGGTGGCGCTGGCGCGCGTTCCGCTCGCCCGGTTCTACCGCGCCGCCCGCGAGCCATTTCTGATCGCATTTTCGACGGCCTCGAGCGAGGCGGCGCTGCCCCGCGCACTCGAGAACATGGAGCGCTTCGGCGTGCCCAAGCACATCGTCTCGTTCGTCATTCCGACCGGTTACAGTTTCAATCTCGACGGCAGCACGCTGTACCTGTCGCTGGCCTCGGTGTGGGTGGCCCAGGCAGCCGGAATTCAGCTTTCTCTTGGCCAGCAACTGATCATGATGTTGACGCTGATGCTGACCAGCAAGGGCGTCGCCGGAGTGCCGCGCGCCGCGCTGGTCATCCTGGCCGGCACGCTCGCGACCTTCCAGTTACCGATGGAAGGCGCCGCGGTCCTGCTAGGAATCGACGCCGTGCTCGACATGGCCCGGACCTCGGTGAACGTATTAGGCAACTGCCTCGCCGCCGCCGTCATCGCAAGATGGGAAGAAAGAAAACGGTGACAGGCTACGCAATCCCCAATTTCCACCGCTACGCCCGGAACGCGATCGCCGCAAAGCTTACTACGCTCTGCTCGTCGATGTTCCACTGCTCATACTTCCGCAGCCGGCCGCGGGCTTGCGGCGCCGCCTTGAGGAACGTGTACAGGGGCGCTGAGCCGCACCACTTCAGGTCATCCTGGTTCTCCTGGACTCGCTCCCAGAAACTCTCGGAGTCTCCCTCATTGATGCGCTCAATTCGCGCCTGGTCGCGCTCGGCCACCGAGGCCATGACCCCTCGCCCGGCCTGCGCCGGGAAGGAGTCGCCATAGCGCCTGCCCATGTGCGCCATATCGATGCCGAGCACCCAGAACAGCCTCCGGGACTCCCGAGCCGCCATCTCGCCGAGCGAGCCGAAGAACCGGCGCACGTTGTCGTTGTCTTCCGGCCGCCCGCCCTCGTAAATGCTGCGAGCGAACGATCCGCACAGGATCGGCAGAATCCGCACCCGCGGCCCGTACAAGTGCTGGAGGAAAACGACCTGAAACTCGATGGAATGCTCCACCGAGTGGCAGTAGTCCTCCATGTTGACCGCCGCGCCGCCTTCCGCCTCCAGCCGGTTTATCAGTTCGACATCAATCTCCGCCTGCCCGTAAGGCGTCGCGAACGGCTTCCGCGTCAGCCCGAAACGGTCGGGGTCGCCGTAATGGGAAGTGCCGAGGACCACAAACGTGCGGCCCGCGAGAGCCGGCCCCATCTCACGGTAGGCCGCCCGGTAGGTTTCGCAGCCGCCGTGCGGACTCACGTGCGGCGCGGCGATGCCGATCAGCCCAGGCTCGCTGCCGTCCGCGGCCGCTCCCGCCGCCGGCGGAACGCCGTCGGAGAGATACCCGGCCAGCGTCTCACGCAGCGCCTCCGGCTCATCCGGATAGGCGGAACCGGCATGCGACGCCGCAAGGACCGGTGCCGCCGCGAACGCCTCGTGCTTTTCGCGCCGCAGCCTCGCGTAGACCTCATCTTCGAGGAAGCCCGCCTGGCTCAGCGATTCCACCAGGTGCTGCTGAAGTTCGCCGACCCGCAGATCGCCGGTCAGCTCCACCAGCCTGCTACGCAGGTCCAGGCTCGTTCCTTCGCCGTCAAAGAACCGCAGGCAGTCCACCAGGAGCGGCGGCACGATCACGGTGGCGTCCGAGTATTGGTAACTATCGCGGATGAGCAGACCAGGCCTGTCCCGCATGGGTGACGGCATGAAATCGAGGTTGCTTCGCAGGCGCGGCAGCTTGTCGGCCATCCGATTCCATCATAGCGAGGACAGGCGCGGGATCACCCATCCCATGGGCAGAATCCAGGTACACCGGTCCGCGAAACATCACCGCCATTCGTGACCAGCGTTAGATCGCGGGACAAGCTCGCCGGGCGGGCCGCGGCCACCGGCACGCCGCTTCCCGTGGTGGATGGACTGCTGGCGGCGACGGCTCCTCACCCGGTCGCAGCTTGACAAGCTCGGCGATGACGCTGGTATCGATTATTCCGGCTGCAAATCAGCAGAGCCGCTGGCACAGAATGAGTTCGAGCGGGCCGGCTCCAGGAAAGCGGCCCGGAGAAGTCTCGATGGCGGTTCGGATTGTCTCGAAGTCCTCGGCGTTGTTGTGAACCTGGGGCATTCCCGACACCAGAGCGGTCGCCGCGATCAGGATGTCGAAGCGCCAGCGCGCCAGCCGCTCGGCGCGTGATTCCATTCAGTGGCGGCTCCGTTTCTGAGGACTCGGCGGGGAAGGGAGAAGAGTGATGATTTCGGCCCCGACCACTGCCACGGAGGCATCGACGGGCAAGACCTCCCCCATTTCGCGAAGATATGCTTGCCGAGCGCGGTGGATGCGCTCTCTCTCCGCCGGCGCCACACGCCTCAACAGCAAGCCATACCCGCGCAATCGCTCCAGCACCGTGATCGAGGAGATGTGCAACGCGTGCTGTGCGAGATAATTGGGCGCCAGCCCAGGACCGCTTGGTTCGAGGAGCGAGCCAGCCAGCTCTCGGCGCCGGTGTCGAAGAGGAAAGGCCCGGAGGCCGGATCAACCACGCTTACTTCTCCGGGTCATTGCTGAGCATCACCCCGTCAAGGACCAGCATCTCCTCGTCGGAGAATCCCGAGAACGCCTCCCGATAGGCCGTGAGAACTTCCTCGACCCGGGCCGCGGCCATTCTCGACTTTGCGCCTTCCTCGACGAACTCCGAAACCACCGTGCTGAGGTTCACCTTCCGCGCGCGGGCGATTCGCTCGGCAAGTTCCAGTGAAGAGCTGGGCAGCGTGAGCGTGGTTCGGCGCTTGCCGGACCTGGGGGCACGACGATCTCGGGAGGCCATGGATACAAGATCGCATCATCTACAGCATCTATTCGTATCAATTATCGCCTCGAAACGAAGCGGAAGTTGCGATTCTCTCCGCACTCGAGGAGGCCCGTGTGGGTGCGGGCAGCGGGAAACTCCACCGGCAGGCGGATCGTGTTATCTTTGCCTTTTGCCCTTTGATTCTTGCCCCCTGCCTGGCACAGGGCGAGGGGCTGCGTTCCCCTTCCCGTCCAACGGCTGGGTCGGCTGGTAGTTCAGTTCCCGCGAAAGCGCCTCCACCACCGTCGAGCAGACCTTGACGCGAGCCCAGTACTTATCGTTTCCCTCCACTACCGTCCACGGGGCCGTCACCGTGCTTGTCTTCAGCAGCATGTCTTCGACCGCCTGCTCATAAGCGGGCCACTTGTCGCGGTTCCGCCAGTCCTCTCGGGTCAGCTTCCAGGACTTGTAGGCGACGCGCTCGCGCTCCTCGAACCGCCGCAACTGTTCCTCCCGGCTGATATGAATCCAGAACTTCACCAGGATCACGCCGAATTCGACCAGTTGCCGCTCGAAGGAATTGATCTCCCGGAACGCGCGCCGCCAGGCGGCTTCCGAGGCAAAGCCTTCGACGCGTTCCACCAGAACGCGCCCGTACCAGCTCCGGTCGAAGATCGCGATCTGCCCGCGCTCCGGCAGCCGCCGCCAGAACCGGTACAGGTAGTGATGAGTCTTGTCCTCGCCTTCCGGCGCGCTGATCGGATACACCACGTATCCCCGCGGGTCCATCTTCTCCGTCAGCCGCTTGATCGCGCCGCCCTTGCCGGCCGCGTCCCACCCCTCGAACACAAGCATGGCCGGACGCTTCCGCGCGTACACCTGGTAGCTCAGTTCCCGAAGCTGGATCTGCCGCGCGTTGAGTTGCTGTTCGTATTCCTTGCGGTTCAGCCTCAGGCTCAGGTCAACGGTCTCCAGCATCTTGCGATCCCTTCCTCCCCCGCCGGTTGGCCTCCGCCCGCGCCGCTGGCGCGGCGCTTCCCAGCTTCGCTTCCAACGCCCGAATGACCGTCTCGAAGATTTTCCGCCTCGAATACCAGCGGGAGGTGCTCTCGACGATGGTCCACGGCCCCCACTCCGATTCCGTCCGGGCCAGCATTTCCTCGGCGGCGTCCAGATACTCTTGGTAGTTGCGGTGTCGGGCCCAGTCTTCCTTCGTCACCCGCCAGCTCTCCAGGGGGTCTTTCTCCAGCGCCCGGAATCGCTTCCTCTGCTCTTTCTTGCTGATGTGCATCCAAAACTTGACGATCACCGTGCCGTCATCAGCGAGCATCTGCTCGAATTCGACGATGTCGCGAAAAGCGTTCCCCACTTCCTTCTTCGGGATCATTTTCTCGACGCGTTCCTCGAGCACCCGCCGGTACCAGCTTTGGTCGAAGATCGCCATCTCGCCGTAGTTCGGCGTGCGCTGCCAGAATCGCCACAGCCAGGGGCGCTGCTGCTCGTAGGTCCGCGGCGGCGTAATCGGATGGAGCTTGAAGCCGCGCGGGTCCAGCCGCTCGGTCAGCGTGGCCACGGCCGATCCTTTGCCGGCCGCGTCCCACCCCTCGAAGACGACGATCGACGGAATCTGCTGATGCCAGCAGGACTTCTCCAGATCGTAGAGCCGCCTCTGAAGCGCCGGAAGCGTCTTTCGGTACTCCTCCTTCGACAGGCTCAGGTTCAGATTGACTTTTTCCAGCATCGCGGCTCCGTATTCTATCGTGTTTGCCGCGACCGTTCGAAGCGAGTTGCCGGCGTGGTCCCGGGGTTCGGCGTGCACACTAAGATGGAAGCATGCTACCCGCCAGAAAATTGCCCGACGCCGAGATTCAAGCGGAACTCGAACACCGGCCCGACCGCAAGCCACAATGAAAGCCTCCCTCGCTATGGCGGCGGTGCTGGCCGGCGCCGTCCTCGCTTTCCCGCAGAAGACTTCCTTCAAAGGCTCACAGGCGCTCGATGCGGCGATCCAACAGGCCATCCGCGACGACCAGATTCCGGGCGCGGTGCTGCTGGTTTCCCACAAAGGACAAATCGTCCACCGCAAGGCCTACGGCTGGCGCGCGCTCACGCCGAAACGCGAGCGGATGACCGTCGACACCATCTTCGACGCGGCCTCGCTCACCAAAGTGGTTGCCACGACGCCGGCGGTCATGAAGCTCTTCGAAGAGGGGAAGCTCCGGCTCAACGACCGCGTCACGCAGTACCTGCCGGAGTTCCGGCAGGGCAAGAGCGACATTACGATCCGACACCTGCTGACACATTTTTCGGGACTCCGCCCGGACCTCGATCTGGAGCCCGCCTGGAGCGGCTACAAGACCGGCGTGGAGAAGGCGCTCGCCGACGCGCCCGTCGCGCCGCCGGGCACGAAGTTCATCTACAGCGACATCAACTTCATCCTGTTGGGCGAGATTGTTCGGAAGCTGAGCGGCCAGCCGCTCCCGGACTATGTGGCGGCCACGGTTTTCCGTCCGCTCGGCATGAAGGACTCGATGTTCAACCCGTCGGCCTGGCTGCGCCGCCGGATCGCTCCGACCGAGGCGCTCCCCGGAGAGAAGCAGCCGCTGCGCGGGGTGGTGCACGATCCGACCACCCGCTATATGGACGGCGTCGCCGGACACGCCGGCCTGTTCACCACCGCCGATGACCTCGCGCGCTTCGCTGGCATGATGCTGGGCCTCGGCAAACGCGGAAAGACCCGAATCTTCAGCCCGCTGACGGTCCGCAAGTTCACTTCTCCGCAATCCCCCGTCAATCAGCCGGTGCTGCGGGGCCTCGGGTGGGACGTCGAGTCGCCGTATTCGGGCAACCGCGGCGAACTGTATCCCGTCGGCTCCTACGGCCACACCGGCTTCACCGGCACGTCGCTGTGGATTGACCCGCTGTCGGAAAGCTACAGCATCCTGCTCGCCAACAGCGTGCACCCGCGGCAGCGCCCGGCGATCACCTCGCTCCGCGGCCGCGTGGCGACCATCGTCGCCGCCGCTCTGGGGCTGGACATCCCCGGCGTGATCCTTACCGGCTACAACGAGACGATGGCGGGCGTGCGCCGCGTGGTGGCCCGCAATGCCGAGGTCCTCACCGGCCTCGATGTGCTCGTCCTGGACAGATTCGCGCCGCTCCAGGGAAAGCGGGTTGGCCTCATCACCAACCACACCGGCTTGACCCGCGAGGGGAGAAGGAACGTCGACGTAATGATTGAGGCCGGCGTCAACCTCACCGCCCTGTTTTCACCGGAGCACGGTTTGGCCGGCTCCGCCGACAGCGACATCGCCCACTCCTCGGACCCCGCCACGGGAATTCGCGTCTGGAGCCTCTATTCGGCGGAAGACCGGCGTCCCACCGAGGAGATGCTGCGGGATCTGGACGCACTGGTGTTCGATATCCAGGACATCGGCACGAGGTTCTACACGTACACTTCCACGATGGCCTATGCCATGGAGGAGGCTGCCCGGCGCGGCCTCGAATTCTACGTCCTGGACCGTCCGAATCCGCTCAACGGCGTCCAGGTGGAAGGACCGCTGCTTGACACCGAACTCCTGTCGTTTGTCGGCTACTTTCCGCTGCCGCTGCGGCACGGAATGACCATCGGAGAACTGGCCCGGCTGTTCAACGAGGAGAACCGGATCGGAGCCAGGCTCGAAGTGATTCCGATGAAGAATTGGGAGCGCGGAGACTGGTTCGATTCCACCGGACTGGTTTGGGTGAATCCATCGCCGAACATGCGGAGCTTCAACGCGGCGTTGCTCTACCCCGGCGTGGCGATGCTGGAGGCGTCGAAGAACTACTCGGTGGGCCGGGGCACGGACGCCCCGTTCGAGCAAGTCGGCGCCGATTGGATCCGCGGCCGGGAGCTCGCCGCCCATCTCAACGCGCGTTGGATTCCCGGCGTGCGCGTCTATCCGACGCGCTTTCGGCCGGCGGAATCGCGATTCGCGGGGCAGACCATCGAAGGCGTGCGCTTTGTGGTTACCGACCGCGAGTCATTCTCCTCCGAGCGCCTGGGGCTGGAGCTGGCCGCGGCCCTTCTCAGGCTGTACCCCGGCAAGATCGATCTGTCGGAGAGCCCGTCCCTCGTGGGGAGCGCCGCCGTGATCGCGGCGCTGGAGGCGAGGGACGACGCGGAAGATATTCAAGCCCGCGGCCAGGAGCGGCTGCGGGAGTTCCTGCCTCTTCGCGAGAAATACCTGCTCTATCCGGAAACCGTCCGCGGCTCCGGACGGTGAGTGCAACCGCCTCGCCTCCAACAGTGCCAGGCGCCGCCACGGCGCCCGGGATTCGGATAAGATGGGCCGGTTGCGCTGTCGTGCAGCCAACTAAGACTTGAGGAGCTAAAGGAGGCAATTGTGCCCTGTCACCCGTCGGGTTCCCTGCGCCTTGTCGTTGCGGGCGCCGCGTTGGTTGCCGTCGCGGCCGGACAGCCCGGTCCCGCGGCGGTCGTGAGAAGTGCGGAGCGATTCGATACATCCCCGCCGTTGCGCACCATCCAGCCGATCGCGCCGCGC
>CAZACK010000132.1:7729-13175 GCA_964483455.1 uncultured Solibacteraceae bacterium
GCCGCGCAAGATGCGCCCGGGACGGGAAACGCGCCCGTCGTGAACCTGAGTTTCGATGGCGTCAACAACCGGAACTTCGTACTGCCTCCGGATCCCAACGGCGACATCGGACCGAACCACTATGTTCAGATGGTGAACCTGTCGTTCGCCATCTACAACAGGGCCGGCGCGCTGCTTTATGGGCCGGCGAACAACAACACGCTGTTCAGCGGTTTCGGCGGCGTTTGCGAGACTACTAACAATGGCGACCCGATCGTGCTCTACGATCACCTGGCCGACCGGTGGATGATGTCCCAGTTCGCGCTGCCGAACTCGACGAACGGACCTTTCTACCAGTGCTTCGCCATTTCGCAGACTCCCGACCCGACCGGCGCCTGGCACCGCTACCAGTTCTTCTTCAGCAACACCAAGATGAACGACTACCCCAAGTTCGGGCTCTGGCCCGACGCCTACTACATGGCCGTCAACCAGTTCAACGCGGGCATCCTGAGTTGGGCGGGTCAAGGGGTGGTGGCCTTCGAGCGAGACAAGATGCTGGCGGGCCTGGCCGCGCAAATGGTTTATTTCGACCTCTACGGGACGGACCCGAATCTCGGCGGGATGCTGCCCGCCGACCTGGACGGTCCGGCGCCACCCCCAGGCTCCCCTGGGCTGTTCGCGGAAATCGACGACGACGCCTGGGGGTATTCCCCGGACCAGGTTCAGATGTGGCAGTTCAGCGTGAACTGGACCACGCCGGTGCTCTCCGCGATGACCCACCTGGTCAATCTGCCGGCGGCGGCGTTCGATTCCAACATGTGCAATTACGCCCGCAACTGCATCCCCGCGCTGGGAGGATATCCGGTGGACGCCATCGCCGACCGGCTGATGTACCGGATGCAATACCGCAACTTCGGCGACCACCAGGCGCTGGTGACCAACCACACCGTGGACACCGACGGGACTAACCGCGCTGGCGTCCGGTGGTACGAACTGCGCAACACCGGGGCCGGCTGGAGCATCCATCAACAGGGCACGTTCGCGCCGGACAGCCTGCACCGCTGGATGGGCAGCATGGCCATGAACGGACAGGGAGATATCGCCCTGGGCTACAGCGTCTCCAGTTCGGCGATGTATCCTGCCGTGCGCGTCACCGGCCGCCTGGCGGCGGATCCACTGGGACAGATGACACAAGGCGAGTCGACGATCGTGGCCGGCGGCGGATCCCAGACCAGCACCTCGTCGCGCTGGGGCGATTACAGCTCGATGATGGTGGACCCGGCCGATGACTGCACCTTCTGGTACACGCAGGAGTACTACTCGGCCACCACCAGCTCATCCTGGCGGACGCGGATCGGCTCGTTCGATCTGGGCTCGTGCGGTCCGCCGGCGCCGGCCATGCACGTCGGAGATCTCGACGGAACCAGCACCACGCTGCCGAGCGGAAGGTGGCGAGCCACGGTCACGATCACGGTTCATGATGAAAGCGAGAACCCGGTGGCTAACGCGACTGTCAACGGCTCCTGGAGCGCCGGCTCACCGCAGACCGGCTCGTGCATCACCGACGCCACCGGCAAATGCTCCATGAGCAGCGGTTCCCTGACAAGCGTGCGGGCGCGCGTCCTGTTCACGGTGACAAACGTCACTCACCCGACGCTGACGTACCAGTCCAGCGCAAACCACGATCCGGATGGCGACAGCGGCGGCAGGAAAATCCTCGTGAACCGGCCGTAGCGGATGGGTGTTCTGACCTGTGAGGACGGGGCTGAAGTGGGCCCCGTCGCTCACTGAGAAGGAGTTTTCTTCAGGCGACCGCCGCGCGGGCGGTGGTTTCCGGTCTGGCTTTCTTTGTGCTGATTCGCTCGCGTTTCCTGGCTTCGACCATCCAGGAAGGCGGCCGCCCGCGACGTCTCCCCCGTCCTTGCGCGAGCCGTTCCAGACTCAGAATCGCCTCTTCGATTTGTTCGCGTTCCTGGCGCAATTCGGCCAGGATTTTCACCACGTCCATCGCTTTCGCTCCCATGTAGGTCCGTTCTCCAGCCGGCAGCGGTTCTGAAATCAGAACAGACTGGCGGTCCGGCTGAACAACACGCACTTAGCGTTTTAACTCATTTTTCACCGTATTTCAAGAGGCATGTTCTGAATTCAGAACAGGGTACCTCAAGGCCTAGTACCCTTCGTCGGAGGTAGCCCGGTCCCGGGAGAACGCTCCTCCTCGCCGCCTCCAATGAAAATAAAAGAACAATCCCGCAAGAATCAGAATGAGGCCCATCAGGGACTCCCTGGGAGACTGCAAAAGAGTCGAGAATACGACGCAAAAGGCGCCCAAAATGAACAGTACCGGTACAAAAGGATAGCCGGTGGTTTGGTACGGCCTCGCCAGGGCCGGGCGCTTGCGGCGGAGCACGATCACCGCTCCGGCGGTCATCCCGTACAGGATCCAGCTCGCGAAGATCACATAGGTGAACAGTTCCTCGTATCTGCCGCTGAAGACCAAGACCGCCGACCACAGGCTGAGCAGGAGAATAGACCGCGAGGGCGTGCGGCGACCCGGGTGCACGTGTGCCAGCGAGGCGAAGAACCGGCCGTCCCGCGCCATGGCGTAAGGCACGCGCGATCCGGAGAGGATCGAGCCGTTGAGCGCGGCGAAAATCGAGACCATGGCGGCGATGCTGACCGCCGCGGCGCCCGGGCCGCCGAGAATCCGCCGCATCATCTCGGCGGCGACCCGATCGCTGGCGGCGACCGCCGCCGCCGGCAGCACGTAGAAGTAGGCCAGGTTCGCCAGCAGATAGATCGCGATGACGGCGATGGTGCCGAAGATCAGCGCCAGTGGCAGGTTTCGCTGCGGGCGCTTGATTTCCGAAGCGACCATGTTCAGGTTATTCCAGCCGTCGTAAGCCCAGAGCGCCGCCACCAGCGCGGCGAAGAAGCCGGCGAAACCGCGCCCGGCGTTCACCGACGACGCGTAGTTGCCTGCGCTTCCTTGGTTGGCGCCGAGGCCGATCAGGACAATTCCTGCCAGTAGGCCGACCTTGACTATCGTGACGACTACCTGCACGCCGCCGCCGAATCTCACGCCGAGGTAATTCACAGCGGCAAGCCCGAGGATGACGGCCGCGCCGAGGAGCTGGCCGTATCGGATTTCGAGCGGCCCACCGCCCGGGCCGATGGGCAGCGGGACGGCGTAGAGAACTCCTTCCAACCCAGGGAGGAAATTCGCCAGGTAGTAGAAGAAGGCGGTGGCGAGGGTCGCGATGGATCCGCTCTTAGCCACCCAGGTCTGCGTCCAGCCGTAGAGGAAGCCCCACAGCGGGCCGTAGGCCTCGCGAAGATACACGTACTCGCCGCCGGCTTCCGGCATCGCCGCCGCCAACTCGGCGTAGCTCAGCGCCCCGAACAGAGACAGCAGGCCGCCGAAGATCCAGACGGCAAACACCATCGGCGCCGAGCCGACGTGGTTCACCATGGCTTTCGGCACCAGGAAGATGCCGCTGCCGATCACCGTGCCCACCACGATGGCCGCGGCCGCCCAAAGGCCCAGGACGCGCTCAAGCCCGGCCGGTTGCTTTTCGCCCATCAAACCCCTCCCGAATGAACAGCGCCGCCAGGATGCCGGTCAAGAAGGTGAGCGAGGTTCCGATCAGCACGTACCACGTCCAGGCAATCGAGGTATACCCCCGCACGTACGTCATGGCGGCAAGTCCCGCAATCATCGCGGCCATCGCCGCTTTCTCTCCGACACGCCGGGTCAGCAAGCCGAGCAGGAACACGCCCAGCAGCCCTCCGTAGAGGATCGACGCGATCGAAAGCCCCGCCTCGAGCACCGAGCCCCACAGCCGCGCCATCCAGCCGATCACGAGCAGCACCGCGCCCCAGACGAGCGTTGCCGTCCTCGCCAAGCGCAGGTAATGAGACTCGGGTTTTGCGCTGCCGCGCGCCGACAGAGGCTTGTAGAAATCCATGATGCTCGTCGAGGCCAGCGAATTCAGCGCGGCGCTTAAATTGGACATGGCCGCGGCGAGAATCGCCGCGATGACCAGCCCGGAAATTCCCGGCGGGAGATTGCGCCAGATGAATTCAGGATAAATGCGGTCGGCGGGTTGCGGCGCCGGCGTGCCGGAATTTCCGTAATAGACGTAGAGCATCACGCCGATCAGCAGGAACAGCGTGAATTGAAAGAAGATCACCGCCCAGCTCGCGAGCAGGGCCGCTCGGCTTTCGCGCTGGTTTCGAGCCGCCAGCAGCCGCTGCACCATGAGCTGCTCGGTGCCGTGGCTGGCGGTGGTCAGGAAGCAGCCGCCGAGGATGCCGGCCCAGAACGAATAGGTCCGTGAGAAAAACTCCCGGGTGAATTCCAGCCGAAAATCGAAGACTTGCAGTTTGCCGGCGGCTTGCGCCGCGGTCCATACCTCTTCCCAACCACCGGGGAATTTGCCCAGAATCACGAAGAAACTGAGCAGCGCGCCCCCTACATAGAGGAACATCTGCACCACGTCTGTCCAGATCACGGCCGTCATTCCGCCCTCGAAGGTGTAGAACAGCGTGAGGCAAACGATGAGGATGATGGAGGCCATTTCCCCGGTGCCGAGGATGATCGAGATCACGATCGAGATGGCGAAGACGCGAACGCCCTCGGCCAGGGCGCGCAGAATCAGGAACAATCCGGCGGTCATGCGGCGGATGCGCGGCCCGAAGCGCACCTCCATCAGCTCGTAGGCGGTGTACATCTCGCCGCGGAAATAGTGCGGCAGGAACACGGCGCAGATGAGGATGCGCGCCAGCAGGTAGCCGAACACCACCTGGAGAAAACCGAGGTTGCCGGCGAAGGCGAGGGCCGGCGTGCCGATCACCGTCAGGGTGCTGGTTTCCGCCGAGACGATGGAAAGGGCGATCGCCCACCAGGGCGCGGCGCGACCGCCGAGAAAGTAGTCGCGGAGCGATTTCTGTGACCGCCGGAACCGGGCCCCGAACCAGGTGATGGCGACGAGATAGGCGAGGACCACCGCCAGGTCCGGGTAGCGCATGCGGGATCAGGCGATTCTAGCACACGGTGCAGGACAGCCCTCCGGGGCCCACCCTACTTCACGTAACTGTCGAACACCCGCACGCGCGCCCAACTGGGCCGGTTCTCATCGATGAATTGCTTGTGCTTCTCGTGGACCTGGTAGCGGTCGTGATCGGCCTTGCTGCGAAACACGATGTGCAGCGCGACATCGAAGTCGCGGTCGTTGACGTCGCGGTTCAAGTCGGCGGCGAGCGTGCCGGCGGCGAAGAACACGACGCCGGGATGGTCCTTCAGGTATTGATGGCACGCGGCGACCAGCCTGGCGGCGGCGGCCTCCGACTTGTCGTTGAGGCTGAAGTAGACGTTGTGGGCGAGCAGCTGACCGGTATCCGGCGGCGGACCCGCAGCGGCTACCCCCAAGATGGCCAACGTGACCGCTAAGGCAAGCATGGATCTTCT
>CAZACK010000133.1:0-13140 GCA_964483455.1 uncultured Solibacteraceae bacterium
TCCGCCGGAAATCGGTATGGCGGATCAGGGCACGTGGCTCATGGCGAGGATGGGCGCCGTTAATGAAGGGGACGAACCGCTGCCGAGCGGCGTCGACATTGACGTGCCAAGTTCTGTTGCCAGTTCGGCGCCTGGAGGCCAGACTCTGAGTCTGGCTGATGTGACCATCTCCGGAGGAGTGGCGACAATCCTGTACGAGGTTGTTGGCGATTCCAGCCAGATTGCGGTCAGCAGCGCCGCCATCGAGGAGTATATTGTCCCAGTGACGGTGACGTATTCCAGCACGTTGCCCGGTCTGACCACCACTCCGGTGCTGGCTTACCTCAGCTTCGCTCCGCTTAGCACCGTGGGCGAGGCCAGCGCTACCGACCCGATCCCGCGCTTCTACGATGTCTCGACGGGGATGGAAGCGTTCTCGATCAGCCCCTGCCGTACGCTCCTGTTGTTCCCGTACTTGACCAACTACTTGGGCTTCGATTCGGGCGTTGCCATCAGCAATACGTCGGCTGACCCGTTCGGCACCGACCCGCAGTCCGGGGCCTGCGTCTTGAACTACTACGGCAACTATCCGGCTACTGGTGCTCCGGCGCCCTCGCCCGTCACCACTCCCGATGTCGCCGCTGGCGAACAGTTGGCCTTTGTCATGTCCACCGGTGGCGGCGTGGTTGGCACAACCAAGACCTGCGTCGGCTGCGCGACGCCGGGCTTCCACGGCTACATGATCGCCGTCTGCGCCTTCCAGTACGCTCATGGCTTTGCTTACGTGAGCGACCTGGGGTCGACGAGGGTGTCCGAGGCCTACTTGGCGCTGATCATTCCGGACAACCCGCTCGGCCGCTGGGCGGACAACAACGTGTACAGCTCCCTGCCCACGTCGAATCCGGGCGAGCAGTTGGTCCACTAGAATCCAACCGCAGTCTCAAAACCTGAAGGGAGGGGGACGCCCCCTCCCTTTTTTTTCGCCCGGTCAACAACCACCCAACCGAACAACCGGCTGAGCGCCCAACCGCCCAACGTCCTAACCGGACAACCGTCCAACCGAAAAACCTTTGAACCGCCTTTTCTTTTTCCTTTTGCCTTGATACAATCATGCTTGTCCTCCCGCGTCCATCGCCAATACATGCTTCGAGACGAATAATAGTGTGCTTGCCGCGGGCTTTTCCCCGTCAGGTCCGGTTCGGACAAGGCAACACAGAAGACTCTTCAAAGAGGTGCGCATGTCGATTCACAGAACGATCTTCCTGACCGCCCTGTGTGCAGTCATCCTGGTCAGCCAGGCGGCTGCCAGTAACGTAGTTCTCCTGCCCGGCCAGAACGGCAGCAACGCCACCGTCAACGTCTACAGCGCGGATCCGCTTTCCTCGGTTGGCTCTTTCGCGGCGTCCGCGCAGTCATTTCAGATCGCCGCTGAGGCTGATGGATCGAGGTACTACGTTCTGGCGAAATCTTCCACGAATACCCTGGTTGTCACCGACGGCAACCTGAGCGTGCTTCAGACGTTGGACCTCGACCCCGGCGCCAGCATGGCGTTGAGCCCGGACGGCAAGCGCCTGTTCGTTCTCACTAGCCGGCCCGAGGGGAGCCAGGCTCCCGAGCTCCGCGTATTCGACATCTCCGGAACCAGCGTCACCGAAGTCACACCGGCGAGCGGACCCGATGTGGGACTGAAACCCATCGATGTGACCTTCTCCCACGATTCCAGCCGAGCGTTCATTCTCAGTTCCGACTCGCACAAGCTGACAGTCGTCAACGTGAACACGCTGGCGGTCCTCGGAAGCATTTCGATCCCCGGGCTCTCGACAGGCGTTGCCGTGGCGCCCTCCGGCCGCGTGTACGTCAGCGCGGAAAACCGGATTTATGAGATCGACGGTGGCTCCGTCGCGCTGACGGGGCAGATCCTTCTTAACGGGCGGCCCGGCCGTCTGGTCTTCACCCCCGACGGCAAGCATGCGCTTGCCCTCAACCAGACCCCGGTCACCGGGAAGATGATCTGGTATTTCAATCTGGACACCGTGACCGAAGAAGCCTACTGGTCCAACATCAACGAGACCGTTGACAAGATCGTTGTCGTCGGCAACAACCGCGCCTTCGCCTCGTCGATCTCCGGCCGCTTGTTCGACATTGCGCTCAATCCGTTCCTTCTGGACGAGGCCACATTCTCGAACCTTCCTGGCAATCAGAAGTTCTCGGGGGTGAGATCCATCACCGCCTCGGACGAGCTGCCGAGCGCCAAATACCTGTTTGTCGCCGCCTCGGACGGTTCGCTGACACGGGTCAACCTCGCCACCGATCTGACGGCGGGCCAGGTTTCGCCGGGCAGCGTGGCGGGAGTTGCGGCGTTCGCCGGGCCGGCGGCGGCCGGCACGCCGGCTTCGGTGTTGAAGTTTAACGACAACCAACAGGTCGATCCCGGCGCCACCACCCGCCCGCTGGTGGTGCGAGCCCTGAGCAACACGGGACGGCCGATGGCAGGCGTTCCGGTGACTTTTTCGACGGTCACTCCCGGCGCCGTCATCCAGAACGCGCTGACCGTCACCAACGCCTCCGGTTTCGCGCAGGCTACCGTGCAGACGCCATCTACCACGGGGAACGTGATTGTGACCGTGGACCTGGGCGGCGCCGCCGTGACGACTACGTTCACAGTGATTGTCGGTGAAGGCGGCACGGGTGGAGGCGGGGGCCTTTCGATTTACTCCGGCGACGGCCAGGTGGTGCGGCTGGGCTTCCGCACTTCCGAGCCGCTGCTGGTCAAGCTCGTCAATGACAACGGCGAGCCTCGCCCGAATGCGGTGGTAACGTTCGCCATCGAGACCGGCACCGGCACTCTCAATATCCCCTCCGGTTACCAGAGCGGCGGCGGCGCCACATCCGGAACGCAGATCAAGGTGAAGACAAAGAGTGACGGCATCGCTGGAGTACACTTCCTCGCCACCGGTATTGTCAGCGGCACCTCCTCCTACGAGCAGTCCACCATTTCCGCCATGGTTGACAGTGGCAAGGTCAACTTCACCACCACGACAGCGTATATCACTGATCCGACTGTGCTGCTGCTTGCCCCCACGGGCAACCGCCGGATCAATGGTAAGGTCGGCCAGATCATCCCGGGCGCGATCAAAGTCAGAGTCGTGGTTACCGCGGGACTTCAGGCCGGCCAAGGGATTCCCGGCGTTGGGGTGAGAACCTCCACCGGCGTCTGGAACCCGGACACTCATCAATTCGATCCGGTTCCCGGGCCAACGGCGGATTGCGCCGGCGGCTACACTCTGACTGATGCTGCCGGCCTCGCTACCTGCGACCTCGTGATTGGGCCTGAGATCGGGTCCGCTTCCCTGACGGTCTGGGTCGGCGGATTCAACCTACAGACCGGCCTCACCCTCAACGTGGCGCCCGGCGACGCCGCTTTGATCGAGAAGCTCTCCGGCGACGACCAGGTGGGCAATCCGGGCCAGCAATTGCCGGTGCCCCTGACGGCGAGAATCACTGACGCCGGCGGCAATCCGTTGCCTGGTGCTCCGGCGCAGTGGGAGGTCGTCACTCCCGGCACCGCCACGCTGAGCAATACCACCAGCGTCGCCGATTCCTCGGCGGTGGTTTCCACGACGGTTACGCTAGGCAATATCGCCGGCCCGCTCTTGATTCGAGTGCGCTCGGGCGCCGCGTCGGCCACCTTCAACCTTTCTGTGAGCGTCCCCATTGCCGGGGTGCAAGTCGTTTCCGGTGACGGGCAGACCACTCACGTGAATACGGCCTTCGCTCAACCGCTGGTCGCCAAGGTCGTGGACGCGCAGGGGAATCCTGTCTCCGGAATCTGGGTCGGTTTCGTGGTTCTCAGCGGGTCGGCGAGCTTGAGCGCCACTTCGGCGATCAGCGACGCCGTCGGGCTGGTTTCGGTGGACGTGACCGCCGGAGCTACTCCGGGACAGATCCGGGTTCAGGCGGGCAGCGGTGACTATGCGACCGTCTTCACCCTGAACGCCGTTCCGCCCGGTCCCATCGTCACGCAAACCGGCATCGTGAACTCGATCAGCGGGGACATGGGGGTGACGCCGGGCGGCATCATCGCGATTTATGGCGCCGGCCTGGCGCCTGGAATAAACGGCTCCGTGATCGGCTGGAACGTCGTTGGCCCCCTGCCGTTGACTCTGGCTGGCGTCGAGGTGATGTTCGGCTCGATTCCGGCGCCGATCTACTCGGTGAACAACATCAACGGCCAGGAGTGGGTGGTCGTCCAGGCGCCATACGAACTGACTGCGCCGGGAACGGTGGCCGTCACCATCAAGGTCGGCGGCGGTTCCACCGTTGTCAATAACGTCGGCGTCAAGCAGTATCAGCCGGGGATCTTTGAGGCGGTCGGCACGGGCGGGCAACTGTATGGCGTTGTCCTGAAGGAGGACGGCAGCTACGTCAGCCCGACATCACCCGCCACTCTCGGCAGCCGCCTACGGATGTTCATCGCCGGCGTCGGGCAGACTGATCCGCCCGCGGGCACCAATCAAGCCGGAGTGCCGGGACAGAAGATCACCGCCAAGGTGATCGTCGGTGTGAACGATGCTGGCGTGCCGGTGGTCACCACGGAAGCGCTGGTCGGGGCCGTCGGCGTTTCGGTCGTCACCTTCGATCTCAGTCTTCCCGCGGACACCCCGAGGGGCTCCAGCCGGCCGCTCGCCGTCGCCGTACTCCCGGAGGGGGGCACATCGCTGATCTTCGGCAACCCATCCACAATCGCCATCCAGTAGTATCGCTGGGCAGGAGGGGGCAAGTGCGGCAGCGCCTGCCCCCTCCCCAGATTCACTCATGATCTCCGGCAAAAAAGAAGACCGCCGAAGGCGCACCTTATTTTTGACTTTTGATTTTTGCCTTGCGCGAAGCGCCCACCCTGCCTACTTCGCCTCTTGAGGTGCCGCCTTCGCCGGCGGCTCCGGCGGTCCTCCGCTGAAAGTGACGCGGATCGGGATCGTTTGATTCGTCGGAAAGACCAGCAGCAGCACTCTCGCCATCGGCCTGGGCGGTTTGTTGGGTGGATCGAATCGGAACTGGAGGGTAGCCGCCTCATTTACAGCCAGGTCCTTGCGGTCGAGTTTGACCTCCAGCCCGGGCATCCGGGGAGGAACCACTGAAAGCGAAACGGATCCGGGAAGATGGTTGGTGACCACCACCTGATCCGAAGACGGCTCCGACATGCTGAGCTTGATCTCTCGCTTGTCTAGTTTCACCAAGCTCTGCAACGCCTGGAGCCGCGGCGCCCGCTTCGCCTTGTCGGCATCCTGCGAAGATCCCGGGCCCGGGTGCATAGTGCCGAACGGGGTCTCCACGCCTTCCGTCTGTTTCCTGTACCAGAACCACTTCCCGTCCTGGAGTTTCCAGTCGGTGGCCAGGGGCAGCTTCACCGGATACCGCTTCCCGAGCATTGCCACCTCTTTGCCGCAGGCGACCACTGCTTTCGCTTTCGTGAAGTCCTCCAAGTACTCGATCTTCTGAATCGAAAAATCGGTGTACCGCTCCTTTTCCGCCGCGAAGTACAGGTCCTTGCTGTCATCCGCCACCAGGTCGTAGGCGAGGCGGAACTTGCCGTCCACGTGGGCCTGGTAGAACTCGCTGATCCGCGCTCGCAGCGCCTCGTCTACCTCCGGAGGCGCTTTCACCCCCTGTGGCTCGGCCGGGTTCTGGGCAAGACTTGCGCCAGACAAGATCAAAGCAAGAAGGACAATTCTCACGAGTAGGGGACTCCTTGAGCAGCGGATGCTCGGTCTGGATGAATCCACTGCTCCTCCCTTCAATTCTAGCCGTTTCTCGGCCTTTCCGACTGTCGCCGGCTCGCCTCCATTGGACTACAATGGCGAAGCTGAACACGATGCCGCGACCGATCATCACCCTCACCACCGATTTCGGCCTGTCCGACTATTTCGTGGGCGCGATGAAAGGGGTGATGTTGGGCATCTGCCCGGCGGCCACGCTGGTCGACATCAGCCACGACATCACGCCGTTCGAGATTCCCGAGGCGGCGATCGTCATCGCACAGGCATACCGTCACTTCCCGCCGAAGACGGTGCACCTGGTGGTCGTCGATCCCGGGGTCGGTACCTCCCGCCGGCCGATTCTGGCCGAGGCGGCCGGCCAGTACTTCCTGGCCCCGGACAACGGCGTGCTGACGATGATCTACTCGCGCGAGAAGCACAAGGTGCGCGCGATCACCGCCGAGCGATTCTTCCTGAAGCCGGTGAGCAACACGTTCCACGGCCGCGACGTCTTCGCCCCGGTCGCCGCGCACCTGGCGAAAGACGGCAGGCCCGTGCGTTTCGGCAAGCTGATCCACGACTACTTGCGGTCGAGCTTCGACAAGCCCACGAGGACCGGCAAGCGAGTATGGACAGGCAACATCCTCAAGATCGACCGTTTCGGCAACCTGATCACTAACCTCGCCGCCGCCGATTTCGCCGTCGTCAAGGAGCGGCCGTTTCAGTTGCTGGTCGGTCCCCGGTCGATTTCGCAGTTCGCCCGCACGTTCGCTGAGGCCCCGGCGGGCGAGCTGGTGCTGATCGAAGGCAGCTCGGGCTACCTGGAAATCGCGGCGAACCAGGCCTCGGCGGCGAAGATCATCGGCTGCGCGGCGGGCACCCAGGTGGATCTGACGATCTGGTGAGCCTCGTTGCCGCGATCCGCCCAATTCAGTAGACTGCGGGTGATGGCGGCCCTGCTCCGCGCCGTGGCGATGCTGGCAGCCGCGGCGCAACTTCAACAGGCAGCCGAAGCGCAGCAGCCTCCTCTTCGAGTCACCACGAGGCTGGTCGAGGTGAGCGTGGTCGCCGTCACCAGCAATGGCGAGCCGGCGGCCGGGCTGACTCGCGAGGATTTCGAACTCTTCGACGGCGGGAGGCGGGAGAGAATCTCGACCTTCTCCGTCGAAGCGGCGCAAGCCCCGAAGGCTCCTCCGCCGCCGCTGCCGCCGAACATCTTCACCAATCGATTCGAGCGGCTGGCCGGCTCGCTGACGGCGGCTACCGTCGTGCTCTTCGACGCGCTGAACACGCCGCTGACGGACCAGGAGTACGCGCGCCGGCAGATCCTGAAGTTCCTCGAACAGATTCGCCCGGAGGATCGGGTGGCGCTGTACGTCATGGGACGCGGGCCGCGCATGCTTCAGGATTTCACGAGCGACCCGCGCGCTCTGGCGAAGGCGCTGGCGGACCACAAGCCCGAAGGGACGCCGTCGCTGGAGGCGCCGCTTTATGACCCGGCGGTGGCAGGCTCCGATCACTTCGCGTCGTGGCTGGGCGAGCTAACATTCAACCTCTACGACCACTTCGCGCGGGACCGCGGGTTTCGAACGGTGCGGGCCCTTGTCGCCATCGCCAATCACCTGGAGCGGATTCCCGGGCGGAAGAATCTCCTCTGGGTGTCGGGCGACTTCCCCGTCTGGATCGGCAACGATTCGGTCCCGGCGCCTCACAGGACGCCGCGCGACCGCAAGGCGGACTGGCCGGAAATCGACCGGGTCGCGCGCGCCTTTCACCGCGCCGGCCTCGCGGTGTATCCGGTGGACGCACGGGGATTGATCGCGCCGCAGGAGTACCGGGCGGACCGGGCCGTCGCCTCGCCGGAGGCGCCGGGCAAGGACCAGGCGATGTTCGCGATTATGCGAACGCTCGCGGACCGGACCGGCGGCCGGTCATTCCACAGTAACAACGATCTCGCCGCGGCTTTGCGCAGGGCTGCGGACGATGCCCGGCTGACTTATGTGATCGGTTACTATCCTTCACACAATTCCTGGAAGGGTAAGTTCCGCGAGATCAGGGTTCGAGCGAGCCGCCCGGACGTGGAGCTGCGCTATCGCCAGGGCTACTTCGCACAGCCGGAGGAGCCGCATGAGCCATGGTATCGGGAAGGACTGCTCGAAGCGGCGCTGTGGAGCCCGTCGCCGGCCACCGGTCTCGGCTTGACGGTGCAGGTGACTCCCCGGCCGGGAGGCATGGTGGATCTCGGGCTACAGATCGACGCAGGCGACATGAAGTTTCGGGACAACCAAGGCAAGCGGGAGTGCAGCCTGGACATCTGGTTGGTGCAGCTTGACCGCAAGGAGGATCGGATCAAGACGGATGCGCGAACAAACAACCTGCGGCTTGAGAAGGAAACCTACGAGCGGGCCCTCGAAGCCGGCGGCTTGCTGTTGCCCGAGCGGCTTGTTCCGGAGCCGCAGGCGCACCTGCTTCGCGTGCTGGTCCGGGATGTCGCCTCGGGAGCGTTGGGCTCGCTGACGGTTCCGCTGCGGCGCTGAGCATGTGGCGCCGCCTCTCCAGGCTGCCGAGCCGGCACTCATGCCGGCTCGTGCCGTTCTGAATCGACGGCGACCAGGCGCCGAGATGAGTCTCGGCGCGGCAGACACGAGTGTCTGCGCCACCATGTCACCCCTTCCTGCCCAACATCCAGTCCAACGCGTCCGAAGTCTGGTAAATAAGCGCCTCCGGGTAATGCTGGAACGGGTGAAAGTACTCGAAGGTCAGGTAACCGCGGTAGCCGATGGCGTCGAGGGACTCCATGACTGCGGGCCAGTTGGTGGTGCCGTCGAGCAGCGGGCGGAAGTTGTGAAGGCTGAACTCCCTCGTCCGCTTGTCCCACTCTTTGAGGTGGATGTTCCGGATGCGGCCGCCGAGCACGGGGATCCAGTGTTCGGGGAACTGGTACTCCATGATATTGCCGGTGTCGAAGTGGACGCGCACGCGCTCGCTCCGGAAGCTGTCGACGAAGGCATTCATCTCCTGCGGGCTGAGCAGGAACCCGTTGGCGAAGATGTTCTCGACATTGAGATAGACCCCGCAAGCCGTGGCTTTGGGCAGCAACTGCCGTATCGCCTGCCGCGCCCGGCGCTCGCAGACGTCGTTGGGCACCGGATCGAAGTTCTCGATCCACGGGGCATACACGGCTCCGGGAACCACCAGCAGATTCTCGGCGCCGAGCAGCGCGGCCGCCTCGATCATGCGGCCGGCCAGTTCGATGCCCAACTTCCGGCGCTCCGGGTCGTTGCTCGTCATTGAGTAGGGCCAGAAGAGGAACGAGCAGACCCCGCTGATCGAAACCCCGGATCGTTTCGCCAGGCGCCCGATGGCCCGGATGGCCTTGTCCGAGGTCTCCGCCGAAAACTCGCCCTGGAGGTCGAAGTTGATCTCGATGGCGTCGAAGCCCGCGTCCCGGGCGATTTCGAAGCACTCCTTCAGTGTCCACCGGCCGGGGTAGGGGAAAGCCCACAAGTTGATCGATTTTTTCATCGGGTAGCGCCGCGCCATCGAAGCCTCTCCAGCGGAAATGAACGACGGGCATTGTGTCACGGCGGCGCCGGGGGAGTCAAACGGAACCTTTTGTGTCGTGAGCCGTCGGTTATGTTAGACTGATACTCAATGCGGGCCAAGGCAGCCAGCGCGTTGTTATCGATCCTCCTCACGGCCAGTCTGCTGTGGGGTAACTGCGCGCTTTGCCCTCCGTCCGAACAGCAGCCGTCGCCGCAGCACGACTGCTGCAAGCCCGCGACGCAGTCTCACTGCAACCCGGCGCCGGAGGATTCCGGCAAACAGAAGTGCCCGAAGCACTCGCTGGTCGCCGAGAGTTACCAGAAGGCAAAGACCGAAGTCACGAGCGTTCCCGAAGCCGGGATGGCCGAGCCTGCGCCTGCGACGCCGGCGGCTCTTGCTCCCGCGAAGGTCGCCATCGTCGAAGAGGCCGGCTCGCCGTCGGACTTGTATCTCCTCCATTCCGTACTCCTGATCTGATCTCCCCTTTCCCGTCAGTCTGAACTGTCATCGGCCCGGGCTGCGCCCGTCTGCCGCGGCCTTCGGCCTGGGGAAAGGAGGATGTCTTGAAGTCTTCGATCATCTGGTTCTTGATTGCCCTGTCGGGCGCCGGTTGGGCGGAGCAGAGCGGCCCGGAGCGTCTTCGCTTCGACGACCTCGCCGCCGAAGCCTTGCGCAGCAACCCGGAGATCCTGGCGGCGCAGAAGCGTTACGAAGCCGCACGGCAGCGCCCCAGCCAGGCGAGCAGTCTTCCCGAGCCGATGGTGTCGCTCGGCTATACGAGCAACGGCAGGCCCTGGCCGGGCGCCGGACTCGGCGTCGAACCGACCAGCAACGCCGGATTCATGCTCACCCAGGAGTTTCCCTTTCCGGGGAAGCGCAAACTGCGCGGCGAGATCGCCGCGAAAGAAGCCGACGCCGAATTCGAGCAGTACCAGGCCGTGCAGTTGTCGGTCCTCTCGCGCGTGAAGCGGGCCTACCACCGCCTGCATCACACCTACGCCTCGATCGACGTGATGCGGCGCAGCCAGGACTTGCTTCGCAAGTTCCTTCGCATCGCCGAGGCGCGCTATTCGGTCGGCCGCGCGGCGCAGCAGGACATCTTCAAGGCGCAGACGCAGTTGTCCATCCTCGAGGCCCGCATTCTCAAAATGGAGCAGGAGAAGCGCGCCGCCGAAGCGGAAATCAACGCGCTGTTGGCCCGCCCCGACGGTTCGCCGCTGGCGCGTCCCGTCGATCTCGAACCCGGAGTGATGACGGCGTCGCTCGAGGATCTGTTCGAGCGCGCGCGGCAGAACTCGCCCATGCTCCGCCGCGAGGAAAAGATGATCCAGCGCACGGAGCTCGCCCTCAACCTTGCGCGCAAGGAATACTACCCCGACTACGCGCTATCGGGCGGCTACTTCAACATGGGCCGCATGCCGGACATGTACCAGTTCCGCGTGGACTTCAAGCTGCCGGGATATTTCTGGCGCAAGCAGCGCGCGGGCGTTGCTGAACAGGCGCACACCCTGGGCGCGGCGCGCCGCAGCCTCGAAGCCGCCGGCCGCGCGCTTCAGTTCCGCATCAAGGACGACTACCTGATGGCGCAGACCTCCGAGCGCCTGATGCGAATGTATGCCGACACGGTGATTCCCCAGGCCAGCCTGGCGCTGGAGTCCTCGCTCGCCTCCTACGAGACCGGCGCGGTGGATTTTCTCTCCGTGCTGATGAACTTCACGACCATGGTCGAGTACGAGGAGAACTACCACGAAGAAATGCTCAGCTTCCACCTGGCGATGATCCGCCTGGAAGAGATGACCGGGAGCAGACTGCTGGAGTGACAGCCATGAGGATATGGAAGACGACTGTGATTCTCGGCGTGGTGGCGGCTGCCTTCTTCAGCGGCCGCTGGTACGGCGGCAGGTCCACCGCCCCGGCGGCGGACAAAGGAGGCCGCAAGATCCTGTACTACGTCGATCCGATGCATCCGGCCTACAAGTCGGACAAGCCGGGCGTCGCCCCGGATTGCGGCATGCGCCTGGAGCCGGTCTACGAGGATCAGGCGCAGGGCGCTCCGGCCGCGGAGCGCAAAGTGCTTTACTACCGCGACCCTCAGGATCCGAACTACACGTCCCAGAACCCCGGAGTGAATCCCGAAACCGGCCGCGAGCTGGAGCCGGTGTACGCCGAAGATCCTTCCTCGCCGCCTCCGGGCGTCTTCCAGGTCTCGACCGAACGGCAGCAGCTCATCGGCGTCCGCTACGACACGGCGGAGATCGCCTCGGCCTCGCGCACCATCCGCGCCGTCGGCAAGGTTGAGATGGACGAAACGCGGATCGCGCGCATCCATCCCAAAGTCGACGGCTGGATCGAGACCGTGTTCGTCGATTTCACCGGCAAGTTCGTCAAGAAGGGCCAGCCGCTGCTCACCATGTACAGCCCCGAGCTGCTGGCCACGCAGCAGGAGTACCTGCTGGCGCTCAAAGCCGCCGACGTGATGAGGCACAGCAGCATGCCCGGCGCGCTGGCGGACAACCACTCGCTGGTCGAGGCGGCCCGCCGGAGACTCGAGCTCTGGGACCTCACGCCCGAGCAGATCGACGAGATCCGCGCGACTCAGAAACCGGTGAAGACGGTGACGCTCCACTCGCCCGCCTCCGGCTACGTGACGGCGCGCAACGCGTTCCCCAGGCAGCGCGTGATGCCGGACACCGAGTTGTACACCGTGGCGGATCTGAGCCGCGTCTGGGTGATGGCGGACGTGTTCGAGTACGAGGCGCCCTCGATCCGCCCCGGCATGCCGGCGGCGGTTTCCCTCTCGTACTCTCCCGGCAAAACCATCCCGGCCCGGGTCAGCTACATCCAGCCGTCGGTCGATCCGATGACGCGCACTCTGAAGGTGCGGCTCGAGCTGGCGAATCCCGGGCTGATTCTCAAGCCCGAAATGTTCGTCAATGTCGAATTCCGCGTGGGCGGCGCGCCTCGGGTCATGGTTCCCCTCGACGCGGTGCTCGATTCCGGCGAGCGCAAGACGGTGTTCGTCGACCGCGGCAACGGGCGCCTCGAGCCGCGCCACGTCCGGACCGGCGAGCAGGCGGGCGACCGGGTCGAGATCCTCGCCGGCCTCGATCCCGGCGAACGGATCGTGATCTCCGGCACGTTCCTGATCGACTCGGAGAGCCAGTTGAAGGCGGCGGCCTCGGGCATGGCGAGCCACCCGCACGGCGGCACGGGGGCGCCGGCGAAGGCAGATCCCTCTGGAAAGCCGGCGGCACCCTCCGGAGCGCACCAGCATGACTAATGTATGTGATCGGCAGCGTGGCGCAGGCTTCAGCCTGCACCTGGACTTTGGCCTTTCTTCAGGTCACCCCCTGATTGGCGGGACCTCCCGGCAATCGAAAAAGGAAGACCGCCGAAGGCGCACCTTCATTTTTGATTTTTGCCTTTTGCCTTTTGATTTTTGCCTTGCGCATGATTAACGCCATCATCGAGTTCTCCGGGCGCAACAAGTTCCTCGTCCTCCTCCTGGTCGGGACAGCGGTGCTGGCGGGGATCTGGGCGATGCGCAACGTCCCGCTCGACGCCATCCCCGACTTGAGCGAGACGCAGGTGATCGTCTACTCCCGTTGGGACCGAAGCCCGGACATCATCGAGGACCAGCTCACCTACCCCATCGTCACGGCGATGCTCGCCGCGCCGCGTGTCCGCACCGTCCGCGGGTTCTCCGACTTCGGCTACTCGTATGTCTACATCATCTTCGAGGAAGGGACCGACATCTACTGGGCGCGCTCCCGCACGCTCGAGTACCTCAGCGGCGTGCTGCCCCGCCTGCCTCAGGGCGTGAAGATCGTTCCTTTCTATGACCGGACGCAACTGATCG
>CAZACK010000134.1:0-13081 GCA_964483455.1 uncultured Solibacteraceae bacterium
CAGTGAGCGATGCTTGTAAGTGATTGATAAAAGTTGGTTGGGGTGCAAGAGGTCCGGGGTTCAAATCCCCGCGGCCCGACCAAACCCCTCAAACACTTACAGCCGTCCAACTCCGTCCTCACTCCCCAACAGGGTCCAAACAGGGTCCAATCTGGGTCCAAACCCAAACTCACACGCCGCTTGTGACTGTAAGCGGATCGGCTAGGTTTGAAAATCGCAGCGTTATCTTGCGCCTTAAGGCCGATCTCACCGAATTGGCACCCGGCCGCTACCTGCTCGGAGTCCGCAAGGGCAGTTTTCGCTGGACGCATTACCCAATATCAGCGCAGCAGCTCCGTCGCATTGGGGTCCTTCATCGCTCGGAGCACCCACGCACCTTTGCAGCCGGGATGGGCATCTGTTGGACCTTGACACGCGACATCGAGCCTTCGATCTGGCGATCCGTCCAGGTTGCGGAGGACACGAAGCTGCCGCGGCTGCATAGGATCCTTCAGTTGCTGTTCAATTGGGAGGACTACCACCTCCACGACTTCATCGTGGGGCGGCGCGTCTACAGCGTTCCGGACCCCGACGACGCCTTCAACGAACGAAAAGTGATTGACGAGAGGCACGTGCCGCTCAACCGGATCGTGGATCGCGTGGGCGACAGCTTTGAATGCGTCTATGACTTCGGTGACGACTGGCGTCACGACGTTCCGCTCGAAGCGATCCTGTTGCCTCCTCCGGGCGTGTTCTACCCACGATGCATCGCGGGCGCGCGGAATGGACCGCCGGAGGATGCAGGCGGCCCTGGCGGCTATGCTGATTACCTCAAAGCGCTCGCCGATCCGGACCACGAGGAACATGTGAACATGCTGGCCTGGCGCGGCGCCTTCGATCCCGAGGCGTACTCAATTGAGGCCATCAACGCGTCCTTGAAACGGACCTTCTATCGCCGCGCCCCGGGAAAGAGAGCAGTGGAACCCGCCGCCGCTGATCGCGATGTTAATGAACTGACCAAGTTCATGTTGGCCGCCCTTCAGGGACAACCGGCGCCTGAGGTGCCGCGAACACGAATCGCGCCCGGCACGACGCTTCCCCTTGAGCTGACCGACCGCGAACGGGAACTGATTCTGAAGCACAGCTTCGCGCCCGACGAATTGACCCGGCACTTGAGAATCGTGCCGCAGCCCGGCAAGCCTGCCGTTGCCCGCTACACCCTGTATGACCTCGACGACTTGGCGGGCTATGTTGCGGCGGAATCCAACCACGCCAGGAACCGCAAGCTGCACAAGGAGTGGGAGGGCATCTTTGTCAAGATCGCCGCCATCCTCGAGCAGCGGCCGGCGCCGGGACGCGGGCGCAGTCCGAGAGGTCTTTGCCGGCTGCCGTCGAGCACAGGGTTTGCGGCGGCGTGCCTCCGTCGAGGAACCGTTGCCGGCGACGAATTGGTCGCGTGGATCCGCGGTTTGGCCCAACGAAGCCGGACTACCGGCAGAGACTGCACCTCGCGGGTCGGTAGTCTCCAGGAGATAACTCTGGGACTCGACCCTCTGCTCTGAGGCGAAGCCTCTGCGGGCGTACCATAGAGGTGGAGACTCATATGTCCGGGAAGAACTCATTCGGCGCCGCATCCACTCTGCGCGTGGGCGGCCGCAACTACCAGATTCATCGCCTCGACGCGCTCGGCAGCCTGAGTCGAGTTCCGTTTTCCATCCGCGTGCTGCTCGAGAACTTGCTGCGCCACGAGGATGGGCACGGCGTGACCGCCGCCGACATCGAGGCCGTGGCCAAATGGGACGGCCGGCCGGTGGAGAAAGAGATCAGCTTCATGCCGGCGCGCGTGCTGCTCCAGGACTTTACCGGGGTGCCGTGCGTGGTCGACTTGGCGGCTATGCGCGACGCGCTGAAGCAGCAGGGCGCCGATCCGGTGCGGGCGAACCCGCTGCTCCCGGCGGACCTGGTGATCGACCATTCCGTCCAGGTGGACCACTACGGCACGCCGGACGCCTTCCGCCTCAATGCGCTGCTGGAGTTCGAGCGCAACCGCGAGCGCTATGAGTTTCTGCGCTGGGGCCAGTCGGCGTTCCGCAATTTCCGGGTCGTGCCGCCCGAAACCGGCATCGTCCACCAGGTGAACTTGGAGTACCTCGCGCCGGTCGTGTTCAGCTCGGAGTCGGACGGGGTGACGAGCGCCTATCCGGACACGCTGGTCGGCACGGATTCCCACACGACGATGATCAACGGGCTCGGCGTCGTCGGCTGGGGCGTGGGCGGGATTGAGGCGGAGGCGTGCATGCTGGGCCAGCCGGTTTCCATGCTGTTGCCGCAAGTGGTCGGATTCCGGCTTCACGGCAGGCTGCGCGAAGGCGCGACCGCCACTGACCTGGTGCTGACCGTCACCCAAATGCTGCGCAAGAAGGGCGTGGTCGGCAAATTCGTCGAGTTTTACGGAAACGGTCTCAGCACGCTCAGCTTGGCGGACCGGGCGACGGTGGCCAATATGGCGCCGGAGTACGGCGCCACCATCGGCTTCTTCCCGGTTGACGACGAGACGCTGCGCTACCTGCGTATGACGCACCGGCCTCCGGAAGTCGTCGAGCTGGTCGAAGCCTACACCAAGGAGAACGGCCTGTTCCGGACCGACTCGACGCCCGATCCCGTCTACACGGACACGATCGAGCTGGATCTGGCCACGGTGGTTCCCTCCCTCGCCGGGCCGAAGCGGCCGCAGGACCGGATCGTGCTTCCGGACGTGAAGAAGAACTTCCTTTCGGTTCTCGGCGCGCCGCCGAAGCAGGTGGAGATCGCGGTGAACGGCGGGCGCGCCACCGTGCAGGACGGGTCGGTGGTAATCGCCGCTATCACAAGCTGCACCAACACGTCGAACCCGTCGGTGCTGATGGCCGCCGGCCTGGTGGCGAAGAAGGCGGTGGAGCGCGGCGTGACGGCGAAGCCGTGGGTGAAGACGAGCCTCGCGCCGGGATCGAAGGTCGTCGTGAGCTATCTTCGGGAAGCCGGGCTGCTTCCGTACCTGGAGACGCTGGGATTCCACCTGGTCGGCTACGGCTGCACGACGTGCATCGGCAACAGCGGTCCGTTGCCCGAGGCGGTGGCTCAGGCGGTCCAGGGCGAGAAGCTCGTCGTCGCGGCCGTACTAAGCGGCAACCGCAATTTCGAAGGCCGGGTGAATGCGCTGGTCAAGGCGAACTACCTGGCCTCGCCGCCGCTGGTCGTCGCGTACGCGCTCGCAGGCCGCGTCGATGTCGATCTCGATCAGGAACCGCTCGGCGCCGGGCGCGACGGGCAGCCGGTCTTCCTGCGGGACATCTGGCCAACGAGCGAAGAGGTGCAGGCCGCCGTGCGGGATTGTGTCCGCAGCGAAATGTTCGAGCGGGAGTACTCCGAAGTCTTTCGCGGCGACTCGATGTGGAATTCCATCCACGTACCGGTCGGGAACCTGTACCAGTGGGACGAGACGTCGACGTACATCAAGAAGCCTCCGTACTTGGAGAAACTGGCGGACCCCGGCAGGCCCGTCGAGGACCAGGAGGGGCTGCGGGTGCTCGCGATGCTTGGCGATTCGGTCACCACGGATCACATCTCGCCGGCCGGCTCGATTCCCGTGAACAGTCCCGCGGGCCAGTACCTGATCGGCTTCGGCGTCGGGCAGAAGGACTTCAATTCCTACGGCGCGCGGCGCGGCAACCACGAGGTAATGATCCGCGGAACACTGGCCAATATCCGCCTCCGCAATCAGCTCGCGCCGGGGACCGAGGGCGGCTGGACGACACACGTGCCTTCCGGCGAGCGGATGTGGATTTACGACGCATCGGTTCGCTATCGGCAAGAGGGCGTCGGGCTGCTGATTCTCGCCGGCAAGGAGTACGGATCGGGCTCGTCGCGGGACTGGGCGGCGAAGGGCGTGGCGCTGCTCGGCGTGCGGGCGGTGATCGCCGAGAGCTTCGAGCGCATCCATCGCTCGAACCTTGTGGGCATGGGTGTGCTGCCGCTGGAGTTTCCGCCCGGAGAGAACCGCGAATCGCTCGGGCTGACAGGGATGGAGAGCTACTCGATCACCGGCCTCCGCGACGGGATCTCCGGTTCGAAGCGGGCCACGGTGCGCGCGGTGGCGGCGGATGGCGCGGCCAAGACTTTCGAAGCGGTGATTCGCGTGGACACCCCGCGCGAGGCGGACTACTACCAGCACGGGGGAATTCTGCCTTATGTGCTGCGGCAGTTGGCGGCGGCTCCGGTCGGCGTGTAGGACGCGGGCTTAGGTTGCGGCCTTGACCGTGCGATCCGGCAATCGGGCAATGGCCGCGGCAATCCTGTGGCTGGCCGCTTCCTCTGACGTCGCCGCCGAAGACATCCCATCTTCGATCGAGCGCTATCTCCGCGAGGAGATGGCCGTGAACGAGATTCCCGGCCTCTCGGTGGCGATCGTGCGCGGCGACGAGGTGGCATCGGCGGCCTACGGAGTGAAGAGCCTGGCTGGCGGCGCGGGGATGACAGCAGACACGCTCCTCGAACTGGCTTCGCTAAGCAAGCCGCTGACAGCATTGGCGGCAGGCAGGCTGGAGCAGGAGGGCAGGCTCGTCTTCGACCGGTCGGTGGCTCACTACTTGCCCGAATTCCGCACGCGGGATCTTGAGGCCTCACTCCACATCACTGTTCGGCATCTCGTCGAGCAGACGAGCGGCCTGACTCGCGGCGATGACTACCTGATTCCCTGCTGCGGGCAGCCGGGCGAATTCGATTTGACGCTTGCCGCGCGGAGGCTCGATCGGGCGCAGCTTCGTCACGCGCCGGGCAGCCGTTTCTACTATGCCAACAGCAATTACATCCTGCTCGCGGGTTTGATCGAGCGCGTCTCGGGGCGTCCCTTCCCCGACTACATGCGGACGGATGTGTTCCAGCCCTTGCGAATGACGAGCACCACACTCAGTTACGATGAGGCGGCCCGGTGGGGGCTGGCGGAGCCGCACGAGCGCGAGTGGGGTCGGATGCGGCTAAGCAGGACGAATTTCTCCGGTTGGTACGGTTCCTCGCAAGTCAAGTCAACGGTGGTGGACGTGGGCCGCTGGCTCTCGGCGCTGCTGCGAGGGGAGGAGCACGCGTTCGGCCCGGCCGGCCGCGCGGCCAGCTTCTTCGAATCGCCCCGGGACGCGGTTTACCAGCGGGGCTGGTTCGTCCGGCGGCGCGCGCCGTGGCTGAAGGACGAGTCTGTCCTCGAACACAGCGGCTTCATTTGGAACGGGAGCACGTCGGCGATTGTGGTCCCGGGACGGAAGCTCGCGGTGGCCGTGCTGATGAATACCGGCACCAGCCGGGCCGCGGTGATTGCACGCGGGGTGCTGCTGCGTGCGGCCGGGCTGCCGGCGCCGTCCGCCGCGCGGGCGCCCTGGACGAGCCAGACGGACAACTGGGCGATGTGCTTTATCGCAGGGTCCGTCGTGCTGGCCGTGCTCCTGTTCGTCTACCTCGGACGGGCCTGGATGGAATGGCGACAGGGGAAACGGCGCATCGCCCGACGACAAGACCGGCAGACTTGGGTGCGATGCATCCTGCTGGCCGCGATGGCGGCGACGATCGTCTGGCTGCTGGCCGCCACCCATCGGCCGCTCGCGTCCTTGCCGGGCAGTCTCCGGGTCGCCCTGCCGATGCTGGCGGTGACGAGCGCCGCCGTGCTCGTTTTGGCGGCGCTTCTTGGAATGCTACCTCGCCAGGCTTCAGGCCGAACGGGCAATCCGAGTTCGGGCGCGCACCGCTTCCCGTAGTTGCGCCGACTGCGTGTCCGTGAAGTGGAACCTGCACGTGAGACCGGTCAGGATCTCTTGCGCCTTCCAGTGCGAGCGCATGATGCCCACGGCGGAGTGGCTGTTCGCGCCCAGCAGCAGATGGCCCAGTTCGTGGGCCATCGCATAACCCAGGATCGTCGCCGTTTCCCGCTTGCCCGTGGCCATTCGGCGCGCCAGGTCGACGTATACCGTGGCGTAGGCGGCCATGTGCCCATTCGTCGGACAGATGGCCCTTCCGAGCGCGCCGTCCGGAGTTGAGCGCGACCGTTGCAGCACCGTGATCACCAATTCGGTCGGAGCCGGCGCCCGGTGGCATGCCGGACTGCGACTGAGTGATTGCCCGCCGGGCGAGCAATCGAGCCAAGCAAGCCCGATGCCGGATCGATCGAGGACTTCGGTCGTCTCCCGTTGCGCCTGGGCGAGGATCTGGGGTTCGATTTCCGCCTGGTTGCGGATGCGAACGGCGATCTGAATGGCGACCGACTGCCCCCTGCCGGCGATGCGGGGCAGGAAATCGAACGCGGGCAGGGACAGGGCCGATCGGGCCAAGGTGGCCGATTGCCGCCCGGCGCGTGTGCCGGCGCCGGCCCGCCGGATTGTCACGTCGCCTTGCAAGAGCAGGAATGCGCTCAGTGCGCCGAGGAACCTTCCAGCGCTCTTGCGCAACCGCTTGCCGGCTGTTGCTCTTGAGTGTCTCATTGGTCCCACCTCTATGGGATACGGTGCGCGCGTCTGGAAGATCCGCAAATCGGACAATCACGAACTGCCCTGTCTTCTTGCGATCTGCGCTGAGTTTGCAGACGTAACAGCGCAAGGTCGTCAAAGGGACACGTCTTCAACCGCCCAAGCACCGTCTTGGAACGCAAAGCACGAGGCTGGTACCATGAAATGCTGACGAATGTTGCGCTTTGAAACCGCCGGCGAATCGCACGGCGAGTGCCTGGTGGCGACCCTCACCGGGTTGCCCGCCGGGGTTCCCATTTCCCTCGAATCGGTAAACCGCGAGTTGTGGCGACGCCAGCAGGGTTACGGGCGCGGAGGCCGCCAGAAGATTGAAACAGACACCGCGGAGATCGTGGCCGGCGTCCGGCACTCTCACACCATCGGCTCGCCAGTCGCCATCCTGGTTCGAAACAAGGACTGGGCGAACTGGAATGAAGCGCTGCCTGTGGAAGACATCGACGGGGCGGAAGACAAGAAGAAGCCCGTGACGCGTCCCCGTCCCGGTCACGCGGACCTGGCCGGGGCGATCAAGTACAACCTCCACGATGCGCGCTACGTGCTGGAGCGGGCGAGTGCGCGGGAAACCACGGCGCGGGTCGCCGCCGGCGCCGTCACCAAGTGTTTCCTGCGCCAGTTCGGCGTCGAGGTCCTGAGCCACGTGGTGGCCGTCGGCGGGGCGCGACTTGGACGCGCGGCGCGGTGGGAGGAACTGGAGCAACTGAGCCGCCGGAGCGAGATCCTGCTCGGCTGCGTCGATGCCGAGGCCGAATCGCGGATGAAGGCCGTGGTGGACGAAGCCTACCGCACCGGCGACACCGTGGGCGGCGTGTTCGAAGTGGTGGCGCACAACGTGCCCCCCGGCCTCGGTTCGCACATCACCTGGGACTCGCGGCTGGACGGACGGCTGGCACAGGCCATCGTTTCTATTCAGGCGGTAAAGGGCGTCGCGATCGGGGATGCCGAAATGGCTTCGGCTAGCTTCGGCTCGCAGGTGCAGGACACCATCCATTACGACCGCGAGGCGCGGGGCTTCACGCGCGGCGCCAACCGCGCCGGCGGGATCGAGGGCGGCATCACCAACGGGCAGGACGTCGTGGTGCGCGGCTTTCTCAAGCCGATCTCCACGTTACGCCGGCCGCTTGAATCCGTCGACCTGGTGACCCGGGAGCCATCGCTGGCCGCCTATGAGCGCAGCGACGTCTGCGTGGTCCCGGCCGCGGGCGTCATCGGTGAGGCCATGGTCTCGCTCGTTCTCGCGCAGGCGATGATCGAGAAATTCGGCGGAGACTCCTTGGCGGAGACCAAGCGCAACTTCGACGCCTATCTGACGCAGGTGAGAGAGTATTGATGATTTACCCGATCGTGAAGTACGGCGATCCGGTGCTGGAGACGCCGGCGGAGATTTGCGACGAATTCGACACTCCAGAGCTGAACAAGCTGATCGACGACATGTTCGAGTCGATGTACGCGGCTCGAGGCGTGGGGCTGGCGGCGCCCCAAATCGGCATCTCCCGGAGGATCGCGGTCATCGACCTGTCGGTGGGCGAGGACCCGTCCCAGAAGATCGTGCTCATCAACCCGCAGATCATCGGCAACGAGGGGAAGCAGCGGCAGGAAGAAGGCTGCCTGAGTATTCCTGGCTTCCGCGAAGAGGTGACCCGCGGCGCCCGGGTCACCGTCCGTTCCCAAAATGCGAATGGGGCGTTCTTTGAGATGACCGGCGAAGAGCTGCTGGCGCGCGCGTTCCTCCACGAAACGGACCATCTTAACGGCAAGCTGTACATCAGCCACCTCACGCCGCTGAAGCGCGACTTGATCCGGCGCAAGATCCGCAAGCTGGTGAAGGCAGGAGAGTGGGCGTGATGAACGACAAATCAAAAATCAAGAATGTTGGATCGCCTGCGGAGAGCTTTGTAACAGGATGCCCGCGAAGCGCACCGGACTATTTTTGCTTTTTGATTCTTGCCTTTTGATTTTTGTTTTGGCACCTGTGCGCCTGATCTTCCTCGGAACCCCGTCCTTCGCCGTTCCTTCTCTGGAGCGGCTCGTGGCCTCCGGCCACGAGGTCCTGGCGGTCTACACGCAGCCGGACCGGCCCAAGGGACGGGGACGGGGGCTTGCCGCCTCGCCGGTCAAGGAGGCAGCGATACGGCTCGGGCTGCCGGTCTACCAACCGGAGCGGATCCGGGGGCCCGAGGTTGTCGAGTCCCTCGCATCGTTCGGGGCCCGGGCCATGGTGGTCGTGGGGTACGGCCAGATTCTCCCGCAATCGGTCATCGACATCCCGCCACTCGGGATCATCAACGTGCACGCGTCCCTGCTACCGAAGTATCGGGGCGCGGCGCCGATCCAGTGGTCGATCGTGCGCGGCGAGACGACAACCGGAGTCACAACGATGCGAATCGACGCCGGGATGGACACCGGCGACATCCTCCTCCAGCGCGAAACGCCGATCGCGCCGGAGGAGACGGCCATCGACCTTGGTCAGAGACTCGCGGCGATGGGGGCCGATCTGCTGGCCGAGACGCTGGAGGCCATCGAGCGGCGTAGCATCGTGCCTCGCGCGCAAGATCACTCGCTGGCTTCCTACGCGCCGATCCTCCGGAAAGAAGACGGCGAGATCGATTGGAACCTGCCCGCCATCGACATTTACAATAGGGTGCGCGGCTTTCTTCCGTGGCCTGGCGCCTGGACGAGATTCCGCGGACAGATGATGCATGTCTGGCGGGCGCGACTGCCGGCGGAGGCCGTTTCCATCGCGCCTGGCGTGATGCAGCCTGAGAAGCGCCGGCTGGTGGTGGGATGCGGCGCCCGGTCCAGCCTGGAGTTGTTGGAGGTGCAAATCGAGGGCCGCAAGCGAATCACGGCCGAGGCGTTCCTCAACGGCCAGCGTTTGTTGGAGAATGAACCGTTAGGAGAATAAGGCCGGTGAATCTACCATCGGGCTATCGATACTCCGCCACTTACGCGGGCATCCGCAAGGACAAGAAAGACGACCTTGGGCTGATCGTGTCCGACGTCACGGCGTCGGCGGCGGCGCTGTTCACCACCAACCGGGTGCAGGCCGCGCCGGTCAGGCTGGCTCGCCGGAACCTGCGGCTCTCGCGAGGCCGTGCGCGAGCGGTTCTGGTCAACGCGGGCAACGCAAACTGCGCCACGCGAACGGGCATGCGCGTGGCCGAGACCTGCTGCGGCGCGCTGGCCCGGAGGCTGAAGATACCGGCGAGGCAGGTGCTGCCGGCCTCGACGGGTGTGATTGGGGTCGAGTTGGACGGGCGGTTGATTCCGGCGGCGCTGCCGCGCCTGATCGAAGGGCTGTCGGAATCGCGATTCGAGGCGGTGTCGCGAGCCATTATGACCACCGACCGGATCCCGAAGGTCGCCTACGGCGAGGTGCCGCTGAACCACGGCGTCGTTCGCATCGCCGGAATGACCAAAGGCGCCGGCATGATCCACCCGAACCTGGCGACCACGCTTTGCTTCGTGATGACCGATGCCGCGATTGCTCCCGCCGAGTTGCAGCCGGTGCTCGCGCACGCCGCGGAGCGCAGCTTCCATCGCCTTTCGGTGGATGGGGACACCTCGACCAACGATACCGTGCTCTTGCTGGCCAACGGCACCTCGGGCGTGCGGACGAACTCCAAGGAGCGCATGGTCTTCGAAGAGGTTCTGAGCTGGGTGATGCAGGACCTGGCGGAGATGATCGCCCGTGATGGGGAGGGCGCGAACAAGCAGATCACCATCCACGTGGTCGGCGCCCGGGACGACGACAGCGCCGCCAGGATCGCGCGCGCGATCGCCAACTCGCCGCTGGTCAAGACGGCGATCGCCGGTTCGGACCCGAACTGGGGTCGCATCCTGTCCGCCGCCGGCGCTTCGGGGGTGGCCTTCGATCCGGCGCAGGTGGATATCCGGCTTCAAGGTGTGCCGGTGTGCCGTGGCGGCGTCGCCGCCCGCTTCTCCGAGGAGGACTTGAAAAGGAAGCTGGATGCTACCGACTGCATCGTGCGGTTCACCATCCGCGGCAAGGGGAAGGGGGAGACGTGCTTCTGGACGTGCGACTTGACGGAGGGGTACGTGCGGATCAACGCGAGCTACCGTACTTGAGGCTTTTTTTTTTACCACAGAGGCGCAGAGGGCATAGAGGTCTCAGAGATCAATGATCAGGCGCCGGACGCCGTTCTTGAGCAGCGGGACGTGGAAGTTGATGAGCAGGCCGATCCTGCATCTGGCCAGTTTCATGTATGTCAGCAGTTGAGCTTCATGTACCGCAGCGATCTGCTCGGCGGCCTTGACCTCCACGACCACGGATCCGGCGACCACCAGATCGAGCCTGTACCCACAGTCCAGCCTGACCCCTTTGTATTCCAATGGGAGACACACCTGCCGGTCGAGCGTTACGTGCCGGCTCAATAACTCACGGCACAGGCATTCCTCGTACGCTGATTCCCACAACCCCGGACCCAGGGCCCGGTGAACCTCAATCGCGGCTCCGATCACTTCCTTTGTGATCTCATTGATCCTCTGTGTGCTCCGTGCCTCTGTGGTGAACGGACTCACCTCAGCAACTCCCTCTCAAGCCGCGCGAACTCGCTCGGGGGGACCAACTGGAACCGCAACCGCAGCCGGGTGTGGCGGCCGAGCAGCGCCACCAACCGGTCGGAGGGAATCTCGGGGCCGGCCAGGTAGAGGTCTCCCTCGGCCACGCGAAAGGGCAGAACCTTCCACTTCTTCATGAGGCCCGACGGCAGAAGACGCACGGCCTCGCGCTGCAACAGGCGAGGCTCGATGGCCTCCACCGGCAGGTTCTGTTGCAGGCTGAGCGCCTCGTACAGTTCGTTCTCCGCCAGCAGGCCGAGCCGCACCAGGTATTCCCCGATGCGAGTGCCGGGAGGCTGGGCGGCGAGAGCGCGATCGAGATCCGCCTGCTCGATGTAGGACGAGGCGACCAGGATTTCGCCGAGCCGCTGCTTGTGACGCGACAAGGCCTCGATGGACGGGTAGAGGTGATCGGTCTTCACCCAGAGCAGCGGCTCACTCCGGAGCCGCGCCAGGCAGTAGCGCCACACGGCGAGGAGCGTCGCCGTCGAATTCACCCAATTCGCCCAGACGGCTCGCAACGGCACGCCCAGGCTGAACGGCCAGCCGTAGATTCGCGCGGAGCAGACCCCGCGAACCGAAAGACGAACACATTGAAGCACCACCGCCGGCACGAGCAGCCAGGACACGACCGGACGGGAGAACCAGTGCGCCAGCGCCCACTCTCCGCCGGTACGAAGGCTCCACAGCCAAGCGCCCAGACCGTAGACGAACAGGAGGTTGCTGAGCAGGCTGAGAGGATTTCCAAGCAGTCCCTTTCGATCCCTCCAGAACCAATAGGCCGAAACCGGGCTCCATCCCCAGCCGTGGCGCTGCCAGGACTGAAGCGCGATCCCCATCACCCAGCGCGTTCTCTGCCGGACCGCCTGCCGGAAGGACTGGGGAAAATATTCCCTGGTGGCGACGGTATTTGCGTCGAGCCGGACCGGCAAGAAGATCTGCCGGAAGCCGAGGCGGAACAGGCGCAGGCCGTTCTCGTAATCCTCGGTCAGGCACTCCGGCTCGAAGACTCGATTGGAAGCCTGGCGGGCGAGCGCTTCAAGCGCCCGCCGGGTGTAACCGGTACCGACGCCGTTCGAAGGCAGGAAGCCGCCGAGTGCCGGCCGCAGTGGAACGTCCCTGGTCTGGTACTCGGCGAACTCATCGCAGTACACCCCGTGGGTGAAACGCCAGGCAGGGGTGGGCAGCGGCAGGACGGGAATCTGCACCATATCGTACCGGTCGGCATAGTGATTGATCCAGCGCAGGGAATCCGGGTGGATCAGGTCTTCAGCGTCATGGGTCACGACGATCTCGTAGTACACGCCGCTCTGCTGCTCGTCGAGCAACATCTGTTGGTAGATCCAGTTCAGGCAGTCCGCCTTGGATGTCGGGCCATCGTGCGGGCAAGCGGCGAGGCGGACGTTGGGGAAGCGGGCCGCCGCCCGGCGGATCGCGTCCTGAGTCGGCCGGTCGTTGGGATACGTTCCGACGAGGATGTCATAGTTCCGATACCGGATGGCCGACAGGTTGTGCTCCAGCATCTTTTCAGCGACAAGCGCCTCCCGCCACATGGGGATGAACACGGCGATTCGCCGTTGGCGGGCTTCGGTCGAGGGCCGGTCCTCCGGCCGCGCATTGCGGCCGTGTAGCCATCGCAACGCCATGGCCGCGTCCAGTAGCAGGTCGTCCAAGCCACTGACGAGAATGAAGATCAGGAGGGGCAGCAAGAAGAGACTGTCCTGGCTGTCGGGCGAAGGCATGCTACGGACTGTTCCCCCTAGTTGAGGTAGTGGTCGCAAGGCGGAAAAAATCGCCGGCTTGTTGTGCCGTCCGGCAACGGCATTTGCCTTCCCCGTGGCCCGTGGCCGGGCAACTCAGGGGTGTCGGAGACGCTTTGAGCCATCACTCCCAGTCATGGTGGGAGGGGGCGCACCACTCTGCCGGGTGCAACTGAATCGAACGTGGCGAGAATCCGGTCACAAGTCTGAGCCTAGAAA
>CAZACK010000135.1:0-13079 GCA_964483455.1 uncultured Solibacteraceae bacterium
CGGACACTCCCCATGTCCACAATCATAGCGGTTATTCCCTCTGCTCGGCTTGGTGCCGAGCGAAGCCAGTAGCTCAGTGGTGCCGGAGGGCTGCCGCTAAGAGGTATTAATTTCCGGCGTGTCGTCTACCTTCCCGCCACGGCCGCCTGCACGGGGATCGAGAAAGGCTGCGACAGCCGGTCGCCGACGCGCACCGTGACCGGCTGGTCGCCGGACGGGATGTGGGGCGACAGCGTGAAGTGGATTTCGTGGATGTTCGCATCCGCCGGAGACGCGACCACCCGCAGGACCGGGTGATCGATGCCGTCCACCCTCACCTGAATCGATGAGGGATTGCCCACCGCCGACTCGTCCGCAAGTCCCGCCAGGATCACCCGCAGCAGCTCGCCCGGGATGGCCGGCCGGGTCGCACTCACCGGCGCCTCGGAAATCCCCAGTACCGCCAGCACCACCGGCGGCGGCGGATCGATTCCCACCACGATCGGCTCCTGCGCTTGACCGCCGACAGAGACGCGCAGTACCGCCGGCCCCGTGGTCAATCCCGCCGGCACCTCGAAAACCACCTTGCCGTCGGCCACGCTCAGTACCCTTGCCGGCTGGCCCTCGATCGTCAGGCTGACCTCTGCCGCCGGCAGGTTGGCCACCGAGAGCGCCGCCTGGCCGCCCGCGTAAATACTCGGCAGCCAGGTCAGCGGATCCACCGCCACCGGGTCGATCACCGGCGCTTGCGGATCGCCTGCCCGCACCGCCAGCGCCAACGGTTGCTCGGCCGTCTCAAAGCCCGTGACTACCGTCAGTTTCGCCGCCGCCAACGCCGCCGAGGCCGCCACCTGCACGTTGGCCAGCAACCGCGTCGGGCTGAGCACCCACACCTGCCTCACCACCACGTCGCTCGATCCGAAACCGGCCACCGTCCGGCCGGCAGCGAAGTTCGTGTTCACGCCGGTGACCTCGACCATCCCCACCGAGCCCGCGGGCAGGGAAGCCGGCGTCACCGACACCAACGGCTGGGCGGCCGGCTCGTAGTCGTACGTCGCCGTCTGCGCGTCGACGAACTGCGACGTCTGCCCGTCCGGATTCAACGCCGTCACCACCGCCCGGTGCCCGGACGATCCTTGCGGCGGAACCACCAGCAACGCGCGCCCGTTGCCCTCCTCGATGCCGATCAATGGCGCCGGCAGGCCGTCGAAAAAGATGCGCGTCTCCGCGAACAGCCGCTTCCCCGCGACCGAGACGATGGTGCGCCCGGAACCGTCCACGCCTCGGCTTACCGATGTGATCGACGGCGGCTGCCGGAACACCTGCGTCGCGCCCGCGGGCAATATGTACAGGTCGTTGTTGCGCGAGAAGATCAGGTGCCGCGCGCCTTCGCCGGAGAACGGGTTGAATTGTAAGTCCACTTGCAGGAAATCCGGCGCCGGCGGGTACGCCTTCACCCCGTTCGGGGCCACCACCGTCGACCCACCCAGCACACTCACGTTCAGCCCGGCCGTGGGAGCCCCGTTCTTAGTAAGTCCGACGCCTGACGCCACCAGAAAGTCCAGCGTCCCGTTCACGTACGCCGGCTTGACCGCAAACCTGCCCGGAAAGCTATAAGTCGTCACACCGAACAGATCCAGCGGCCCGCGCGGCGACACCCGGAAATCATAGCCTTCTATCTTCCCGCCCGCTTCCACGATCACCAGGTGGGCGCGAAACACGTCCTTCGTTCCCGGATAGAACTGCGTGTCGAACAGCCCGCTCGCCGGGAAGGGAACCCCGGCGGGATCGACTGGCAGCACGATGTCCGCCGGCCCAAGCCCGTCCTGAGCGGCGGGCGGCAGCGGATGCACATAGAGGTAGTACAAGCCGGGAGGAACACCCGCGATCCGATAGTAACCGTCCGGATCGGTCAGCGCGCTCACCGCCGCCCCGCTGGGGGCGAGCGCCACCACCGAGGCGAGATGAACGCCGGAGCCGCCCAGCGTCACCCGCCCGGAAATCGCACCCACCTTCGAGGCGTATCCCGGCGCCGGATAGAGCAGGGAAAGCCCGGCGGCGTCGTCCACGCCCAGCGGCTTGGAGCGCGTGCTCGCCCGCGTCACCTGCGTGGACATCACGCTGGACGTCAGCGTGTGCTGGAGGCCCAGCGCATGACCCATCTCGTGAACCACCGTCAGGAAGAACGCATCGCTCCAGCTCGGCCGGTCGGTGAGATCCTTTTGCAGGATCAGCACCGAGCGGAGGATCGGAACGAAGGCGCCGTCCGCGCCGTTCACCATCTCCCCGCGTGTGGTCGGCCCGCCAAGGGCGACCAGCCCGGGCGGGATTTCGTCGAACAGCACTTCAACCCGCGGCGACGATTGTGAGCTGTCCGGCGTGAACAGTCCGCCGAAGACCAGCCGCAGCTCGGAGGTCTCCACCGCGCTCCAGGCCTCCGCCGCCATCCGGATCTGGCTGAGAATTGAAGTGAAGCTGTCGCCGGCCGCCTTCTGCTCCGGCCCATCCTCGGCCACGTAGTAGCGCACCGCGCGGTCCGGCAGCGCGTTCAGGTCGAACTTCTCCGGCGCCGGGGTGAACGGCGCCGACCGGCTCTGGTAATGCAGGAACTGGTAGTGGGCGAAGAGGGCGCCGGTCGCCAACAACCAGCACGGGGCCAATGTGTAAATCCTCTTCGCCCGAACCATGCCTTTACTTTCCGCTCACAACGACGGCGACCCGCGAGCGCAATTCCCCGAGTCCCATCTGAATGGAAACATCGTTCACCATGCGGCCCGTTCGCGAATCGAGCATCGCTTCCGAACTCGCCGACCGCGCCGCCACCATGCCGCCCTTGCCGTCGCTCTTCAAGCTGAACACGCCCTGCGACAGCCCGATCACGTGGGTCATGCCGCTCTTGCCGGTCCAAAGGAACAGCACGTATTCTCTGCCCGGAACCAGCGCCGGCGTACCGGCGAAGGACTGTTGCTGTCCCGGCATGGATCCGCCCGGCAACGCCACCTCGACCCGGGCCGCCTCCGGTCCCTTCCACCGCTCCAGCACTTCGACCGCGAAATGCGTATAGATCACCGGCCCGCGCGCCTCCGCGCGCAAGGAAAGGACCTTGCCGCGGACGATCGCCGTAGACTTGGTGATCATCTCGTCCAGGCTCAATCGCTCGAGCGTTGTCGCCGGCAGCGAAGTCGTTAAGCCGATGCACCCGGCGACCAAGGACAGTCGAATCCGCATATCCGTACCCATCCGGAGACAGCACGTGGAGTTCCAGGATAACTTATTGAAAATAAAGGTACAAAGAGGTTGGGCTGTGTCCTTGGGACACGCCCCCGGGACACGATGTCCCAGGAAGCCTGGCGAGCCTGTTGCGACGCCTCAGTTTCCCGGCCCGATCCGGACGATCCGGCTTTGTTCAGCAGCCTCCCTCGCGGCCAGGACGATCTCGCAGACCCGATAGATGTCCTGCAACGACAACCCTGCCGGTTTACCGTTGAAGACCGACTCGAGGAAGTCGATGAACACGGACTGCTCCGACGGCAGATTCCTTAGTGCTTCGGGCTTTCGGCGGGAGGACATCACGGTGACCCCCGTGGACTCCTGGTACTCGACCACGCCCTTGGTGCCGGCCAGCCGGAGCCGGTCGTCGCCGTGGGTAGGCGCGGTCTCCGGCCGCAGATAATCCATGCGCAGCGTGGCCACGCCGCCGTTGTCCATCCGGAACAAAGTGGCGGTGGAGTTCTCCATTTCGCCGATGCCGGGAAAATCGCCGATCCGCGCCTGGAAGGACACCACATCATGGAATTCACGGCGGCTGGTCCACCGCATGAGGTCCACCATGTGGCTCCCGATCCAGGGGATCGTGCCGCCATAGCTGCTCTGCCGGCGCATCCACTCGGGCCGCTCGCCCGCCTTGTAGGACTTCTGCGCCCCGATCTGCGCCACCTCGCCGATCTCTCCGGAATCGACCACCTGCTTCATCGCCAGGTAGGGCGACGAAAAGCGCATCGGCAGCAGCATCGACAACCGGATTCCGCTGCGCGCGACCGCTCGTTTCACCTTCTCCAGGTCCTGCCAATGAATGGCGAGCGGCTTCTCCGCAATCACGTGCAGCTTGCGCTCCGCACACGCGAGCACGCCTTCGGCGCGGTCGCCGTTCGAATTGAGGACCGCAACCACATCGAGTTGCTCGCCGTCCAGCATCCGGCGGTAGTCGGTGTAGCGGCGCGCCCGCGAGAGCCGCGGTGTTTCGACCAAGCGGGCCGTCCTGGCGGGATCGGGGTCGGACACGGCGGCAATTTCCACGTCGGGCAGGCGCGGCAGCGGTTCGAGGATCTCGCCGGAATGACCGTCGAGGCCGAGGATGGCGACGCGGACCTTCCGCGGCAGCCGGACCTCCGGTTGTGCGCCGAGCGCCGAGGCGGCCGTGGCGGCGAGCAGCGAACGTCGGGTGACGGGCGGTGGCATGCCGAGATTGTCGCACACCACCGCCGGCGGCGGATGTCGCACAGACTGGCCCGGAAGGGCGAACCTGTGAACTGTCTGCGGTACACTGGCAGCTTACTCGTATGCACTTTCGCCGCATTGCCTGCCTGCTCCTCGGCGCGTGGATCGCCGGGAGCCTGTTCATGATGTGGGTGGCCACGCAGAACCTGCAAACCGTCGATCGCGTGATCCACGAAGCGAGAGGCCCCGCCGCGAAGCAGATCCAGGAGATCGGAAGAGAGCCGGCGCGATTGTTGCTGCGGCATCTGGCCGGCGAGCAGAACCGGACGTACTTCCAGGGGTGGGAGTTGGTTCAAGTCGTTCTGGGCGTGGTGCTGCTGCTGATTCTGTTCTTCGGAACCGACGCCAAGCCGCAGGTCCTGCTCGGCGTGCTGCTGATGACCCTCGTGGTGGCGCTGATGCACTGGCTGATGACACCGGAGATCATCAAGCTCGGACGCACGATTGAGTTCATTCCGGACACGAAGGACTCGGTGGAGCGGTCGCGGTTCTGGGGGTTTCACACCGCCTACGCCACGATTGACGTCGTCAAGACCGTGATGGCGTCGCTGATCGCGGTGCAGCTAATGATGCGCCGCCGGAGGATCATCGAGGAGGAGATCGACGCGGTCGATGACGCCGATCACCGCCATGTCGATCGGTGACTGCGGACGGCCGACGCTGGTCATCGAGCTGTACCCTTCGGCGGCGAGGAGCACGCGGTCGCCAATGCCGGCGTCGACGGAATCGAGTGCCACCACTGCGTCGCCGCGGTCCGTGCCATCGAGGTTCAGCGGCTGAACCAGCAGCGCCTTGCGGCCCTCGTGGCTGGCGTGCTTCCGCGTAGCCACCACCTCGCCGATGACCCTCGCGATCAGCATCCTCAGGGCCTCTTCACGTGGAGCTCGTCGATGATGGCGACGATGGTTTGGTCGGTGGGGACTTCGGTGGGCAGGAACGGGAAGCTCGATTCCCTCCCGCGGCACCAGTAGATGATCTCGCCGGCGCCGGCCTGGCCGGTCGCGTCGGCGCAGACAATCCGCCGCCCGGAGGGCTTCAGCTCCGGGGTCACCGGCTGCACGATCAGCAGGCGTTGTCCTTCCAGGCCGTCGTTCTTGACGGTGGACCAGACCCGTCCGACCACTCGTCCGAGAAACATGGCGTCACTCCGGCGGCAGGTCGAGGCTGAGGCTGTCGACGATGCCGATGATCGCGGTGTCGACCGGCCGGTCCTTGCACCCTTCCGCCATGCGCGCCGAGCTGCCGGAGACGGCGATCACCAGTTCGCGGTAGCCGGCGCTGACGGTGTCGACGGCGATGACGTAGCCCGCCTCCTGCTTCCCCTCCGGGCTGACCGGTTTGAGGATCAGCAGCTTCTTGCCTTCGAGGCGGGGATCCTTGCGGGTGGCGACGATGGAGCCGACAACGCGGGCGAGAATCATGGGAGTCGGGGAATCGGGCGGCGGAGCCGGTCAGCCGCCCGATGGCCGGTCGCTTAATCTTTCCGGTTCTGCACCTTGCCGATGGGCAGGACGTCTTCCAGGCTCGGATGCGGGCGCGGAATGACATGGACGGAGATCAACTCGCCCACGCGGCGCGCGGCGGCCGCTCCGGCGTCGGTGGCCGCGCGGACGGCGGCGACGTCGCCGCGGACGAGCGCCGTCACGTAGCCCGAACCGATCTTCTCCCAACCCACCAGCGTGACTTTGGCGGCCTTCACCATCGCGTCGGCGGCCTCGATCATGGCCACCAGGCCGCGCGTCTCGATCATGCCTAATGCTTCACCCATTCAGCCTCCAGCACAACAAGCTCTATGCTAACTCACCTTGGCAGCGCCGCCTGCCGGCGGCCCACGGCTTTGTCACACTCAGGCGACTCCACGCGCTCGCAGCGCCTCGTCCACCAGCGCGATCAGCTCGGCGCGCGTCACCTCGAACCGTTCCCCGTCGGCCTCTTCGGCGGGCACGGGACAACCAGGCTCGATCCCGGCTCTGGACGGGACACCGTACCGCGTGCGCGACTCGAACAGCTTCTCGACCTCGAGCCGCGGCAGGACCTTGGGACCGCCCAGCAATTCCGCCACCAGGCAGATGCGGGCGAAGTGCTCCACGGTTTCCATCCGGAAGAACGCTTTGTATACATCCTCGCCGTAGCAGACCGCGCCGTGGTTGCCCATCAGGATCGCGTCGTATTTCGGGATGTAGGGCAGCAGCGGGTCGGTCAGCTCCGCGGTGCCGGGCAAGCCGTAGGCGGCCAGCGGCACGCACCCCAGGCCGATCACTACCTCCGGGAGCAGCGCCAGGTTGAGCGGACGCCCGGCAGTGGCATAGCCCGTGGCCACCGGCGGATGCGCGTGAACAACCGACCGGATGTCGGGACGGAGATTGAACACCGTCAGGTGCATGGCGATTTCCGAGGTTCGTTCTTTTCGCCCCTGGATCTTGTTGCCCTGCATGTCCACGATGATCAGGTCGTCGGGATGCATCATACCTTTGCTGACGCCGGTGGGCGTGCAAAGAACCCGGTCCTGGTCCAGCCGGATGGTGATGTTGCCGTCGTTGGCCGCGACCCATCCCTTTTGGTAGACGAGGCGACCGACATCGACAATGTCCTGCCGGAGTTCCCGTTCCGTCTTATTCATCTGGATCTCAGATTGTACCAAACGGTGAAAAAGGGGTCAGACATCTTTCGCAGCGTTCCGCCAAGCGGATGACTGGGACAGACCGACGAAGTTGGGCGGTTGGCCGGTTGGTGACAGACGCGCAACGCAACCGAAAACCGAACAACCGCGCAACCGTACATCCGTGCTACAACGAGATGGTGATTCTTTCGTTGTTCCACGACAATCCCTCGTCGGAGCCCTACTACAAGACATTCGCGAAAGAGAAGGTCCTGGAGAATCTGCGCGCCCTGGACGAGCGCATCCGCAGTGACGGCCTGGAGGCGCTCGATCCCAACGACCCGCTGGTGGCCATCGGCACCGAGCGCGATGCGAAGGGGAGGATCACCAAGTCCTGCTACGGAGTCCTGAACCTGAGCTGGCAAAGCCAGCAACACCCGGAGTGGGCGGAGATGGTGTCGGAGGAGGTCAGGGAAATCGGCCGCCGCATCCGCGAAGCGCACGACGTCCCGCTGCGCTTTCTGATCTGGGCCGGAATGGGCGGCTCGGCGGAAGACAAATCGATGTACAACAGCGTCGGCCTGTTGCGGCGCGGAGCGCGCTGCTACGTGCTCGATTCGACCGACCCCGTCAAGCTGAAGCACATCCTGGGGGACATGAGGCGGCGCTCGGGGGCGTCGCTGGCGGAGACCTTGCGAGGAACGCTGGTGGTCGGCATGGCGATGGGTATGACCTCCTATGAGCCGGTGGTGAACCTCGAGAAACTGGCGTCGCTCTACGACAGGCATCGCATCGACAGCACGGCCAACTTTCTCTACATGACGCTGCCCGGCTCGCTGCTCGATCAGTTCGCCTCGAAGCGCGGCTACCGCCGGGTGGAGCTGCAACCCGACAACGCAAACACCACCGCCGGACGTCACAGCGCTCCGCTGACTCGAGGCAGTCTTTACCCGCTGGCGCTGGCGCGCGTGGACCTCCGCACCTGGATTCAGGGAGCGGCGCTCTCGACAGAGGACATCCAAACGGCCTGGCGGCTGGCATCGTTCCTGCACGCGCAAGGGGAGAAGGGGCGGGACAAAGTGACCTTGCTGATGCCGAAGGCCTGGAACGGCGCCTGCGTGTGGACAAAGCAGGACTTTGAGGAGAGCCTGGGCAAGTCGGAGCAGCTTGGGATCAAGATCGTGATTCAGGAGAAGCACAAGCTGGCGGACTACCGCGCTCCCAAGGACCCGCTTCAGGACCGGGCGTTTTTCGCCGTGCAGATCAGGGGCGGGAGCGACGCCGGCGCCCGCAAGATCAACCTTCTTCGGCGGGCGGGTTACCCGCTGGCGGTGCTCACGGTCCCGCGGGAGAGCTCGCTGTCGCGTTACATGCAGTTCGTTCACTACACCGTGTTTGGCGTGGCCTACCTGCGCCGGATGAATTTCGTCACGCAGCCCGGGGTGGAACTCTACAAGTCGATCACCAACCGGCTGCACGCGGAAGCGCAGAAGGCAGGCGGCATCGAGCACACAAAGCCGTGGCGCGACATCGAGAGCTCGCCGCACCGGCTCGTGTGGGGACGTTCGGTGACGCTGCACCTGGGACGGCTGCGGGCAGCCGTCCCGTGCGAGGAGACGGAGGCGCCGAGGCTGTACGCCTCGCTTCTAAAGCGGATGAGCAGCACCCGGAGCATCGAGTACGCGGAGCTGACCTTCTTCGGGGACACGCGCTACTCCCCCGGCGGACGGCAGGTGCGCCGCTGCCTGGACCGGGCCGCCGGGGAGTTGTTCCGGGCCAGGCTCAAAATGCCGGTGGACGTGTACGAGGGGCCGGCGATGAACCACTCCTATCACGAGATGATCATCGGTCACGGCCGGTGCCTGTCGACGGTGCTGCTGTGCGAAAAGGCGGAGGAGATACCGGCGGCCGGCTATACGGCGGATTATCACCGGGCGCAGTTTCTGGCCACGCAGATGGCGCTGGCGGAGAAGGGACGGGCGGTGGTGGCGATCACTCTGAAGGACCTCGAGCCGGAGACGGTGGAGACGCTCGGCCGTTTCTTTCACCAGGCCGCGCTGAGCGTGAAGAGCGGCAGGATCTGACGGGAGCGCGGATCCTCATGGGCAAGTTCAAGCCGGCCAGGAAAGACAAGAAGAGCAAGAAAGGGCCGAGCGGCGCGATTCCCTGCCTGCTGCTGCTGATCAGCGGGATCGCGCTGGTGTCGCTGCTGTTCTATTCCATTCTGAAATCGGGCTGACTATGCGAGCGGAGCAACGAGCGCCGGGCCAGATGCGGCCGGTGCGAATCACGACGGACTACCTCAAGACGGCGGAAGGCTCGGCCCTGATCGAAGTGGGCAACACCAAGGTGCTTTGCGCGGCCACGGTGGAGTCGAACGTGCCGCAGTTCCTGAGGGGAAGCGGCAAAGGGTGGGTGACGGCCGAATACGCCATGCTGCCGCGCGCCACTGTCACCCGCACTCCGCGGGAATCGGCGCGCGGCAAGCTATCCGGGCGCACGATGGAGATTCAGCGCTTGATCGGGCGGTCGCTGCGGTCGGTGGTGGACATGTCCGCGCTCAGCGAGCACACTATCGTCCTCGACTGCGACGTCATCCAGGCGGATGGCGGGACGCGCACCGCCGCCATCACCGGGGCCTATGTGGCGCTGGGCATGGCCCTGCGGCAACTGGTGCGGTACGGGACGCTGAAGAGCGACCCGCTGAAGGACTGCGTCGCCGCGGTCAGCGTGGGCATTGTCGGCGGCGAGCCGGTGGTGGACCTGAGCTACGAGGAAGACTCGCGGGCGGAAGTGGACATGAACGTCGTGATGACGGGCACGGGCCGGTTTGTCGAAGTGCAAGCCACCGCCGAGCAGACGCCGTTCGACAACGACCAGCTACAGGCGCTGCTGGGCCTGGCGCGCGAGGCGATCGGCGGGTTGATCGAGATGCAGAAGGGCGTGCTGGCGGGCCGGTGACGCTGTACTGCGCGACCACGAATCCCGGGAAGCTGCGCGAATTCCGGCTGGCGGTCGATCGGTTCGGCCGGGGCGGAATTCGGGTGGAGGCGCTGCCGGAGCGGGCGCGGATCGCGCCGTGCGAGGAGCACGGCTCCACCTTCGAGGAGAACGCGATCGAAAAGGCGGTTTACTACAGCCGCTCCACGCCGGGTCTGCTGTTCGCCGACGATTCGGGTCTGGAGGTGGCGGCGCTCGGCGGCGCGCCGGGCGTTTCCTCGGCGCGGTATGCGGGTCCGGGGGCGACCGATGAGGCCAACAACCGCCTGTTGCTGGCGCGCCTGGAGGGTGTCGAGGACCGGGCTGCGGCGTTTGTTTGCGTGATCGCGCTCGCCCGCGCGGGGCGGCTGATCCGCACGTTCCGCGGGAGCGTCGAGGGCCGGATCATCCACGCGCCACGAGGGGAGAATGGATTTGGATACGACCCGCTGTTCTTCTATCCGCCGTTCGGGTGCACGTTCGGCGAGGCGAGTGGGGAGCGGAAGCTGGAGGTGAGCCACCGCGGGGCGGCGCTGGCGGGGATGTGCGAGTTCTTGATGCACCGCAGAGCGGCGGAGGACGCAGAGTTCTGAGGTTCTCTGTGTTCTGTGCGACTCTGCGGTTAGAAGCCAGACCGAGAGTCACCGCCCCACCCCTCTCCACAGCAGGAAGCCGATGAGGGTCTTGGCGTCGGCGATGCGGCCGTTGCGAATCATGGTCTCGACCTCGCGGGCAGTGAACCAGCGGCTTTCGATGCGCTCGTCGTCCATCGGGGCGGGCGGGCCTTCGACGAGGCCGGTCGCCAGGTAGATGGTCATTTTCTCGGCCACGTAGCCGGGGCTGGGGTAGAAGGAGACGAGCTTCATCCAGGTTCGGGCGCGGTAGCCGGTTTCCTCTTCGAGTTCCCGTTTCGCGGCCGGCAGGGTCTTCTCGCCTTCGTCCAGGCGGCCGGCGGGCAGTTCCCACATCGACTTGCGGGCCGGGAGGCGGTATTGCCGGACGAGGAGCACGCGGCGCTTGGAGTCCACCGCCATCATCACGGCCGAGCCGCGGTGCTGGACGATGTGGCGGTGAATCGTGAAGCCGTCCGGATCGACGGCGCGATCCTCCGTCACCCAGAAGATGGGGGTGCGGTAGCGCTCCTCCGACGAGATGAGCTTCATCACTCGGCCTTCACGACGACCGGCTTGCCGAATTTCTCGAGCGGCTTGGCAAGCTGCGAGGCGTCACCCACGACGACGATGCCGGCGGTTTCCGGGGCCATGTACTTGCGGGCGGCGGCCTGAATCTCGGGCGGCTCGACCGAGCGGACGCACGCGGTGTACTTCTCCAGGTAGTCGTTGGGCAGACCCATCAGCCGGACCGTATTGAGCTGGTTGGCGAGGCCGTTTTGTGTCTCGAGGCCCATGATGAAGACGCCGCTCAGGTAGTTCTTCACGTCGGACAACTCCTCCGCCGCGACGGGCTGGTTCGCCAGCGCGGACAACTCGGCTTCGACGGCTTTGAGGGCGGGCTCGATCACTTCGTTGCGAACCTGCGTCACGGCGGTGAAGAGGCCCGCCTCGCGCCGGGGCTGGAGCGAGCTGTGAGCATCGTAAGCGAAGCCTTCCTTTTCGCGGATGTTGGTGAACATCCGCGAGCTGGCGCCGCCGCCGAGGATGGTGTTCGCGACCACGAGCGGGAAGTAGGCGGGATCGGAGCGGTTGACGGCGAGCTGGCCGACGCGGATGTCGGCCTGCACGGAGCCGGGGCGGTCCACCAGCAGGAGCGAGCGGGCGGGCTTGGGGAACGAGGCGACGGGCGGCGGAGGAAGATCGCGCCGCTGCCAGCCGCCGAACTTCTCGCGCACCAGCTTGAGTGTCTCTTCGCGGACTGGCAGCGCGCCGAGGAGGATCAACGACGCGTTGTTCGGCGCCAGCAGGCTGTCCCGGAAAGCGGTGAGCTGCTCGCGATTCAGGGCGGCGATGGAGTCGGGCGTCGGGTTGAGCCGGGCGTAGGGATGCTCGCCGAACACAGCGGCCGCCAGCTTCTCGTCGGCCCAGAACGAGGCTTCGGATCGCTGGGCCAGCAGCTCCTGGGTGCGCTTGTTCTTGTAAATCTTGATTTCGTCGTCGGGGAAGCTGGCGTTGAGGGTGACGTCGGCGGCGAGGTCGAGGAGCGCCGGCAGATTCTCGGCGAGAGAGTTACCGGCGAGGGTAAGGGCATCGGCGCCGGCGAGTCCGCTCAAGGTTCCGCCGATGGCGGCGAGCTCTTCGGCGATCTGCCGGGAGGCGCGCGTCTTCGTGCCTTCGGTGAGCAGGGCGCCGGTAGCCGCGGCGAGTCCGGGCAAGTCCTTTGGCTCGAACTTCGCGCCGGCTTGGAAGCCGAGGCGCAGGGTGACCAGCGGGAAGCGGCGGTCCTCCACGAGGAGCACCTGAAGGCCGTTGGGCAGCGTGGTTTCAAAGACCGGGGGCAGTTTGAAAGCCGGCAGGGCGGCGGTTTCGGGAGGCTTGGTGCGATCGATGGTTTGGGCGGTCATGGGCGTGAGAAGGCAAAAGGCAAACGGCAAAGGGCAAAAGGCAAAAATGGGCGCAAGCTGAAGCTGGCGCCACCTGTGCAATGTACTTGTCATTTGGCGGGGTCTCCGGGGGTTTCGGGTTTGGGGGCGGGGACGATTTCGAGGACGAAGCGTTTCTTGGGCACACAATACTGATTCGCGGCGGCCTGGATCTGCTCAGGGGTGACGGCGAGGAACTGGGCGATTTCGGTGTTGATGTGGCCGGGATCGCCATCGAGGAGCTCGTATTGGCCGAGGAGCATGGCACGGCGCAGCGAGCTTTGCAACTGGCCGATGCGCTGGGCGCGGAGAAAGGTGCGGGCGCGGGTGAGTTCGTTCGGGTCGACACCGTCCTTCTGGATGCGGGCGATCTCCTCCTGCGCCTGCTCGACGATCTGGCCGCCCTGGAAAGCGGGGCTGTGGAGGACGAAGATCGCGTACACGCCCGGGTCCTTGTAGTCGGATGGGCCGGCGAAGGGCCAGCCGAGG
>CAZACK010000136.1:0-12744 GCA_964483455.1 uncultured Solibacteraceae bacterium
GCGGCCTCTCGGGCTCACTGAACAGGAGGGTGTTTTCAGAGCAACGCCGATGACACGGAAGGGCCTATCCGCGTTCATCGGCGGCTGAGAACATCCCGGGACTATGGCGGAGTCAGGTTATCCCTTGATCACTCCCATCGGCCGTAACCGGGCCACCTTCCGCGCCAGGCCCGCTTCGTGGACGACGTCGATCACCTCGTCCACGTTCTTGTAAGCCTCGGGAATCTCCTCGAGGATGCCGTCGCGCGTCTCGCTGCGCGCGAGGATGCCCTGCTCCTCGAGTTTCTTCAGCACCTCGCGCGCGTCGCGGCCCTTGCGCGCCGCCGTCCGGCTCATGAGCCGGCCGGCGCCGTGGCAGACGCTGCCGAAGGTCTCCTGCATCGCCTTCTCTGCGCCGGCCAGGATCCACGAGGCCGTCCCCATGCTGCCGGGGATCAGCACCGGCTGGCCGATGTGCCGGTAGGCGGCCGGGATCTCACGATGGCCGGGAGGGAACGCGCGCGTGGCGCCCTTGCGGTGAACCAGCACGTCGCGCTTCTCGCCCTCGACTTCGTGCCGCTCGCGCTTGGCGATGTTGTGGCAGACGTCGTAGATGAGGCCAAGCTCGACGTCCGGTCCGAACACCTTGCGGAAGGAGCCTCGCAGGTAGTGGAGGATGCCCTGGCGGTTGGCCCAGGCGAAATTCGCCGCGGCGCGCATCGCCGCCAGGTAGGCCTGGCCCTCTGGCGATTGGATCGGCACGCAGGCAAGCTGCCGGTCGGGCAGCGAGATGTTGTACTTCTTCATTGCCGGGCCCATCTCCGCCAGGTAGTCGGTGCATACCTGGTGGCCGAGGCCGCGGGAGCCGCAGTGGATCAGCACCACCGCCTGCCCTTCTTCGAGGCCCATCGCCCGGGCCGCTTCGGCGTCGTGGATCTGCTCGACGTACTGGACTTCCAGGAAGTGGTTGCCGCTGCCGATGGTGCCGATCTGGGGGCGGCCGCGCTCTTTGGCGCGGCTGGAAACTCTGTCGGGATCGGCGTCTTCGAGCCTGCCTGAAGCTTCGCAGTGCTCGGTGTCGCCCGGCTCTCCGTAGCCGTTCTTCACCATCCAGCGCGCGCCGTCGCGCAGGATTTCGTCGAGCTGCTTCTGGTTGATCTGGATGTGACCCGCGCCGCCGGTGCCGCACGGGATGTCGCGGAAGGTTTGATTCACCAGGTCGCGCAGGCGCGGCTGGACGTCGTTTTTCGTCAGGGACGTGCGCACCAGCCGCACGCCGCAGTTGATGTCGAAGCCTACGCCGCCCGGAGAGACAACGCCGTCCTGCCAGTCGGTGGCGGCCACTCCCCCGATGGGGAACCCGTAGCCCTGGTGGATGTCGGGCATGGCCAGGCTCGGGCCGACGATGCCGGGCAACGTGGCCACGTTCATCGCCTGTTCGAGCGACAGGTCCTTGCGGATCTGGTCGAGGATCTGGGCGCTGGCGTACACGACGACGTCCGTCCGCATCCCGCGGCGCTCATCGGGCGCGATGCGGTAGCGGGCGCCGTGCTCACGCTCAAGGTGGATCATTGCGGTTATTCGGTTGTTCGGTTGACTAAATATCGACGAACACCTGCGCGCACCAGCGCCCGCCTTCCTTCGTGATTCTCAACTGGTGGTAGGTGACCCCTTTGACGATCAGCTTCGCCGGATGGCGGACGGGATCGCGCGGCTCGCCGAAGGCCTTCCCGCTCGCCCGGTGCGCATCGAGGTGCTCCACCTGGAAACGGCGCATGGCCACGCGCCTCCCATCCAGATAGTACAGCACCTCGCTCAGCCAGTTGACAAGCAGCGACTCCTCGTCGTCGCCGGCGGCGGCGATGGGATAGGGGAACTTTTCCTCCACCGCGTCCAACTGGACCGCCACCGACTCCAGCGCCAGCGCGGCGTTGGCGAACATCTCCTCCCGAGTCGCGCCCCAGGCGCGGAAGCCGATGTCGGCGGTGTGCTCGAGGATCTCAAACTCGCTGGGCATGGGGAGACTCCGCCGGAGCCTCTTCCGGGATAATCTGCCGGGTCGGGTCGATTCTCAGGAACAGCAGCGCGCTGATGAACAGCATCCCCGACATGGGGATGAGCGGAAGGTTGTAGCTGTGGAAGATCTTGACGAAGTAGCCGAAGGCCACCGACGACAGGAACGAGCCGACCTGTCCGGCCATGTTCATGGCGCCGGTGACGGCGCCGGCGTACTTGCGCCCGACGTCGAGACACACGGCCCAGGCGACCGGGAGCATGCAGTCCATCGAGCCGTAGCCGGCGGCGAGGAAGATGGCCGCCGCCGTCTTGCTCGGAGTGAGCGCGGTCAGGAACATGAACAGGGCGGCCAGCCCGAGCCCGAGCGATCCGACCGTGCGCCGCCCGATCTTCAGGCCGAATCGCTTCACCAGGAAGTCGCTGAGCAGGCCACCGCCGAGATTCGCGCAGGCGCCCACGATGAACGGCAGCGTCGACCACACGGCCATCGCGTTCTCGGTGAAGCCGCGGCCTTTTTGCAGGTAGGTGTGGAGCCAGGACAGGTAGAAGTACGAGCCCCAGCAGTAGGTGTGGTACATCACCATGATGGTCCAGAGATTGCCGCTGCGCAGGGCCCTGGCCCAAGGCAGGCCGTGATGCTCCGGCGGCCTGGCGCCGGCGCCGATTTCCTTCATCTCCCGCTCGGTGACGCCGGGCTTCTGCGAGGGATGGTCGCGATACCAGGTCCACCACACCACCGCCCAGACGACGCCTACGACGCCAAACACCCAGAACGACAGGCGCCAGCCGTAGCGCTGCTGGATCGGCACAACCAGCAGGGGTGAGATCGCGCCGCCGACGCGGCTTGCCATCCAGACGAAGCCGTGCGCCCGGGCACGTTCCGCTGTCGGAAACCAGCGCGAGATGCTCGATGAGCTGTTCGGGTAAGCGCCCGCCTCTCCCGCACCGAACATGAACCTGGTCAGAAGCAGCAGCCAGTAGTTCTTAACGGCGCCGGTGAGGCTGGTGAAGACCGACCACCAGACGACGATGCGGGTCAGCACCTTGCGCGCCCCGATCCGGTCGCCCATGGCGCCGCTGGGGATCTCGAACGCCGCGTAGGAAATGGTGAACGCGCCGACGACCCAGCCCCACCGCTCCGGCGAGATGTCCAGGTCCTCTTGCATCCTCGGCCCGGCGACCGAAATGCAGACCCTGTCGAGGTAGGTGATGATCGACAGCAGGAACAACAGGGTCAGCACGCGGTGGCGGAATCTCATGACCCCGCAATTATGTCACGAATCTAGCGACAGGCTACCTGATCCCCAATTCCGCGCCGTGCGCTGCCCGTCACCTGTCAGCGGAACAATCCCTCCACGAACGGCCCCAGGTTCCAGCCTCGGATCTGGTTCATGATTTCGGTCCAGTGCCTCGCCGCCAGCAGCGCCAGCACGGCGGCGACGATCCAGAGCATCGGCTTGACGACCCGCATGGCGGCTCACCCCGTGCCATCATACTATGGGTTCTTGGGTTATTCGGTTGGGCGGTTGTGCGGTTATTCGGTTGGGCGGTGTTTGATTGGGCGGTTGATCCGTTGGACATGACCCTTCGCGCCATTGGTTTCGTGCGCTCGTCCGTCCGCGAGCGCAGGTCGATGCCTCCGCTGGGCGTGCCCGCTACTGTGGAGGTGCTGCCGGAATTCGCTGACGGGCTCCTGCGGCTGGAGAAACACACGCACTTGTGGGTACTGGTCTGGCTGGACCGCGCCGAGCGCGACGTCCTGCAAGTCACCCCGCGTGGCGTGGCCGACACCGGCCCCGACTCGCTCCACGGGGTCTTCGCCGTGCGTTCGCCGGTGCGGCCAAACTCCATCGGACTCACGGCCGCCCGCATTCTGGCCGTTCGCGGCACGTCGATCGAAGTGGATTCGCTTGACTTCCTCGACGGCACGCCGGTGATCGATCTCAAGCCCTACTTCGTCAGCAAGGACCTGATCTTCTCGGCCAACAACGCCCAGATCGGACGGCCTGCTTCGCCCGAGGCGCTTCGCGCGTCGCTCCTGCGGCAGGCCGTCCAGTTTCACGGGGAATGGTGCGCCGAGGTGAGCCTCACCGTGCGGGTCGTCGAGCATTTTCGGGCCTCGGTGCTCCAGATGGTCGAGCCGGAGGGATGGCGCATCACCGTCCCGCTCGGCCGGCCGTGCCTGATCGACGCCGTCATGGGCATGACGCGCGCCACTCCGGGACGGGGCAGCCTGCGGTTCCACAACGACGACGCTCTGCGGTTCGTCCACAAAGAATCGACGTTCCTCTACCGGCTGTCGCCGGCGGGCGGAAGCGAGCCTGCGGCGGCCCTCGCAGCCGACGAACGCGTTCTGTTCGAGTTCCAGAAGCTGAGTCCATAGAACAGGAGTCCTCCATGCTTCGCGCTTCTTTGCTGTCGCTGGCCGCGGCGCTGAGCGCGGCCGCGAGTCTTGCCTCGGAAGTGATCCTGACAACCGAAGGCCGGATGATCCTCAAGAGCGGCCGTGTGGAATACCGTCTCTTGGAAAAGGAGAAAACGGTCCACGTGGCATATTTCGGCCAGGCGGGCAAGCCCGAGTGGAAGCAGCCCGCGCCCGACGTTTCCGGCAGGGTCGAAGGACAATCCACCGGCCCGGAAGACCTCGAGCTGGTTTCACGCGACGTCCAGCCGGCCGCGACGCCCTCGCACGAACTTCGACTGCGTTATCGCCACCGCCGGCTGCCGCTCGAGGTGGAAGTGCGCTACGGCGCCTGGGGCGACACCGGGGTCTTCACCCGTCAGGTGACTCTTGTCAACAAAGGCGGCCGGAAGCTGCACGTCGAATCCATGCCCGGCCTGGGGCTCCTGCTGCCGCCGGGCGTCTACGAGCTCAGCTACCTTTGGGGGGCCTGGGGGCAGGAGCGGCAGCTTGCCACCGAGCGGCTCGGCCCGGGGCGGCGATCGTTCGTCTCGCACCGCGGCCGGTCCACCAGCATCTACTCACCGTGGTTCGCGCTACGCAATGCGGACCTCGGGACCACCTATGCGGCGCAGCTCGCCTGGTCTGGCAACTGGCGGATGAGCTTCGACCGGCAGCCGCGTCTGTGGAACCGTCCGCTCGCCGAATCGCCGCTCGAGACGACGATAGGAATGGAGTTCGACTTCGGCGGCTCGCTCGCCCTCGCGCCCGGGGCCTCGTTCGAGCTGCCGGAAGTCGCGTTCACGGCCACCTCCTGCGACCTGGACGACGCCGCCAACCAGCTTCACCGGTACCAGCGCCAATTCGTCTTCGCGCGCACGCCGGCCAACGATCCGCCGCTCGTCCAGTTCAACTCCTGGTACCCGTTTCCCGGCAAGCTGGCGGTCGCGGAGCTGAAGCGGTGCGCGGACGTCGCCGGCGAGATCGGCGCGGAGGTCTTCGTGCTCGACTCCGGCTGGTACAACCGGAAGGACTGGAGCCGGGAACTCGGCGACTACGAGGCCGACCGCACTGCGTTTCCCAACGGCATCGAGGAGCTGTCGAAGCATGTCCGCGGCCGGGGGATGAAGTTCGGCATCTGGGTCGAGATCGAGAACCTCGGCGTCGAGTCGCGCACGTTCCGCGAGCACCCCGACTGGTGCCTCCATTACAACGGCAAGCCCATCCGGAAGGGCGTGCGGTACATGCTGGATTTCGCCAGGCCGGAGGTGCGGCGCTGGGCACGCGGGATCGCGGACCGGCTGGCGCGCGACTACGAGCTGGGCTGGATCAAGATCGACTACAACATCGACATCGGCGCCGAGTTCGATCCGCCGGGCGCGGATCGGAGCGGCGACGTGCTGTACCGCCACCTCCGCGGCTACTACGCCTGGCTCGATGAGCTGCGCGCCGCGTATCCGCAGCTCGTCATTGAGAACTGCTCGAGCGGGGGGCTGCGGTTCGACCTTGGCATCATGCGGCACACGCACTCCACCTGGCTGTCGGATGTGGTTACTCCGCTCCCGTCGGTTCAGCTCGCCTACGGCTGCACGGTGGAATTCTCACCCGAGGTGTGCAACCACTGGATGGTCGGCGACAAGGACAACGGCGAGGTGGACTTGTCGAAGCCGCCGGGGTGGTGGGACTTCCTGTTCCGCGTGCCGATGAACGGGCAGTACGGTATCTCGAGCCGGGTGTTCGACTGGAGCCCCGAGCTGAAGGCGCGCGCCGCCGCCAACGTCGCGCTGTACAAGCGGTTGCGCCAGACCGTCGCCGGCGCCGATGTCTACCATCTCACGCCGCCGCCCGACCACGACCAGCCCGAAGGATGGATGGGGCTTCAGTACGTCGCCGAAGGCGGCGCGCGGAGCGTGCTGATGGCCTACCGGCTCGGTAAGAGCGAGCCGGGGCATGCGTTCCGTCTGCGCGGGCTCGCATCCGGCAGAACCTACCGTGTGCAAGTGGATGGAAAGGCGCTCGGCGCCTTCAGCGCCGCACAGCTTTCCCGGGACGGGCTGCCCCTTCAGCTCGATGCCGAATACCGGGCCACCGTGGTGGAACTGGAGCAGAGCCAATGAAGTTAAGCCGCCGGCAACTTCTTCAAGGCGCTGGTCTGACCGCCGGCGCCGCCCCCCTCGCCGCGCAAAGCCGCGATGCGCACGCCGCCATCGATTTCCGCTACTCTCCGCTTCTTTGGCAGACGGCCTACTGCTTCCCGGACGATCCGCACAAGAGCCTCGCCGGCGAACGCGGCGAGCTGCGCTACGGCCACCCCGGCCAGGGCAAGCAAATTGACTACTTTCCCCTGGTCGTGGACTTCTCGCTCTCGGGCATGGATCGCGACACCGTTGCCTACCAGCGGCTGGAGGCGCCGGGGATTCCCATCATCCACACGCGAATCGACCGGCCTCAGGCGATCGTCGAACTGACAACATTCGCCACCAACCGCGCGGAGGAAGGCCGGGTCGACAACGTGATCCTCGAAGTGCGCCCGCGCAACCGGCGAAGCGTCCGCGCGCAGCCCATCGTCCGGGTGCGTACGAGAGGCGACCTTACCGTCATGCGCTCGGGCGCGGCGAGCGCGGTGACGCTGGGCGGCACCGCCTCTCCGTTCCTGGTAAGCGATACCTCGTTGCGGCACCGCGATACCGGCACCGGATTCGTCCTTTCCGCCGAGCCGCGCGAGGCCACCGGCGAGGCACCATTGCGCCTGTTCTTCCGGTTCCCGCAACAGGGCCAGAACATCGACCGCGTCCGGGCCGGGCTGGCGGCGCCGGATGCGCTCCTCGAGGAAGCCCGTCGCTTCTGGCGCGGCTGGAGCCCGTTCCAGGGCGGCGTGTCCTGCGAGCTGACCGGCCGCTACCACGAGTTCCTGATCGCCTGCGCGCGCAATATCATGCAGGCGCGCGAGGTGCGCAACGGACGGCTCACCTTCCAGGTCGGCCCGACCGTCTATCGCGGCCTTTGGGTGGTGGATGGGCACTTCCTCCTGGAAGCCGCGCGATACCTCGGGTACGAGAAGGAAGCTCAGCAGGGTCTCGAAGCGACGTGGGCACTCCAGGAGAAGGGCGGCGGCATCTTCGCGGGCGCCGGCCGCGAGCATTGGAAGGACACCGGCATCGCCATGTTCACCCTCGTCCGCCTGGCCGAGCTGGGCCAGGACTGGAGCTACTTCCGCAAGATGCAGCCCGAGATCCTGCGCGGCGTCGGCTACCTGAGCGGTTTGCGCGAGAAGGCCAGGGCCGAGGGAAGCGCCAACGGGCGCTACGGACTTCTCGCCAGAGGCATGGGCGATGGCGGGCTCGGCGGCATCCGGTCGGAGTTCACCAACACGCTCTGGGCGCTGGCTGGGCTGCGTGCCGTGACGGAAGCGGCGGCCCGGCTTAACCTCAGCGGCTTCGACGAGGCGAAGCGGTTCCACGACGAACTGCGCGCGGCTCTGTTCGCGGCAGCGCGCCAGGAGATGCGAACGCATCCCCGCGGCTTCGACTATCTCCCGATGCTCATGAGGGAAGACCAGCAATGGTCGGCGCCGAATGAGTGGGACCGGCCGCGTCCTCAGGTAGCGCAGTGGGCGCTCTCTCATGCGATCTATCCGGGCCTCGTTTTCGAGAAGAACGACCCAATTGTCCAAGGCCACGTCGCGCTCATGCAGGCGTGCACGCAGGAAGACGTGCCGGCCGAAACGGGCTGGATTCCTCACGAGGGTTTGTGGACCTACAACGCCATGTTCGCCGCGCACGCCTACCTTTGGGCCGGGCGGGCGGACTGGGCGCGTCTGACCTTCCATGGATTCCTGAACCACGCGACGCCGCTGTACTGCTGGCGCGAAGAGCAGCCGCTGGCCGGCTCGGTGCTCGCGCCGTACGTCGGCGACATGCCGCACAACTGGGCGAGCGCCGAGTGCATCCTGTTCCTCCGGCACATGCTGGCGCTCGAGGACGGCTCTGGGCTGCGCTTGCTGGCGGGTGTCGGGGAGCCGGAAGCATGTTCGTTGTCGGCCTCGCCGACCCGCTTCGGCCCCCTCAGCCTGAGCCTGGAGCCGCTCGACCGCGACCAAGGCTGGCGGTTGAAGTTCGATCGCGGCGCGGGACCCGAACCGGCACGGGTGGAACTCCCGCGGGCGCTCGGCATGCGTCTTCAATACTCCGATGTGTCCGGGGCGAAGGCGGTTTTGAGCGGGGATTCGGTGCTGGTGTCGCCGGAAGCCCGCTCGTGGTCGGCGACTTGGAAGCCCTGACCAGCGGCGAGGCTGCCGATCAATCTGGAGTCGCGAAAGAGACGGTCAGCGCCGGTGAACGCCGATTCAGAATTTGCGGGTTCCGTCACTCGACGACCCCCGGTTCCTCCCTCAACCGGTTCATGTCGCCAATTGTACCTATCGCCGCGGTCGTACAATGAAGACAGACGACGGGCGCGTAGCTCAGGCGGATAGAGCAACGGCCTTCTAAGCCGTGGGTCGCTGGTTCGAGTCCAGCCGCGCCTACCAGACTGACCGCGTCACTGCTCTACACTCCAACCTCTGGGGGCTTCTCGCCGAACTCGAAAGCCAGGATGTCCGCCACAACCTGTCGCAGCACGGGGATGTCGTCAACCGCGGCGGCCCAAAGCAAGTTCCAGTCAAGCGCGAAGTACGCGTGTACGATGCGGTTTCGGAGCCCGATGAGCCCATGGCACCTGAGAGTAGCGCCGCCGCAGATCCTCGGGCAATCGGTTCGAGGCCTCGCCGATGACAGTGAGGTGGTGTAATAGGGCCGCCTGCAACACGTGGTTCCCCAGCAAGTCCTCCCGGGAGACGTCGCGCATCATCGACATGATGCGGGCGGCGGAGACGAAGATGTCGTTGAGAAAAGCCGGCTCACGCCGCATACAGGATCTTGGCATCCCGCAGGACGTGAGGGCGAATCCACGGCTTCAGTCCGTTCTTGGTGACGAGGTCCACTTTCCGCCCGAGCAGCACTGCGAGTTCGTTCTCCATGGCGGCGAACTTGAATAACCCGATTCGCGCGTCCGGCTTGAAGTCCACGAGCAGATCGATGTCACTGTCGGGACGGATGTCGCCGCGCGCGGCAGAGCCGAAGACAGACAGTTCACTTACCTGGTATCGCCGGCAGATCTCCGCGATCTGATCTGCCAAGGGAGCGATAGACGAGACAAGAGTCATCTTGTCATTCAGAACATGTACAGCGCTGTGGCCGCGGGGGCGGCGCCGGCTCCGACGAGTGCCTCTTCCTCTTTGAGCGAGCGGCAGAACAGCCCGTTCTCGCCGAGGAACACCTCGAGCTCCGCCGGCCTCGGCAGCGAGCCCTGGATGAGCGCTTCCGACAGCGGATCCTCGATGTACTTCTGCAACGCGCGCCGCAGCGGACGGGCGCCGTAACTGCGGTCCGAACAGGTCTTTTCGAGGATGTACTTGGCCGCTTCCGGCGCAAGCTGGATCTTGATCTGCTTGGCGGCCAGGTTGACATTGATCTGACCGACCATCAGCTCGATGATCCTCATCAGGTCGTCGTCGTTGAGCGACGTAAAGAGGATCACCTCGTCGAGGCGGTTGAGGAACTCGGGATTGAAGGCGCGCTTCACCTCGGACATCACCACGTCCTCGATCTTGGCCGGAATGCCGCCCGCACCGGCCGGCGCCGAAAACCCGAGCTGGCCGCGCTTGTCCAGGTGGCGGGCGCCGAGGTTGGACGTCATGATGATGATGGTGTTCTTGAAATCCACCGTGTTGCCGAGGCCGTCGGTCAACTGGCCGTCCTCAAACACCTGGAGCAGGATGTTGTAGACGTCCGGGTGGGCCTTCTCGATCTCGTCGAGCAAGATCACCGAATAGGGGGCGCGCTTCACGCGCTCGGTCAACTGGCCTCCCTCTTCGTAGCCGACGTAACCCGGGGGCGAGCCGATCAGCTTCGACACCGAGTGTTTCTCCATGAACTCGGACATGTCGAAGCGGATCAGCGACTTCTCGCTGCCGAACAGGAACTCGGCGAGCGCCCGCGCGACTTCCGTTTTGCCGACGCCGGTCGGGCCGAGGAATAGGAACGAGCCGGACGGCCGCTTCGGCGACTTCAGCCCCGCGCGCGAGCGCCGGATGGCCCGCGCCAGCGCGCCGATGGCCTTGTCCTGGCTGATCACCCGCTTGTGGAGCTCTTCCTCGATCCGCAGCAGCTTGGCGACCTCCTCCTCGCGGATCGCCGTCATCGGCACGCCCGTCCAGCGCGCCACCACATCCTCGATGTCGTCCTTGGTGACCACCGCGGTGGCCGCGTCGTCGAGGTTGTACTTGTCGCGCAACTGCCGAAGGTTCTCGCGCTCGCGGCGCTCCTCGTCGGAGTAGAACCTCGCTTTGTCGAAGTCATGGTTGGCGATCGCGTTCTCCATCCGGTGGACGATGAACTTGATCCGTTTCTGGATCTCGGCCACGTCGGACGGCAGCGTCGTCTGCCGCAGCTTGACGCGGGCGCCGGCTTCGTCAATGAGGTCGATCGCCTTGTCCGGCAGGAAGCGGTCGGGAATGAACCGCGACGAGGTGTACACCGCCGTCTCGATGGAGTCGTCGGCATAGGCCACGGCATGGAACTTCTCGTAGCGCTCCTTGATGCCGAAGAGGATCTTGACAGCGTCGGTTTCCGTCGGCGGCGGCACCTTCACCGCCTGGAACCGGCGCTCCAGCGACCGGTCCTTCTCGATCGACTTGCGAAACTCGCCCGGAGTGGTGGCGCCGATACACTGAATCTCGCCGCGCGACAGTGCCGGCTTAAGGATGTTAGCCGCGTCGAGGGAACCTTCGGCCGATCCGGCGCCCACCAGCGTGTGCAGCTCGTCGATGAAGATGATGGCATTCTGGTTGTCCATCAGTTCCTTCATGATCGTCTTAAGCCGCTCCTCGAATTGCCCGCGATACTTTGTCCCGGCCACGATCAGGGACAGGTCCAGGGCCAGGATGCGCTTGTCGGAAAGGAAGCTGGGCACGTCACCATCGGCGATCCGCTGGGCCAGGCCTTCGACGATCGCCGTCTTGCCGACGCCGGGCTCGCCGATCAGCACCGGGTTGTTCTTGGTCCGCCGGCAGAGGATCTGGATCACGCGCTCGAGTTCGAAGTCTCGTCCGATCAGCGGGTCCAGGATGCCGTCGATCGCTGCCTGCGTCAGGTCCCGGCTGAACTCGCCGAGCAGCGAACTCTCCTTCGGCCGGTTCGAGGACATCTTCTCCGAGGACGCTCGCGCGATCTCCTCGCGAACCTGCGACAGCCGCAGGCTCCGCTCGTGCAGGACCTCGGCGGCGAAGCTCTTCTCTTCCCGGAGCAGTCCCAGCAGCAAGTGTTCGGTTCCGATGTGCTTGTGGTTCAGACGCTCGGCTTCCTCGGCCGCGTATGCCAGCACGCGCTTGCATTCGTGGCTGAGGGGCAGGTCCACCGAGGTGGAGACCTTCTCCCGCATGGTGGTGTGGGCTTCGATCTGCTTGCGGATTCCGTCCACCGCGGCGTGCGACCGCAAGAAGCGATTCGCCAGCGCCTTATCCTCCCGCATCAACCCCAGCAGCAGATGCTCGGTCTCGATGTAGGGACTGCCGAACTGGCTGGCCTCGTACCTCGCGAAAAAGATGACCCTGCGGGCCTTCTCCGTGTAGCGTTCAAACATAACTGTTACCGTCCTCGCGACCGCCGTTCGATAACGCCGGCGCCTCGGCGGGCGCGGGCGCCAGCTTGCCGGCTTCGAGCCTCAACACCCGGTCGCAGCGCTGCGCAAAGTGGAGATTGTGGGTGACGTAGACCGAGGTCAACCGGTGAGACCTGTGCAGATCGTCCAGCAAGCCCATGATCATCTCGCCGGTACGGATATCGAGGTTGCCCGTCGGCTCGTCGGCAAGCAGGCAGGCCGGATTCCCGACCAGCGCCCGGGCCAGCACGACTCTTTGCTGTTCTCCTCCCGACAACTCGCCCGCCCGGTGGGAAGCCCGGTCGCCCAGACCAACCTCCTGCAATCGTCCCAGAGCCAACGCGGCCGCCTCCGCGCGATTCACTCCTCGAATGAGCAACGGCATCATCACGTTCTCCAGCGCGGTGAACTCCGGCAGCAGGTAGTGAATCTGCCACACAAAGCCGATCTCACGGTTCCGGAACTCGGACAGTTGGGAATCCGTGAGCGCCGTTATCTCTTTCGATCCGAAGTATACCGAACCCCCGGAAGGCCTGTCTAATCCGCCGAGCAAATGGAGCAATGTCGATTTTCCGGCCCCGGATTCACCGACGATCGCCAGCCGCTCGCCACGCGCGACCTCGAGGTTCAACCCGGCGAACACGACCAGC
>CAZACK010000137.1:0-12700 GCA_964483455.1 uncultured Solibacteraceae bacterium
GTATACTGCGCCTTGCGCACCTTCGGCCCCGCGAGCGTAAGCATGACCTCTTATTGTAATCGGGTCTGGTGAGGGAAGAGTTTAAGCGGAAGATCCGCAGAGGACGCGGGGGGGATCACCACAAAGACACAAAGAAAACCCTTTGCACGCCGAACGCGGAGAGGATTCAATACGAAATCCTTTGTGTCTTTGTGCCTTTGTGGTGAATCATGCCTTCTCCGCGTCGTCGGCGGCTCTGCGGTGAGCAGGAATTCACGGGTTGAACGGGTAGTAGCCCTTGCGGGCGCGGATCTTCACGTTGGCAAGGCCGACTTCGACCCGGATTTCCCGGAACTGCCGTCCGACGTCCGTCTCGTCGGGGACATAGCGCAGGATGTACTGGGTGGTGACTTCGCCGGCGATGTTGGCCACCGCGTTGAAGATGCCCTTGGCGATCTCGGCGGCGTAGCCGCCCGTGCCCACCTTAAGCGCGTAGTTGCCCTCGTCGGAGGGCTTGGACAGGAATCCCTCGACGTCGGAGTACACCCCCTCGAGCGGATACTCGACCCGCCCGCCGGTCTCCTCGGCCAGGCGCCTCAGGCTTTTGTCGCCGGCGGAATTGAAGCCGAAGGCCATCGTGCTGACACCGTAGATGGTCACCAGGTTCCGCTGCGCCAGCTCCAGCACTTCCTCCTCGGTCCGCTGGCTGGCGGTGTCGTGGCCGTCGCCGATGATGATCAGCACACGGCGGGGTTCGATCGGCTCGCCTTCAATCAGGCTGCGACGGGTGCAGGCCATGTAGATGGCATCGTACAGCGCCGCGCCGCCGCCGGGCTTCAGCTTCCGGATCTTTTCGGCGATCTTCTCCGAGTCGGTAGTGGTGTTGATGGCAAGCTCGGCTTCGTTGGCGTAGGTGATGAGGTAGCCGCTGAACTTCGGGTCGCCGGGCAGGAGGTTGAATACAAGCTCCAGGGCCGCTTCGGAGAAGGTCTTCCAATGCAGCCGGGTCGCGTTGCTCATGTCGAGCAGGAAACCGACCACCACCGGCTGGAGCCGCTCCCGGTTGAAGTAGCGGATCTGCTGCTGCTTGCCCTGGTCGAAGATGCGAAAGTCCTTCACGTCGAGGTCGCTGACGAACCGGCCTTTCTCGTCGGTGACCGTCACCGGCACGATCACCTCGCTGACCTGGATCTTGATGGGAGCAGGCTGTGGCTGCTCCGCCGGCTGCGTCTGTGCGCGGGCCAAGGCCGCGGCCGTCACCATGAGCGCGATTCGCCCCCGCATGGTCTCATTATAGGCGGCTTTCCGCGTGGGCGGTCGAAGCCTGGCAATCCCGGGCCGTTCGGGGCATTTCCCAACGGTTGGCCACTCCGGGAACCGATGGCCGCTACCAGACCTTCCTGGACGCCGCAAAGCTGATGCCTCTGCCGTGCTCTTTGGACACGGCACAATAGAAATGGAAGAGGACCCCGTCGTGCCAGATGACGGAGGGCTTATGCGCGTACTGCGAATCGACGCTGCCCGGCGGCCCGACGTCGATCAGCACTCCATCGCACTTGCGGAATGTCCGCAGGTCGGGGGAGATCGCCAGCAGGTCTCGGGCGACGCCCTTGCGGTCGAGCGAGTAGTAGAACACCGCCCACCGGTCGCGGTAGCGCAGCACGCAGGGATCGCTCGAGAAAACCTCGTCGACCGATCCCGGACCGCCGTTGGGCAACACGGGATTGGCCGCAAACCGGGTCCAGGTCTTCAAATCGCGCGAGGTGGCGAAACCGGTTTGCTCCGTCCACCGCCGCGCTTCGGTCTTCGCATTGTAGAAGAGGTAATAGGCGCCCTCGTGCTCGAGGAGGCAGCTCTTGTAAAGGCCGCCTCGTTCCCAGGCCGCACCGTCTTGCGCCCGGAGGCACGGCGGCTCGATCTCCCATTTCACCAGGTCCCGGCTCCGGCACAGCCCGATCACCGCCGGTCCTTCCTCGTAGCCGGGCCGCGGATAGGCATGGTACGTGCCGAGGCACACCCCGCCGACCTTGCGCAGCGAGCCTTCTGAGAACACGTCGTTCTCGCGCAGAATCCAGGTCAGGGCGGCGTTCGACGAGATGACCGGCGACTTCGGATCGCGGGCGAGAATCACGCCCTCCGGTTTCCAGTCGATGAGATTGTCGGAGGAGGCGAGGCCGGTCTGGTAGCCGGTCCCGTCGAACCCGACGAAGGTCATCAGGAACCGCTTCCCGTCGCGGAAGACAAACGGAACGTCCACGCTCTCCGAATCGAAGGCGCCATTCTTCCCCGAAGACTTCAGCACGAGCCGTCCGATCTTGTGCGGGGTCTTCAATTCGCCGGGGATTTCGAGGCCTTCGCTGCCCGCAGCCACGCCGGCCGCGAGCACCGGCAGAAACCGCCGGCGGCTGAGGCTTGACGGCCGGCCCGCCGCCGCATTCATCGCGCGAGCCCCAGTTCCTCCAGCACGCGGCCGGCCAGGTACACCTTCTTCAGGGCCTCGACGATTCCCTGGCTGGCCACGTGGACCGAGCGCGACTGGACGTCGCTGTACACGAACCGGCCGGGCAGGCTCTCCAGGTTTCCGTCGAACAGGATGCCGACAACTTCGCCCTTGGTGTTGACCGTCGGACTTCCGGAATTCCCGCCGTGCGTGTCGGCTGTGGTCACGAAATTGAACGGCGTCGTGAGGTCAAGGGCCTGCTTCGCGGCGAGCCAGCGCTCGGGCAGGCGGAAGGGCGCCTCGCCGGTCGCGCGCCGGTACAGCCCCTCGAACGTTGTCGCGTATGGGATGTACTGGCCCTTGTCGTTTTCGTACCCTTTCACCGGCCCGAAGGAGAGCCGCAGCGTGGAGGTGGCGTCAGGGTATTCGGAGGCGCCATGCAGCCGGTAGCGCGCCATGGCGATCTTCGCCGCGCTGGAATTCAATACCGCCTCCACGCGGTCCTCGTACATCTTTCGCAAGCGCCGGGACTCGGGATCGATCAGCCGCGCCAGGCGGATCATGCCGTCCTGGGAATCTCTTACCGCGCCGGCGTCCGCCCCCAGCCGCTTGCGTTCCCCGACGTCAGCGAGCTTCGTCGTCCCGACATAGCGACCGGCCGCGTCCTCCGGCGTCCTGCCGCCCAGGATTTCCAGAACCAGCGGGTCCCCGGCTCCCAAAGACTCGCCGAGAAACCGGAAGTAGTCCGAGAGCACCGCGATCTCCATCGAAGCGGTGATCGGAACCGCCGCGTAGAGCGAGGCTTCGAGGCTGGGGAGCGCCGATTCGCGATAGTCAGCCAGCCGCTGCTCATTGGGCTTGGCCCGCTCTTCCGCCAGCCGCACCACGCCGCGGGCGATCCGCATCAGCTCGGACCCGCGGGTCGCGGCGGTCTCGAGCAGCCAGTACCGCCGGTAATCGTTCCGGAAGCCTTCGTACGCCGCCTCGACTTCCTCCCAAACCCGGCCGTATTCCGCCCGCAGCTTCGGGTCCTTCCGGATTTCGGCGCGAAGTCTCCGCTCTTCCTCGCGCTTTTGCTCCATCAGGCTCCGGTTGCGCAGGCCCCGCAAAAAACCTGTATACGCCTTGTAGCTGTTTTGCTGGCTGAACAGGTTGTCCGAGGCCACACGCCGGTTCTCATCGCTCTGCGCCGAATAGGCCTGAAGCGCGCGAATCAGCGAAGCCAGCCGCGCGTGGATGAAGGGATACGAGCGGTCCCGGAAGAACTCAAGCTGCGCAACCGTGTTCAGCCGGCCGGTGGTCGCCGGGTGGCCCGCGACGAACACCAGTTCGCCCTCGCGGACGCCTTGCTTGCTCCAGGGTAAGTAGTGTTCCGTCCCGGCGGGCCGCCCGTTTTCGTAGGCGCGCAGGAAGGCCACGTCCAGGCAGTACCGCGGATAGGTGAAATTGTCGGGATCGCCGCCGAACGCCGCGATGCCCACCTCCGGCGCGAGCACCAGACGAATGTCGTCGTACTTCTTGTACCGGTACAGGTGATACTGGCCGCCGGAATATAGGGTCACCACGTCGCAACGGCCGCCCGTGGATGCCGCGCAGTCTTTTTCGATGCGCGCGGTACTGGCCTTTCGCCGCCGGTTCGCCTCGGCCTGGGGAACGTCGCCGGCGATGCCTTCATTGACCTTCGCGGTCACATCCTCGAAGGAGACCAACACGTTCGCGATCAATCCGGGGCATCGCTTCTCTTCCGCTTCCGAGGCCGCCGAAAAGCCGTTGCTCATGTAGTCGTTCTCCGCCGAGCTCAATTGCTGGATGCACTCCGACGCCACGTGATGGTTCGTGAAAATCAATCCGCGGGGAGACACGAACGAGCCCGAGGCCGAGATCTTGACGGACGCGAGCCGGAGCTGGTCCACAAACTGATCCGACACATGGAATCCGTACTTTCGTTCGATCAGATCCGCCGGCGGTTGGTTGAACAGCCAGATGCCTTCATCAGCGGGGAGGAGACTGGAGGTGCAAAGAATGGCGCTGAGCGCCCACGAGATTCTTTTCATGACGCCAAGACGAGTCCTTTCCTGTTTGACGCCACAGCGGACCGACAGATGGCAAGGATTCTTGGAGACTGCCTGAAAAATCTAATATCTCTTTTGTTTACAAGATCTTGCAACCGTTGAAGAAGAGCGCAAAACTTCCGTTTTTGAGTTCGCTGTGCGATATTGAGTATAGAGCGGCCGGCGCCGCTTCCGGCCCACGCCGGATAGCCGAGGAACACACGAGTCCCTCGCAAAGATAGAAAGTATCACATTTCGACATGACGCAACTGGGCGAAGCCATTGCCCGTTATCACAAGCTGGTTGAGTCTCCGGCCTATCGGGATCTCTCCTGGGCCAGTGAAATGCAGGAGAGAATGGTGGCCGGCCATCTGACGACCTCAGGCCGTCCGATTACGCCTTTCCTGCGTCCTCATTTCCTGAATCGGCGCCAGCACCAGGCGATGGTGAGATCGGCGGAGGCCCTGTTTTCGGCCATTGACCGGATCAAGCAGATGGCGCTGGCGAGTCCGGCGCTGCTGGCCCGCATGGAACTGCTGCCGGCGGAGAAGATGCTTTCCTCCATCGACCCGGGCTATCCGTTTCTGGCGGTCACCTCGCTGCTCAACACGTCCCTGGCGAACGGCTCACTGCGGTTTGTCAACTACAACGCGGACACGGCGCCGGGAGTGGCCTATGGGGAAGCGCTGGCGGACCTGTTCTACGACTGCCCTCCGGTGCGGGAATTCCGCCGTCGTTACAGGCTGGAAAAGGCCGGCGGCACAAAACACCTGGTTCGCGCCGTGCTCCGGGCCTATAGCGAGTTTGGCGGCAAGAAGAAGCCGCGCATCGGCGTGCTCGAGTTTCGCCAGCCGTTCCAGACCGCCGACTCGGGCGAATACGGGCTGCTCAACGAGATCTTTCTGCGCGAGGGATTGACCTCCGAAGTCGTCTCGCCGGACCAGCTCGAATACAAGGGTGGCGCGCTGCGGCGGGGGAATGCCGTCATTGACCTGATTTTCCGCCGGGTGAAGGTGCAGGAGTTCCTGCTGCGTTACGACTTGTCGCATCCCCTGGTGCGAGCCTACCGCGATCGCGCCGTCTGCGTGGTGAACAGCTTCCGATCCGAGCTGGCGCACAAGCGGGCGATCTTCGATCTGCTGTCCGATGAGTCCATCACGGCCGGCTTTCCAGCCGCCGAACGCCGCGCGATCCAGGAGCACATTCCGTGGACGCGGGTGGTGGCGGCGAGGCGCGTCAAGTACCAAAACCACAACGTCGACCTGCCCGAGTTCATCCTCCAGCATCGCGAGAATCTGGTGCTCAAGCCGAACGACGACACCGGCGATCACCACTCGTTCCGCGGCTGGGAGCTCGACGGCCCCGCCTGGGAGCGGGCGCTGCGGACCGCCTCCCGCTACCCGTACGTTGTCCAGGAGCGGGTGGAGCCGGTCAAAGCAGCCTTCCCGCTGTTCCGCTACGGGCAACTGGAGATCCGCGAGTTCCAGGTGGAAGTGCACCCGCATGCCTATCTCGGCAAGGTGCAAGGCTGCTCGAGCTGGCTGTTCGACGAGCGCCCGGGCGGTTTTGCGGCAATCAGCGGGCTCGCGCCCACGTTTATCCTGGAGTCCAGGTAAGTGGCGGTTTCGCCTGTCGTGCGGAAGAGCCGGCGATGCGTCGGCGTGCTGGCGGGTGCCGGTGCCCTGGTTGCGGTCTCCGCCGGCTGCGGGGGCGGAGAAGCGCGCATTCGCGAGGCGCTCCAGCGCACGACCGGCGTTATCCGTCTGCCGGCCGGCGATTTCGTGATTAGCGCCGAGCTCACCGTTCCACCGGGGGCGCATGACCTCCGGATCATCGGCTCGCCGGCGGGCACCAGCCTGCACGCCGCGGCCGGTTTTCGCGGACGCGCCCTGCTCCGGCTCGGATCCGCACGGGACGTGCGCATTTCCGACATCAACTTCGACGGCAACCGCGACGCGCTCGAGCAGCGCGTGGGCCTCCCTCCCGGCCAGGTCCCCTACGAACAGTTCTACACGGGCCACGGGATTTTCGCCGAGGACGTGGATTCGCTGACCATCGAGGGCGCCAATTTCCGGAAAATCCCCGGGTTCGCGATCCTCGTTGCCCGCTCGAGCGGCGTTGTCATCGAGGGCGTGCAGATCGAGGACAGCGGGTCGAGGAACGCCAACGGCCGCAACAACGCCTCCGGCGGCATCCTCCTCGAGTCCGCCGTCGTCCGCTTCGACATCCGCCACTGCGTGCTCCGCAACGTCCGCGGCAACGGCATCTGGACGCACGCCTATCGCCGGGCGCCCCGCCATCGGGGCGGGCTCATCTCCGGCAACCGGTTCTGGAACATCGGCCGCGACGCCATCCAGATCGGGCACGCGGTGAACGTGCGGGTCGAGAACAACGCTGGCACGCGCATCGGCTACCCCGTCGAAGAGGTGGACGTCGAGAGCGGCGGCACACCGGTCGCCATCGACACGGCCGGCAACGTGGAGAACACCGTTTACGCCGCCAACCGCTTCGAGGAAGTCAACGGCAAATGCATCGATCTCGATGGATTTCATCATGGCGAGGTCGTGCGAAACACCTGCCTCAACCGCGGCCCGGCGGAGGACTATCCGCACGGCAATTTCGGCATCTCCTTCAACAACGCAAACCCCGACATGGAGTCCAAGGGCGTCGTGGTCCGGGAGAATGAGATCCATGGGGCGAAGTACGGCGGCATTTTCGTCATCGGCTCGGGACACAGCCTTGTCGGCAACCGTCTGCGCGCCCTCAACCTCGCCCGCTGCGACGAGGAGTCGCAGCGACCCGAGTGCCGCTACAAGCCCGAAGAAAAGGATTTGCTGCGCAGCGGCATCTACCTCGCCGCCGGCGCCGAGCGGCCGTCGCCTGCCCGCGGCCTGGTCATCGAGGACAACGAGATCTCCGGGTACCGGATGAGCACCCACTGCATCGGCGCGGCGCCTGGCGTCTCCGCCGCCGGAAGCCGGCTCGCGCGCAACCACTGCGCCGACGGCGGCGCGCCATGAGCGAAGTTCGCGGGACGCGGTGACCCACACGCCGGGGGAGCAACACCCGCGACGGTCCGAATCGGGCGCGGACTCTTAGTCCGCCGTCCCTATCATCGGCGGCCCAGTCTCCCTCCCGGGGTGGGAGCCGCTGGCGTGGCGCCTCGGGAGCGAATGTGCATCGTAGTGGCTGCCGGAGCTGTAGGATCGATCTTTCCCCAGCAACTTCGCGCAGTTCCGGGGAACCGCCCCAAAGTGCCGAAGCGCGTTGTCTTCCTGTACATTACCCGCCTCCAACCGATCCGTTGACCCCCCCGCACGCGGGAGTGTCCAACTCAATGGCTGTCGGTGTTGTCGGCGTGAGACCCGGCCCCGGCTTCGTCTGGGTGGACGGTTATTATAACTGGCGAGGAAACCGCTATGTTTGGGTGCCCGGCAAATGGCGTAAGCTGCCGCGTCCGCATGCCGTTTGGGTGCCGGGCTATTGGGCCCCCAGCGGGTCTTCCTACGTCTGGATCAACGCCTACTGGAGATACTGATGCGCGATTCGAATGCCGGGTTGTTCCAGCGCGGCGGCAGCCCGTTCCTCAGCGCGGCGGCGGATTCGGGAGAGAGCCGCTTACCCCGGCGTTCACCGCCGCAAGCTCGGCTCTCGTGTACTTGGGTTCGCCGAGTTAACCTCTCATTTGGTTCTTGTCAACTTGAGTTACGACCAGCTCCAGGGGCTGCGGCCGGTCTGCCAGATAGATCAAGACCGGCTCGTAGCGGTTTACGCCCTTCTTCCTGAGCTTGTAGTCACCCATGATCATTTCCAGGTCGAAGGACTTGCGCTTGGTGCGAGTGGTGGGCGGTGGAGGGATCGAACCTCCGGCCTCCTGCTTGTAAGGCAGGCGCTCTGACCGGCTGAGCTAACCGCCCGAGGGCTACTTCGATTCTAACCAATCGAGCCGAAATTCACTTCGCCGGCGCCGTCCCAGCTCACCGAGTCCGGGATCTCGGGCGCCGTGGTGAGGAACGCGCAGTACTCCACGCTCACCCGCGACTTGGCGGGAATCCAGCGGAAACCGGGCACCCCGAACAGGCTGCCGCGCTCGATCATCGCACGCCGCCCTTCCGGCATCGGCGACGCGCCGAATTCCATCCCGCGCGTCAGCGCCTTGCCGTTCCACGGCGGGAACGTCCGGCTGTAGTTCTCCTCCCAGATGCCAAGCCAAGGGAAATCCGAGCGCCGCCAGACATACCCGAACAGCGCCTTGCTCGACGGCGTCCAGGCGAGGAAGTACGCCTGCTCGCGGTGCGGGTCCATCAGGTGCGTCGTGAAACCGCCGGAGACGGGCGCATTGGTGTACACACGCAGGTCGATCGTGCCGCCGTCTTTGCGCGGGGCGTGCGGCCACCCGAAGTCCGCGCCCGGCTTCATGAGTCCCTTGTCCCCGGCGAAATCCGTTTCATAGACCCGCGACTTCGTGGCCGTCGCGCGGAATTGGGTCGCGCCTTTCTCGAGGAACGGCGGGCCGAGCGTGGCGTGCTGGGTCCAGGCGATGGGCCGATCGGTGGCCGAGAGGTTCTCGACCACCTCGCTGAACCGCACCACCGGACCGCCGGCCGCCAGCCGGATGCGACGCTCGAAGCGGAGGCGCGCCTCGGCGAACTCGGCCTCGGCAATCATCTCGGAACCACTGTCCTGAATGTGGTACGGTACCACCGACGCTTCGCCATGCACGCTCAATCCCGCCGCCGCCTCTTCCGGCGACGGCCCGCCGAAGATGTCCATGCACAGGTTGTGACCCAGAATTCCGGCGAGCAGCTTGCTCTCCGCGTCAGCGCCGTATTCGGGGTGCTTGTCGCGGCTGTACGTGGAAGGCTCGATCGAGGGCCACGGCGGGGTCCACAGGGGATTCACTCCCGTCGCCTTGTCGAGGATCTCGGCGACGTGCCCGCCCTCGACGCTCACGGTCACTTGCAGGCGGTCGCTCTCGATGCGGACCGCGCGGCGGGTGCGATAGGTGGTTTCCGGCATAGGGATAGGATACTATGCGGTTGGACGGTGATTCGGTTATTCGGTTATTCGGTTGGGTGGTTGTTCGGCTATTCGGTTGTGCGGGTGGACGGGCTTCCGCTCCCCAGGAGCTGCCTGATCATCTTCTCAAATTCCTTGCGGCTGGCCGGGCCGAGGTGGACAGCGGCGACGCGCTGCGACCGGTCCACAAAGAACGCCAGCGGCAGCGAATCCACGTCGCCGTACAGATAGGCGACTCGCCTGGTCCCCAGCACAACCGGATAGGTGATCCGCATCTCCTCGACGAACAGCTTCACCACCTCCCACCCGTCTTCGTCCATCGAGATGCCGATGACCGCCAGCCCGTCCGCCTCGAACTTCTTCGACAGCTCGATCAGCCAGGGGATCGAGGTCTTGCACGGACCGCACCAGGTTGCCCAAAAATCGAGCACCACCACCTTGCCGGCATAGTCGGACAGCCGCACGAGCCTGCCCGCGCTGTCCTTCAGCTCGAACTGCGGAGCGCGCTTCCGTTCGCTTTCCTTCTTGACCGTGATGCCCCAGGCGGGCAGTACGGCGGCGATGTGCACGACAAGCGCCGCCGCCACCCCGGCACGGTGCGGTTTGCGTGCTTTCACAGCGGGCCTCAAAACCTCCGCGACACGCCGAGAATGACCGAATAATCTGCGAACGCCGCGTCCCCGTGGACGCCGTTAGCGATATCAGTCACGCTCCGCCGCCGGTTCCGCTCGACGGCCCAGGGCGCGTTGCAGGAGAATACGTAGCCCCAGCGCGCGTAGAGGAGTCCTGGCTCGATCGAAATCGCGTAGCCGGGGCGGCGGAAGCCGTTGCTCTGGCCAAGGAGGTCGCGCACGGGGACGCCCTCCCAGCGGCCTCCGAACGTCGCCACAAGTCCGGGGATCTTCGGCACTGCCCGCGAGACGCCTCCCCGCACCAGGTACTGGTCGGCGACCGACATCACCTCCTCGCCGCGCCGCCGGCGGAACGTGCGCACCCCGTTGGTGTCTCTCGGGTTGAACAGGTAGATGCCGCTGAAGTACAACATCGTTCCGAACTTGAACGGCTGGTAGGCCTGGGTGTCCAGCGCGAACCCGGTTCCGCCGTCGCCGGCCTGAATCGATTGGTCCGCCGTGGCCTCGATGATGTTCCCTTGCGCGTCCGTGGCGAGGCCGGTGGCGCCGGGCTCGCCCGTAGGCAGCTTCAAGCTGATGCCGACGGCGACGTTGCCGCCGCTTTCCGTCGGCGGCCGGAACAGCCAGGCGCGCGTGCCCACTGTCATATCCCCGATCCCGCGCACCCGGTACTCGCCCCGCGGGTTGTAGAGCTGGTTCCGGTAGGCGAAGAGGATGGGCAGGCTCGCCGTCGCGCTAAACCGCGGCGTCAACTGCCGTTCGACGGCGATGTCGAACAGGTGGTACGTGTTCTGGATCTGGTTGTGGTTCAGCTCCCGCTGTTTCTGCTCGACCGTTCCGACAAAGTGCCGCGAGGACGGTTGAAAGCGGTAGCCGACCGTGATGACCCACGGTTGCGGCCTTCTCACCTCACGGCTAGTGATTCTTTCCTCGTCGGAGACGGAAGGGCCACGATCCTCTTCTCCCGAAGGACGGACCTTGTGCGACGAACCACAGAGCGCGCCAAGCACGGGCGCGCTGCCACGGGCGGCCACTCAACCCTGTCCGGCCGCCGGATAGGTGAATCCCAGCAGCAGGATGGCTGACAACACATTACTCGCGAATCGAAAGGTTGGAATCTTCATTACACCCCCTGAGCTGGGACCAGTATAGGGTGCCCGCGCGGATTTACACAATAGTCAAAGTGAATTAGTCGGAATCAACTATGTGACGCGGTTCTAGACTCCCGCCTTGCCTCCGCCGCCCTCGGCATCGTACAGTAAGGCGGGACCAATGCGATCGTTCCTCACCGTCGCTTTTCTCGCCGGCTTGGCGGCCTGCGGCCAGGACGATTCCAAGGCCGAGCGCGAGCGAATGGTGCGCGAGGACATCGCTTCGCGCGACATCCGCAACCCGGATGTGCTGAAAGCGATGCGAGCGACGCCGCGCCACCTGTTTGTGCCGCCGGCGCTTCGCATGCAGGCCTACGCCGACCACCCGCTGCCGATCGGGCACGGGCAGACCATCTCGCAGCCGTACATCGTCGCGCTGATGACGGAACTGCTCGAGCCGGATAAGAGCCACAAGGTGCTCGAGATCGGCACCGGCTCGGGCTATCAGGCGGCGGTGCTCGCGCCGCTGGTGCGGCATGTGTACTCGATCGAGATCGTGCCGGAGCTGGCCCGCTCGGCTTCGGACACTCTCAAGCACCTAGGCTATGCCAACGTGACGGTCCGCCACGGCGATGGATATCTCGGATGGCCCGAGGAGGCGCCCTTCGACCGGATCGTCGTCACCGCCGCGCCGCCGGAACTGCCGAAAGCACTGGTGGACCAGTTGAAGCCCGGCGGCAGGATCGTGGCGCCGGTGGGCCGCACCGTGTGGACGCAGGACCTGGTTGTCGTGGAGAAAGGCCGCGATGGCAAGCTCAAAGAACGGTCGGTAATACCGGTGCGCTTCGTCCCGATGGTGCCGGGGAAGCGCCGGTGAAAGTAGAATGAATCCATGGCCACGAAGACCCTGCTGACCATCGCAGAGTTCAACCGGATTCCGCAGCCGGAGGGGGTGCGCTACGAACTGGATGAAGGCGAGTTGCTGCCAATGACCTTTCCGAATCTCCGGCACAATCGAATCGCTAAGAAGGTGCTGCTCCTGCTTGAAGAGTACGTAGCCGCTCATCCCGTTGGCGAGGTGATGCTCACTGACACCGGCTACGTTCTTGGCCGCGACCCGGACACGCTTCGGGGACCGGACGTGTCCTTTGTCCGAAGCGAACGTGCCAGTCAACTCGACCCCGAGCGTGACATTCCCGGCGCCCCCGACCTGGCCGTCGAGATCGTTTCCCCCAACGATTCCGCTCAGGACCTCAACAAGAAAGTGCGACAGTACCTGAACGCCGGCTGCCAGGTGGTCTGGGTAGTCTATCCGGTGACTCGCGAAGTCGAGGTCTTCGAAGCCGGCGGCGGCATGCGACGCTTGACCGAGGAGGATTCGCTGGAAGCGCCCGACCTGCTGCCCGGCTTCCGCCATCCCGTGCGCGGGCTTGTTGACTGAGCCGGCCCGGCATCTTGAATCCGGGTTCCACTGAATCCGGGTTCCAC
>CAZACK010000138.1:0-12679 GCA_964483455.1 uncultured Solibacteraceae bacterium
GATTTGTTGGGAATTCGCTCGGGAACCGTGGCAGCCTTGCTGGCGCGGGCCCTAGACAAGTGCCGGAAGTTGCTCGGCGTCGAGAGGGACTAGATGCGCGAATGGATCCGTACTGTTGCCGGTCGGCATCCTTCCTCTGCACGGCTGGTTGAACTGGCGACTGGAGGTTCACTCGACTCCTCCCTCGCACGCCACCTGGACGCGTGCGCAAAGTGCCGCCGAAACCTCGCCGCGCTCCGGGACGATTGGGACCGGTTGCGGGCCGCGGAGGCTGCAACTAGCCTCCAGAAAGAGCCGGACCTCGATGGCGTGCTGTGCCGGATCTTCGCCGTGATTCGGTCAAGTGCGGGTTCGAAAAGCATCTCAGCAGCGGTACCGGCGGGGAAAGGCCGCCAACTGTCTCAACGGCTGATCGAATTGATGGACGATTGCTTTGGTGTCTGTGCCCGGACGGCCGCCCGCGGCTCCCTGGATGAGTTGTCAGATCCTTCCCATGCTCTTGCGCGATCTGGCGCGCTGCTGAACACTTTCCTAGGCCGGAAGATCGCAACGCAAATCACCGATCAGGTGCTGTCGGAGCTGCGTATGAACGGAGGCTGACAGACGGAAACGTGCTAGGATTGGGCTGGCGCGGTGGTGCAATTGCAATGAGGTCCCTGCCTCGCCGAGTCAGATACATCCTGCTGGCCGCCGCCGCTCACCTCGGAGTTGGGATGGCCGCCGGAGCAGCTTCAGGGCTGACCGCCGACTGGACTTGGCTCACTGTCTACTTCCAGTACCAGGGGGCTCTATTCCTGGTTTTCTTCGCGGCGCTGGAGTTCGGCCTGGCCCTGAGCGCCTACCGGTGTTTCTCTTTTGGCGACCGTCTGCGCTCTGCGTGGCTCTTGATCACCGCGGCCGCCGGGTTGCGATTCGTTGGCTTTGTGCTGTCGGAACTCCTGGGGAAGAACTCCTTTCTCAATCCCAACCGTGTAGTGCACCTCTGGAGTCCGGAAGCGGTTTCGTCTTTCCGCCAACTCGGGCTCATCGTGGGCGGTCCAATAGCGCTGGCGACGCTATGCATGGGCCTGTGGGTGGTCAGGGGCGCCTACCGGCATCATGATCTCCTCGCCAGGCTCAGGCCGGCGGACAGGGCCATTGTTCTGGTCGTGCTACTCTTCGCCGTCCGGGAGACATACGACGGCCTGCGATTGACGTTGGCCCAAGGCTTGCCTTTTGGCGCCTCGAAGGTGCTCAGCTTCACAACCGAACCTCTACTCTGCGTGCTGTTGTACACGGCTCTCGCTGTGCGGCGGTCCGCCCTCTCGATGGCCCGGGGACTCATTGCCAAGTGCTGGGGATCCTACGGCGTCGCGGTTCTCTTCACGACCGCCGGCAACATCGGCCTGTGGGCTGTCGCCTACGGCCATGTTCCGTGGCAGGCGCACATCGTGGTTTGGTACGTGTGGTTCCTCGCCGCTACCGCTTTCGTGCTCGGCCCGGCCTACCAACTCGAAGCCATCCGTCGCGCAATCTCAACAGCCTTCCGTTCGCCGGAAGGCGAACAACCAACTGCCGCAGTCATCGAATGAACCGTATCTCGCCCACGGCAGAGGTCGTCCGGCGCTGGGCGGAGTGCGCCTGGCCCGCGGACCTCGCGTTGACAGTGCGTGACTTCGTAACCGCGGAGACGCAAAGGCGCGGAGACTAATGAGTATTACTCTGCGTCCTCCGCGGCTCCGCGGTTGGATTCCTCACCAACTCGCTCCGCCGCGGGCGGAGCCGCTGGAAGTCGGCGCCACTGATCACGAAGTACCAGCCGGCGAAGCGGTTGTTCAGCTCGCGGGCCGCGCGCTCGCCGGCGGCCGCGTCGCCGCCGTACTTCGCCGCCCGCTGCGGGTCGAAGTTGACCAGGACCAGCACATGCCGGTTCTCGCCGGCGGAGGCGGCCGGTTTGACCTCTCCTGCACTGGTCGCCACCTCCCCGAAACGCAGCGAATACAGCAGCCCGTCCGCCGTCTCCACGTTCATCTCCCCTTCATTCGCCAGCAGCCGGCCGTTGGGAGAGAGGTAGAACCCTTTCTGCCGGAGCGACATGGCCGCCTCCAGCGTCAGGCTGATCTCGCCCTTGCGAAGGTCTTCGGCGAGGGTCGGCGGCTTCGGCCGCACGTCCACGATCTTCAGCCCGTCGAGCGCCGCCGCCATCGTCCGCGCGGCGCCCGCCGAGATCGCCTCGCCGCCCGCGCCCTTCCACTGGCCCTTCTCCTGAAGCAGAGCGATCGATTCCAGGTTGGCGAGCCTGCCCATGGCCTCATCGATCTGGTAGCTGTTGATCGTCACCTTGCGGATATTTGCGGCGGCGATGCGGAGGAGGTCCGCGTTCACCCAGTCGGCGAAACTCGCCGAGGGATCGGCGGCCGTCTTCACGGCGTAGGTGCGCTTCTGGTCCGGCACGCGCAGGTAGCGGTAGCCGGGCTTGCCTTCGACCGCTTTGCCGAGGATGAAATCGGCAAGCACGTCGCCCTGTGCGTTGCGCAGCGTCACTCGCTTCCCGCGCCCGGTGAGGCTGGGAGACTTCTGATCGAGCGGGTCGATCACGCCGAACTGCCCGTGGTCCTGGACGGCGTCGGAACGCACCAGGTCTTTGCGCAAGTCCATCACCGCGGCGGCCGTCTTCACCAGCCGGTCGCCGACGTCAATCGGATAGTTGTGGCTCGAAGCGATGACCCAGCGGCCGCGCTCGAAGACGACCTTCAGGGGCCGCGCCGATGCGGTCGCCTCGTCGTAGTCCACGACTTCAATCGTGCGGGCGGACTGCGGATCGGTGAACTTCGGATAGAACAACTCGCCCTGGTCGCTGAGGATCTCGGGGGCCGTGCTCTCCGGCGCCACCACCGAGGCGACCACCGCCAGCACGGCCGCCGCCGCCAGGAACGCCGATGTGATCGCCGCTTCCCGCATCACGCCTCCGTCTCCACGAGCTGATCCGGCGCGGCCCCGATGCGCTCGCGCCGCAGCTTCCTCGCCGACACCAGCAGGAATACCACGAAGGCCGGGATCGGCGGCAAGGCCACCGCCAGCAGCTTGATCGTGTTCTGGATGCCGCGGATGGAGTTCTCCATCTCGGCGCGGCTGTTTTCGATCTGCCGCTGCTTCTCGTCCTCGATGTTGGTGCGCGCTACCGACAGCCGGCGGTTTTCCACCGACTCGAGGTTGGAGATCATGATCTGCTTGGCCTGCTCGTCGAGGTCGGTCCGCATGCGGACCTCGGCGACCGCCCGGTCCAGGCGGGCCTGGGCCTCCTTCAGCCGCTGATCGGCGGTTGCTTCCGCCTGCCTGGTTTGCTCGCGGCGGCGCGCCTCGTACGTCTCGGTGCGGGCCTGGACGGCCTCCAGGATGCGGTGGCGCGGCCTGCGCTTTCGCAGCGCGAGAAACGACGGGTCGCCGGCCAGGGTGTCCACCGCGTTCAGAAGGAAAGTGACGTTGTCGAAATTGAGGTCCTCGATGCCCCGCCGCCTCAGTTCGAAGAACTGCTCGCCCATGAGATCTGCGTCGGCGATGACGATCGCGTTTACTCGACCGGCGACGCCCTGCCCCTGGATGCGCGCCGCCAGTGTCAGCCGGTCCTTCTCCGGGTTGTGCGCGAGGCCCTGGTTCATAGAGATGCCGAACAGGCCGCGGCGCACCATGGCCTCCCATCGCACCGTGCCCGACTCGGCACTGGTCTCGAGTAGCGGCGTGAACGGCGCTGTGCCGCGGCTCTTCAGCACGCCCGGGTACAGCAGCACCAGTTCCTGCAAGCCGGCCGCGATCGGCTCTTTCTGGTTGAACCCTTTACCGACGAACACGAACTCCTTCGGCAGGCTCTTCAGTTGCGGGTGCGGGTTGTAGTTGTCCCAGGCGATGCGGTTCGAAGGCCAGTCCAGCCCCAGCGCCTCGAGCAGCGGCCGAAGATTCGCGCGCGGCGTGGAGGGGGGCGGCGCCGACAGCAGCATGCCGTCGGAGGCGATGTCGTTCGGCGCCAGGTCCAGGTTGAAGGCAGGCATCGGATCGAGCAGCAGCAGCACTGGCTTGCCGCGCTTCACATACGCCGTCAAGCGGTCGGCCTGGGGCTGCGTCAGCGAAGACGGCTGCGCCGCCACCAGCGCGTCCAGGTCTTCGGCGTAATCGGCGTCAGGAGAAACCCGGATCACTTCGTACTGCTTTCGCAATTCGGCGACGATGGACCAGTCCTGGGTCTGGGCCCGGCTCTGATAGTCCAGCCCGCCGAAAAGCTTGGCCGGCGTGTCGAGGATGCCGGCCTTCTTCCGCTTCGCGCGCGACACCACGCGGATGGACCGCATCAGCTCGTACTCCACCGGCAGCCCGCGGTCGAAAAACGGAATGACAAACTCCTCCGACCCGCAGTTGAACACGAGGCCAAGGAAGATTTCGTTGCTCGCGCGGGCGCTCTCCTCGGTGAGCGCCACTCGTTGCGGCCGGATGCCGTAGCGCTCCTGCCCCTCGCGCGCCTGCGGCGAGTACTTCACGGTTTCGAAGATCCGCGCGTGCACGGCCTCGCCGCCGACGGCGTCGAATTCGCGGAGCATGGCCGAGAGGTTCTGGCGCACGGCGACGTAGCTGCGCGGCACATCGGGGCTGAAATAAGCCTGGATGAAAACGGGTTTGGAACGGTCCAGGCCGCGCAGCAGCGCCAGCGTTTCGTCCGACAGCGAGTGGATCTTCTCGGCGGTGAGGTCGATCCGCATGCGGCTGTTCGCCGCCAGCGTCGCCACCGCCGCCACCGCCACCCCGAGCGCGAGCGCGCGCGCCGCCAGGTGGAAGCGCATCTGCGGAGCCCTCGCCCCGCCGGGCCAGCGCTTCCTCCCGACAAGCAGCACGTTCAGATAGAGGAATGAGGCGGCGAACGCGGCGAAGTACACCAGCGGCCCAGGCGTCAGCACGCCCGAGGACAAATCGCGAAACTGCTCGACCACCGACAGCCGCTCGGCCAGCCGCTGCGCGCTGCCGGCCAGCAATACCTGGGCCCGCTCCAAGAAGACCGGCACGGAGCAGAAGACCGCCCCGAGGATGAACGCCACCGTCAGGTTCTCGGTCAACAGCGAGGCGAGCATCGCCAGCGAAAGCATCGCCGCTCCCGTCAGCCAGTAGCCGAAGTAAGTAGACACCATCAGCCCCGGATCCGGGCTTCCCAGCCAGGTCAGCACGAGCACGTGACTCAGCGAGAAGACCAACGCCACGGTGTAGATGGCCACTCCGGCAAAGTACTTGCCCAGCACGATCTCCAGGTCGCTGGCGGGCAAGGTAAGCAGCAGTTCCTCGGTCCCCTGTTTCCTCTCTTCCGCCCACAGGGTCATGCCGATCGCGGGCACAAAGAACACCAGCAGGTAGGGGAACACTGCGTTGAGCTGGTCGAGGTTGGCCAGGTTGGCGGCGAAGAAGCGCTCCTGCCAGAAGGCGGCGACCGCGCTCAGGAACACGAACAGCGTGATGAACACGTAGCCGGTCGGCGTGCGGAAATAGCCGGAGAGCTCCCGCGCCAGAACGGCCGCGATCACTCGCCCGCGGATTCGCATGTCGCCTCCCGAACGGTCTCGCCGCGGCTCAGCGCGTGGAACGCGTCGTCGAGCGACGGCCAGCCGGCCTGCATCTCCGCCGGCGCGCCGTCGAAAACGATGCGTCCCCGCGCGATGAAGATGACCCGGTTGGCCACCGCCTCGACCTCTTGTAGAATGTGGGTCGACAGCAGGATCGTCTTGCTGCGGCCCAGTTCGCGAATGGTGTGCCGGACTTCGCGGATCTGGTTCGGATCCAGGCCCGAGGTCGGCTCGTCCATGATCAGCACGTCCGGCTCGTGCAGCAGAACCTGCGCCATGCCGACCCGCTGCCGGTAGCCTTTCGACAGCTTGTGGATGCTCTTCTCGATCACCGCCTCCAGCGCGCAGAGCGCGATGACCGCGTCGATGCGCTGCTTGAGGCGCGAGCCGTTGAGCCCGCGGGCGCGGCCGAAGAACTTCAGCAGCCCGAGCGGCGTCATATCCGGATAGAGCGGCCCGTTCTCCGGCAGGTAGCCGAGGCGCTCGGCGGCCGCCAGCCGCTCCCGGCTCACGTCGAGCCCGGCGATCCGCGCCGTGCCCGCCGTCGGCGAAAGATATCCCGTGAGGATCTTCATTGTGGTCGACTTCCCCGCCCCGTTGGGACCGAGAAACGCCGTCACTTGTCCCCGCGGCACCGCGAACGTCACCTCGCGAATGGCCGCGAATTTCCCGTAGGTCTTGCTGAGGCCGCAAGCCTCAATCATGGGAGTTGCGTTCGAATCCGCCATGAACTGTCGTAGGATGCCGCGTGAGGTTTGGGTACTGCGGCTGTGAAATACCAGGTTTACCACAGTTCGCACCGGATCTAGGGTGCGGGATCCCGGCGCCGGGCGCTGTGCCGGCGGTCGGAGCTGGAGCTGACGATCCGGCCCCGCCGGAACACAGGCAATGGTAGACTATTGCCATGAAGATTACCATGGATTCTGCCGGCCGATTGGTAATTCCCAAGCCACTGCGGGATGCCGCCGGCTTGTCTCCCGGAGCCGAATTGGACATCCGGTACCGCGACGGCAGGATCGAGATCGATCCCAGCCCGTCACCGGTCCGGTTCAGGCGCAAGGGTCGGATAGTGTTGGCCAGCCGTCGGGGCAGGGTCGCCCTGACACAGGATCAGGTGAATCGCACGCTCGGGGAGATCCGCGAGCGGCGGAGCTGACACCATGCCGGCTGCCATTGCCCGCGCCGGCCTGGACACGAGTTGCGTGCTGGCGCTGCTCTGCGACTGGCATGAGTTCCACCCGATAACGTTCGCATCCTTCGAAGAATTGCTCGCTCGTCGGATCCGCTTCGTCCTCCCCGTGCATGCGTTGCTGGAGGCTTTCTCCGTGCTGACGCGGCTTCCGGGCCGGCATCGTCTCAACCCGGACGACACACTGCGGCTGCTACGCGCGAACTTCCCGGACTTGGCCGAAGTCGTGGGGCTGTCTCCGGAGCATGCGTGGTCCTCGATTCAGAGGCTGGCAGCCCACGCCTTGGGGGGCGGCCGGGTTTATGACGCCGCCATCGCGACGGCAGCCTGGCAGGCGGGCGCCCGGCTCTTGCTGACCTGGAACACCAGGGACTTCCTGGCGGTGGCTCCACCGGGGCTCGAGGTGCGTGAACCGTCGCGAACCGGCTGAGCGATCAGCTTGCCCACGCAATGAAGAGGCACGTGGGTCAGGGCGCGTCGCCGTCGAGCACCCCGTCCAGGTTCTGGTCAATCCCCATCCATGTGCCCGAACCGGGCGGAACGCCCATGAAAGTCAAAATGTCTCCGGCCGCGATCATCCCGGCAAGCTGCGCCCACCTGGGGTGGAGGAGGCAGAGCGGGGTTGGTCGGCGGCGGCTGCGGCGGCGCCAGAGAGGGCCTGACGACCGTGGTTCTGTTGCCCGAGACAGCAAATACCACGTAAATCCTGTCTCCGGACGGACTCACGGCCAGCGCCCGAGGGTTGCCGCCGGCGATTGGAATGGTCCGGACCGGCTCACGCGTTTCGGTGTTGAAGACACGCACCTCGTTGGATCGCGACACGCTGACAAAGGCCAGGTTCGTGCCGGCGAAGACCACGTCCGCCGGTTCGTCCTTGACGCGGATCGTGTCGATCACGATCCGCCTGGAAACGGAGACGATGCTGATGCTGTCGGAGGCCTGGTTCACCACCCACGCTTCGTCGTTCGTGCGCGGGTTCACGGAAACAGGCTCCAGCCCAACGGGGATCTCGGCCAGCAGGATCGGTCTAGACGGAATCGACGTGTTAAACACCGAGAGCCGCGCGGCCCCGGCGTTCACCGCAAACAGCCGCGTGCGGTCGGGGGACAAGCGGATCGGCGCCGTCTGCGATCCCTCAAAGTTGGCATACGCGGTGACCGGCACCTGCGCCGCCGCGATGGGGGCAAACAGAAGGCCGAACAGCGCCGACAGGGCCATTCTCAGAGTCCGCCTGGAAGACAACACGCCGCGTGTCATGGCTGATCTCCGGTAACTGACCCAGGGGTAACGAACAGCTACTTATCTAACACATGTGCCTGGAAAGGTCAATATCAATCCAGGTGAACCCTGTTAACTATAGTCAACTCCACCTCCGGCTTCCTCAGCGAGCGGAAAACCCGCAGCCGATCCCGTCAATTCAGGAGCGCCTGCTGTCGACCGTCACCGGCGATACAATCCTACCGATGAGCACTCCATTTCGTCTGGACGGGCGCTGCGCCCTGGTCACCGGCGGAGCGAGCGGCATTGGGGAGGCCACTTGCCGCGTCCTCGCCGCCGCCGGCGCTTCTATCTTCATCACCGATATCGATCGCGCCCGCGCCGAGCGCCTGGCCGCCGAGCTGACCGGCGCTTCTCCCCTGATTTGCGACATCACCGACGAGCAGGCCGTCCGCCGGATGTTCGCCGGCATCCCCAGGCTCGATGTCCTGGTGAACAACGCGGGCATCGGACTGGTCGGCAACATCGAGGAAACCGACTTGGCCGACTTCCAGCGCCTGTTCCGGGTCAACGTCGAAGGGATGTTCCTGGTCACCAAGTACGCGCTGCCGCTGCTCGTAGCTTCCCACGGCTCGATTGTGAACATCAGTTCCGTCGCCGGGCAGGTGGGCGTGAAGCGTCGGTTCGCCTACTGCGCGACCAAGGGCGCGGTGATCGCCATGACGCGCCAGCTCGCGGTCGACTACCCGACCCAGTTCCGCGTCAACTGCATCTGTCCCGGCACGGTCGACACGCCGTTTGTCGAGGCGTACCTGGAGAAGTACCACAAGCACGAGAAGGAAAAGGTGCGGGCGGAACTGAACCAGCGGCAGCCGGTGGGGAGGCTGGGCCGGCCCGAGGAGATCGCGCACCTCGTCCTCTACCTCGCTTCCCCGGAGGCCGCCTTCGTCAACGGGTCGGCCATGAACATCGACGGGGGCTGGACCGCGGCTTGAGATTTTGTGGACAAGTTCTGTGGATGCCAACGCTGTCGTGCCTACGTCACCTCGCAGCTCGGTCTTCGATACGGTTACAATAGCCCGGACGAGGACTACCTCGACACAAGCATTCGAGATGCGCACCGCGGGTCGGTCACCCGGTCCGGCAGGAGGAATGACATGCAGAGATACGGCTCAGTTTTGCGCCTGAAGCCCGAGGCCGAGGAGAGCTACAAGGCGTATCATGCCGCCGTTTGGCCGGAGATCCTGGACATGATCCGGCGGTGCAATATTCGGAATTACTCGATCTATCTGAAAGACGGGTGGCTGTTCAGCTATTTCGAGCATCACGGCTCGGACTTCGCCGCGGACATGGCGAAGATGGCGGCCGATCCGAAGACGCAGGAGTGGTGGGCCATTATGGGGCCCATGCAGGAGCCCCTGCCGACGCGAAAGCCGGGCGAGTGGTGGGCCGTGATGGAGGAAGTGTTCCACATGGACTGACGAGATTGAAGGCCGTGCAACCACGAAGCCGCATAGGAGCGGCAGGATTGCGCATCGTTCTGCGCCTCTGTGGTGGATCGACAGGCCCGGTTCTTGCCTCTTGATTCTTGCCTTGCCCAAGGCCTGGAGGCCTGCGTGCCGGGGTACATTGTAGGTAGATGGCCTTGGGCCGCCCCAACTCCCGGCTTCCGCTCACACTTGCCCTTCTCGCCGGGCTGGCCGCGACAGCGGCAGCGCAGGTCTGGACGGGCGTCGAGCGCATCGTGGCCGTCGGCGATCTCCACGGCGACTACAAGCAGTTCGTGACGCTGCTGCGGTCGGCCGGGTTGGTGGATGACAAGAACAAGTGGAAAGGCGGCCGCACCTGGCTTGTGCAAACGGGCGACGTGCCCGACCGCGGCGACGAGTCCCGCCGGATCATGGACCTGCTCATGAACCTGGAAAGGCAGGCCAGCCGCAAAGGCGGCGGCGTGGTCGCCCTCATCGGCAACCACGAGGCCATGAACCTCTATGGCGATTTGACCTACACTACACCCGGCGAGTTCGCGGCCTTTCGCGACGCCAACTCGGAAAGGGTCCGCGCCCACTTCTACGCGCTTCACCTCGAAGAGTTGAAGCAGAGCGGGACGGCGCAGATCCCATCCCCGAGCTACCGCCAGAAGTGGGAGAGTGAGCACCCTCCCGGCTTCTTCGAGCATCGCTTTCAATTTGGCCCCAACGGTCTTTATGGCAAATGGATTAGATCTCATCACGCCATCGTCAAAATCAACGATACGATCTTTCTCCATGGCGGCCTCAGCCCGAAGTTCGCCGCCTGGTCGATCGAGGCCCTCAACGAGCGCGTGCGCGAGGAGCTGGAGGATTCTCGGAAGCTGGAAGGCGGACTGGTGACGGACGAATTGGGGCCCCTGTGGTATCGGGGATTGGCCTCGGACCCAGATCCCGCGCTGGTACCGCACGTAGAGGCTGTTCTGAAGCGGCACGGCGCTTCGAGAATCGTCATCGGGCACACACCGACGGCGGGCGCCGTGTATCCCCGCTTCCGCGGCCGCGTGGTGCTGATTGACGCGGGCTTGTCGGCGTACTACGGCTCGCGGCTGGCCTGTCTCATCATCGAGGGAGACCAGGCGTTCGCGCTCCACCGCGGCGTGAAGCTGGAGCTGCCGCGCGAGCCGGGCGCGCCGTTGCTTCGTTATTTGAAGAAGGCCGCCTCGCTCGATCCGCAGCCCTCTCCGCTGGCTGCGCAGATCACTGAACTGGAGGCCGCACTGTCCTCACCGGCCGCCAACTGAAGTACTCTGGCAATAGAGAAGGGATGTGGCCTCCGATGAACGCGGACAGGTCCTTCCTCAGCATCGGCGTGTATCGGCGTTCATCGGCGGCCAACAATCGGTGGCGTCAAGCCGGGTCGTGCAGCCAAGTACAAGTCCCTGTTCCGGGGTGCTTCTCGGGTTATAATGAAGGAACTTTTTCGCGCCGGCGCCCGTACCTGTAACCGAGGAGACGCACATGCGCACTTGTTTCCGCTTCACCGTAGCGCTGATGGTCACGGCTGCATTCGTTGCCGCCGCCGACCCGGCGCTGATGAAGCTGGTGATGCCCGAGGCCCGGGTTTTGGCCGGATTCAACATCTCTCAGGGGCTGGCATCGCCGCTGGGACAGTTCGTGCTGTCGCAGATGCCGCCGGACACCGCGGATTTCCAGAAGTTCATCACCGTGACGGGATTTGATCCCCGCCACAATCTTCGGGAGGTCCTCATCGCTGCTCCCGGAGGTCCAAGCCAAAAGCAGGCTGGACTTGTACTCGTTCGCGGTTCCTTTGACGCGGGCCGGGCAGTCGCACTCGCCAAGCAGCACGGCGCCGGTGTGAGCTACTACAAGGGCGTGCCGATCCTCTCCGGAGGCGCCAAGAAATCCAAGGGGAAGTCTCAGGGACATCCGGAAGGCTGGTTCGCGCTCCTGGACAATTCCACTGTCGCCCTTGGCGACGCCGCCAGCGTACGCGGAGCGATTGACCGCCGTTCGACCGGCAGCACGCTCGATGCGCACCTGGTGAACAAAGTGAATGAGCTGAGCAGCCTGTACGATTTCTGGGGAGTTTCCACTATCCCGGCGACCGAATGGACGGGCACGGTCCCGGTTCCCGACGAGAAGGCCAGCGGCGTCATGAAGGGCGACATGTTCCGCGCCATCAGCGAAACTAGCGGCGGCGTGCGCTTCGGCAACGACATCGAGATCTCAGGCGAAGCGGTCACCCGCTCGGCGAAAGACGCCACCGCGCTGGCCGATGTCATTCGTTTCCTCACCGGCCTGGTTCAGATGAACGCCCAGGACCCAAAGGTGGCCGGCGTCTCGAAGTTCTTACAGACGATGGAACTAAGCACCGATGGCAACACGATGAAGATGTCGCTGCGAGTTCCGGAAGCGGAAGTGGAAAAGCTGATTCTTGCGGCCAAGGAGCAGCGTGCGGCCGCCGGCGTTTCACCCGCCCGCCAGCGTCATCGGGAAGCGCCGGCTCAGGCTGCGCCGGCCGAGCGTTCCGGCGACGTAATCATCTACTCCTCGCCCAAGGACATGGGTACGGTGGTCCTCAAGCAGTAGCGGCCGGCGTTCGCACGGAACCCCGCCTTTCGGTCTCCGGCCACCCGGCTTTATAATTGGGGTGCCGCCGGGAGGCGGAGCGCATGGATGACTCCACGCGGCGGGAGTTCCTCGGCACAACCCTGATCTCCTCCACAGCGCTTGAGGCTTGCGGCTCCCCAGCAGCTCGTCATGTGATTCCTCGGAAGGACTTTGAAGCGGGCTATCTGCACCTGGATCGGTCGGGCGAATTGGCCCGGCGGGCGCAGGAGCTGTATGAAGTCTTCCGCAGTTGCCGGCTCTGCCCGCGCCGGTGCGGCGTGAACCGGCTGCGCGGCGAGAAGGGGGTCTGCTCCTCGACATCGCGCGCGAAGGTCTATTCGATGCACCCGCACTTCGGCGAGGAGAAGCCGCTGGTCGGACGGCGCGGCTCCGGCACCATCTTCTTCAGCAACTGCAACCTGCTGTGCTGTTTCTGCCAGAACTGGGAAATCAACCATCGCGGCGACGGCTCGTTCGTCAGCGACGAGGCCATCGGGCGGCTGATGATCGACCTCCAGGACATGGGGTGTCACAACATCAACCTCGTCACGCCGACACACTGCGTACCCAACATCGTACAGGGCCTGCGGTCG
>CAZACK010000139.1:0-12651 GCA_964483455.1 uncultured Solibacteraceae bacterium
AAGATCGCCCATTATACCAGCATCCTCAGAGTGCGACAAGGATGCCGCCGCGCGGCGATACGTGCGGCCGGGCGCGTCGAGGGCGGATCCCGGTGGGCGCGAAGTCGATGGAACCGCCCGGCCGTTGTGGGCCGGGAAGAAAGTGCTATAAGGAGAGTTGGCTTTCCCGCGACGCGGCCCCATACGCGCGGAATAGAGCACCGGCATGCACAACGACAGCTTCGGCATCATCGGGTTAGGGGTAATGGGCCAGAACCTGGCCCTGAATATCGAGAGCAAAGGGTTTTCGGTCGCCGGATTCGATCTCGACCGGGCGAAATCCGAGGCCTCCAAGCGAAAATGGGCCGGCAGGAGGATGGCCACCGTGCCGTCCCTTCCGGCTCTCCTGGATGCCCTGGAAACGCCGCGGCGCATCCTCATGATGGTGCCCGCGGGCAAGCCGGTCGATGCCGTCCTCCAGGACCTCAAGCCGATGCTTGCGCCGGGCGACATCGTCATCGACGGCGGCAACTCCTTTTTCGTAGATACGGACCGCCGGGCGAAGGAGATGGAAGCCGCCGGGTTCCGATACATCGGAATGGGGGTGAGCGGCGGCGAGGAGGGAGCGCTGCTCGGCCCGGCGCTCATGCCCGGCGGGCCGGAAGAAGCCTACCGGCTGGTGGAACCGGTGCTGACCAGCATCGCCGCGAAGACCAACGACGGACCTTGCTGCGCCTACATCGGCAAGAGCGGCGCGGGCCATTACGTCAAGATGGTCCACAACGGCATGGAGTACGCGATCATGCAGCTCATCTGCGAGGCTTACGACGTCATGAAGACGGGCCTCGGCATGAGCGCCGCGGAGATGCACGAGGTCTTCGCGCGGTGGAACCAGGGTCCGATGAACTCCTACTTGATCGAGATCACTGCCGGCGTTCTCGGCAAGACCGACCCTGAGACGGGACAGCCGGTGGTCGATGTGATCCTCGACACTGCCGGCCAGAAGGGCACGGGAAAGTGGACCTCGCAAAACGCGCTCGATCTCGGGGTGGCTATTCCTACAATCAACGCGGCGCTGGAGGCGCGCATCCTCTCCGCATTCAAGGCCGAACGCGTGGCCGCCTCGAAACTGCTGCGGGGGCCGGCGCGGAAGCCTGAGGGAGCCCCGGCGCTGCTCGAGCAATTGCACGACGCGCTTCGCATCTCGATCCTCGCCAGTTACGCCCAAGGCTTCGCGCTGATGCGGGAGGCGTCCAAGGAATACGGCTATGCGCTGGATTTCCCGGCGATCGCGCGGATCTGGAAGGGCGGCTGCATCATCCGCGCGAAGCTGCTGGATCCGATCAAGCGGGCGTTCCTGGCCGACCCTGGCCTGGCCAACCTGCTGGTGGATCCGCAGTTTGCCGCGCTGGCCAACGATTTGAGCGGCGAGTTGCGCGCGGTGGTCGGTTTCGCCAACGCTCACGGCATTCCTTGCCTGGCCTTCAGCGCGTCCCTCGGCTACCTCGACAGCTACCGCTCCGAGCGGCTGCCGGCCAATCTGCTCCAGGGCCAGCGAGACTACTTCGGCGCTCACAAGTACGAGCGAGTGGACAGGCCGCGGGGACAAATGTTCCACACCGAGTGGCTGAGCTAGGCATGTCCTCCAACAAGAATGTTGTCGTCGCCCAATCCGGCGGGCCGTCGCCGGTCATCAACAATTCTCTGCGCGGGATACTCGATACCTGCCGGATGTTTCCCGACCGCTTCGGAAGGATCTACGGCGGCTGGCACGGCATCGAGGGAATCCTGCGAGAGGAGCTGCTCGCCCTGTCCGTCCAGAAAGAGGAAGAGATCCAGCTTCTGCGCACCACTCCGGCGGCCGGGTCCATCGGGACCTGCCGCTACAAGCTGAAAGAGAAGCAGCAGGAGGATTTCCTCCGCGTCGTCGAGGTGTTCCGGGCGCACAACATCGGATACTTCTTCTACATCGGCGGCAACGACTCGATGGACACCGCGAACAAGGTCGCCCGGCTGGCCCAGGAGAAGGGCCTCGATCTGGTGGCTGTGGGCGTGTCGAAGACCATCGACAACGACGTCGGCGACAGCGAGTTCAAGCTGATCGACCACACTCCCGGCTACGGGAGCGTCGCGCGCTACTGGGCGTACAACATCCAGAACGCGAACGAAGAGAACATGGGCTCCTGTCCGGACGATCCGGTGCTGGTGATCCAGGCGATGGGGCGCAAGATCGGGTTCATTCCGGCGGCGGCGCGGCTCGCCGACCCGAAGCGCGAGATGCCGCTTCAGATCTACACGCGGGAATCCGGTGTGACGCTCGACCAGATGACCGACCTCGTCAATGACGAGCTGCGACGGAGCGGGCGCTGCCTGGTGGTGGTCAGCGAAGGGATCGACGTCGGCGAGATCGGCGAAGTGAAGGACTCGTTCGGCCACACCAAGTTCAGCTCGAGCCTGTTTACCGCGCAGCAGATCGTCGTAAACCACTTGAACAAGGCCGGCCTGAAGGCGCGCGGCGCGGCGCGAGGCCAAGTGGCCGGCACCGACCAGCGCGACACGATGATCTACGCCTCTACCGTGGATCTGGACGAAGCCTACAAGGTCGGCCAGAACGCGGTGGTGATCGCCGTCGAGCACGGCTCGGGATTCATGTCGACGATCCTTCGCCGGCCCGGCCCGATCTACAACGTGGACTACGACAAGGTCCCGCTGGAGCTGGTGGCCAACTCCGAGCGCATGTTCCCGGCGAGCTGGATCGCGCCGAGCCGCATCGACGTCACCGACGATTTCCTGCGCTACGCCCGCCCGCTGATCGGCGAGGATTGGGTGAGCGTGCCGGTGGTCAACGGCCTCCAGCGATTCGCGCGGTTTGAGATGATCTTCGCGGAGAAGCGGCTGCCGCCGTACGTGCCCCAGGCGCACCGATAGCGTCCGATCTCTGTCGCCGCTGCTAAGATTTCATGGAGTCCCCTCTTTATGTCTGATCCCTTAGCCCAACTCAAGAACTTCGAAAAGAAGCACGACTTCCTCGTCGCCATCGACTCGGACGGCTGCGCGTTCGACACGATGGAGATCAAGCACAAGGAGTGCTTCATTCCGAACATCATCAATCACTGGAATCTTCAGGCGGTGTCGAAGTACGCGCGCGCCGCCGCCGAGTTCGTCAACCTCTATTCGAAGTGGCGCGGCATCAACCGCTGGCCGGCGCTGGTGATGGTATTCGACCTGCTCCGCGAATGGCCGGATGTGCAGCGGCGCAAAGTGGAGATCCCAGTGGCGCAGCCGCTGCGGGACTGGATCGCGCGCGAGACGAAGCTGTCGAACAACACGCTGAAGGTGGAGGTCGAAAAGACGGGCGACCCGGTGATGAAGCAGGGTCTCGCCTGGAGCGAAGCAGTGAACGCGACGATCGCCGAGATGGTCCACGACGTGCCGCCATTTCCGTTCGTGCGCGAAAGCCTGGAGATGATTTCCAGGTGGGCCGACATTCTCGTCTGCTCGGCGACTCCGGGGGAGGCGCTGATCCGCGAATGGGAGGAGCACGACATCGCGAGGTACGTCACGGTGATTGCCGGCCAGGAGCTGGGCAGCAAGAAGGAGCACATTCAGATGGCGTCCAACGGGCGCTATGACAGAAGCCGCATCCTGATGATCGGCGACGCGCCTAGCGACATGAAGGCGGCCCGCGGTAACGGCGCGTTGTTTTTCCCCGTCAACCCGGGCCACGAGGACGCCTCCTGGGAGCTCCTCTATTGCGAGGCGGCCGAGAAGTTCCACCGTGGCGAATACACGGCGGAGTACGAGGGCAGGTTGATCGCCGAATTCGACAAGCTGCTGCCGGAGGTTCCGTGGTGGAAGAAATGACCGAACTGCTGGAGCGCGCCGCCCGGATCAAGCTGCTGCTGATGGACGTGGACGGCGTCCTCACCGACGGCAAGTTGTACAACGTGCCCGGCCCCGACGGGAAGATGGTCGAGACCAAGGCGTTCGATTCGCAGGATGGCATCGCCCTCCAGTGGCTGTTCCGCTACGGCATCCAGACTGGCCTGATCAGCGGCCGCGTCTCGGCGGCCGCCGAGGAACGGGCCCGCCAGTGCCGCATGGCGTACGTGTACCAGGGGCACCTGGAGAAGATCCCGATCTTCGAGGAGATCCTCGCGAAGTCGGGCCTGGCGCCGGAGCAGGTGGCCTTCATTGGCGACGATTTCACCGACGCGGTGATCCTGCGGCGTGTGGGGCTGGCGGCGGCCACTGCCAACGCGCGAGCCGAGGTGAAGCGGATCGCGCACCTGGTCACGGAGGCGGAGGGCGGGCGCGGTGCGGTGCGCGAAGTCGCGGAACTCCTGTTGAAGGCCCACGGCCACTGGCAGGAAATCCTGAAGAAGTACGAGGTGGCATGAGCATGGCGGGGGTACGAATCGGTCTGGTCGTTCGCGCCGACCCTGGGCCGGGCATCCTGCACCAACTCACCGGCGTCATCGCGCGCCATGAAGGCGACATTGCGTCCGTCGAAATCATCGAGAGCCAGCCGGCGTCGCGGGTGTACTTCGAGATCGACCTGCCGGGGGACGCCGAGGCACTGGCCGAGGATCTGCGCAAGCTGCCCGTCGTGCGGGAAGCCGCTGTCGTCGAAACGCTCCAGAAGATCTATGGCAAGCGGATCATCATTGTCGGCGGCGGCGCGCAGGTCGGGCAGGTGGCCATCGGCGCTATTTCCGAAGCCGACCGGCACAACATCCGGGGCGAGCACATCTCAGTGGACACCATTCCGCTGGTCGGCGAGCAGCCGCTCGCCGACGCCGTGCGGGCGGTCGCCCGCCTGCCGCGGGCGAAAGCGCTGGTGCTGGCCGGCTCGCTGATGGGCGGCGAGATCGAGCAGGCGGTCCGCGAGGTGCGAGAACAGGGGCTGCTGGTGATCAGCCTGAACATGGCGGGCAGTGTGCCGGATGCGGCGGACCTCGTCGTCACCGATCCCGTGCAGGCCGGCGTGATGGCGGTGATGGCCGTCGCCGACACGGCCAAGTTCAACGTGGCGCGGCTCAAACGGCGAAGCTTCTAGCCTGCCCCACCGGCCGGGCTCCTCAAATGTGCCCTACCTTCGTTGGATGCGCCGAAGAGCCGTGCCCGGGGCCGGCGTGTCCAGGAGAGCATGGTGTTATGCATGGTGTACTCGGCAGCTCGCACAGAAGAGAGTAAAATATTCACATGGAAGAGGATATGTGAGTATGGCAAGGATTCAGCCCGTCCTGACCCCGACCGAACTGGCGCTGGTTGACCAAATGGCTGAGTTGACCGGCTCCAAGCGAACTGAGGTCATCAAGAACGCTCTGGCCGTCTATCACTGGTTCGTCCGGCAGGCGCTCACCGGCAGTCGCGTTGTGGCGCGCACGCAAGCCGGGGAAGAAGTCGCCATCGAGACTGCGGAACTCGCGGTGTTGGAAGGTAAGGGCAACCGCCTGAGCGCGGAAGAATTGGGCCTGCTGGCGAAGCGGCTCGCGGCCGCTTCGAATCCGGTTGAGGCGGCGCGGATCAAGGAGCGTCTCACCCGCGGCTTCTATGGCATCTAGGTCTCGGGAGTCGCGGATTCCGCCATGCCACGCGTTCGCCGCCAAAATGTTCCGCCCGCCCTATTCCAGCATTTACTCGACCGCGTCCAGAGCCGCAGGATTCCATCAACTCAGCTAGAACTGCTGGCGAAGTGGCTTGACGGCGAGCCCGAGGTGCCCGAGGGCCCGTGGTACAAGCGATTCTCTGGTATGACGGTTTGCGGTGAGGGTGAGTTGATCAAGACGCTTTTGCTCCCTGGCCAGGCGCCGAAGGGACAGCGCGTTGCGTGAGGCCCAAAGCCGGGGCCGAACGAGCCACGCTTTGCTGGCGACGGGGGTCCAGGCGAGCCGCAAGGGGATGGGTGGGAACCTTCGCGGGAGCAACAGGGGGGACGTTCACAGGATCGTCTGACGCTTGGGCAGCCAGGCGAGACGATGGCTCCCCAAGTCAAACAAAGGGTATTTGCGGCTCAGAGACACTGGCAAACTGATTGATTCGGAATGCCTTACTCAAGCGCCTCCCGTCGCCATCTCCGCTTCAGACAATTCCCGCATGTCCGCCAGGTTCTGCCCGAATCTGAGAACGATATCCCGCCAAGCCGTGAGATTGCGGCAGGACCGCGAATGAATCAGAGCTTCCGGGAGATCCCCAACTTTCGAAGGCGGGAAGCGAGAGTGTTCGCGTTCATTCCGAGGAGTTCCGCCGCTCCGCCCTGTCCGGAGACCTTGCCGCCGGCTTGCCGCAGAACGGAAAGGAGGTTTTCCTCTTCCATCTGCTTCCAACGGGCCTCGGTGTAAAAGGTAGCAGCGCCGTGGTCCGCCGGGGGCCCGGGTTCCACGCTCGCGCCCAGGTCGAACGTGAGGTTTCCACCCTGCGCGAGAATCACGGCCCGTTCGATCACGTTTTGAAGCTCGCGGACATTTCCGGGCCAGGAGTAACGGAGAAGTTGATCGAGTGCGCCTTGCCGCAGCCCTGGCTCCGGCGTGTGGAACCGCGAACTGGCCTGTCGGACAAAATGAGCGGCCAGTCTGGGAATGTCGTCGCGGCGCGCCCGCAGCGGAGGCAGTTCCAAGGGAAATACGCTGAGCCGAAAGTAGAGATCCTGGCGAAAACGTCCGGCTTCCGCCTCCCGCTTCAGGTCGCGGTTGGTGGCCGCAATCACGCGCGCGTTCACCTTGCGGGTCCGGTCCTCACCAACGCGCTCGAACTCGCCTTCCTGAAGGACACGCAAGAGCGTCGACTGCAAATCGAGCGGAATCTCGCCGACTTCGTCGAGGAAAAGCGTTCCCCCGTCGGCCAACTGAAAGCGTCCGATCCGGTCCCGGATCGCTCCGGTGAAGGAACCTCTTACGTGCCCGAAAAACTCGCTTTCGAACAACTCTTTCGGGATCGAACCGCAGTTGACCCGAATCAGAGGCTTGGCAGCGCGGCGACTGCGGCGGTGAATCGCGCGGGCAATCAATTCCTTGCCGGTGCCGGACTCTCCATGGATCAAGACGCTGGAATCCGTCTGCGCCACTAGGTCGATCTGTCGGAGAACACGCATCAGCGAGGGGCTGCTGCCGATGATTTCGTGGAACTCACCATGTTCGACGATTTCTTCGCGAAGGTAGTCGCGTTCCATCTCCAGTTGCCGTCTCAGTTGATCAATCTGCTGAAACGCGCGGCAATTCCCAATGGCCACGGCGGCGTGGGCGGCGAAGGTGTTCAACCATTCCAGAGTGGACTGATTCGGATGGACGCGAAGGAAAACGGCGAGCACTCCGACGATCCCGCCCCGGAAGCGCAGGGGGTGTCCGACGAAGCCCTCGATACATTCGCGGCGCGCCCAGTCAAGATCCATGGCGGCGTCGTGAATTCCCTGGATGTCGGGAATGAGCACCGAATCACCGGTGCGCGCCATCTGCGCGAGCTTCCGACCGGAACTCAGCTCAACCCGGTGGTAGGAACCAATGATGCGATTCCAATCGGCGCTGGGGGCCAGCGGCCGTCCCCCGCTCGCCCTCATGTGCAATGCGATGCTGTCGCCCTGCGCCTCACACTCCGGGCAGTTCTTGTCCTCATCCAGGAACCAGATTCGGGCCAGTGCGACATGTTCATTGGACATGATCGCCTCGATGATGTGGCCAAGAACGGCCGCGGGCCCATCCGCCTGTGCGATCGACAAGACGACAGGGTGCAGGTCCATTGAGATCCCTTGTGGAAAATCACGAATTCGTGCTGGATTATTCCCGCGTTCGCGAAGGTTCACGAAGTCTCCCGGCGCGCCGGCCTCTAAGTGATTGACGTTAGGAGCCTCGACGATGGCGCCCAAGGTGCGAATCAGGAGGTGGGCACAGCCCAGAAAGGAACAAGACAATGAATTACAAGTTTGCAGCGGTCGATGGCCTGCAAGTGTTCTACCGCGAGGCCGGCGACCCCAACAATCCCGCGGTGGTGTTGCTTCACGGCTTCCCGTCGTCGTCGCACATGTATCGAAACCTGATGCCGAAACTGGCGGACCGGTTTTACTTGATCGCGCCGGACTATCCAGGCTTCGGCAATTCCAGCGCGCCGCATCCCAGCGAGTTTCCCTACACCTTCGACAAGCTGTCGGAGGTGGTGGAAAAGCTGCTGGCCTCACTGGGCGTTAGGAAATTCACGCTCTTCATTCAGGATTACGGCTCACCGGTCGGGTTTCGCATCGCCCTCCGGCATCCCGAATGGATCGAAGGCATCGTTTGTCAGAACGGCAACGCTTACGAAGAAGGGTTCACAGGCGTATGGGACGCCCTTCGCAGCGCCCTGTGGAAGAATCGGACGCCCGAAGCCGAGGCGCCGCTATCGGCATTCTTCACTCCGGACGGCGTCAAGTGGATCTACACCGAGGGAACCAAGGACCCGGCAAAGATCAGTCCCGACAACTGGAACACGGATCTCTTCTTCCTGAGCCGGCCGGGGAATCACCGCATTCAGTTGGATCTGTTCTATGACTACCGAACGAACGTGGACCAGTATCCGAAGTGGCATGAGTACCTGCGAAAGCATCAACCTCCGACGCTGCTCGTGTGGGGCGCAAACGATCCGATCTTCACGCAGAAAGGCGCGCGGGCCTTTCAGCGGGATCTGAAATCCCCCGAACTGCACATGCTGGATACGGGACACTTCGCGCTGGAGGACCACGGTGACGAGATCGCGGATCTCGTGCGCTCCTTTCATCAGCGCAGGATCGCGGTGAGGAAAGCAGCTTGAATCGCCGTACGCGGCTCGCGCCGGACATTCAGCGCGAGCCGCGCCAAGGGGAAGCCACATTCGCAACACCGTCACTTGCGAACAAGTTGAGTTCTTAGAAACGGCCGCCAGGCGACACCGCCGTGATCTAGCCACGGGCTCCGCACCAATGGTGGAACAACAGGACCGCTGAAGAGGTGTCGGCCGAGGTGGAGTTCCAGCCAGCGAGAACTACAATCTCAGGACGGCGCTCCTCCCTTTCTCCGGATCATGGCCTGGGCGAACACGTACGAGTTATACGTGGCGGGGCCACCAGTGTGGTTGTAACGGTTTCTATCGTACCTGCGAGTCCGCGGAGTTGACGGCAGAAGGAATTACCGGCGACCGCATTGTGCAAGATCAAGGCGCGAGCGAGAGTTGTGACGGCGAGCACGCGGCCGGGCCTGTTGAGACACACGGCTCGATTCGAGGGCGATGATGTGTGGGTGAATGGCCAAGAGTGGGACTCGATCGAGATCGAACGGCGGGTGGTGTTGGCAGCAGGTCCGGGAACGTGTCTCGTGAACAGCGCGGCGGAAAACCGCTTCGAGATCCTCCCCTTGTTAGGTGGCAACCGACGGGAGGCTGCCGCCGGACTCGGCATAATTGGGATTGCGTAGCCTGTCACCGAATTATTCGGCGGTGAGGCCGAACTCGCGGACCGCTTCCCGCGGGTTGTCGGGAGTGTACAGGCGGATCCAGTATGTCCCGGGTTCCAGCCCGCGCTTGTAATCGAGCGCGAGCTTGTCGTTCGCGGATTGGGTGGTGGTGCGCCAGATCTGACTGCCCGTAGCGTCGACCAGCTCTACCTCCCAAGCGGCGTGGCCCGAAAGTCCGGTCAGGTCCATCTCCAACCTGAGAGGCCTGTCCGCCGGGACTTTCACGGGGAACTGGTCGCTGCGCATCGATTGGAGCACGACGGCCACCGGAGCCTGCGGGGCCCCGTGCGAGAAACGCAGCCACCTGGTGGTCCAGTACAGGCCGAGAGCCACGAGCAAGACGGCGGCGGCAGCGGCCAACGGCTGTAGCCGGAAATAGCGAAACAAGGCCTCCCTGCCGTTGGCATCCTCCCGCCGGAGCTTCGAGGCGGCACAGCGGACCGCCTTCACGTAGGCGTCGGTCTCCCTCGCGCGATCCTGGCACGACTGGCAGACCAGCAGGTGTTCCTCCAATGCGTCGAGTTGGGATTCCTCCAGCTTGTGCAGAGAATAGAGCTCCAGTACGTCCTCCTCAGCGTGTTGCATGTTGTCCGGGTGCACGGCAGCATCCTTTCCGACGGCAGGCGTGACATCCTCCGTCTGTACAGCATCCCTTCGCATGATTAGTGGCGTGAACCCGCCGCTTTTCTCAAGAAAAATCCAACCAGCGGCCGGCCGACGAGTTTCTTCTTCCCAAGCTTGCCGAACCGGGCCTTGGCACGAGACTTCAAGAGGCGGAACTGGGTGTCGCTCAGGTCCATCTCCGAGCAGATCTGCTGCTGGCTCTGCTCGAGCAGGTAGAAACGCGTCAGGATCTCCCTGTCACGGCGGGAGATGCCTCGCAGGACCGATTCGACAATCTCGGCCCTCTGCTTGGAGATCACCCGCTCCTCGGGGGTCTCGCGAACATCGGGCACCGGCTCGGTGGATTCGATGTCCTGATAGTCCCGGCGCACATGGACGGCCCGGTCGATGTAACACGCCACCTGGCGCCGCACGATGGTCCTCACGAAACCCATCAGCCGTTCCGGCTCCCGGAGTTCCCCGTGTTGGATCGCCTGAACGACCGTCAGGAACGTGTCGTGGAGTCTGTCATCGATTTCCTGAGAGCCAAGCTGCCGGCACAGGTGGAATCGGATTCCTCTGCTGAAGACCCGGTAGAGCTCCTCCAGGCCGGCAGGATCTCCGGCTCGAATCCGGTCCACCAAGGGTCCCCAGGAGCAAGCTGAGGCAGCACCGCCGGCTTCGCCGGCCAGCCGCTCACCCGCCACCTGGGTTGGCACTCGCTCCCGAGTTGTCCGCTTCATATTCGCCTACCCCTTCCCGACCACGGAAAACGCGGCCCAATAACGAGGGCCGGCTCGCCACGTCCCGGAGCGCAGCATTTCCAACTGCGCGAGCCGGAGGGCCTCCGCTTCGATTCCCGGGCGAGGTCGAGCGCTGAGCCGGCGCAAGTGGCGGTAGAAGGCGGCGAACATTTCTCCGGAGTCGTCGGGCGTGGGCCAGAGGCTGGAGGCGACGGCTTGCGCGCCGGCCGCCAGCCAGGCCCGAGTCATCCCCATCAGCCCTGCTCCGGGCAATGCCGCCGCCTGTCCCGAGGAACAGCCGCTCAAGACGACGAGGCCCATCGGGAAGTTCCAGCGTGAGACTTCCGTCGGGCCCAGGAACTCCGGCTCACCGCGCTCATTCAAGCTCAAGGCGAGCAGCGCCTGAGGGATCGGTTCGGACGCCTTCACAAAATGCGTCGCCAGATGAACGACGGACGGCCGGCCCTTGAGCGCCGCTTCGAGGCGGCGACTGGACGCTTCCATTCCGCTCAGGATGACGGCTGCACGGTTGTCGGCTCGCCACATCCGGGCGCATCTCTCAGCTTCCGTCCGGCCGCCGGCGAGCCTCGCCAATTGGGGCGACGCCGCCCGCCGAGATCCAGCTAGTACCTTGTCCGCCCAGTGTGGAAGGCGCCGAAATCTCCGCTCCAACGGAGCGGCGGTCCACCGCGGATCCGCCCGGTTGTACACCGGATCAGCCAATCCCACAAATGATCCGCCGTAAGCTGCCGGGCTTCGGGTGCCGATCATCGCGGCTCTTGGCACGGTCCGCACGGAGTGCGATTCGATCAGGAACCGGGGCTTCCCGCTTCTGTCCCGTCCCAGCACTAATGCCGGGAACGGAAGCTCAAAGAGATCCTGGTCAAGCGCCAGCAGCCAGTTCGGCTTTCGCCTGGCCTCGACTGGGGCGCTCGCGAACAGCAGGGTGTGGAGTTCTTCTCCAACCGCTGTCGTTTCGGTTGTGCCTTTCGCTAGTTCCTCCCGGAACGTTCGAACCAGGTCTCGAATCCGCTTGGCCGGAGGGAGGCGGTGCAGCACCAGTCCCGTGCGGGTCAACGTCCAACGGTACGATTCGAGCTCGCCGAGATGAAAACTGAACAATGTCTCGGTGGGGCGGAGCAACCGGCTGATGCGGCCGGCGGGCGAAGGATCGTCCGGGGGCATGGAAGGGAGATCCAACCCCGCCTGCGCCTCCATTTGCGTCAATTCATAAAGCAGGCCGCGAAGACGGTTGCGAGTCTCGGCCGTGTTGCTCTTGACCAACTCGGCCTGGCACTTCTGAACCTGGCTCAATGTGGTCCAATACCCGGCGGGAAGCCGATCCCGCCAGCCGGCGGGTGTGCTCATCAATGCCATCAGGCTGACGGCGCGGTTTGCCTCAGCGGCGGCAAACGCTTGCCTGGCGTAGGCGCTGTCGCCTGTCTGGAAGTGCAGCCGCGCGGCCGTCGTAATCCGGGTGGAATACGCATCGTGGAGTTCGCCTTCCATGCTTGTCCTTGCCGAGTCGGAAGTAAGAAACTCCATTCGAATGCGGCGGGCGTGGCAGAGGAAGACTTCGAGATCCTGAAAGGACGATTCCAGTTCGCCTTGCAGGAGCCGCACCCGGCCCCGCTGGTGGTAGATCCGCCACAACGGCAGGGACCCCGGCTTTTCGTTAGCCAGGCAAACGGCTGCATCGAGCAGGCGGGCCGCCGACGGAAGATCACCCTGGGCGGAGCGGAGCATTCCGAGGGTGTAATAGGAATACTGGAGGTCGGGGAGCCGGAACATCCTCCGGAGCCGAAAGGCTTCGAGCATCGCTTCCTCGGCATACGCGAACTGCCGGAGTCGCATCCACTCGTAGCCCAACT
>CAZACK010000140.1:0-12577 GCA_964483455.1 uncultured Solibacteraceae bacterium
GCTCGCTCGATCCCGAGCAGCACTTCACCGAGCCGCCGCCGCGCTTCACCGAGGCAACGCTGGTCAAGGAACTGGAGGGTGACGGAGTCGGCCGTCCCTCCACCTACGCCTCTATCCTTTCCACCATCCTGGAGCGCGACTACGTCAGCAAGGAAGGAGGGAAGTTCGTTCCCACCGAGCTCGGCATGGTGGTCACCGACCTGCTCGTCGAGAGCTTCGACGACATCTTCGACGTCACCTACACGGCGCGGATGGAGGAGGAACTCGACGAGATCGAAGAAGGCAAGTTGAGCTGGCGCCAGGCGATGTCGGAGTTTTACGAGCGGTTTCGCGCCGACCTGGAACGCGCCGAAACGCACATGACCGACATCAAGCGGATGGAGAAACCCACCGACCTGGTGTGCGACAAGTGCGGCAAGCCGATGGTCATCAAGTGGGGCCGGCACGGCAGCTTCATCGCCTGTAGCGGTTACCCCGAATGCACCAACACGCGCGAGCTGACGGTCGACCTTCCCGACGTGGACAAGATCGATCTCTCCGAGCAGGGCGAGGAGGAATACTGCGTCAATTGCGGGCGGCCGATGGTGCTCAAGAAGGGCCGCTTCGGCCAGTTCTTCGCCTGCACCGGCTATCCCGACTGCAAGACCACCAAGCCCGTCGGCGGGCGTGAACAGAAAAAGCCCGACGTGCCGCTCGATGAACTCTGCCCGCAGTGCGGCAGCAGCCTGGTGCGCAAGTACGGCCGGTACGGAGAGTTCGTCGCCTGTTGCAACTACCCGAAATGCCGCTACGTCCGGCAGAAGACGATCGGAGTGGCCTGCCCGAATTGCAGCGCCGGCGAGATCGTCGAGCGCCGCTCCAAGCGCGGCCGAACCTTCTACGGATGCAACCGCTATCCGGAATGCGAGTTCGTCGCCTGGGGCAAGCCTCTGGCCGAATCGTGTCCCGAATGCGGCAGCCCGTACCTGGTGGAGAAGTGGCTCAAGAGCGGCCCGATGGCGCAGTGCCCCGCCGAGGGCTGCAAGTACAAGCAGAAACTCGAGGCCCCGGCGCCGCAGCCTCAGCCCGTAGCATGAGCCGGGGAAGCTGCGCAGCGTCCCGGCCCGTCAGCAACCTGCTAGGATAGGGCGGGATGAGGAAACGCTCCGCAACCATCATCTTCTCGTGCCGGCTCCTGCTGACGGGAGGCCTGCTGTCGTCTGCTGGATGTGTGCAGGACCACAGCGGCCCGAAGATCCTGCCCATGGGCGAGCGGGCCGAGGTGGGGTCCTTGATCTACACGGTGCTTGAGTCGGAATGGTTCGGCCAGCTTGGTCAAGGCGAAACCGCCCAGAAACCCAGCGACCGGTTTGTGCTGATTCGCCTGAACATCACCAACAGCGGGACCGTAGTGGCGGATGTCCCGCCAATGACCTTGGTCGACTCGGGCGGCAGGACTTACCCGGAAGTTAGGAGCGGAGAGGGAGTGCCGGACTGGCTCGGCCTGCTCCGAAAGGTGGATCCGGCGGAGACCATCCAAGGCCGGGTTGTGTTCGACGCGCCCAGAGCGGACTATCAGTTGCGCGTTACGGATGACGCCTTCCACCCCGAGGACGTCAAGGTCGCGCTGATCCAGATTCCTCTTCGATTCGAGTCCGGAACTTCCACCCTCCCGAAATAGCAGGACCGCTTGGCAGACCTCCATGTGGCACGGATTCCTACTGCTCGCGGCGCTGCTTCAGCCGCAGAAACAGCTTCTCATCGTAAGCCCCACGTTGCAACAGTTCGAGGACGGGCCTCCGATCTACCCCAATCACCGGTACATTGCCGGCGAAACTGTGTTCTTCAGCTTTCAAACGCGGGGCTACGCGGCTTCGGCGGAGCAGAAGATCCACCTGTCGTATCGCATCGATGCGCTGGATTCCGCCGGCGTGCGGCTGGTGGAGGAAAAGAAAGGAGAAATTCAGGCGACCCTCCAGCCCGAAGACAAGGACTGGAGCCCGAGGGTGCGGCACTCCATCTTGATACCTCCGCATGCCGGACCGGGGGACTACAAGATTGTCGCCTCCGTCAAGGACATGTTGAGCGGGCAGGAAGCGAAGGTGGAACTATCGTTCCCCGTGCAAGGACGGCCCGTCGAGCCGAGCGACACGCTGGCGGTGTGCAATTTCCGTTTCCAGCGCGGCGAACAGGACACGCAGACCATGGCCGCTCCTGTTTACCGTGCCGGGGAATCCCTCTGGGCCAAGTTCGACATCGTGGGCTTCAAGCTGGGGGAGAACAACAGGTTCCACGTGGAGTACGACGTGTCCATTCTCAGCGCGGACGGCAAGACGCTGTTCACCCAGCCGCAAGCCGCTCTGGACGATGGCGCGCCGTTCTATCCCAAGCGTCATGTTCCGTCGGTGGTAAGCCTGAGCATCCAGCAGGGGACGCCCGCGGCCGAGTACGCGATCCTCATTTCGGTTCGGGACCAGGTAGGCCAGCAGACGGTCGAGTCGAAGCACGCCTTCCGGGTCGAGTGAGAGGAGCGTGCGCACGCGCGCACCATAATGGAGACAACATGACTCGAGAGGAGATGGAGCGGACGATGGAGTTCCTCCTGGCCCAGCCGTTGCGCTAAGATGACCGGCGAGATGCCACCAACGACCAGTGAACGCCCGGATGAAGCTTGCCGTGAACCCGAGAGCCCTTCACGGTTGAATGCTTTGAAAGGGCTGCTCGGCTATGCGCCGATCACGACCGCCGCGATGCTCAAAGCCGCCGAATTCTGGGCCGCTGCGCGAAGGGTTGGTAGGCCCTCGGCGGACGACGTGCCGTTGGACGCCGACATGATTCTCGCGGGGCAGACGGCCATCCTCCATCGCGACGGCCAAGACGCCGTGATCGCAACGACGAACGTGCGCCACTTGAACTTGTTCGTGCCGGCCGCATCGTGGCGCGAAATCCGGTAGTTGTCTCGGCACTACCAGGGCCCTCCCCTATCAGGCCGGGTATTTCGGATCGCTCTCGCCGATTCCGTGAGAAGAGCGGGCGTCCGCGCCCACTAATCTGATGGTTGGCCCTCTTTCGCACTCGCAGCGCGGCGGTATTCGGCATCGATGCGCACGTGATCGACGTCGAGGTGGACCTGTGGTCCACCGGCACGGGGCGTGATTTCATTACCGTCGGCATGCCGGACACGGCGGTTCGCGAAAGCCGCGAGCGCATCAAGTCCGCCCTGCTCAACTCGGGCTTCGGCTACCCCAACAAAGCCGTAACCATCAACTTGGCCCCCGCCAACGTCCGAAAAGAAGGGGCCGGCTTCGACGTCCCGATGGCGATCGGCATCCTCGGAGCGATGGGGAGGGCGCCGGCCACCGAGCGCCACCTGTTCGTCGGCGAGCTTTCTCTGGACGGAGGCATCCGCCCGGTGCGGGGAACGCTGTCGATCGCCGCCTGCGCGCGCGGCCAGGGAATCGAGAACCTGGTAGTGCCGGCGGAGAACGCGGCCGAGGCGGCGGTGGTGGAGGGCGTGCGCGTGTTCGGCGTGAGGCACATCGCGGAGGCCGTGGCGCTGCTGGAACGACCCGCCGAGTTCCACCCGGCATCGGCCGTGCGGTCTTCCCGAGAAGCGGCTCCGGCGGCGGGTCTGGATTTCAGCGACGTACGCGGGCAGCAGACCTCGAAGCGCGCGCTGGAAGCGGCTGCGGCCGGCGGTCACAATGTGCTCATGATCGGCCCGCCCGGCTCGGGCAAGACGATGCTCGCCAAGCGGCTGGCCGCCATCCTGCCGCCGCTGACGTTCGGAGAAGCGCTCGAGACGACGAAGGTCCACAGCGTCGCCGGCGCCTTGCCGCGGGGCGCGGGACTGCTCACCGAGCGGCCGTTCCGGGCGCCGCACCACACCGTCTCCGACGCGGGGCTGCTCGGCGGCGGCGCCGGCACGCCGCGCCCGGGCGAGGTGAGCCTGGCGCACAACGGCGTGCTGTTTCTCGACGAGCTGCCGGAGTTCGCCCGCAACGTGCTCGAGCTGTTGCGCCAGCCCCTCGAGGACGGCACGGTGACCATCGCCCGCTCCAACATGACGCTGTCGTTCCCGGCGAGCTTCATGCTGGTGGCGGCCATGAATCCGTGTCCGTGCGGATTCTTCGGGGACTCGACACGGGAGTGCCGCTGCACGGGCGGGATCATCCAGCGGTACCTGGGCAAGATCAGCGGACCCCTGCTTGACCGGATCGACCTGCACATCGAAGTGCCGGCGGTGGCCTACAAGGAAATGCGGGGCGACGGCACGGGTGCCTCGTCGGCGGAGATGCGGGAACGCGTCGAGCGGGCGCGGGCGATCCAGCAGGCGCGCGGCTACTACAACTCGCGCATCCCGACGCGCATGCTCCGCAAGCTCTGCGAGCTGGACGACGCGGGCGAGCGCACGCTGGAGATGGCGGTGCGGCGGCTCGGCCTCTCGGCCCGGGCGCACGATCGGATCCTCAAGGTGTCGCGTACCATCGCCGACCTTGCCGGCAGCGACTCCATCCAGGCCAAGCACGTGGCCGAGGCGGTGCAGTACCGCAGCCTCGACCGGAGCTACTGGAGCTGAAGTAGGGATTCAGCATGCAGGTGGTTTGCTGAACCGGTACGCTCATGCCACCAGTCAACCTGTCCGAGCGGCATGCCACCTCGGGCACCGTTTCTCGGGAGTGAGGCCATCGCGTAATTCAGCGCCCCGGTTCCGCAAGTCTGGGACCTTTCCCGCGCAGCTCGGCCAACAGCCACGCCTTGGCTACCTTCCAATCACGCATGACCGTGTCGGCCGACACCTTCACCACTTCGGCCGTTTCTTCTACGCTCAACCCGCCGAAGAAACGAAGTTCCACGACGTGGGCCTTGCGCGGGTCGACTTGGGCCAACGTCTTGAGCGCGTCGTCGAGCTCCACCAGCTCCCGCGCACGCCCCATGGAAACCTCGAGAGCCGCGTCGAGATCCAGAACCTGTCGCTTCCCACGACGCTTTGCCGCCAGGCGTCTCCGGGCCCGGTCCAGGAGCACACGCCGCATCAGCGTCGCCGACACCGCGAAGAAGTGCGCGCGATGCTGCCAGTCGACTTGACGGATGTCCACCAGGCGGAGGTAGGCTTCGTGGACGAGGTCGGCGCTGTGCATACTCCTGCCCGGCTGCTCGTTCTGAAGCAAGTGGCCGGCCATCCGGCGTAGTTCCTGGTAAACGCGCGGAATCAGTTGTTCCAGGGCCTCGGCATCGCCGCCCGCCCAGGCGCGCAGAAGTTGGGTGGTATCGGGGCTGGGGGAGTCGCCCATCCGGCGACAATTATAGACCACGCCGTATATACGCATGCCATTTCCGGACGACGTTTTCGCCTATTAGACAAGACAAGACGTCCGCCACCCACCCCGCGGCGTGATAATGAAGAGGACTCGACACTCGGATGGACCGCGACCACTGGAAGCAGATCGAGGAGTTGTATCAGGCTGCGGCGGACTGTCCGCCCGAACGGCGGCAGGCGTTGCTCGAACAGGCCGCACCGGGCGTGCGCCAGGTCGTCATCCGGATGCTGTCGCAGCCCTCCGGCGACGATTTCCTGGACCGGCCGGCGTGGGACGACCCGGCCCGGCGTGCGACCGCGTTGCTCACCGCCGGTTCGCAGCTCGGTCCATACAGGGTCAAGGATATGCTTGGCGCAGGAGGAATGGGTGCGGTGTATCGCGCATTCGATTCCAGGCTGAATCGCGATGTCGCGGTAAAGATTCTTCCTCCGGAAGTGGCTGGGGATCCGGCGCGGCTGGGGCGTTTCGAACAGGAGGCGCGTGCCGCGGGCGCGCTCAATCACCCCAACGTGCTGACAATTTACGACGTTGGCGCGCACGGCGGCGTCGTGTATCTGGTCTCCGAACTGCTGGACGGTGAGACTCTGCGCGGCCGGCTGCGCAACGGAAGACTGCCGCGGCAGCAGGCGGTCGACTATGCGCGGATGATCGCGGCCGGACTGGCGGCTGCGCATGAAAAGGCAATTGCGCATCGCGACCTGAAACCGGAGAACTTGTTTCTGACTCGCGACGGCCGGCTCAAAATTCTGGACTTCGGACTGGCGAAATTCACGAAGCCGGCGGGCGCGCTCGCCGCAAGTGCCGCATCCGATACTCAGCCGTTTGAGAGTCGCCCGGGAATCATCCTGGGTACCGTGGGCTATATGTCGCCGGAGCAGATCCGGGCGGAGGCGGTCGATCACCGCACCGACATTTTCAGCCTCGGTCTCGTACTTTTCGAGATGCTCACCGGAAGGAGGGCCTTTGAACGAGGCACGCCAGTCGAGACGATGCACGCGATTCTGAAGGAAGAGCCGGAGATCGCCGTTGAAGATGCCAACATAGGGCCGGGCCTGGGGCGCCTCCTGCGGCACTGTCTGGAAAAGGACCCAGACCGGCGGTTTCAGTCAGCGAAGGATCTGGCCTTTGCTTTGGAGGCCGTCGACGCGCCAGGTGCAGTCGTGGCTTCGGCCGCGCCTGCCCTGTTCCGGCCGCGCACGGTCGCCGCCGCGATGATGGCGCTGGTCCTGCTCGGGGCGGGGTGGTTCATTGCCAGCCGCGAGCCGGTCGGGATTCCAAGCTTTCGGAAGGTCACCTTCCGCTCGGGCAATGTGGCCGGTGGGAGATTTACGCCTGACGGCAACACGATCGTCTACAGCGCGGCCTGGGAGGGGAAGCCGATTGAGACTTTCACCATGCGGGCCGAAGGTCCGGAATCACACTCGCTGGGCGTGCCGTTGGCAGGGGTTGCGGCGATGTCGCCCGGCGGCGAGGTCGCACTCATACTCGGCTGCCAGTTGAATTGGGGTGAATGCCGGGGAACTCTGGCGAGGATGCCTTTGGCCGGCGGTGCGCCGAAGCAGGTGGCCGAGGACGTCGACTACGCCGATTGGGACGGCAGCGGAAATCTGGCGATTAGCCGCCTCCATGACGGCAGATCCCGGATCGAGTATCCGATTGGCAAGGTGCTCTATGAGAACGCAACGGGCTGGATCTCGCACATCCGCTTCTCGCCCAAGCGTGACCGGATCGCCTTTCTGAATCATCCCAAGTTCGGGAACAATGACGGCGCGGTGGAGGTGATCGATCTGAGGGGACGCAGAACCGCGTTGGTCTCCGGCCGCCGTGGCCTCAAGGGTCTGGCGTGGAATCCCTCCGGCACCGAGATCTGGTATTCCGGCGGCGAAGCGCGCTCGCCGGTTCTGCGCGCCGTGACGCTGTCCGGCCAGGAACGCACCGTGCTCCAGACGCCGGGGTGGAATGAGATCCTCGACATCGCCAGCGACGGGCGCGTCTTGTTGCTCCAGCAGAATCCGCGGACGAATATCATCTTGAGCTCGGCGCAAATCGGGAGAGACCGGTTTCTTTCGTGGTTTGACTGGTCCACGACGGCCGATCTAGCCCCAGACGGCAACACGCTCCTGTTCTATGAATGGGGTGAGGCCACCGCGGGACTGCCGGTGGTCTATCTGCGAAACGCCGGCTCGGGCGACCCGATTCGCGTGGGGGAAGGCAAGCCGTTCGCACTGTCGCCGGATCGAAACTGGGTGCTCGCCGCCAGGCCCGGGCCGCCCGCGGAGCTCGTACTGCTGCCGGTAGGCCCTGGGCAACCCAAGCCGCTGACGAACTCGGGGGCGCAAGCCTTCTTTTCGGGGGGATGGTTCCCGGACGGGAAAAGCGTCTACTTCGTAGCGGAAAAGTCGGACCACCTGGTGGGTTCGTTCGTGCAGCCGGTCGGCGGCAACGCTGTTCCAGTCGGCCCGCCAGACACACGCGCCGCACTGGTCTCGCCGGACGGAACGCAATTGGCCGCATACGGCGTAGACGGAGAGTTCTATCTGGTTCCCGTCGCCGGCGGAGAGGCGCGGCCGATCGCGGGAGCCGAGACCGGCGACGAACTACTCGCCTGGAGCAGCGATAGCCGTTTCCTGTTCGTCAGGGCGCTAGACGATACACGGGTGGACCTGTTCCGGATCGAGTTGTCCCGCGGCCACCGAGCGCGATGGAGGACGATCGAAGTGCCCGACAAGATCGGCTTCATCGCTATTGAGAGCGGCCCCGGCGCGACGCGCGTCACACCCGACGGAAACAACCTGCTCTTCACCTACTGGCAGGCCCGCGGCGAGGTCTACATCGGCGAGGGACTGAAATAGCCGGCTGCGCTGCTCTCAACGAAGCGCGGACCACTCAAAAGGCCAGCTCATGCCGACTGTGACCGCGCTGCCGGCGTGTGTGTCGGTGCCGCTGACGTACCAGATGACGGATGCGAAGATATCGACTCGTGGAAACGAGTAGGACACTCCGGCACCCGCGCGAAAATAGTTGTCCCGCAAGAGCCGGTCGTGCTCCCGTATCCGCTCCTCGGTGTTGAGCTCGCCGGGAAAACTGTCCGGAGTGCCGGTCCGCAGGCCGCCGTGTGTCCGCTGCCAGATAGCGAAGCCCCGAGCCAGCAACTTGCCCCGGGAAAACGCGTATCTTCCTTCGGCGGCAATGTTGCTTCGGTTGTGCGGAATGTCGAGTACACGTTCTACGAATCCGTAAGAATAGCGGCCGGCGACAGACAGGTTTGGCGAAACAGCATCCAGGCGGCTGCCGACGTCGAGCGCGACAGTGATCTCCTTCAGATTGCTCCCAAGCGTGCTCTCTCCCCGGTAGTCGTAGTCGTGGCTGGGGAGTCCGGTCGCCACCGACGGTGTGATGGAGAACGAGCCATCGTTGGTCCGAAACAGGTTGTAGCGCCCGGTAATCCCGAAGTCCTGCCAGCCCGAGTGCCAGCAACGGCACTGGTCCCGCGGCAGAAAGGGTAGCGGGGGCGGGGGGGCTTGTGTGTCGGTGTACTTGCCGAACACGTACGGCAATCCCGCCGTGAAAGATAGCCGGTCGGTGAGGGCGTAGTCCAACTCGATGTAGCCGGACATGTTGACGCTGGACCCGCCCGGCGCCAGAAAGCCATCGCTCAGCCTGTGCCCTGCGTTATCGATCCGCTGGAACGAGAAACTCACCGCCCCTTGCCCGCGCAGGGGAACCCAGGCTTGGGCGCCGCCAATCCTTGGCAGCGAAACAAGAAGAACCAGGGCGGCAGCTGCAGGAGCGCCCACGGGACCTCCGCGGAGTCCGCTCATTGCCTGATCTCAGCGTCTAAACTCTGTCGTTGGTGCGACTGGCGAGCGCTTCCGCGATCAGCCGGACCAGGGCTTCCTTGTTCGGCGCTTTTGTGAGCACCACGCGGTACTTGGTCAGTGCTTGCCTGCGCTGCTCTTTGGTCGCCCTGAGGGCAACCGGCAAAACACGGCGCTGGGTTGCCAGCCTCTGTGCGACCGGCTCAACGTCGGCGAACCCGACAATAATCAAGTCCCAGTCCCCGCGCCTCAGTTCGGCCACGAATTCCGATTCGGTGGTCACGGTGTGCGGACGGTAGCCGGCGCTTCGGAGCGTTGCCTCGGCGGAAACCTTGGCGAGCGCGCCGACGACCTCCGAAGCGGGGTGGGCGTAAATCAAGATGTTCTCCGAATGCCCTTTCGGCGCCTGCTGGAACCGCGTACCCCGGGCCGCGCTGACAAACTTATCGCCGCAGGCGACCAGTGCGTCCGCCGGGACGAAGCCGCTCGCCAGAATCAGTGCAAGCGCCCAAACCTTTCTTCCCATGAGACCAGCATCAGGATACCACAGCGGTTCCCTCGAACCATGAGCAAGCCGTGATCCCCCCCTGCCAGGTGTGTCAGCGCTGATCAATTGCCACGGTATTTGACTCCTCACCATCGGCCGTCAACATCAAGCCGACTGCACCTCGACCTCGCAGCTCAGTCGGCAGGAGCACATTCACCTGATCCAGCCCGGGAATTCCCCCACCATCCGGTCCGGCATAGACCTGCCGGGCGTGCGGATCACCGATTCGCCGGATCGTGGTAGTGTAGCGCAGCGCGGCAGGCACTACTGCCCGCGGTGCCAGCGGATGTAGGGACTGTGCTGAGAAAGGGTCCACAGCACTCCGGCGATGCCGCATGCGCGCAAGGAGGTTGGCCCGCATCCGCTCAGCCTCTATCTTTGCGAAAAGCAGCCGTCCCTGAGCCGCGAAACCCAGCTCTGCTCCACTCCAAGGGACATGCATGATGCCGGCAGCCGAGTGGCTTGCCGTTCCCAGCAGAAGATGGCCGAGTTCGTGTGCCATGAGATGGCCCAGGATGGCCGTGTGTAGGGACTCGTTTCCCTTCGTCAGGAGATCGGCGCCGCCGGCATATACGTCGGCGTAGGTTCCGAACCCGCCATCCTTCGGAAGCAGGGCGTAGCCGAAAACCTGCGGGCGCCCGACTAAGGCAGCGGCCGGGGCGGCCGGACGAATTCGGAGCACGAGCCCCACCGGTTCCGGCAACCCCGAGCACGCCGGATAGCGATCCACCTCGGCGGCTGCCATGGGGCAGGCCACCCACCTAACCTCGACACCTGCCCGGTTGAGGATTCGGGCCGCCTCCGTCTTGGCTCCCGCCAGCGCCTCGCTGTCGATGCGGGCATAGTTGTAGGTCCAAACCACTACCTGTGACGGTTCGGAGCCAAGCCCAGCGCCGTTCGCTGCCAGCAGCAAGCCCAAAAGCCAGCAACTCCTTGAAGCCCAGTTCATCTTGCTCACCTCCGCGCGTTTGCGTGGTGAGCTCAGGATTGGCCCGGCGAGTGAGTACCTCCATTGAGAGCCGCCATACGGAACAGAGTCTGGGGCTCAGGAAGGACTCCTGTACGGCGGACAGTGCCGCCCCGTGAGTTATACAGAAGCGCTTCGCTGGTGCCCTCCCCACCGGCGATCAGAATGTTTCCATCCCGAAGGAGAACGGCGCTTCGGTCGAATATCGTCCTGCCAAAGTCATGCCGCTCCAACGGCCGGAGCGCACTCGCCTGAACTTCGTAGATCAAAGCAGACGACACGCCGATCACTACAAACCGACTGTATGGAAGCGCTATGAGCCGTCCTTCCTCGATGGGTCCCAACGAGTCGCTGATCGTTCCAGAAGTAAGGTCAAAGCTGACGGACAAACCCCGATGGGATACCAGCACGCGACCGTCCTCGAGTAGCAGCATGCTTCTGGGCGGATCCGGCGTGTTTCCAACCGAGGAGAATTTCTCGGTCTTAGGGTCGAAGATTTCCAGGAGCGTAGAATCACCCGAGATCAGCACTCGCCCATCACGCAGCAGGACGGCCCAGGAATATTCCTGGGGCACTACAGTGGTTCCCACCAGCCGCCATGTCCCCTTGGCCGGATCATAGATCTGCACGGAGGAGAATCTGGATCCCCCGGCGACCATGACGCGACCGTCCATGAGAAGAGTGGCGGTGGGTGAACCCTCCGGACGCTCGACCATTTGCCCGGTTGGCACAACGGTTTGCGCGCTTGCCGCCAGCAGCGCAACAAACAGCAAGCATGCTTGAAATCGAAGACACATATTGATGGTTCCTTTCGGGGAAGGTTTCACGAACTAACTGCTCACAACCCCAAAGGCGCAATCCGGCGGAGGAAACTGGCATCACACGCGAAAATCCCGACAGCAGTCGTTAGCTAAAGATGCCAACGCACTGGTGGTCTGCCAGCACGCACTGCACGGGAACGTCGTTGCCGCCGGGAACGCTCCCGGCCATGCCCTTGGTTGCCCGCGGGAGAGCACGCAGAGGTGACCTGCAGTATCAGTTGGTGTCTGCAAGGGTGCCCGTGCGGCTTTTATGGCGACTCGACGCGCGAGTGCCGCTGCACGGGCGGCATCATCCAGCGCTATCTCGGCAAGATCAGCGGGCCACTGCTCGACCGGATCGACCTGCACATCGAGGTGCCGGCGGTGGCGTACAAGGAGATGCGCGGCGACGGCACGGGCGTCTCGTCGGCGGAGATGCGGGACCGCGTCGAGCGGGCGCGGGCGATCCAGCAGGCGCGCGGCTACTACAACTCGCGCATCCCGACGCGCATGCTCCGCAAGCTCTGCGAGCTGGACGACGCGGGCGAGCGCACGCTGGAGATGGCGGTGCGGCGGCTCGGCCTCTCGGCCCGGGCGCACGATCGGATCCTCAAGGTGTCGCGTACCATCGCCGACCTTGCCGGCAGCGACTCCATCCAGGCCAAGCACGTGGCCGAGGCGGTGCAGTACCGCAGCCTGGATCGGAGCTACTGGAGTTAAACAACCTGCTCCTTTTCGTGTCCGTTCTGGCACACCGCTTTGGCGTCACGCTACCAGCCTTCCTTGGCCGAAAATCCTTCAAGCTGCGCAGGCTTGCCGGAACGTCACGTAGCATCCCTCAGAAACTGCCGGATCCCCCGCACCGCCTGCCGGGTCCGGTGCTCGTTCTCCACCAGCGCGAAGCGCACGTGCCCTTCGCCCAGCGGCCCGAAGCCGATCCCCGGAGACACCGCCACCAGAGCTTTCTCCAGCAACTTCTTGGAAAACTCCAGCGACCCCATCTCGCGGAACCGCTCGGGCAGCGGGGCCCAGACGAACATCGACGCCTTCGGCGACGCCACCGGCCAGCAGGCCCGGTTCAAGCCCTCCACCAGCACGTCGCGGCGCTTGCGGTACGTCTCGCAAATCTTTTCCGTGTCGGCGCC
>CAZACK010000141.1:0-12397 GCA_964483455.1 uncultured Solibacteraceae bacterium
GGCTCGCGGCAATGTGCCGGACCTTTGTCGCGGCCATGGAGAAGTGTCCGGCGGGGTTCCAGAGTCAGTGCCCTACCCACTTACTCTTCATTTAGCTCAGGGTCCTTCTCGAAAGATACTCGCGCGCGGATTAATTCTTGCGGGTGTAAAACGGGGCCGTCTGGGACAGGTCCTCTCTGATCCCGCCCCTGTGGGCGAGGCCGTCCCGGCCGGCCCACTCCAGCCGCAGGTCGGTGCTCACTTCATCCAGCATGTCGACGGTCGAGGTCTTCCGCTCGAGCGCAAAGGCCGTCAGGAGGAGGTTGTCGCAGATGATGTTGACCAGGCGGGGTATCCCCTGGGCGCGGACGTGGATTTCCGAAAGAATCTCCGGCGGGAACACCGTCTGGGACGCCATCCCCGCTTTCGACAGCCGCCAGTTGACGTAGTCGTACGTCTCGTGCTCACGGAACGGCTTGAGAGTGAAGCGCAGCACGACACGCTGCTTGAGTTGCCGCAGGCTGGGCGAATCGAGCTTGGCGTCCAGCTCGGGCTGGCCGGCCAGCACGATTTGCAGCAGCTTGCCGGCGCGGTTCTCGAGGTTCCCGAGCATGCGGATCTCCTCGAGCACATCGCGCTCCAGATCGTGGGCTTCGTCGATGATGAGAGCGGTGGTGGCGCCCTGGGCCGCATGGCGGAGCAGCAGTTGGTTGAGGTTGAAAAGCACCTCGGTCTTGTTGAACTTCGAGCATGGAAGGCCGAGGTCGTAGGCCAGCATCTCGAAAAACTGATCCACGGTCAGACGGGAATTGAAGAGGAAAGCGAACGGGATGTCCTCCGCTTCTAGAGAGTCGCGAAGGCACTCGAGCATGGTGGTCTTCCCCGTTCCGACCTCGCCGGTCAGCACGATGAACCCCTTGCGGTTCTGCACACCGTACAAGAGGTTGGCAATCGCCTCCTCGTGTTGGGCGCTGCGGTAGAGAAAAGCGGGATCGGGGCTCAGATTGAAGGGACTCTCCGTGAATCCGAAGAAGGCATTGTACATGGTGGCGAGTCCGCTCAGGCGCGACCAACCCTGCAAGGAGCATCTTAGCATGCTGTGAACCGCTGTCCCAAGTTCTAACTGCCTCATCAAGCAGACACGATCGGCGCAAGCCTGCCGGCGGAGAGGAGGAGCGCGGCGGCGGCGAAATACGCCAGCCCGGCGGCGGCGAACGACGGACCGTAGCCCTGGAGATCCACCACCCGGCCGATGAGAGGCTGGCTCAATGCGCCGGCAAGCGTTCCGGCGGCGCCGGTGATGCCGTAAAGGATGGCTACGTGCCGGGGCGGGCATATCTCGGTGATGACCGTGTGCAGGTTCGACGACCACGACTGATGGCCGAACAGGGCTACGCTGGCGAGTGCCAGCGCCGCGGCCGGGTGGTCCGCCAGGAAAACAAACGCGCCGAGAGAGGCGCAGAGCGCGGATGGAAAGAGTACGCACTTACGGCCCCTCTCCGGCTGGATTCCGCGGGCGATCAACGCGCTGCTTGCCCAGGCGCCGGCCAGTGCGCCGGCGCCGGCGCAGAAGTACGGAACCCAGAGGTACTTTCCAACCATGGCCGGCGCAAATCCCCGCACTTCCTGGAAGTAGCCGGGCATCCAGAACAGGTAGAAGTACCAGGCCGCGTCTCCCACCGCGCGGGCAGACAGCACGGCCCAATACTTTCGACATCGCAGCACATCGCCGAGCCTGACTCCGGAATTGCCGGCGAGCCGTGTTGCTTCCTCCGCGCGCGGAGACGGATTCGTCCGGCGGTGAAGGAGAATCCATGGCGGCAACAGGATCAGACCGGCGGCGCCCGTCGCGACGAAGGCCGCCCGCCAGCCCCAATGCACGAGAATCCAGGCCGCCACGGGAGGCGTCACCAGGGTGCCCACGCTCAAGCCGGAGAGAAGCAGGCCGACGGCTTTGGCTCGGCTCGCCGGCGGGAACCGTTCGGTGTAGCAACGGATTGCCGCGGGGTAGAAGACGCCCTCGCCGATGCCGAGCAGCGCGCGGTAGAGGCACAGGCTGCGAAGGCCGGTCGCGAAGGCATGCAGCGCATTCCCCACGGACCAGAACAGCACGCTCCAGAAGACGGTCAGCTTGTACCCCAACCGGTCCGACATCTTCCCGCCGAGAATGTAAAACGCGGCGTACAGCATGAGGAAGGCATTCACCGCGTAGCCGTACTGCTCGTTGGACAGCGACAGGTCCCGCCGGATCTGTGGCATGAGGACCCCGAGCATGGAGCGGTCGACATAGTTCAGGACCGATCCGGCGAACAGAAGTGCGGCCAGCGTCCATGCGAATCGTCGCTGCGGCGCGGAGGTCACGTTGCCGGCTCCGTGTTATCGTATACCAGCAACCGATGACCGACCGCGAACGCATGCTGGCCGCCATCCGAGGCGAGCCCGTTGACTGTATTCCCTTCGTGCCGCGCCTGGAGTTCTGGTACAGGGCGCGGAAACGCAACGGCGCCTTGCCGTCCGAACTGAGCGGGCTGACGCTTCCTGAGATCGTCGAGCGCCTGGGTATCGGCCATTATGCCGTCGTTCCTGACTTCACCGATGTCCGTGACGAGACGCACATGATCGATCGCGCCCTGGGGTTATTCCAGTTGCCGACGCTGGCGTACGAATACGCACTCGAAGGCGTGGAACGCAACGTGACCCGAACCGATCGGGAGACCACGGTTGAGTACCGGACTCCGGCCGGCTCCATCCGGACCGTCTTCAGCTTCACCGAAGCGATGCTCGACGCCGGCGCCTCGATGCCCTGGACGACGGCGGAGCCGATTCGGGAGCCGGCGGACTTCGATGCGCTGCGGTACATCTTTGCGAACATCCGCGTCCGGCCTCGTCCGGAAGGGTACTTCGAGGTGCGGCGGCGGGTGGGCGAGCGGGGGCTTGCGATCGGCTACACGCTGGGAACCGCCTGCCCGATGCAGCACATCATGAAGGAACTGATGACGACGGAGCGGTTCTTCTACGCGTTGGCGGATTATCCGGAAAAAGTGCATGAGCTTGCCAAGGCGATGGAGCCGTTCTACGAAAGCATGAAGCGCATCGTCGCCGATTCGCCGGCCGAGGTCGTCCTGCTCGGGGGGAACTACGACGACTCGATCACGTACCCGGCGTTCTTCCGCGAACATATCCTTCCGGCTTTGAAAAGGTACGCCGAAGAGTTGCACCAGAGGGGCAAGTATCTGCTGACGCACACCGACGGCGAGAATCGCCGGCTGATGCCGCTCTACCTCGAGGCGGGCTTCGACGTGGCGGATTCGGTGTGTCCCTATCCCATGACGAGCCTGCGGCTGGAAGACATCCTGGATGCATTTCGAGGCCGCATCACGGTGCTGGGCGGCATCCCGTCGGTGCTGCTCTGCGAGGGCAGCGCTTCATTCGAGGAGTTTCGACGCTTTGTCGATGACCTGCTCCAGCGCCATGGCCGCGATACGCGTTTGATTCTGGGCGTGAGCGACATGGTGACGGCGGACTGCGAGTGGGACCGGCTCGAGTACATTAGCGAGAGAGTGCGGAGCCTTCGGTGACTCTCACCGGATCCTGGCGACAACCTCTTCGATTTCCTCCCTGGTGGTGGCGCGGCCGAGGCTGAAGCGGATCGCGCCCATGCCCACTTCGGGATCTACCCGCATCGCCTTCAGGACGGGCGACAACTCGACCGAGCCCGCGTGGCAGGCCGAGCCGGTCGAGGCGGCGACGTGGTCGAGCGCGGCCAGGATTTCGGCGCCGATCCGGCCGCGGAAGCCGACGTTCAGCGTGTTCGGGAGGCGTTCAGTCGGGTGCCCGTTCAGGACGACGCGGTCGCCGAACTTGTCTTGCAGGAGTCGCCAGAACAGGTCGCGCAGCTCAGGGATTTGCGGCGCGTCGATCCAGAGCCGGGCCAGGTCACAGGCGGCGCCAAGCCCGACCGCCAGCAGCACGTTCTCGGTGCCGGCCCTTCGCCCGGACTCGTGGCCGGCGCCGTGGATGAGCGGCTCCAGGCGCACTTTTTCCCGGACGAACAGCGCGCCGACGCCTTTCGGAGCGTAGAGCTTGTGCCCGGCCACGGTGAGCAGGTCGACGCCGAGATCGTCGACGCGGGTTGCGATCTTGCCGGCGGACTGCGCCGCGTCGGTGTGAAACAGGATGCCGCGGTCCCGCGCGATCGCCGAGATCTCCGCCAGCGGCTGGATGGCGCCGACTTCGTTGTTCGCGTGCATGACGGAAATGAGGATGGTCTCAGGCCTGAGGGCGCGCCGTACGTCGTCGGGATCGACGCGTCCATAGCGATCCACAGGCAAGTACGTGACGGCGGCTCCGAGCCGCTCGAGGAACCGGCAGGGATTCAAGATCGCCGGGTGCTCGATCTGGGTGGTGATGAAATGAGCGCCAGGTCCGCCCTTGGCGAAGAACACACCTTTGACGGCGTGGTTATTCGATTCGCTGCCGCCACTTGTGAAGACGATTTCCGCCGGGCGTGCGCCGAGCAGGTCCGCGACCTGCGCCCGGGCGACCTCCAACGCCTCTTTCGCCGGCCGGGAGGCCCAATGGCCACTCGAAGGATTGCCGTAGTAGTGCGACAGGAAGGGCCGCATTGCCTCGGCCACCTCGGGTGCGATGGGGGTACTGGCGTTGTAGTCGAGGTAGATCACACCGTCATCATAGCCGCCGATGAACGCCGATGGCTTTGAGGAGAGGCCCGAACCGGAAGCGTGCCGGCGTCAGGGCGCGAGCCGCCGTTTCCCAGCCTGTATACTGGAAAGAGGAGCTGGAAGATCTTGTCACCCGGAATGTTTGCCCGACTGGCGGCGCATGTCCAGATGATGCCGGTCCTCGAGAGCGGCGAGGAAACGCTCATCGGCGGGCAGGCGGTGATGGAAGGCGTCATGATGCGAGCTCCGCACAGTTATTGCGTGGCGGTGCGCCGAGCCGACGGATCGGTGCTCACCGACGAGATGCCCGTTCCCAGGGTTTCGGAGAAGTACCCAATCTTCCGGTATCCGGTGCTGCGCGGCATCGGCACACTGGGCCAAGCCATGTGGCTTGGCATCAAGGCGCTGCGCTTCTCGGCCAACGCCGCCCTGGAAGGACGGGCTTCGGCCAAGGAACAGAACCAAGAGATCTCCTCCTGGGCGATGGGCCTCAACCTCGCCTTTTCGTTCGGATTCTTCATATTCCTGTACAAGTTCGTGCCGCTCTATCTCACGACGGCGATCGCGAACTGGTTTCCGTCCGTCGAGGGCCGGGTTCTGTTCAACCTGACTGACGGCCTGATCCGGATAGCGATCTTCCTCGGCTTCCTCTGCCTCATTTCGCGCTGGAAGGACATCCGGAGGGTGTTCGAGTATCACGGGGCGGAGCACAAGACGGTTTTCAATTTCGAATCCGGCCTGCCGCTTTCGGTGGAAAACGCGCAGAAGTTCACGACGTACCATCCCCGGTGCGGGACCAGTTTCCTGCTGGTGGTGATGGTGATCGCCATTGTGGTTTATGCGCTGGTTCCGGCGGAAGGATTCCTGATGAAGTTCGCCGCCCGCGTAGCCTTCCTGCCGGTGATTGTCGGGGTAAGTTACGAGCTCATCCGGTTCGCGGCCAAGCATCGCGGCGGGCTCCTGGCAACCCTGACCACCCCGGGTCTCTGGCTGCAAAGAATCACGACCCAGCCCCCTACCGATGACCAGACCGCGGTCGCCATCCACGCGCTTCGAGGGGCCATGGCGCTCGAGCTGAAGCAGGGCGGACAGCTCATCATCGCCTGACCACCATTCATGCAATATCTCCAGAAACTCGACGAGATCGAGGCGCGGTTCGATGACCTGAGCCGCCAGATGGCCGACCCGGCGATCATCAGCGACCCGGAGACGTATCGCAAGACCGCCAAGGCGCACAGCGAACTCGAGGAAATTGTCGCCAGGTACCGGGAGTGGAAGAACGCCCGGCGGCACGCGGACGAGGCCCGGTCGATGCTCGAAGAGGCGGACCCGGAATTGCGGCAGATGGCACAGGAGGAGATGGACCGGCTCGAGCCCGATTTGGCGAGGCTGGAGGAGGAACTCAGAATCCTGCTGCTGCCGAAGGATCCGAACGACGAGAAAAACGTCGTGCTGGAGATCCGAGCGGGAACGGGCGGCGACGAGGCGACGCTGTTCGCGGGCCAAGTGTTCCGCATGTACACGCGCTACGCAGAGACGCAGGGCTGGAAAGTGGAAATCAGCTCGACGAGCGAATCCGGGATCGGCGGCCTGAAGGAAGTGATCGCGCTCATCAGCGGCCAGAAAGTCTACAGCAGGCTGAAGTATGAGAGCGGAGTGCACCGCGTGCAGCGGGTGCCGGTCACCGAACAGCAGGGGCGCGTGCACACCTCAGCCATTACCGTCGCCGTGCTGCCCGAGGCCGACGAGGTGGAAGTGGAGATCGACCCGAAGGACATTCGCATCGACACCTTCTGCTCGTCGGGTCCGGGCGGCCAGTCGGTGAACACGACGTACTCGGCGGTGCGGATCACGCACGAGCCCACCGGGCTGGTGGTATCGTGCCAGGACGAGAAATCGCAGATCAAGAACCGGGCCAAGGCGATGCGCGTGCTGCGGTCGCGGCTGTACGAGCTGGAGCTGGAGAAGCAGCGGACGCAGATCGGCGCCGAGCGGCGGAGCATGGTCGGCAGCGGCGACCGCAGCGAGAAGATCCGCACCTACAACTTCCCGCAGAACCGCGTCACCGACCATCGCATCGGGCTGACGCTGCACCAGCTCGACCTGATCATGGACGGCCGCCTGGACGCCATCCTCGATGCCCTGACCACGTACTACCAGGCGGAAAAGCTGAAGCAGCAGACCGTTCTCGCCGGCGCCAATGACCGTACAAACCGCACTCCGGCAGGGGTGCAAGCTTCTTGAAGACGGCGCCGTTCCCTCGCCGCGGCTGACCGCGGAAATCCTGCTGTGCCACGCGCTGGGCCGCGAACGTTCCTTCCTGTACAGCCACCCGGAGGAGGAGCTTTCCGAGACGGCCTGGATTCACTTCGGGCGGTACCTGCACGAGCGGCTGAAGGGCAAGCCGACGCAGTACATCACGACGCGCCAGGAATTCTACGGGCGCGAATTTCGCGTGAGCCCGGAGGTGCTGATTCCCCGCCCGGAGACGGAGCATGTTGTCGAGACCGCGCTGCGGCTGGCGGCGGACGCGCGGCGGCTAGTGGATGTCGGGTGCGGCTCCGGCGCCATCGCGGTGACGCTGGGGCTGGAGACGAAGGCGGAAGTGTGGGCGACGGATGTCTCGGCGGCGGCGGTCGGCGTGGCTCGCGAGAACGCGGCGCGGCTCGGCGCTGAAGTGAGGTTTGTGGTGTGCGACGTGCTCGCGGCGATCGCGGACCGGAGCATGGATCTCGTCGTCTCCAATCCTCCGTACGTGGCCTTCGAGGAGGCAGAGGGCCTCCAGCGCGAGGTCCACGGCTTCGAGCCGCACGTGGCCCTGTTTGCCGGCAAGACCGGCCTGGAGATCTACGAGAAGCTGGCGGCGGACGGCGCTCGCGTGCTACGGCCAAGCGGCCGGCTGATCGTCGAGCTGGGGTACCGGTCGCTGGACGGGGTGCGTCGGCTTCTCGGGCCGGCGTGGCGCGACCTCGAGGTCGTGCCGGACCTGGCGGGGATACCGAGGGTGCTGGCGGCGCGGCTCGGTAGAATGTAGTCCGGATGAGCACCGTCTTCCACGTGGACATGGATGCGTTCTTCGTGTCGGTGGAGGAGCTGTTCGATCCGTCGCTCAAGGGCAAGGCGGTAGTGGTCGGCGGCCGGCCGGACCAGCGCGGCGTGGTATCGGCGGCGTCCTACGAGGCGAGGAAGTTCGGGGTGCATTCGGCGCTGCCGCTGCGCACCGCCGCCCGGCTCTGCCCGCACGCGGTCTTCCTGGACGGCCACCCGCACCTGTATCGCGAATATTCCCACAAGGTGTTTCGCGTGCTGAGCGCTTTCTCTCCGCAAGTCCAGATGGCGTCGGTGGATGAGGCCTACATCGACATGACGGGCACGGAGCGCCTGTACGGCGCGGCGATGAAAGCGGCTCACCTTCTGCACGAGCGCGTGAAGGGGGAGACGAACCTGAACTGCTCGATCGGCATCGGCACGTCGCGGCTCATCGCCAAGGTCGCCTCGGATCAGGCGAAGCCGAACGGGATCCTGTGGGTGCTGCCGGGGCAGGAGGCGCGGTTCCTGGCGCCGCTCGATATCCGCAAGATCCCGGGCGTCGGCAAGGTGACGGAGGAGAATCTGCACGCGCTTGGCATTCGCAAGGTGGGCGACCTGGCGAGACTCGACGAGTCGTTTCTCGAGGAGAAATTCGGCAAGTGGGGGCTGGCGATGGCCGGCAAGGCGCGCGGCGAGGATGCGGGCGGGTGGTTCGACGGCGAGATCGGCGAGGAGGAAGACCCGAAGTCGATCAGCCACGAGCGCACGTTCGACGTTGACACCGCGGAGACGGAACTGCTCGAGGCCACGCTGGTCCGCCTGTCGGAGATGGTTGCCCGGCGCCTGCGGGAGCACGGGCTTTATGCGCGGACGGTGCAGGTCAAACTCCGGTACAAGGACTTCCGGACGCTGACCCGGGCGCGGACTCTGGATCACGCCACACAGCTCGATACGGACCTGGTGCGGGAATCGCGCGACCTGTTCCGGCGGAACTGGAAGGCCGGCAGCCCGGTCCGGCTGCTGGGCGTGCAGGCGTCATCGCTCGAGCGCGCCGAGGGCCAGATCAGCCTGCTCGATGGGGAGAAAAGCGACCGGTGGCGCAAGGCGCTGTCGGCGGCCGATCGTCTGCGCGACAAGTACGGCGAGTCGGCGGTGTCGCTGGGGGCGGGGCTGGAGGGCGGCTTTCGCGAACGGGTGCACGAGAATCCGGTCGGGTTGCCGGGGCGGCGGCGAAAGTAGGGTTGCGGTTGGGCGGTTGGGCGGTTGGGCGGTTATTCGGTTGTTCGGTTCGGCGGTTGTTTGGTTGGGCGGTTTCTTGGTTGTTCGGTTGATTTCGTTAGCATGGGAGGGGTATGCACGACCTGGTGCAATTTCGGGCGAACCTGGACGCGATCGCGGAGCGGCTTTCGACGCGAGGTCTCTTGCTGTCGGTGGAGGAGTTCCGGGAGCTGGACGGGCGTCGGCGGGCCGCCATCACCGAGTCCGAGCAACTGAAGGCCCGGCGCAACGTCGAGAGCGCGGAGATCGGCAAGCTGCGCAAACAAGGCGCCGACACCAGCGAGCGCCAGCAGACCATGCGGGAGATCGGAGACCGCATCGCGGCCCTGGACGAGGAAGTCAAGCGGCTCGACGAGGAATTCCGCGAGAAGCTGGCGGGGATTCCGAACATTCCGCACGAGTCGGTTCCGGTGGGTCATGGTGAAGGTGAGAATGTCGAGGTGCGGCGCTGGGGCCAGCCCCGCGAGTTTGATTTCGAGCCGAAGGCGCACTGGGACCTTGGGGCGGAGCTGGGCGTGCTGGACCTGGAGCGCGCGGCAAAGGTGGCCGGCGCACGGTTCGCGGTGTACTGGGGTTTGGGAGCGCGCCTCGAGCGGGCATTGATCAACTTCATGCTGGACGTGCACACCCGCGAGCACGGCTATACCGAGGTGCTGCCGCCGTTTCTGATCAATTCCGCGAGTTTGTACGGGACCGGAAACTTGCCGAAGTTCGCCGAGGACCTGTTTAAGTGCGAGAAGTTCGATTTCTGGCTGGCGCCGACGGCAGAGGTGCCGGTGACGAATCTCTACCGCGACGAGACGCTCGATGGGGACCGGCTTCCGATCAAGCTGTGCGCGTATACGCCGTGCTTCCGCAGCGAGGCGGGCTCGTACGGGCGCGATGTCCGGGGGATCATCCGGCAGCACCAGTTTCAGAAAGTCGAACTGGTGAAGTTCACCCGGCCGGAGCAGAGCTACGACGAACTCGAGGGACTGACTCGGGACGCCGAGCGAATCCTCGAGAAGCTGGGACTGCCGTACCGGCGGGTCGTGCTGTGCACCGGGGACATGGGCTTTTCCTCCGCGAAGACCTACGACATCGAGGTGTGGCTGCCGGGCCAGAACGGGTTTAAGGAGATCAGCTCCTGCTCGAACTTCGAGGCGTTTCAGGCTCGGCGGGCGGGGATTCGGTCGAAGTCGGGGCGGAAATCGGAGTTCGCGCACACGCTGAACGGCAGCGGGCTGGCGATCGGGCGGACGTGGGTGGCCATTGTCGAAAACTACCAGCAGAAGGACGGGAGCGTCGTCATCCCGGATGCGTTGCGGCCTTACGTGGGGGCGGAGCGGATCGGCAAGTAGGGCAAGACGGAATCAAAAGTCAAGAATCAAAAAGCAGGAATGGGCGGTCACAAGCGTTGACTGAAAGCAGTATGGCCCTCTAAGTTATTCACTTCAAAAAGGTTATCAAGATAGCGCCGGTGTAAGAGACCAGATGGTCTTCGAGCCGGCGTGCATATGCTGGTACCGGAAGGCGGCATCATTCGCCTCGCCCGGCCCGTGCTGCGGGTCGGGCTTTTTTCTCTGGAGGCTGGGTCATGAGGGCGCGAAGCAGGACGGCGTGGGCGGCATTGTGGGTGGCAGGCGGGCTCTGGGCGGCGCCGCCGCTGACGACGGTTGAGGACGTGCTGTACAAGGCGGACGGGAGTACGTTCAACGGGATTGCCTTGATTGAATGGAAGAGTTTTCAGGCGGCGGACTTCTCGAACATCGCGACGCACAGCGTGGCGGTGGCGATCGTGAACGGGGTGTTGCGCGTGGACCTTGTGCCGACGACGAACGCGTCGGTTGGGGCGTATTACCAGGTCCGGTATCACAGTGACGGGCGGGTGCAGTTCGATGAGCGGTGGGCGGTGCCGCCGAGCGCAACGCCGGTGAGGCTGAAGGATGTACGGATCGCCGGGCCGGCGCCCGCGGGCGGCGGGGGGGTTCCGCCGGCGCCGAGCACCCAGATCCAGGAGTCGGACGTGCTGGGCCTGGTGGAGGACCTGGCGGCACGGCCGATGAAGGGGCCCGGGTACGCCCCGGCGCGAGCGGCGTTTATCAACGACGCCGGGGAGATCGAGGCCGTCTCCGGCAACGTGACGGACTGCGTGCGCGTGGACGGGACGAGCGGGCCGTGCGACGAGAGCACGAGCACCGGCCCGGGGTTCGTGGACGGCGAGACGCCGGCGGGGTTGATCAACGGGTCGAACGTGGTGTTCACTCTGGGGCAGATCGCCAGCCCGCCGGAAAGCCTGGCGCTGTACCGGAACGGCGTGCTGCAAAAGGCTTCACTGGATTTCACTCTCAGCGGCAACACGGTGACGTTCGCGACGGCTTCGACGCCGCAGCCGGGCGATGTTCTTCTGGCCTCCTACCGGCTGACGGATGCGGGCAATCCGGCCGGAGCGGCGGGCGGGCATTTGACGGGCACGTACCCGAACCCGCAGATTGCCGGCGGGGTGATTTCGAACATCAACGTGTCGGACGTGGCCGGGATCGCCGAGTCGAAGCTCGCGCTGAACTACCCGACGCACTCGAGCGCCAACGATCCGGCAGCCGGCGAGAAGGCCGCGCTGGCGGGGACATCAGGGACGCCGTCGGCGACGAACCGGTTCGTCACGGACCAGGATGCGCGCATGACGAACGCGCGGACTCCGGTGGCGCACGCGCTGCTAGGCGCCAGCCACAGCGATACCACTGTGGGAACAGCGGTGCGCGGCGACATCCTGGTGGCCACGGGCACGCCGGCGACGTGGGGGCGGATGCCGATCGGACCGGCGAACCGCTGCCTGATGTCGAACGGCTTCGACGCGGTGTGGAACGCCTGCCTGTACACCGGATTCACCGCGGGCTCGGTGCCGTTCGTCGATGCCTCGGGGAACCTCGCGCAGAACAACACGCGGCTGTATTGGGACAACAGCAACCGGCGGCTTTCGGTGGGCAACAACCTGAACCAGGGCACGCTGACGGTGTACGACGCGGCGCCGGGGATCGGGGTGACCGGGCTCACCGTGCGCGCCGGGCAGGGACAGGGCAGCAATCCGCTGGAGGCGTGGCTGGACGCGAGCGGGGTGGAACTGGGGCGAGTGGACGCGGCGGGCAACGTGAAGGGAAGCTCGTTCCAGGCGGCGACGACGTCCAGCCGCGCCGGCTGGCGCGACACCGGGAACTCGGCCGATCCGGGCACGCGGAGCGACGGCGATTTCTGGTACAACACCTCCGCCCAGGCGCGGAGGACCGCCGAAGGGGGGCAGGCACACTCGATGCCGCAGGTGATTTGCGGCAGCACGGGGATTGCTGCCAGCGGCACGACGCTGACCCGGCTGGGGAGCTGCACGATCCCCGCGAACTTCCTGAAGCCGGGGGACCGGGTGGACATCCGGTTCAGCCTGTCGCACGAAGGGT
>CAZACK010000142.1:0-12325 GCA_964483455.1 uncultured Solibacteraceae bacterium
GAACGGGCCGAGCTGGACCTCGTACGTTCGACGGCCCATCAGCTTTGCCGGCGACGCGGTCCATTGCGGGGCGCCTCGGGGGCGGGTGTGGAGCTGCACGCGGGTGACGGGCGCTTCGCCGGTGGCGATCACCATTACGCGGGCAGTCTCCCCCCTGCCGAGCATCGTCGGCCGGGTGGGCACGAACAGGCGCGGCGGCGCGTCCGGGTCCGGGCGGATGGCTTCCGACAGAAGCTTCTCCAATTCCTCGGGGATGCTGCCCAAGTATTCCTTGATCGACAGCCGCAGGCGATGGTACGCGAGGCGGACGAGCTTGTTGTGCTTCGAGGCGAGCGAGCCCAGATCGTTGCGGGTGGCGACGATGCGCTGGAAATGCAGCATCGCGGCGCGGACCTCGGGCGCCATCTTGAGCCACAGCGGAACACCCTCCGAGCGCACCAGCGCGCGCGCTTCCTCGATCTTGCGCTTGCTCTTGAGCTTGGCCGCGCGCTCCAGAACCCCGTGCAGACGGTGCGCCAGGGTCCAGGCTTCGGTGTACGGAACCATGAACTCGATGTGCCTGGTGAGATACTCCACGCGCTCGGATTCCACCGGCGACTTCGCGTTCCCGGCGATGCGGCGCAGCGCCGCCGCCACCTGCTTCTGCGATTCGACCACGGCTGGGTCCGGCTCGTAGTCGTTCCAGAACGTGAAGCCCTCCGTGTAGTCGCCGGAGTACTCCTGGGTCTCGGCGTGGCCCTTCTTGAACTTGCCCGTCCACGTCGAGAGCAGCTTGCGATTGCGGTCGGCGTCGGTGAGGACCTCGGCGAGTTGCGCGGCGCGGTCGCCGGCGGCCTGTGTCGCGGCGTAGGAGCGGTAATACTCCGCGGGCTTGAGCTTCTCGTCCCAACTGAACCGCGCCTGAAAGCCGGCGGTCGGATCGACGATGCGGTGCCGCCAGTGGATGCCGAGCAGCCCCTGGCAGCCGAATCCGGCGGCGCGGTTCAGGTCGCTCTCGAAACGGTGCACGTGAAGCTGCGTCAGCCACATCCCCGGGTCGTCTTCGAGCCACGGAATCGGCCAGCGCTCGCGGCTTTCGAGCTTCCCGAAGACTTCGTGGACGGGGTCCCAACCGAGCGAGTCGCCGAGGCAGGTGAAAATCACATCTTCAGGCAGCGACCGGTGGAAGTGCTCGAAGTGGCGCGCGACGCCGCCCCATCCGCCGAGCACCAGGCGCTTTTTCGGCGCGTGGCGGCGCAGGAACTCGTGCGCGATTCGGAACGGAGTGACGGAGAGCGGCTGGCCGGTCTTGCGGCTTTCCCAGTTCATCGTCTCGTCTTCCCAGAGCCAGACGTGGTCCACCATCGGATAGGCTTCCAGGAGTTGCCCCAGCCGCGTCTCCAGCAGGTCCTTCGCCGCCACCGAATCGATATCAAAGCGCGGCCCGCTCGCTCCGCGTCCGGGCAATCGCGCCGGCTTCACTTCGGGCGGGAGCGCCTTCCAGATCTCGTCGGGGATCTGGTACGGCTCGAAGCCGATGCCGGTCCGGATGCCGAGCTTCTCCGCGTAGAAGAACGCATCGCGCAGCAGTCTGCGGGCTTTCTCGGCGGCCTCCCACGGGTCGCGCGCGAGCCGGGTGGAGTCGCCGCCGAAGACTTCGCTGTCGTAGAACTGCGAGCCGCCCATCGAAAACGTGGACGTGCGCTGCGGCAGGTAGCCCCAGCGGTGGCTGGCCGTGTTGTCGAGGAAGGCAAGGTGGCCGGCGCCCGCGAACTCGAACGACAGATACGACTCGGCCCACTGCGCGCCGCCGGTGTACACGTGCATGCCGAACGTGTTGAACCGCATCCGCAGCATCGCTTCAAAGTACGCGCGGAAATCCTCCTCGTTGTAGACGGTGATGCAGTTCAGGAAATCCGGCCAGGGCAGGAGACCGCGCGCCGCGAAGCGCGGCGAGGCTTCCCACGGCTGGCCGGAGGAGGGCAGCAGAAGCTGAGGCGGCAGGTCGAGCGGATACGACTCGCCGTCGATCCCGAAGAAGACGCCCTGCCGCTCGAGGAAATCGAAGACGGCGTACAGCAGCGCCTGCTCGCCGGCGGCGGCCAGCGTGACCCGGTTCGGCGCCGCGGAGATCGCGTACGCCTCGGGATGGCGGAAGCGGTCCGGCTCGACGCGCAGGACGAACAGGAGATCGCTGGCGGCGGATTGCCCGGCGGAGGCGAGGCGCACATCTGTGCCGGGCAACAGGCGGGCGAGGCCGCGGAGCAACTCGCGCTCGGCCAGCGTGCGCCGGAAGCTGGGGGATGGCTCCGCTTCGATCAGAATCCGCCGCGGCTGCTGGGCCTGCGCCGACAACGAGGCGGCGGCGCCGGCGGCGAGTCTCAGGAAATCTCTCCGGTTGGGATGCATGGTTCTTCTCACTTTCGAACGAGAACGACGTTCCGGCGGCTGATGGTCAGTCCCACGTCGCCGCCCGGATCGGCCGAGGCTTTCAGCACGTGCTTGCCGGTTGCCGCGGGAACTCGCAGCCGGAGCAGGTACGTCTCCTGACCGTTCGGCGGGATCGAGAACATCCTCTCGGCGCGGGCCGCTTCCGCGCCGTCCGGCTCCGCAATCGTCAGCGCCAGGTTGCCTTCCATCTTCTTCGGATAGTCGTTCACCATCATCACCGCGAACTCGCGCTCGACGCCGGCGGCGAGCTCCGGCTGCCAGAAGCGGATGTAGACCCCGAGCGGCTTGAACGCCTCGCCGACGTAGTCGGAGAAGTCGGGATCGAGTTCGAGCTTCTCGATGTCGCGGAAGTGGTCGGAGGTGTAGACGCCGGGATAGCTGGACATGAGGTAGACGAAGTGGAGCACCCCGGCGTACTCGCGGTGCGCGCGCCAGTGCTCCGTCAAACCTCCGATCAGGTAAGCATTCATGCGGAAGCGCTCGTCGGCGGTGGCGTTTGCCCCGACGAGGTCTTCGTACACCTTGTCGGTAAGCACGGTCGGCGTGCCGTCGCGGTTGAGCCAGAGCCAGCCGTACTCGTTCACGATCGAGGCATGGCCGCTGGGCGTGTACGATCCGCGGCCGCGGCCGGAGTGCTCTTCGAGTTCGGTCATGCGGAACGGGTGCTTCGGATCGTTCTGCGTGCGGCTGAAGAGGTAGGGATGATCTTCGACGGGATCGTCCGGGCCGGCGGGAACGTTGTAGCTGTTCTCCCACGGCCGGTTCGATAGATCGAGGCCGCGGACCGCCGGGATCACTTTCTCCGCGTACACTTCGTCGTACGACTCGTTGTTCGCGTCCCAGATGACGACGCTCGGGTGATTCCAGTTGTCGCGCATCCATTCGCTGTACTCGCGGATGAGCACGTCGGGCTTCCAGGCCTGGCGATACAGGCCGCTCCAGGTAGAGTGCCCGGTCCAGATGAAGTACTCGTTCTGGATGAGCAGGCCGGCCTCGTCGGCGATGTCGAGCCACTGGTCGGGAACGGGACCGATGCAGAACCGGAAGCTGTTCCAGTTCATCTTCTTCGGGATCTCGGCCAGCAGCTTGCGCACCCATTTCTCGTCCCAGGGCAGGCGGCCGCACTTCGGGTCTTCGAAGAAGCGGTGCAGCGTCACGTTCGAGCCGCGCAGGAAGTACACCTGGCCGTTCAGGTAAGCGCGGCGCGTCGGCGTGTCGAACCGGAACTCGCGCATGCCGAAGCGGGTCGAGACGCTGTCGCCGCCGGTGGAGGTTTCAAGCACGTAGAGGAACGGATCCTCCGGCGACCAGAGCCTGGCCTTCGGAATCTTGATGGTCTGCCTGACGGTCTTTTCCTCGCCGGGCTTCAGGCCGACGCGCTCGCGCCCGGCGGCGGTGAACCGGCCCGAGCTGTGCTCCCGCACCTCTTGCGCAAGCCTGGTCTCGATCGCCGATGCGCCGTGGTTCTTGAGCTTTGTCTCGACGAGGATTTCCGAGCTTTGAATCCGCGGGGCCACCTGGATGGTCTCGATGACCGGGTTGCCCGAGAGCGCCAGCGACACGCTGTCGTAGATTCCCGGCGTCCACTTGTTCTTCTCGAAGTCGGTGCCGGCGACCGCCCATTCGGGCAGCGCCGCCGGATGCGCGCCGATCCGCACCACCAGCTCGTTGTCGCCTTCCCAGTTCATGGCGGCGGTGGCGTCGAACAGGCCGGCGGTGAAGCAGCCCACGTGCTCGCCGATCTTCCTGCCGTTCAGCCAGACCGCCGTGCCGAACTGCGCCTTGTTGATCTTCAGGATGGCGACCTGCTTCCGCGCCGGGGTCCGGAACGTCCGCCGGTACCAGAACCAGTTCCGGTCCTGGCGCGGAACGCCGAAGCCCGAGACCATCGCTGATTCCGGCAGCACGCCCTTGCGGATGCGGTTCGAGATGACCTCGCGGCTGTCGAACGCGTCCACGTTTGGAAAAGGGGGGACGGCGAGATTCGCCATGCCCGGCACAGGCACGGTGTGGCCGAAGGACTTGGGCAAGTCATCAGCGCCTTTGCTCTCCTCGATCTGCCAGTCGCCGTCGAGCGGGACGGTGACGCGCTGGGCAAGCGCGGCCAGGGGCAAAACGAGCCACAGCGGACATAAGAGTCTCCAAGAGTGCATCATCCGAATATCTCCGGCAAGCCTGTATCGTACTTCGGGAGGAGTGCCGGCGTCACGCGAGACGGGGTGGGACCTCGGAGGTTGCCGCCAGCCTACAATCAACGTATGCGAGGTTGTCTCATCGCCATGTGTCCCGTCGTCCTGGCCGCGTCCGAAATGATCGTCGATCATGTCACCGTTGCCGGCAGGAGCTTGCAGAAGATGCAGGCGCACTTTTCCTCGCTGGGCATTCCCAGTGACTACGGCGGCCAGCACAGTAACCGCGCCACGGAGATGGCTGTCATCAGCTTTCCGGACGGCTCCTACCTGGAGCTGATCGCCATTCAGGCCGATGCCGACCCCGAGGCCGTCAAGACGCATCCGTGGGCCCGGTTCCTCGAGCATGATGCCGGGCCATGCGCATGGGCGGTGCGCTGCTCCGATACCGGTACGGAGGTCAGCCGCCTCAAGGATGCCGGCGTGGATGCCGGCGGAGTGGTGCGAGGCGGACGGCTTCGCCCCGACGGCGTGCGCCTCGAGTGGGAAACGGCACAGGTGGGCGCCGAAGGAAACGGCACGTTCTTCCCGTTCCTCATCCGTGACGTGACGCCGAGGAAGGCCAGGGTCTATCCGAAGGGCAAGCCGAGCGCGAAGAAGATCGCTGAGGTTGCCAAAGTCGTCATCGCGGTCAGGGACCTGGAGAGCGCCGTGAAGCGGTACCGGCAGGCCTACGGGCTGCCGGCCCCGATCAAGCAAGTGGACCCGAGCTTCGGCGCACAGCTTGCCTTGCTTGGCGGTACGCCGGTCGTCCTGGCGGCGCCGCTCAACTCGCAGTCCTGGCTGGCTGCCCGGCTGGAGCAGTTCGGAGAAGCACCCTGCGCGTTCGTGCTCAGCTCGCGCGCCCGCTATCCGACCCGGTCCAAGACAACCTGGTTTGGCAAGGACGTGTCCTGGCTCGACCTGGAAGCACTCGGCGGCTGGCACGTCGGAATTGAGTGATCCGAACGCCCCGCGACGCCTGCTATTCTCGAAGTCCGGCATGGCCGAGCCGACCAGCATTGCCGTCGTCGCCGAAAAGCCGTCGGTTGCCCGCGACATCGCGCGGGTGCTGAAGGCGACCGCCCAGGGTCAAGGGTACATGCACGGCAACGGCTACGTCGTGACCTGGGCGATCGGGCACCTGGTGGGGCTGGCGCAACCCCATGAGATCCGGCCGGAATGGCGCGCCTGGCGGCGCGACCTGCTGCCGATGCTGCCCGACTCCTGGCCGCTGGTGGTCTCCGAGGAGACTAGAGACCAGTTCGAGGTCGTCCGCAAGATCCTGACCTCGCCGCGGGTGACGCGGGTGATCTGCGCGACCGACGCCGGCCGGGAAGGCGAGCTGATCTTCCGCTACATTTACGAAGCGGCCGGGAGCGACAAGCCGGTCAGCCGGCTGTGGATCTCCTCGCTGACGCCGGAGGCCATTCGCGAAGGCTTCGCCAGCCTGCGCGACTGGCGCGAGTTCGACCGCCTGGCCGACGCCGCCCGCGGCCGCAGCCGCGCCGACTGGCTGGTGGGCATGAACCTCTCGCGCGCCTACACGCTGGCCTGCCGCGAGGAGCTTTCCGTGGGCCGGGTGCAAACCCCGACGCTGGCGATGCTGGTCGAGCGGGAACTGGCGATCCGCGCGTTCGTCCCCGAGGATTACCTGAATGTGTCGGCGCAGTTCTCGCCGCGCGAAGGGCAGGCCTACGAAGGAACCTGGTTCCGCCCGGGAGTCGAGCCGCTGGAGGCGGCGATGCGCCTGCCCGCCGGCGGGGAGGAGGCCGGGGCGATCGTGGCGCGCGTCGTGGCCGGCGAGGCGCGGATCGAATCGATCGAGCTCGAAACCCGCCGCATGCCGCCGCCGCTGCTCTACGACCTGACGGAGCTCCAGCGCCACGCCAACCGCCTTTACGGCTTCAGCGCGCAGCGCACGCTCGAAGCGGCCCAGGCTCTCTACGAACGCTACAAGCTGATCAGCTATCCGCGGACCGACAGCCGCCACCTGTCAGAGGACGTGGCCCGGACGCTGCCGAAGATCACACAAGCGATCGCCGGCGCGTACCGCGAGCTGCTTGCCGCCGGCACCAGCGAGCGGCCGCTCGGCAAGCGGTTCGTGGACGACTCGAAGGTCACCGACCACCACGCCATCATCCCGACCGGGGTTCCGCCCGGAAACCTGCCCCCCGGCTCGGACGAGCAGAAGATCTTCGACCTGATCTGCCGGCGCCTGCTGGCGGCCTGGCACGAGGACCACATCTGGTCGGTCACGACGGTGATCACGCTGGTTCGGAACTCCGCTGAGAACACCGAGGACCGGTTTCGATCGAGCGGGACCGTGATCCAGCAGCAAGGCTGGAAAGTGCTGGACATCGGCGGCGGCAAGCCGGATCGCAAGAAGCCCAAGACTGGTGAAGAGGGCGGGGAGCCGGCGGAGGAGGAGGGCCAGGCGCTGCCGCCCGAGCTTGAGGAAGGACAGCCGCAACGGGTGCTCGGCGCGGAAGCGGTGGAGAAGAAGACCCGCCCGCCGAAGAGGTTCACGGAAGCCACGTTGCTGACGGCGATGGAAACGGCGGGGAAGACGCTCGAGGAGAAGGAACTGTCGGAGGCGATGAAGGAGACCGGCCTCGGCACGCCGGCGACCCGCGCGCAGATCATCGAGGTGCTGGTGAAGCGAGGCTTTATTGTGCGGCGGGGGAAGAGCCTCGAAGCCACGGACAAAGGCGTCCGCCTGATCGAAGTGGTGCACCAGGAGGTGAAAAGCCCGGCGATGACGGGGCAGTGGGAGGCGCGGCTGAAACGCATCGAGCGGGGACAGGCGGAACTGGGTCCGTTTCTGAAGGGGATCGAGGACTACGTTCGGGAAGTGGTGGGCAAGGCCGGGCAGGCAGCGGCCGCGAAACCGGCGGCGCCCGAGCCGCCCGCGGTGACGTTCCGCGCGCCGGCGGAAGCTTCGCCGGCGGGCGGCGGGGAGCTCCGGGAAATCCTGCGGACGCGCTTCGGCTTCGAGTCGTTCCGGCCCAATCAGGAAGCGGTGTGCCGCTCGCTCACCGCCGGAGAGGACGTGCTGCTGGTGATGCCGACCGGGTCCGGCAAGTCGCTCTGTTACCAGCTTCCGGGAATCGCGCGCGGCGGCACGACGCTGGTGATCAGCCCTCTGATCGCGCTCATGGAGGACCAGGTGGCGAAGCTGGTCGAGCGCGGCTTCGCCGCCGAGCGCATCCACTCGAACCGCGACCGGGGCAGTTCCCGCGCGGCGTGCGTGGCCTATCTCGACGGCAAGCTCGACTTCCTGTTTATCGCCCCGGAGCGGCTGCGGGTGCAGGGCTTTCCGGAGACGCTCGGCAAGCGGAAGCCATGCCTGGTGGCGGTGGACGAGGCGCACTGCATTTCGCAATGGGGCCACGACTTTCGCCCGGACTACCGCATGATCGGCCGGCACCTGCCGGCGCTGCGTCCGGCGCCGGTGATCGCGCTGACGGCCACGGCGACGCCGCTGGTGCAGAACGACATCGCGCAGCAGCTCGGGTTGAACGAGCCGCGGCGATTCATTCACGGCTTCCGGCGCGACAACATCGCCATCGAGGTGGTGCGGGTGCCGCCGGCCGGACGGGCGCCGCTGGCCCAGGAAATCGTGCTCGACGCGGGGCGCCGGCCCGCCATCGTGTATACGCCCACGCGCAAAGAGGCGGGGAACCTGGCGCGGGAACTGGGCCGGGACTACCCGGCGGCGGCCTATCACGCGGGGCTGGACGCCGCCCGGCGCGAGGAGGTGCAGACGGCGTTCCTCGAAGGGAAGCTCGAGGTGATCGTCGCCACCATCGCTTTCGGCATGGGCATCGACAAGCCCGACATCCGCACCGTGCTGCACACGGCGTTGCCGGGCAGCCTGGAGGGCTACTACCAGGAGATCGGGCGGGCCGGGCGGGACGGCGCGCCGTCGCGGGCGATCCTGATGCACTCCTACGCCGACCGCTACACGCACGATTGGTTCTTCGAGCGCGACTACCCGGACGTTTCCGTGCTGGAGCGCATCTTCGGCTGCCTGGGCGACAGCGCGCAGCCGAAGGACGTGGTCCGGGGCCGCAGCGGCCTCCCCGACGAGGCGTTCGACATCGCGCTCGAGAAGCTGTGGATCCACGGAGGCGCGGTGGTGGATTATGCCGAGAACGTGAGCCGCGGCGCGGAGGACTGGCGGCGGCCGTACGAGGCGCAGCGCGAGCACAAGCTGGCGCAGTTCGAGCGGATGCTGGCGTATTGCGACGCGCCCACCTGCCGCATGCTGGCGCTGGTCAGGCATTTCGGCGATTTCGAGGACGCGCAGCGGCGCTGCGGGATCTGCGACTTTTGCAACGCCGAGGCCACCGTCGCCCAGCAGTTCCGGCCCGCGGGGGAGGCCGAGAACGATCATATGCGGCGGATTCTGGAAACGCTGCGGAAGACCGGCTCGATGGCCACCGGGCGGCTGCACGCGCTGGTGTTCGGGGACGGGTCGCTCGACCGGCGCGGATTCGAGGAATTGCTGGGGGCGATGGCGCGCAGCGGGCTGGTGGAGGTCGCCGACGCGTCGTTCGAGAAAGACGGGCGGAGGATCGATTTTCGCAAGGCGAGGGCGCTGCCGCCGGTGGGCGCGGGCGGCGGTGCGACGCCGGTGCTGATTCCGGTTGAAATCGAGGTCGAGCGGCCGCCGAGGAGAAGGAAGAAGAAAGCGCCGCCGGCGCTGGTCGAGACGCCGCCGCGGAAGCCGGCGAAGGGCCGTCCGTCCGCGCCGGTGTCCGCCGCCCAAGCGCCGCCGTCGGACAGGCAGGTGACCATCGAGAGGGCGTTGCGCGCCTGGCGTCTGGCCGAGGCGAAGCGGCGAGGCGTTCCCGCCTTTCGCATCCTGACCGACCGCGCGCTCGAAGCCATCGCGGCGGAGGAGCCGCAGACGACCAGGGAGCTGATGGAGATCCCCGGAGTCGGCCTGACGATTGTCGAGAAGTACGGGGCGCGGATTTTCGAGATCATCGAACGGGCCGGCGCGGGGTGATGGTGGGGCCGCAGGGGGAAGCTCCTGCACCACTTGAGATAGCATCGTGGGAGGATCGTCATGGCATCGAGGGAACGCTACACTCCCAAGGAGCGCGTGCTTCGGAACTACACTTTTCAGAGCGTGGACCGGTTCAGCATCGACTTCTGCGCGAGCTCGGACACGTACGCTCGGCTGCGGGAGCATTTCGGCGTGGCCGATGATCTCGCGCTGATGGAGCGGCTGCACGTCGATTTCCGCTACCCGAAGCCGGAGTGGATCGGGTTTCCGCTGGTGGACGAGCGGGGGCGACCCACGGACTACTTCCGGATTCCGCGGGCCGGAGTTGGGGATTTCGGGTACGGGCTGGAGCATCCGCTGGCGAACGTGTCGTCGGTCGAGGAAGTCGAGGCGTACGGGTGGCCGACGGTGGACATGTGGGACTACGACAAGTACGCCGAGGACTGCGCGAAGTTTCCGGAGTACGCGGTGTTCGGCGGGTCGTGGGCGTGGTTTTTCGACGCGGCCATGGAGCTGGTCGGGATGGAGCGGTGGTTTCTGCTGATCCACGACAAGCCGGAGGTGGCGCACGCAATTTTGGGGAAGCTCGCCGGGTGGATGGAGGGCTGCTCGGAGATCATGTTCCAGAAGGCGGGCAAGCACATCGACATTTGCTTTTCGGGCGACGATTACGGCTTGCAGAACGGGCCGATGATGAGCCAGACGATGTTCGATGAATTTGTGCGGCCGTATCTCCAGCGCATTTACAACGTCGGGCGGCGGCACGGGAAGCTGGTGATGCACCACTCGTGCGGGAGCGTGGAGAAGTTCATTCCGAAGTTCATTGAGATGGGGTTGAACATTCTGGAGCCGATCCAGGTGCGGGCGGCGGGGATGGACCCGAAGGAGCTGGCGCGGAAGTACGGGGGACGGCTGTGCTTCCACGGGTCGGTGGACACGCAGGGGACGCTGCCGTTCGGGACGCCGGAGGACGTGCGGCGGGAGGTGAAGGAGCGGGTGGAGACGTTCCGGCCGTACGGCGGGTTCACGATCGCGCCGTCGCAGCATTTGCTGGAGGACATTCCGGTGGAGAATATCGTGGCGATGTACGAGGCGGCGTACGAGCACGCGTGGCTGGCGGGCGAGTGAGGCGGGGCCAGGGCAAGGGGTAGAGCAGGCCGGGTGGCGCAAAACGCGGGGGGTGTGTGCGTTTATTTTTTCAGCGTGAGTTATTGATTCCATTGTTGATAATTGGCCGGGTGGCGCAAAACTGGCCGTTTTTTGACCGCGGTGCGCCACCCGAAATGGGTGCGTGAGAGCGTGTGGTGCAAAGGGGTTTTCCGGCATGGCCGACACTGCCGGACGGGAGCGTTCGCCCGTTGGGGATTGTAGCACGGGAGCGCGCAACCCGCGGCGCAGGAATCTCCGTAACATATTGATAATAAAAAAGAAACTTATTTTGCTCATGCGGTGATCCACCAGGCGGCCCTTGGGGGGGTGCCAGGCCTGTCCGACCTTTCGGAGTTCTTCTGCGATGACGCGGCGGAGGGTCTTCAGTAGCGGTTCCACCCCGGTGGTGATGTGTCGGGGCGGTTGAGGATGCAAGACGCAACAGCGCTTGAAGTCTAGTACCGGGTACTATAAAATTAAGGGGGCGTGGAAACCTTGCATGGGCAAGCCGAGAGTCTTCAAGACGAAGTGGTTTCAACGGTTTGCCCGGAAGGAAAAGCTCGCGGACGCGGCGCTGCTGGAGGCAGCGGACCGAGCCGAGAAGGGGCAGATTGATGCCGACCTCGGCGGCGGCGTCATCAAGCAGCGGATCGCGCGGACCGGGAAAGGAAAGTCGGGCGGCTACCGGACGATCATTCTCTTGCGGATGAAGTGAGACAGTTCAAGGACGCCGCGAGGCACGTGCCGGCCCTGACGGACAAGCAGCTTGCAGAGTTGGTCAGGAAAGGCGATTTCGTAGAGGTGAAAAGGACATGAGCAAGAACTATCGAAGCGATGCGCTGGCCTCCGTTCACGAGACGATGGAGGCGCTGCACAGGGTTGGCGCCATCGACAAGCAGACGATGCGGCGCTTTGACGAGGCTTGCCTGACGCCGGTCCAGCCGCTAACGCCGCGGCAGATCCGGGCGTTGCGGGAGCGCGAGCGCGTGAGCCAGACGGTTTTTGCGAACTACCTCAACGTGACGCCGAACCTGGTGAGCAAGTGGGAGCGGGGGGAGAAAAAGCCATCCGGCCCGGCGCTGAAGCTCCTGTCGCTTGTCGAGAAGCACGGCATCACGGCGGTTGCCTGAAGGCAGAAGGGGGAGATCCAAGGGATCTGTTTCCAGACGCCGATATGGTGTAACGTGGGCTGTTCGTGAAGTTTGTACCGAGCAAGCGGGATGAGACGGAGAAACGGCAGACCGCGCGAGCACAGCCGAGATTCAAAAGGCGGTCATCACCGCCACCGGAAGAGCTTCAACGCCGTGACGAAGCTCAGGACGAGCCCCAGCCGAGGATGATGGCGATCTGAAGGTCCAGCTCGGGCAGGCGCGCGCGTTGCAGCATGCTGCCGCGCAGGGCGTCGATGCCCGCCGTCAGCGGCAGGGGACGGATGCGCCGGGAGGCGGTCAATGCCGGATTCGGAGCGGGCCGAACCGCTGGCGTTCCTCGGAGCGAACTCGGAGGCGGGCGAGATCATTCCGGAGACTGGCGGCGTCCGAAAGATCCGGTGGGCGCTGGC
>CAZACK010000143.1:0-12218 GCA_964483455.1 uncultured Solibacteraceae bacterium
GTGGTTCGGTTTTGAGGGAGGCGACACCGTGCTGGCCTACCCCGGCGAGCGGTTCGGCGTGAACGGGCCGATCCCGAGCATTCGCCTCAAAATCCAGCGCAACGCCGTCCAGGACCTGACGCTGCTGGCAAGCTTCGCCGGCAGCCGGGGCCTGGAAGCTCTCAGGGAAGAATCGAGCCGGCGGTACGTGGGCGCCTCAGCAAACGACTGGTGGCAGCCGCGGCCGGCGATCGCGGATTCCCCGGCGTACGAGATGACCAACGCCACTATCGGCGAAAACACGACCGTCATCCGGCAACTCGAACAGCGCGTCCAGGCCGGCTCGTGGACCGAAGTGCGGAACTGGATTCTGCGCACCGCGGAGGAGGGGCGATGAAACCAACACTCGCATTGCTGCTCGGCGCGGCGGCGCTCTCGCTCGGCCAGGAGGCCCGAACAAGGCCGGATCTTGCGACCGAGCTCGACGAAATCGGGCGAGTCGCCACCGTCCTGGTCGATGGCGACGCCTGCCAGCGCATCATGACCCGCCGGGCGCTCGAATTCCTGGACAAGAAGGACCCTAAGGACCCCTGGGTCGATTCGGACAATTTCGACGTGAACCACGAACCGTACATCCAGGTGAAAAAGACGCTCATCCGGCTCGCGAGACTGGCGCCTTTCCCGGTGGACGTAAACCTCTGGATGCCGGTGGAAGGGCTCGACGGGCGGATCCAGGTTCTGATCCGCAACCGCCACGAGATGAGCCAGTTCTGGCGTTGGGGCGCGCTGCACCAGGAAATGCACCCGTCGATGAAGACCGTGCTCGAGGAGGGCCGGCGGGTGAAGGTGACTGATAAGCCGGGCTGGGTCTCTGTCCTGGCCCCGGTCCGCGACAGTCTCGGCGACGTGGTCGGGCTGGTTGAAGTGGTCAGCCGGACGGAGCCTGACGACCGGGAGAATGTGAAGTAGGGCAAGGACTTTCCTTGCACGGCTGACTCACCATCATTCAGCCGAAGGGGTCCCCCACGCTGGTTCTCGCAATTCTGGGCGCGTGCCGAACAGTTCCTTGGTGACGCGATGGCGGGGCACATTCGGCGAGCAAGCCCGGGGTTCTTCCCGGTCGCCGAAAGGCCGGTCCCGCCGCCTTGTTCAGATCGCAACCATGTTTGCTATTTGGTAGCTTCCGCTAGGTCGGCGGAGTGCGGAAATGAAGAGGATCTCTGAGGTTCTGCAATTCTCGGTAATAGTAGAGCGGACCAGGCCGTCTTCCGCTGAACCTCAGCCTCTTCAGAAACTCGACTTCCTCTTCCGTGGCGTCGCCGCTGAGGGAAGTATCCTTGAGGAACTCCTCCAGGCCCGGCTCCACCTCGAAAGGCTCTTCGGGTTCCCTTTCGACAAATTCGAATCTCTTTACGGGGGCAAGGGCCAGCCTGCGGTTCAATACGATTTCCACGCCAAAACTCCGGAGGTCAACGTCCCAGGACTCGATCAGCGGATCGAGGAAGGAAACCCAGTTTTCAACCGAGACGTGGAACACATCGGTCTCCAGAAACTCGAGGATCGTGACCCTCATCTGTTCATAGGTCCGGTCGCTGAGGCGAGCCACCAGACGGAGCCAGTTTTCACTCTCCAATTCTTGTTTGGCAACTCGTTTGGCAACGTCCAGGAGCTTCTGTGTGACGAGCCGTTCGAGTTCGCCGAATGGCTCCTTCTCAAAGATCCCTCGAACCTGTTCTTGCTTGTCAGGTGCGCACTTGCGAAGCATCAACTCTCGCAATCCCTGAAACAATGGCGCTGGCGGGTCCGCCAGCTTCCTCTTCAGGGCCTCTTTGTGCTGAAGGCCCGCCAGCCTCGAGAGTTCACCGCTCGGGAGCCTCAAGAATCTCCCCATCTTGTCGTAAATATCCGTCCGGTCAGGCGCCGGCGGAGCCTTCTTGCATCCCAGCAACTGGGAGACGTAGGACTCGGTCACCTGGGCCGCGGCGGCCAGACCCTTCTGGTCGACCCCGAGTTCCTTCAGGCGGCGCTTGATCACTGAAGCAACGTCCACTTGGGTTCCCCTTCACGGTTCTGCTTAACCAATATATTTAAGTCACTTGCCAGAATATCGCACATTTCCCTTGACAAGTAAAGATGATTAACCTATGCTGGTTAACGACTGAGCACTTCCGCCCATTCCGCAGATGATCTGAACTAAGCAGGTCGTCCGCGGTTTCCCCCTCTTAGCCACCACGACGGCGAGGTCGATATGTTTGCTCGCAGTGTCTCTATCCGACTGAAACCAAACGGCCTTGCGGAGTTCAGCGGGCTGATCGAGAAAGAGACCATTCCCCTTCTTCGAACGCAAAAGGGCTTCCAGAACGAAATCACGTTTTTCGTCCCGGGCGGGAACGAAGCTGTCGAAATCAGTTTGTGGGACCGGAAAGAGGACGCGGACGCCTATGGACACAGGGGCTCCTTGAAGGCGCTGAAGGTCCTGGAGAACGTAATTGAGGGAGATTCCGAGGTTCGCATTTATGCGGTTTCGAATTCGACGTTTCACAAGATCGCTCCTCCGGTCGTTGCCCGAGGCTGAGCGGTCCCTTGTTGGGGGCGGGCGGCCAGGTCCTCCCTCACTGTTGCCCGGCAAAGAGGAATGCACATACATAGAGAACAAGGAGGTGTCCAAGTGCTTACGCAAATCATGAAGTGGGTCTCCATGGCGGCGTTGCTTGCAGCGGCAATGCTGCGGCGCTCCGGGGCGAATTCGGGACTTCCCCAATTCATGCTGACATTCGTCGTTTGTTGGGGCGCCGGCCTCGTCGTCATGCAGGCGGTTCGGGCAAAGAAGTATGTTTGGGCGGGCGGATTTGTTGCGATTGCCCTGCTGTTCAATCCCGTCGCGCCACTCCTTGGATTTCAAGGCGAGTGGAATCGCCTGCTGGTCCTGACTTCGCTCGTGGCATTTGCGGCGTCCCTGGCCACAGTGAAGACGCAACCGTGGCTGCCGGTCCGATCGATCACAGATCGTAATCCGGGAAGGGGCTCATCGTAGAGCCGGGCGGACACCCCAGAAATGGCGAATTTGCTCGTGCCGCCCGAGGCTGAGCGGTCTATTGTTCGGGGCGGCCACATCCGCCCTCACTGTTATTCGGCAAGAAAGAATGGCATGTAACTAGGAAAGGGAGGTTTTCCAAATCCTTACAACAATTATGAAGTGGTTCACTATGTCGGCGTTACTCACGGCAGCGCTGCTGTGGGGCTCGGTCACGAATTGGCAGTTTCCGCTGTTCCTGCTGGGTTTCGTCGTCTGTTTGGGCGCCGGCGTCGTCGCCATCCAGGCTGCTCGGGCAAAGAAATATGTCTGGGCGGGCGGATTCGCCGCCATAGCCCTGGTTTTCAATCCCCTCGCACCAGTCCTTCCGTTGGGAGGTGAGTGGGGGCGGTTGCTGGTTCTGGTTTCGATCGTGCCATTTGCGGCCTCCCTGGTCGCACTGAGGACGCAGCCGCTGCTGTCGATTCCATCGATCACGGACCGGAATCCGGGAAGTGAATCGCTGTAGAGTCGGGAGCCAGGGTTGGGCGGCCACGCAAAGGCCGCCCAACTCGAGGACACAAACATATGACAAGCTATCGAATTCTGACAGTCTCACTTTCGTGGGCCGTGCTCGCTTGGCCGTTGCTGCGCGCCGGAGATCTCTCCAGGAATCGGAGCTTTCAAATCGGAGCGGACCTTGCCACAATCGCCGGACAGGCGCAGATGGACCCTTCTCGGGCGAAGATGGTTCATCGTCGTCCGGCTCTGATCCAAGAACTCGAGTGGCGCCCCCAACCCCTCGGGCCATCGATCCGCGCTGAATCGGTGAATGAGGTTGTCTTCAGCTTCTATAACGGTGAACTGTATCGAATGATGATCAATTACGACCGATACAAGACCGAAGGACTGAGGACTGAGGACTTCATCGAAGCGCTATCGGCCACTTACGGGATTGCCGCGAGGGACGCCGCGGAAATCATCTTGCCTTCAATCTATGGCGACAATGAGACCCTGGAGGTTCTCGCCCGTTGGGAAAATAGGGAGTACGCGATCAGCCTAGTCCGTTTCTCCCACCAGCCTAACTTCACCTTGGCAGCAGTCTCGAAACGGCTGGACCCGCTGGCGCGAGCCGCAGTTATCGAGGCGGTCCGGCTGGACACGCAGGAGGCTCCGCAGCGGGCGATCGAATTGCAAAAGAAGCAGGAGGAGGAGAATCGCGTGCAGCAGGAGAAGGCCAGGCTTGCGAACAAACCGGGCTTTCGCCCGTGAACGCCGCGAGCGCGAACGGAAGACGTGAGAAGTGATGGTAGATGCGATCGAGACCGGGATGATCCTGTTCGTCGGCATCTCCGAGAGCGATGGTCTCTCGCTTGGCAAGATTCTCCTGCATTCTGATTGGCCGTCGCACGGAGTCGGCAACTGCCGGGAGGCGCTCGAGTTCCTGGGCCGGCAGCACGTCGCCGTGGTCCTGACTGAACCAGAACTGTCCGACGGCAGTTGGCGAGGGCTCCTGAAAGACCTGGCCAGTTTTTCCGCTCCGCCGAACCTCATCGTGTCGTCCCGCTTAGCTGACCATCGGCTCTGGGCGGAGGTGCTGAATCTGGGCGGTTTCGATGTGCTGATGACGCCTTTTGAAACCGAGGAGGTCTTACGGGTGGCCTTCGCCGCCCGGCACAACTGGGAGTGCAAACAAATTGAAGGACGTGATCGAGCCGCGAGGGCCGGCTCCCCGAAGTCCCAAGAAGGAGACCACCAAGTGTTCAATGCTCGCCCTGCCGCAACGACCGAGTTCAGGAAAGGGGACAACGTGGTATTGGCCGAAGGCACGTACCAAGGCACTCGTGGCGTATTCATCCGGGTAAGACAAGACGCCAACTGGGCCGATATCGAAGAACGCAACGGCGTGGTGCGGTGCCACCCTGTCGTATGGCTGCAACACGCAGACCCGCCGTGGGACGCCGTGTCATGACCGGGACCCAATCGGGAAGCTCGCTCGAACGGCACGGCAAGGGCACAAGCGCCAGCATTTTGCTTATTCTGTATTCGGACCGTACGCTGGGGGCGTCCCGCCCTTAGTTGAAGGTTGGTGGTGAACGGCTGGATTCATCTTGCGCTTTCTCCCTTTACGCTACTTTCTCCTTCTTCGCTGCAGAAGCATCACGGCCCAGGAGGGCTGCGAGCGTCCAAAGCTCCTGGTAACCGTCGATGCGCCGGAAGTGTTTCTCGGTGAGCAGCCAGGCGGAAGCCGCCCAACGTTCCGCCATGTCCGCATCCCGCCGGCGGCAGACATTGCGAGTCCTCTTGCGGACGCCGCTATGCGGGCTTTCGATCAGGTTGGTGGTCGCCAAGCACTTGTGCAGGCTGGCGGGGATCTTGAGCCGCTGCAACGTGAACATCTCCTGCATGCCCTCGCGCAAACTGCGCGCCGCCGAGGAGTAATCGTACTCCAGTTGGCGCGCGATCTGCTCCAGGCGCTTCTCGCCTTCTTCCGCGCTGGAAAGCCGGAAGGCCGCGCGCATCAGCCGGCGCGTCTGCTCCTGCTGCTCTTTGGGCAGTTCCCCCATGACGTTCTCGATCTTGTGGTTGCGGCACCGCTGCACTTCCTGCTCGTGGCCAAAGACCTCCTCGATGGCCGTGCGCAGCGCCTTGGCGCCGTCGATGATGAACAGATATTTGCGGTCAGTCGGCAAGCCCCGGTCCCGCAATCCGGTCAGCAGTTGCTTGACCGCCGCCGCATTTTCCGTGGCCCCGGAGGCAATCCCCAAAACGTGCTTACGGCCTTCCAGATCCACGCCAACCGCACTGAGAATGTGATGTTCGGCGAAACGCTGGCCATCGATATAGATCACCAGGATCTCCACCTGATTCCAGCGCCGTTCCTGGAGCTGCTTGAGTTGCTCGACGCTGGCCTCGATGGCTTGTCGGCTGACGGCGCTGCGCGAAACGCCCACGGTTTCCGCCATCTTGGGCAGCACTTCGTGGTATTCGCGCGTCGAAATGCCGCGCATCAAGGCGCCCAGCATGTACTGGCTTACCGCCTGATTCTTTCGCAAGGCTTCGTAGGCTGGGATGGGGACTTCGCCTTCGGTCTTGTGGCGCAACCGCGGCCGCTTCACCCGCACCTTCCGGTCGGCGAGTTGAATGCGCCCCCGTTGGGAACCGTAGTGCCGGATTTCGCCGCTGGCCTTGCCGGGAGTGCGCGGGCCGGCGACCTGCTCGGCGCTCAAGGCAAGGATCGCCTCCAGCGCCTTCACTCCGATTTCGTGGACCACGCTATCGACCACTTGGCTGGCGCTCTGGATCATGTTGACGATGGGGAGCAGGATCTGGCCGTTGGCTTTACAGAACTGCTCGATGACGGCGGCCGACTCTTTGGCGGCGCGCGTGACGATCTGATAGGGTTTACTCAAGGCGGTTGGCTCCTTTCGGGATTCAAGGTTTTTGGCAACCGGATTCTATCGAAGCCGGCCGCCGTCTACCACCAACCTTCAACTACGACCGGGACGCCCCCCCGTACGCTTGCGGCGATGAGTTCGGCAGCCGCCGGCTCACCGCTCGGCATTATGGAAACGCGCATTTTGAGGTGTGAGCACTATGAATACGATCAGAACATTGACCAATGAAAAGAGCGGCATTCCCTGGCACGACTGGCAAGAGAGGAACCATCTCCAGGACCTGCGAGGTGCGGCCTTACGCGCGAAGCTGACGAAGTACGCTTCGATGGCGATGTTGCTTCTGGCAGTGGTTTTCTGGAGCTACGCGGCGGACTACCAGGCGGTGCTGAGGTTCGTGGTGTGCGCGGGCGCGGTCCGGGTCGCTTTCCTGGCGGCTGCCGCGCGCAAGTACGATTGGGCGAGCCTGTTCATCGGCCTGGCCCTGCTTTACAATCCGGTCTTCCCTCTGTTTGCGCTCACGGGTCCCGGTGCTTTCGTTCTGGTGATCGCCAGCATCGCCCCGTTTGCCGCGTCCTTGTTCCTGCTGAAGCCGCGCCTGACGCCAGCGGCCGCGGGGCGCTGAAGCAATAGTCCAACCACAAGCGGAGGCGCCATGCGAGAGGCGATACAGGCAGGTAGCATTCTGATCGAGAGCGGCACGCTGATCCCGGATTCACGGCTGCTCCAAGGCCCGCGCTGTTCGAGCGGTTGGATATCCGTTGGCAAGCCCGACAAGTCGAGACTCGAAGCGAGCATCGGCCAGGCGGGCTGGACCTTCTTCTACCTGGCCGGCGAGATCAAAGCGACCGTCTTCGGCTTCGATGAACAGCAGACGGTGCGCAAGGCAGTGAAGCGGCTCATCACGAATGTCAAAGCACAACGCTTGAATTGTCTGGAGATCACCCGAGTGGCGCTGAGCTCTTTCTTGGGGGTGCCCTATGCGACCGTGGCCGGTCACGCGCGACATATCCAAGAAGGCTTGGTGTTGTCCCGGACCACAACAGTGAAAATCGAAGCCGCGCCACATCTGGTGGCGCCCTCCCGCATTCGGCGCCACCGAAGCGAAGTCACGGAAGAATCGTTGTCCGCGGTAGCTGTTGAAGTCTGGGAAGACGAGGGCGGAGCACCGGGGCAAATGGGTGGCCGTCTGGAGGCTGAAGCAAAGGCTCAACTGAGTGATGAAGAGTTGGAGCCAAAGGAGGCTGTTGTATGAAGATTCGACCGCTCCATGACCGCATCGTAGTCAAGCGCATCGAGCAGAGCGAGCAGGTGCAGGCTGGCCTGTACATTCCCGATTCGGCCAAAGAGAAGCCCCAGGAGGGCGAGGTGGTGGCGGTGGGAAGGGGCAAGCGCCTGGAAGACGGCAAAGTGGTGCCCCTGGACGTTCAGGCTGGCGACCGCATTCTGTTTGGCAAGTACTCTGGCAGCGAGATCAAGGTGGATGGAGAAGAATTTCTGATCATGCGCGAGGACGACGCCCTCGGGGTGATTGAGGACGCCTCGAAAAAGGTTAAAACCTGAAGACCAGGAGGATCGTAGATGGCAGCAAAGCAGATTGTATACAGCGAGAGTGCCCGACAGGCGATTTTGCGCGGCGTCAATCAGATGGCGGACGCAGTAAAGGTCACGCTCGGTCCCAAGGGGCGCAACGTCGTTCTCGAGAAGAAATACGGCGGCCCGACGATCACCAAAGACGGGGTGACGGTGGCCAAGGAGATCGAACTGAGAGACCCGCCCGAGAACATGGGCGCGCAGATGGTGCGGGAGGTCGCATCGAAAACCTCGGACGTGGCCGGCGATGGGACCACCACCGCAACCATCCTCGCCCAAGCCATCTACCGCCTGGGCGTGAAGAGCGTTGCCGCCGGCGCCAACCCGATGGCGTTGAAGCGCGGCATCGAGAGAGCCGTGGTCGCGGTGATCGAGGACGTCAAGAAGTACAGCAAACCGGTGTCCGGCGCAATGATCGCGCAGGTTGGCACGATCTCGGCCAACGGCGATACCAGCATCGGTGAGCGGATCGCCGAGGCTATGAAGAATGTCGGCAAAGACGGCGTCATTACCGTGGAAGAGTCCAAGACCATGGAAACGACGATCGATATGGTCGAGGGCATGCAGTTCGACCGCGGTTACCTGTCTCCCTACTTCGTGACCGACACCGAGCGGATGGAGTGCGTGCTCGAGGAACCCTGCATCCTGATCCACGAGAAGAAGATCAGCAACATGAAGGACCTGCTGCCCCTGCTGGAGCAGATCGCCCGCGGCGGCAAGCCGCTGCTGGTCATCGCCGAGGAGGTGGAAGGGGAGGCGCTGGCGACGCTGGTGGTGAACAAGCTGCGCGGCACACTGAACGCCTGCGCCGTAAAGGCTCCGGGTTTCGGCGATCGCCGCAAGGCCATGCTGGAGGACATCTCGATCCTGACTGGCGGCAAGGCGATCATGGAAGAGACTGGCATCAAGCTGGAAGGCGTCAAATTGGAAGACCTCGGCCGCGCCATCCAGAAGCAGCCAGTCGCCATTCAGTTGCGCTATCTGCAAACGCTGGTCGAAATCGGCGCCGAGAAGAACACCACGCTGGTGTTCCCCATCCCCATCGATATCTTTTCGTCAATAGGCCGGGCGCTCGAACGGACCGGCAAGTCAGGGAAGGAACATGGCTAGAGTGTTCTTGGGGCGGCACGGCCGAACCCAAGGTGCTCGATCGGGCCCGGCGTATTCTCGAACGACCTCGAACAGGGAGCGAGATGCCATTTGACAGATTCGTGCCGCACGTTTTCTCGCTTGTTTCGGTGCAGAGAAACGCCCCGGCGTTGTCGGGAGTGTACGGGCTCTCGAATGCCCGGGAGTGGATTCTCGTTGGAGAGGCCGACAACATCAAAGCGGCTTTGCTCGAGCACCTGCGGGAGACGCACACCCCTCTACTGGAGCGGGAGCCCACCGGCTTCATCTTTGAACTCTGCGTCTCCTACAATCGGGTTGCCCGTCAAGAGCGGCTGATACAGGAATATGAGCCCGTTCTTAACCGGCGTCCCCATTGAGGTTGTGAAGAGCTCCGGCAGGCCGTCGGCGGTCCACGCCGCCATTCAGGGCTTGGAATTCTTGCTTCCACCGAGTGCTCGTGGCGGTCGTCCACCAGGGGGATCGTCTTGTCGTCCCGTTCGAGGCCGTCCACTGTAACACTCATAGCGTCGCCGCGCTCGTCCGCGAAACGGTGATGTGGTAGGCGGTTTCCCGGTAGCGGTAATGCACCTTGAACTCCGCCCAATCCGCTGGAAGGCACGGAGCGAAGCGTAGCCGGCGGCGCGGTGAACAGGCTGCATTCAACAGCAGATCGAGCAGCCGCGCGCCGGGCGCAAGCCGGTCCGGAGTTATCGGATACGGCCCGGTGCGTGACTGCACGGGAGCTGCCAAATCGTCTGAATGCCGGACTCTCGGATGCGTTCGTCGCGGGTGACCAATGGGAGCCCCTAGGCCAGTGCAGTTGCAGCGATCACGCGGTCCGGCAAGTCTGGGACGAGGTTTCTGGGAATCAAGCGGACGGCACCCGCGGCGGCCGGATCGAACGGGGCCAATTCAATGGCGCCCGACGGATCGCTCACCGCAGTGATAAGACTGTCCAGGTCGTCAGCGGGAACGCGGCCTTTCTCCGTTAGGTAGGCGCGTCCGCAACAGCCTCGGAGACGTGGTCGGGCTGGTGGAAGTGGTCAGCCGTCCGGAGCCTGACGACCGGGAGAAGGTGAAGTAGCTCGGGCGCGGCGCACGGCGGCGCTACTTCCGCTGTCAGGTGGGGCGGATCGGACAGGCCACATGGCCGCCGAACCAGAACAGGATCGCGCCGAAGAAGAACCAGAACCAGTCGCGCCTGCCCGGCTGCTTCTCCTGGAAATTGCTCCAGAACCTGTCGCCGCGCAGCCAGCGCCTCTCATCCGGCGTCAGCCCGATGGAGGATTTCGCGTTCTCGCCCACGGCTTCAGGATATCACCAGACCCGTATCTCAGCGATAGGCAGGCTTCGGTGGATCGTGGATCCGATCCCCGCGCGGGGTTTGGACGAATAAACAGGTCTTGTCAGAGCCTTGTGCTACCCTGACTTCGATGCAACTCTCGGACGTCTTCGTGCAGCTCGGGGAACGGGATTTCGGACAGCTTGTGGGCGGGATCTCGATGGGGAAGCTGCGGACCTACCAGCTCTTCGAATCGTTCAAGACCCGGGCGCACCTGGGCAAGCTCAACACCGAGACGCTCCGCAAAGCGGTCCCCCGGCTCTGGCAGCGCATCTCCCGAAGGGAAGAAGAACTGGCGCGGGAGGTCGCGCAGGCGGTGCTGCTCTGCCATCTCGACCTGGTCCGCGCGGTGCTGGATTTCCTTGGCATCCCCAACGAGGACGGCTTCTTCGCCAAGGACCTGGACGCCTCCCCGTACCTGACCGCCGGCTGGCAGCAGCGCGTCTACGACAAGTTCCACGGCGCCTTCCCCGAGGCGGCGCTGCTGCTCTACGTCAACCACCTCGCCTGGGAACTCGACAAGCAGGCCGGGTTGTTTGCTCCGGCGAGCTAACGGCGCGGTCAGCGCCCGATCACGCCCCAGGGACGTGGACGCGGTGGACGCGAAACCAACTGTAGTCCCGCGCGTTCGTGGTCACAATGTCCGTCACCCCGTTGGCGTAGTAGGTGGCCGCAAGCATCGTGTCGAGAATCCGCTTCCGCCCAAGCCGGTGCTCGCGCATCCAGTCGTGGAACAGCCTCACGGCGGCCTCGTTCGGATAGACGCGGCGCACTTCGGGGGCTGCCCACCACCCCTGCGCTCTGGCGATCGCGGCGCCGGTGTTCAGGGGACGCGCGAATCGGGTGGGATCCGTGACGACATGGATGAACTCAGCGAGCACTTGGGGCGCCAGCGCCAGCAGCGTTCCCTTGCCGACGGCCGCCCTTAGCCAGCGCACCGCGTCGCCGTGTCCTTTCGCCTCCTGAACCTCGGCCTGCACCAGGAACGTGGTGTCAAGGCCGCAGGTCATTGCAACATCTCTCCGAGGAGATCGGTTCGCCGGCTCAGCGGCTTCTTCACGCGGCCGAGCGAAACGGGGGCCAGATCGAGGACACTGCGACCGCGCCCAGGCCGGTGGCGCAAGTACAGGTCCATCGATTCCCGGATGAGCTCGGCAGCCGTCCGGTCCTCCCGCTTCGCCAGTTCCTGGAACTCGCGGTAGGTGGGCTCGGATACGTGAATTGTGATGGCTTTCATATGTCTACATATACACATATATCACCAGTTTGCCGGCCATCCGCCACTACCACTCCGCGCCGATTCCCCCTACAATAGGAAGTTTCCTGTCTATGCTCGAATCCACACTGACGGCGCTGGAGAAGGATTCTCTCGTGCGCATCGCCGCCGCCGCGTCGCTTGCCGACCTGGAACCGGTGCGCATCGAAGTTCTTGGCCGCAAAGGTGCGCTGGCGCAGGCCGCCAAGGATCTGGGCAAGCTGCCGGCCGAGGAGCGCGCCCGCGCCGGCAAGCTGCTCAATGCCGTCAAGCAGTCGCTCGAAGAGGCGCTGGAGCGGCGCAAGGAACAGTTCGAGGCGGCGGCGCTCGCCGCCCGGCTCGACGCCGAATGGGTCGACCTGACCCTGCCCGCCCCCGGCCCGGCCCGCGGCCATCTGCATCCGATCACGCAAATCCAGGACGAGATCGAGGACCTGCTCACGTCCCTCGGCTTCGCCGTGCTCGACGGGCCGGAGGTGGAGACCGAATACCACAATTTCGACGCTCTCAACATCCCGCCCGACCACCCGG
>CAZACK010000144.1:0-11883 GCA_964483455.1 uncultured Solibacteraceae bacterium
GTTAAACTTGATGACCATCCCCGGGCGCAGTTGGGTGGCGTAGATCATGAACAGAAGACTCCTGAGGTCAGTTTTGCTGGGTGAAACCGGGAAAACCCATTGTACCAAAGCAGCGCAGCCAGGACCTGGAAGGACTTCTAGCCGGGTGCGTCGAGGCTCCTCTCGACGCTTGAACCCGCCTCGATACGAGCGTCGAGGCGGCAGGCACGAGTGCCTGCGCCACGGTACCACATCTGCCGGGTGGGTACTCCCTCGCCGATCGAGGCTATGGGTATTCATACTTCGGCGTCAATCCTTCGTGAAACTGAAGAAGCATCCCAGGGTCCCGGAACTTCCCGGTGAGTTCACGGTGAATTCCCCTGTCGAAGCTAATGGGTCGGTGCTAGCTTTGGGTAGCGAAGAACAACAGGCGCTTCGGCAAAGCAGGGGTCCGTCTGCGAGAGCAGGCAGGCATTCCCGAGGGAGGTTGAATGAGACGATTTCATCTCATATGTATTTTGTTGGTGCTCATCGGTTTGGCGTCCATTGCGTACAGCCAGGCCGGTCTGGGCACGATTGCGGGGGTGGTGAAAGATCCGTCCGCCGCGGTCGTCCCGGGCGCCAAGATCACCGTAACCAATACCGCCACCGGAGTCAGGACACAGGTGACTAGCAACGCCGAGGGCTACTACCAGGTTCTGGCGCTGATTCCCGGTGCATATTCCCTGGAGGCGGAGGCCTCCGGATTCAAGAAGCTTGAACGAGCGGGCATTCAGGTTCAAGTTTCCGACCGGCTGACAATCGACCTGACGTTGGAGGTGGGTGCGGCCACGGAGTCCGTCACGGTCGAGGCTGAGATTCCACAACTGAGGACCCAGGACGCGCAGACGGGCGAAGTCATCACCCACAAGTTCATCGAGAACCTGCCCCAGTTGAACCGCGACCCCCTGCGGCTGTTGGCCCTTGCCGGCAACGTTCAGGGCGATGGCTCCCGCGCTGGAAACGGAAGCGATACGCGCATCAATGGCGGCCGCACCAGCGGAATCGAGTACTACGTGGACGGCATCACAGCCGGTACAGGGGGCGCCCACCAGGTTACCGAGTTGACGCCAGGCATGGAAGCCGTCTCCGAGTTCAAGGTCATCACGAATGGGATTGCCGCCGAGTATGGCCGGATTTCCGGCGGCGCGGTGGAAATGGTCACGCGCTCGGGCACCAACAATCTGCACGGCCAACTGTTCGAATACTTCAAGAACGACCATCTGAACGCCAACTCATGGAAACAGAACTACTTGGGTGGCGACAAGACTCTGTTTCGGAACAACGATTTCGGCTTCAACCTGGGCGGTCCGCTGTGGATCCCCAAGGTGTACGACGGCCGGGACAGGACCTTCTTCTTCGTGAATTACGAAGGGGTGCGATTCTCGCAGGCGGGCGCGCTGCAAGTAGCCTCCGTCCCCACGGAGCTGGAGCGACAGGGCGACCTGACGCAAACCATGTACGACAACGTTCCCACGATGATCTTCGATCCAAACGGTCCGCAGATCTTCAACGCGGCGCTCAACAAATGGGAAAGGACGCTGCCGCTTGGCGGCGATGGCCGGCATGTGCCGGCGAGCCAGATCCATCCGGTCTCTCGGGCGCTGCTCAGCAAACAGCCGCTGCCGAACCGGGCGCCGCTTCCCGGCAGCAGCAGCGCCAGCAACTTCGTGGGGCCGCAAGGCACCACCTCCGGCAGCGACTTCTTCGCGGTCCGGCTGGACCACAACTTCACAGAGAACCACCGTGTCTTCACCCGGTTTACTTCCGGCAGCCGCGATTTCGGCCAGACACGGTGGCGAGGCGAGCTGTTCACCGCCCCGGAAAACCACTTGAAACAGGGCCGTTTCGGAACGGTGAACTATGACTGGAACGTGGCGCCGACGCTGCTGTTCAACGCCCGGGCGGGTGTGATGCACAATCCGTTCAGCTCCGGCAACCTGCTGCCGGCGGACTTCGACGGCGGGTTCATCCCCTTCGATCCGGTGACTAAGGGGCTGCTCGGCAACAAGGGCATGGTGAGCATCGTCGCGACCTTCATGGGCGGCACGGACTTTGCCGCTCCCCCTTCGTTGACCCAGGCGGTCTCGACCACCTATCACACGGGCGTCTCGATGACCAAGCTGCTCACGCGTCACACGGTGAAGTTCGGCTACGAGCATCGCCGCTATTACGACAACTACGGTTCAGGGTATGACGGCAATTTCTGGTTCCAGCAGAACCCGGTAGCGCGCTACGCCGAGGACAATGACTGGAACAGCCAGGCATTCGCCAACTCCATCGGCGCGATGCTGATCGGCATCAACGACTGGGCCAGAGTCATCGGCCCGCATTCGGAAGCGTTGAACTTCAATTATCACGCCGCGTTCATCCAGGACGACTTCAAGGTCACGCCGAAGCTGTCGGTGAACGTCGGCATGCGGTGGGACATGGAGACGCCCACCACCGAGCGGAACGACAAGATCTACATCTGGGATTGGGATGCCGCTCCCGCTTTCAAGATCAATCCCGGTTATGACTTCCAGACCGCGCTGGCCAACGCCGGTCTGCCGACCGACCTTCCCGCCGCGCCATGGGAGAGCGGTTTCCAGAACGGGGCCATCCGGATCGCGAATACCCCGGAATTCCCCGACCGCAAGGCCCAGAAGACGAATTCGCACCAGTTTGCCCCCAGGATCGGCCTCGCTTACCAGATCAACAACAAGACGGTCTTCCGCAGCCACGTGGGAATGATGTACCTCAGTTCGAGCGGCAACCCCAACGCCCTCATCAGCGGAAGCGCAAACATCTCGACGGCGGACAAAGCCGACGCGGGCTGGCATGCTTCCAATGACGGGCTGCGGCACCTGATCTCGAACTGGGACAGCCCGTTCCGGCCGTCCGACGTCACCAAGTACGTCCGCGACAACCAGCTCGCCAACTACCAGAGCACCGGCAGCATCGGCCCGGGCGCCTGGAGCCGGGAGTCCAGCATGCCGTACGAGCTGACCTGGAACCTCGGAATCCAGCGTGAGGCGCCGGGCCGCTTCCTGATGGAGGCGAACTACTCGGGAAACCGGGGCGTGAAGCTGCTGGCGCCCAACTCGATCAGCCTGTTCCCCAAGTCGTTCTTCCAACCGGATCCGAACTGGGTGAAGACGATGAAGACGCTGGTTGATTCGCCTACCGCTGGACAGACTCGCGAGGACGCGGTGGTCGGGTCGAAGCAGGCTCTCGCCTTCCTCTACTACCCGATGCCGTACTACGGGCCGGTAAACGTGTTCGGCGCCAACGTCGGCGATTCCAAGTATCACAGCCTCAACCTGCGCCTGGAACGGCGCTTCGCCCAGGGACTTGCGTTCCTGTTCAATTACAGCCTCAGCCGCCAGATGGACGACGTTGGCGGACCGGAGGCCGGAAATGGCGCCATCACCGGCTTCGGCTACGGTTCCAAGGACGTGCAAACCGTGGACACGATCAAGTCCGCCTGGGGCTTGAGCGCGTATGACGAGAGGCACCGGCTGGTGACGACCTACTCCTACGAGCTTCCGTTCGGGCGAGGCAAGAAGTGGCTCGGCAGGCCACAAGGCAACGCCGGCAAGACCGCACTCGACTACTTCGTGGGCGGCTGGGAGGTGTCCGGCTACACGATGTGGAGATCGGGCCGGCCCGTCATACTCGTGGCCGGCAACACGAACGTCAACAACGATATTCGCGTGGAGCGGACGTTTGGCAGCTACGCCGGCTCGGACCGCAACGTGAACAACCCATCATTCAACAGCAACGGCCAAGTCCTCGTGTCGAGCAACGATCCGCGCGAAGGCGTGGTGCGGAGATTCGATTCGACCAAGGTGAAGGATGCCGCCACCATGACCTACGGGAATCTGCCGCCGATTCTGGACGACATCCGGCACCCCAGCTTCACCCAGACGGACCTCTCGCTGATGAAGAAGTTCCGCCTGTGGAGCGAGGCCAGTTTCCTGCAACTGCGGGTCGAGGCGGAGAACACCTTCAACCAGCGAGGCTTCGGCCGGTATAACACGACCATCGGGACGCCGGACTTCGGCCTCATCACGGAAGCCGGCAACGTCGAGCGAAGAATGCAAGTCTCGGCCCGGCTCGTGTTCTGATCTCAGTCTGTCTCAACTCCCTAGCGAGCCCTGCCCGGAGCGGGCAGGGCTCTTTTCTTATCATGGTGTTCGTGAAGGTTCGTTGCGCCGCGCTGGTATTGGCCACGGCGGCGGGCATCAGCCCCATCCGGTTCGAGGAAATTGCGGACAAGGCCGGGTTGCGCTTCGTCCTCGAAAACTGCCCGACGCCGAACAAGAACCAGGTGGAAGCGATGGTGTGCGGCGTCGCGGTGTTCGACTTCGACGGAGACGGCCGGCTGGATGTGTACTTCGTGAACGGCGCGGCCGTCCCGTCGCTCAAGAAGGAGCAAGAGAAGTACAAGAACCGGCTGTTTCGGAACAACGGAGACGGGACGTTCCGCGACGTCACCGACCGGGCGGGCGTCGCCGGGGCAGGCTACGGCATGGGGGCGGCGGTGGGGGATTACGACAACGACGGCCGTCCGGACCTCTACGTCGCCAACGTCGGCGCAAACCACTTGTTCCGGAACAACGGCGACGGTGGTTTCGTCGATGTCGCTGAACGGGCGGGCGTGACCGGCGGAGTGCTGGAGGGCCGGAAGATGTGGTCGGTCGGGGCCGGCTGGTTCGACTTGGACAACGACGGCGACCTCGACCTGTTCGTCGTCAACTACTGCAAGTGGGAGGTCAACAAGGACCCGTATTGCGCGTCTCCCGGCGGCTCGCGCTCGTACTGCTACCCGCGTTTCTACGAATCGCTCCCGAATACGCTGTACCGGAACAACGGGAACGGAACGTTCACGGATATCTCCTCCGAGACGGGGCTGTCGAAGCATTACGGCAAGGGCATGGGCGCATCGTTTGCCGACTACGACGGCGACGGCTTTGTCGATGTCTTCGTGGCGAACGATACGAGCCCGAACTTCCTGTTCCGGAACGTGGGTGGGAGGAAAATCGAGGAGGCTGGCGTGCGCGCCGGAGTCGCATTTGGGGAGGACGGTTCCGCGCTCTCGGGCATGGGCTCCGACTTCCGCGACATCAACAACGACGGACGCCCGGACATCTGGCACACGGCGATCGAGACCGAGATGTTTCCGCTGTTCCTCAACCGCGGCCGCGGTTTGTTCTTTGACGTAACGTCGGTGAGCGGGCTCGGCAGGCTGACGATGGAGATGTCGGGCTGGTCCAATGGGATTGTCGATCTGGACAACGACGGCTGGAAAGACCTGTTCGTGGCGCGGTCCAACGTGCTGGACAACATCGCCGAGAGCCGGCCGGGGCGTTCGTACCCGGAGCCGAATGCCGTCTTCCGCAACGCCGGCGGGGATCGCTTCGAAGACGTGAGCGCGCAGGCGGGCGATGCGTTTCAGGAGGCTGCGCCGCATCGGGGGGCGGCTTTCGGCGACATCGACGACGACGGTCGCGTGGACGTGGTCACGTCGGTGGTTGGCGGCCGGGCCAAGCTGTTCCGCAACGTGACGAACACCGGCAATCACTGGCTGCTGCTGAAGCTGGTGGGCCGAACGAGCAACCGGATGGGACTGGGGGCGCAGGTGCGAATCGAGACTGACGAAGGCCGCGCGCAATGGAATACTGCCGGCACCGCCGCCGGCTATGCGTGTTCGAGCGACAGCCGGGTGCACTTCGGGCTGGGCTCGGCGAGCCGCGCCCGGAAGGTGGAGATTCGCTGGCCGAGCGGAACCCGGCAGGTACTGACCGATGTCGCGGCGGATCGGATTCTGACGGTCGAGGAGCGGCGCCCGTGATCACGCCGCTCGTGGCGATCCTGCTGGCGCAGACCAGCGCCGACGCAGCCAGCTTCCAGGCGGCGCGGCAACAGGTTCAGGAGGGCCGGGGAGTCGAGGCCATCCCCGCTTTGTCCGATCTGGCGGCGCGGTTCCCTCGATCGCCGGACATCCGATTCTTCTTCGGCTCGGCGCTGGGGCAGGCCGGGCGGCGGGCGGAAGCGATCGAGCAACTCCGGGCGGTTACGGAGCTGGACCCGAAATTCCAGCCGGCGTTCCGGGTGCTGGGCATGTTCCGCGCGGAGAGCGGCATCCTCCAGCCGGAGACGCGGGCCGCGCTCGAACGAGCGATCGAACTGGATCCGGAGGACGCGCGCGCGCACTACTGGCTCGGCCGCTTCTTTCTGGAGACGAAAGCCCCCGCTGAGGCGCGCGCCCGCTTCGAGCGGTCGTTGCGGATACAAGCCGCGGCTCCGCAGGCGCACCTCGGCCTCGGCCTGGCGTTGGAACTGCTCGGGGAGTCGGATCGGGCGTTGACGGAGTTCGACGCAGTCCTTCGGGAAGACCCGCAGTCGCCGCTGGCGCTGCTCGGCCGGGCGCGCTGCCTCTATCGGAAGCAGCATTTCGAATCCGCGCTGGCGGCGGCGCTCGATGCCGGCAAATACGGCGCGGTGGAAGCCGACCGGCGGGGATTTCACTGGATCCGAAGCCGCATCTATCGCGCGCTCGGGCGTGATACGGAAGCGGAACAGGACGAGCGGTCGCTGGCCGATGTGGAAGCCGGTTTCAACCAGAGGCTGGCGCAGTTCCGCGACCTAGTGGTGCAGGCGGAGCGATTCCGAAGGGAAGGCAACCGGCGGATGGTGGTGGAGAGTCTCGAGATGGCGTTGAAGCTCAACGAGAACCGCGACGCGCTTGTGCTGCTGGGCGACACGTACGCGGAATTGGGCCGGTACCCGGACGCGGAACGGTGCTTCGTTCGCGCGGGACAGCTTGGACAGGAATCCAAGGAGATCACCGGACGCCTCCGGTTTCTCCGCGAGAGGATGAGCAGGCAATGAGCTTCGCCTTCATCACGGCGCTGGCCTCGATTGCCGCCGCCGGCGCGAGCGGCTCCGATTGCACCGCTCGGAAGGGGGGCGCGCTGGCCGTGGGCGACTGCTACGCCAGCCGCGGGCAGTGGAAGGAGGCCGAAGAGCACTACCGCCGACATCGCAACGAGAATCCGCAATCGGCGGCCGGCGCCGTGCGGCATGCGCAGTCGCTGGTCCAGCTCAATCAGCCGTTCGACGCCGTGCTGGAGATCGAAGAACTGCTGAAGGCCCATCCCGACCACGTGCCGGCCCTCAAGCTCTACGCCGGGCTGCTGGATACAGTTGTCAAAGACGTCACCGGGGCGGGCAAGGTCCTGGAGAGGTGCGCGAAACTTGCCCCGAACGATGCCGACGCCTGGAAGCTTCTGGGCAACCACTATCTGGCCAAACGGGAGGTTGGGGAGGCGGTCCGCTGCTACCGCGAGGCCGCGCGGCTGAAACCGGCGGACCCTCTGATTCTGGCCGGGCTCGCCGTTTGTCTCGGGCAAGCCGGCCTGGCGAAGGAGGCGGAGAACCTGTTCGCGCGCGCGATCCGGTTCACGGAGAAGACGGCGAAGCCGGATCCGGCCGTCTACCTCCTATACGGTGAGTCACTGGCCGGACAGGAGCGCGTCGCCGAGAGCGTGCCGGTCTTCACGAACGCTCTGTTGAGGGACTGGCATTCCGGCACGGCCTACTACTGGCGCGCCGCAGCGCTGGAGAAACTCGAAGACTACCGGCGGGCGGAAACCGATGCGCTGGCCGCGCTGCGCGAGTCGAGCGATCAGAAGGCGATCCATCTGCTGCTGGTCCGCATCTACCGGGGCCAGGGGCGGATAGAGAAGGCCGAGGAACACGCGGCCATCGTGTCGAAGCTGAGCGAGCAGGAAAGCGCCGAGCATGGCCGCGCCAGGGCGGTGCGAGCAGCGCTGCGAGCTGGCGAGCCGCTGCTCAAAGAGGGCAAGTGCGCCGAAGCCATTCCCCACTACCAGGAGATCGTGCGTCTGCTCCCTACGTTTTACGAAGCGCACTTCGCGCTCGGCGTCTGTTACAGCCAGACAGGCCGGCCGAGGGACGCGGAGACGTCGCTGCGGACGTTTCTTTCTCTCCAGCCTCTCTCGCCAGACGGGCACGCCGCCTTCGGCATCCTGCTTCTCGGAGAACAGCGAAGTATCGAGGCCCGTTCCGAACTCGAGGAGGCCGTGCGCCTCGATCCGCGGGCGGTGGAGCCGCGCAAGGCGCTGGCGCACATCTACTCTTCGATTTCCGACCACGCCGCCGCGGTCCGCGTGCTGAAGCCCGCGGCGTCGGGCGCGGATGCCGATGCCCAGACGCTCCTGATGCTGGCCGAAGCGCTGGCGCTCGCCGGAGATGTGAACTCGGCGCTGGCGGAGGTCGAGCGGGTGCTGAAGATGGAGCCGGCGAACGCGGGGGCGTTGGAGCTGAAGCGGAAGATCGCTGGGCGCTAACACCGAAGGCCATTGCCCTGCGCAAGGCAAAAGGCAAAGATCAATCGGCAAAAGGCAAAAATGGCGGTGCGCCTGCGGCGGTCTTTGGAGATTTCATCGCGTGTGCTCTTCGATCCAGTTCTGGTGCGTCTGCGCTTCTTCCTCGCGGCCCAGGGCGAACAATGTTCTGGCGAGAAAGGCATGGGCGGCGCGCTGCTGGAGACGGTCCGCTCCGGCCAGTTCCAGCGCGCGGCGGGCTTCGGCTAACGCATCTTCGTGTCGTCCCTCGGCGCTGAGACGCCTGGCCCTCTCCAGCCGCGCTGGACCGAACGCCGGCGCCATGCGCAGGATCTCATCCACGACTGTGTGGGCCTCCTCCTCGCGCGACTGGCGCACGAGGAACTGCGCGTATTCCAAAGCTGAGTTCGGGTCTGGAGATGCCAGCTTGCGGTTGGCGGCGAAGGCCTGCCGGAAGGACTCCTCGGCGGGTTTGGCGCGTCCAAGCTTGTCGTAGGCAACGGCCAGCACGGTGTGAATCTGCATTCGCGCCGCGCCGTTGTTGCCGGCCAGCGCCAGCGCCTTCGTTTCGGCTTCGATGGCGGCTTCCTCGCGGTGGTTGACGATGGCCCACTGCCCGAACACGTGCAGCGCCTCCGGATCCTTGGGCAGCGCGCGCGCAGCCCGCTCGAGCAACTCACCGGCGCGCGGATCGGTGAAGCTGATCCGAAACAACAGGCTGCCCGTCAGCTTGAGCAACGGACCGGAATCGGGATGCGCCTTGATACCCCGTTCTCCGGCTTCGGCCGCCCTGTCCGCCTGGTTGAGCTTTCGCCGGGATTCGATGAGCAACAAGTGAATCTCCGGCGGCAGGTCCGGCTGTGCTTCCAGGAGGGCGTCCAGCGTTTCGGCCGCCCGGGAGAAATCCTGCCGGGCGAGGTAGCTCTTCGCGGCGAGCAGATGCGGCTCGTGCCAGCGCGGATCGGCCTGCGCGAACAGCAGGAGCAGCAGCGCCGGAGTCATGGCTCGCGGACCGCCAGGATCTGGTCCGCCTTGACCGCGCCGAGCACCTGCCGGATGCCGCTCGGCCAGAGGATCTCTACCTTCTCCGCCGTCTCGGCCGCGCCAATCCCGAAATGCACCCGCTTGTCGCTCGACGCACTGTATCCGACGCTGGTGGTGGCGTGGTTGTGCAGCACCCGGCCTCCCGGAAGGGTCACTTGCACACGGGCGCCCAGGCCATCCCGGTTACTCTTCGTTCCCGTCAGGCTGAGCAGCAGCCAGCGGCTGGCCGGCGACCGGTTGAGGAACACCGCCGGTTTCTCGTGCTGTTTGGTGATCACGGCGTCGATTCTGCCGTCGTTGTTGAGGTCGCCGAAGGCCACGCCGCGGTGCCTGGCGGCGGCGCGGAAGCTCGGGCCGGCCTGCGCGCTCACGTCGCTGAACCCGCCGTTGCCGAGATTCTGAAGCACCATCGGCGGCAACTCGGCAGGCAAACGGTCGATTTGCTCGGAATTGTCGAGGATCGCGGCGCAGGAGGCGAACAGGTCCTTGAATCCATCGTTGTCGAAATCCATGATGCCGCTGCCCCAGGCGGTCACGCCGATGGTCGCCCTGGAGATCCCGGCGGCGCTGGTGGCGTCCCGGAAATCCCGCCCCCGGTTGAGGAACAGCGGGAACGTGTCGCCGATCATCGCTACCACGAAGATGTCGGGCCGCCCATCGTTGTTCACGTCCCGGAAATCGGTCCCCATGCCGGCGATCGACTTGCCGTTCTCGTTGTAGGCCACGCCGCTGAGAATCGCCTGCTCGGCGAACGTTCCGTCGCCCTTGTTGCGGAACAGAAAGTGGCGGAAGGTGTCATTCGACACGAACACGTCCGTGAACCCGCTGCCATCGTAGTCGGCGAACGCCACCCCCATGCCCTTTCCGACGTACTTGGCGATGCCGGAAGCCTCCGAGACGTCGGTGAACGTGCCGGCGCCGTTGTTGCGGTAGAGGAAGTTCGGCTGGCCCTCGTAACTGTTCGGCGAACAGTAGGCGCGGACATTCTCCACTTTGCACTCCGGCTCGGTTTCGATGGACCAGGTCACGTAGTTGGCGACAAACAGGTCCAGGTCGCCGTCGTTGTCGTAGTCGAACCAGCCGGCGCTAATCGACCACGTCTTGCCGAGCTTCGGGTGCAGGCCGCGGACCCCGGCCTTATCGGTCACGTCGCTGAACGTGCCGTCGCCGTTGTTGCGGAAAAGCTGGTTGCGGTTCACCCCGGCAAGATAGAAATCCTGCCAGCCGTCATTGTCATAGTCGCCGGCGGCGATCCCCATGCCGTAGCCTTCCCCGCGCACGCCGGCCGCGTCCGTCACGTCGGTGAACGTCATATCGCCGTTGTTCTTATACAGGCGGTTATAGAAGCGCGGGTGGGATTTCACCAAACCCGGGATCTCCGCGCCGTTGACGAAGTAGATGTCCAGCCACCCGTCGTTGTTGTAGTCGAACAGCGCGAGGCCGGCGATCATGGTTTCAATCTGGTGCTTCCGGTCGGTGACGTTGTTGTCGAGGGCGAAGGCGATCCCGCTGCTCCCGGCGACGTTCTCGAAGCGGATCGGCCCTCCGGCGCCTCGTTGCCCGCGGCCCAAAAGGGATGCCGCCAAAATCAATGAGACTGCGGCAACGAGCCTCATCCAGTCTCCATGCGGTGGGACCGGCCTCCCGGCCGGTCCGGACAGCCCGGAAGGGCTGTCCCACACGCCGATAGGTCCTTCCTTATCATCTGCGTTCATCGGCGTTTATCGGCGGCTCGCAATTCCTTCACACTAGTCCGGCTCCTCCACCTTCAGGATGCGGTCCGCCTGGATGTTGGCAAGCTGCTGCACTTTGCCGCTCGGCCAGCGGATCTCGATCGATGCGACCTGCTTCTCCGGGCCCAGGCCGAAATGTACCCGGCGGTCGCTCGAGGACATGAAGCCGACGCTCGCCGTCACGTGGTTATAAAGCGTCCGTCCGGACCCCGTCGTTACCTTGATCTTCGCCCCGATCGCGTCCCGATTGCTCGTTCGCCCGACCGCCTCGATCTGAAGCCAATGATTCCCGTTGTCGGCGGAATTCAGCATGATCCGGGGCCGCTCGTTCAGGGATGTCACCACCAGGTCGAGAAACCCGTCGTTGTTCAGGTCGCCGAAGGCCGATCCGCGCTGGAAACCGGTTCTCAGAAAGTCCTCGCCCAGTTCCCTTGACGCGTCGACGAACGTTTTCCCGTCGACATTCTCGAACATCGAATCGTGCTGGCGCGCGTTGGGCACGATGTAGTCCACGTCGCCGTTCGAGGAGTAGATGTCCTTCCAGCCGTCGTTGTTGTAGTCGATGAACCCGTTGCTCCAGCCTGAGTAGGCGAGGCTGAGTTTCTGCACTTTGGTGGGATGGGAGACGATCTGGAACAGGTCGCCCTGGTTGCGGAGCAAGGTCCAGATCTGGCCCATGAGGTTGTTGTAGAAGATGTCGACCTTGCCGTCGTTGTCGAAGTCCTTGGCGTCGC
>CAZACK010000145.1:0-11833 GCA_964483455.1 uncultured Solibacteraceae bacterium
TTACGCTCCATCGTGGCCCGGGTGGTTACGATTCAGGAGGGCTTTGCCAACTCCCTGGAGCGGCTCGCCGAAGCGCAGCTACGGACGGAAGAGGCTCAACGCAGGACCGAAGAAGTCCTGGCGCAGACTGACGAGAAGCTGAACACGCTTATCTCGATTGTCGACGGCATGATCCGCCGCCAGCCTCCGCCGCAGCGGGCGTGAAGCGCCTTCCGGGGCCTGATAAGCCTCGCTGCTAGAATAGACACAGATTCTCCTGTGGATCGCTTTTACTTCGATCACAACGCGACGACACCCGTGTCGGCCGAGGTCCTTGAGGCCATGCTGCCGGTGCTGCGGGATGTGCCCGGCAACGCGTCCAGCATCCACCACTTCGGCCAGGCGGCCAGGCAGAAGTTCGAGATGGCGCGCCGGCATGCGGCCTCACTGCTCAACGCGAAGCCCCAGGAGATCGTCTTCGTGAGCGGCGGTACCGAGGCGGACAACCTCGCGATCCTCGGCGGGGCACGACATTCCCGGAAGCGGCGAAAGCACGTCATCACCACCACGATCGAACACCCGGCGGTGCTGAACACCTGCACGCAGCTCGAGCGGGAAGGGATCGAGGTCACTTACATACGCAGCGGATCGGATGGCGTCGTCGATCCTGACGACGTTCGCCGCGCGATGCGCCCGGAAACCGTGCTGGTCTCCGTCATGCACGCCAACAACGAGCTGGGCACAGTCCAACCGGTCGATGAGATCGCGCGGATGGCGCGCGAGGCAGGCGTGCTGATGCATTCCGACGGCGTCCAGGCCGCCGGCAAGCTACCGGTCGATGTGAACCGGCTGGGAGTCGACCTGTATTCGATCAGCGCGCACAAGATTTGCGCTCCCAAAGGAACGGGTGCGCTCTTCGTGCGCAAGGGAACAGAGCTCAGCCCGATTCTGTACGGCGGCCACCAGGAGCGCGACCGGCGGCCGGGAACGGAGAATGTGGCGGGCGCGGTGGCCCTCGGCGCGGCGGCCGCCTGGATCCGCGAGAACCTCGACGCCGAGGCGTCGCGGCTCAGAGCGCTCCGCGATCGCCTGGAGCGGGGCATCCTCGACCGGGTCCCCCGGGCCTTGGTCAACGCCGCCAGCGCTCCGCGCACGCCGAACACCACCAACATTCGATTTGACGGCATCGAAGGAGAGGCGCTGGTGATCGCGCTCGATCTCCGGGGATTCGCCGTCTCGAGCGGCGCCGCCTGTTCGAGCGGCGCCGTGGAGCCGTCGCACGTCCTGCTGGCGATCGGCCTCGCGCCGGAGGAGGCGCGCTCGTCGCTGCGCTTCTCGCTTGGCCGCTCGAACACCGCCGGGCAGGTGGATGCCCTGGTGGAGGCGGTTGCCGAAGCCGTCGCGTATCTGCGCCGGCTGTCGCCCGTGTACACCCATGCCTGACAGCCTGCTGGCAGTCGCCATGAGCGGCGGCGTGGACAGCTCGACCGTCGCCGCGCTCCTCCATCGTCGCGGGGGGAAGATCGTCGGCCTGACGATGCAGCTCTGGAACCAGCGCCGCCTGCCGGAACTCGCCGCCGACGGCGCCTCCGGGCGCTGCTGCTCGCTCGACGACGTGTTCGACGCCCGCCACGTCGCCGAAACGCTCGGGATCCCGTACTACGTCGTGAACTTCGAGAAGGGCTTCGAGGAGCAGGTCATCAAGCCGTTCATCGAAGAGTACCTCGCGGGACGAACCCCGATCCCCTGCACGCTCTGCAACAACTACGTCAAGTTCGACCAGTTTCTCGACATGGCCGCTTCGGTGGGCGCGGACCGAATCGCGACCGGCCACTATGCCCGCATTGAGCGCGATGACGAGACCGGACGTTTCCTCTTGCGGCGAGGCGTCGATCCGGCCAAGGACCAGACGTATTTCCTCTGGGGCCTGACACAGGCCCAGCTTGCGCGCACTCTGTTCCCGCTGGGCGGGTACACCAAGAGCCAGGTGCGGGCGATGGCCGAGGAGATGGGGCTGCCGGTGGCGCGGAAGGATGACAGCCAGGAGATCTGTTTCGTGCCGAACGGAGACTACGGCGCATTCATCGACGCCTACTTCCGCGAGCAGGGAATTCCGGCGGCCCGGACACGCGGCGAGATCGTCACCGCCGATGGGCGCGTCCTCGGCGAGCACGAGGGCGTGCACCGTTTCACCATCGGGCAGAGGCGCGGGCTACGGGTGGCCGCCGGCGAACCGCTGTACGTGATCGCCACTGAGCCGGCCGCCCAGCGCGTGGTTGTCGGGTGCCAAGATCAGTTGCTGCGGGCGCGGCTGACCGCATCGGCAGTGAACTGGTTCGCGTGGCGCGAGTTCCGCGAGCCGATTCGTGCCGACGTCAAGATTCGCAACAAGCACGAGGCTGCCCCGGCCACGATCGTGCCGACCCCCGATGCATCCCGCGTCGAGGTGACCTTCGACGAGCCGCAGCGCGCGGTCACGCCCGGCCAAGCGGCCGTCTTTTACGATGGCGACCTCGTGCTCGGCGGCGGCTGGATAGAATAGTCGCTTGCGCCGGCGCTCCCCTCTCCGCGATACGCTCGAGTACTGCGCCGCGCTTCTGGTCATGAAGTCTCTCGAATGGGCGCCCATGGGCGCGGCCCGTCTCCTGGCCGGTCTCTGCGGCCGGGTGCTCGACCTGGCTCTCCCGCGGCTGAGGCGCGTGGCGCTTGGCAACCTCGAGATGGCGATGCCGGAGCTGAGTGCGGCCGACCGGCGGCGCATTGCCGATAGGGTCTTCGCCTCCATCGGCCGCCTGCTGTATGCTTTCGCCCGATTTCCGCGAATCAACCGGGAGAATGTCGGCGGCTGGATAGGGTATGAGGGTTACGAACATTTTGAAGAAGCGATCCGCCGAGGCCGGGGCGTGCTGTTTGCCACGGCCCACCTGGGCAACTGGGAACTCAGCGCCTTCGCCCACGCCTTGATGACGGCCCCGATGCACGTGGTTGTGCGGCCGCTGGATAATCCGCGGATCGACGCGCTGGTCGAGCGCCGCCGCACGCTCTCGGGAAACCGGATCATCGAGAAAAAAGACGCGGCGCGAGGCATCCTCCGCGCGCTGGCGGCCAACGAGGCCGTGGGAGTCCTGATCGACCAGAACTCCAGCCTCGAGGAAGGTGTCTTCGTCGACTTCTTCGGTATTCCCGCCTGCTCTTCGGTGGGCTTTGCGAAGATCGCCGCGCACAGCGGGGCGGCCGTCATCCCCGGATTCGCGCTGTGGTCGGAGATCGAGCGCCGGTATGTGCTGCGCTTCTATCCGCCGGTGCCGATGACCGGCGATGTTGTGGAAGACACGCAGAAGCTGCAACGACAGATCGAATCCGTCATTCGTGAATTCCCGGACCAGTGGCTGTGGATTCACCGCCGCTGGAAGACTCGCCCGGCCAGCGAGCCACCACTGGACTGAACCGTTGGCCTGTTGCCCAGTTGGCCGGTTGCTTGGATACTGGTCGTATGTCCCCGCGCACAACCGACCAACCGACCAACCAAACAACCGCCCAACCGAATGACCGAACAACCGAACAACCGTGACGTCTTTGTCCCATTTGGAATGCACGCTGTGCCGGAAGACGTTTGCGCCGGGCCGCGTCCACACGTTGTGCGAGTGCGGCGGGCCTTTGCTCGCGCGGTATGACCTCGAGCAGGCCCGGCAGGGCTGGAGCCGCGACTGGCTGCGCAACGCCCCGAACACCATGTGGCGCTACGCCGCCGTCCTGCCGGTCAGCAAACCGGCCGCGATGGTGACTCTCGGTGAAGGCATGACGCCGCTGGTGCGCCTCCAGCGACTCGGCGTCAGGCTTGGCGCCGGCGACCTGTGGCTGAAGGACGACGGCCTCAATCCGACCGGCTCCTTCAAGGCCCGAGGGCTGGCCTGTGCGGTCTCGATGGCAGTGGAACTCGGCATCAGGAAGATCGCGATCCCTTCGGCCGGCAACGCGGCCAGCGCCCTGGCGGCATATGCGTCGGCCGCCGGCATCGAAGCGCAGATCTTCATGCCGCGCGATGTGCCGCAGGCGAATTTCGTCGAGTGCAAGGCGTGCGGCGCCCACGTGACGCTGGTGGACGGGCTGATCGGCGACTGCGCGAAGCTCGTGGCCGCCGGCGCCTCCGCCCACGGCTGGTTCGACATGAGCACCTTCAAGGAGCCGTACCGCGTCGAGGGCAAGAAGACGATGGGCTACGAGATCGCCGAGCAATTCCACTGGGAGCTGCCCGACGCCATCCTCTACCCGACAGGCGGCGGCGTCGGGCTGATCGGCATGTGGAAAGCGTTCGATGAACTTGAACAGCTCGGCTGGATTTCCTCGGGGCGACCCAAGATGATTGCGGTGCAGGCCGCCGGGTGCGCGCCGGTGGTGGAAGCCTTCCGGCGAGGCGAAACCCGCTGCCGCTTCTGGGAGATGCCCTGGACGGTCGCAAGCGGGCTGCGGGTGCCGAAGCCGTTCGCCGATTTTCTGATCCTCGATGCACTCCGGGCAAGCGGCGGAACTGCGGTGGCGGTCAACGACGGCGAGATCCTCGACGCCGGAATCGGTCTGGCCAGCGACGAGGGACTCTTTGTGGCGCCAGAGGGCGCGGCGTGCGTCGCGGCGCTGCCAGGGCTGTTAGAGGCGGGATTCCTGAAGGAGAGCGAGCGGATCGTGATTTACAACACCGGGGCCGGCGTGAAGTATCTCGAAGCCTACTCGACGCGGTTCCCGCGGCTGGCGGAATCGGAGCAGGACAAGCTCGGAGGGCTGATCACGCCGCGGTAGGCAGGCGAAAGCGCCCGCCCCACCTGCGACGATCTACGCCAACAACCCGGCGATCTTGTCGGCGTCGTTCGGAACCACCACCGGCTGATTTCCAAAGGTCGAATGGATACCTGCCCCGTCCGGCGCGGCGAGCTGTCCGGTGTGATAGCGATAGATGTAGTCGGGGTCTTTCAACAAGTTGCCCGTCAGCACCGCCACCACATCGTCGGTCTCCTGGATCACACCAGCGGCGCGCAGTTTCCGGATACCGGCGAGCGTCGCCGCCGAGGCCGGCTCGCACCCGATGCCGCACAATCCGATCTGCGCCTTGGCGTCGGCGATTTCTTGCTCGCTGACTTTCTCGACCACGCCGTTCGACGCCGACACCTCGTGCAGGGCCTTGGGCCAGGAGACCGGATCGCCGATCCTGATGGCTGTCGCCAGCGTTTCCGGGTGATCCACCCGGGGCAGGCACGAGCGATCCTCTGCCCGCAGAAGCTCATAGAACGGCGCGGCGCCCTCTGCCTGAATGACGGCCAGCCGCGGGCTACGCGGGATCAGGCCCAGTTCCAGCATCTCGCGCAGGGCTTTGCCGAAGGCGGACGTATTGCCGAGATTGCCGCCCGGCAGCACGATCCAGTCCGGAGGATGCCAGTCCCTTTGGTCCATCATCTCGACGATGATCGTCTTCTGGCCCTCGATCCGGAACGGGTTGATCGAATTCAGCAAATAAATGCCCAGCCGCTCGGCCAGAGTTCGGACCAGCGCCAGAATCTGATCGAAGTTCGCCTCCACTTGCAGAGTGCGCGCCCCGTATTCGAGCGCCTGCGCCAGCTTCCCATACGAGATGTTGCCGTGCGGCACAAAGATGATCGGCTGAAGTCCGGCGGCGCTGGCGTAGGCAGCCATGGACGCCGACGTGTTGCCGGTTGAAACACAGGCCACGCGCTTCATGCCCAGCCGGATGGCCTGAGCGACCCCGCAGGTCATGCCGTTGTCCTTGAAGGAACCCGACGGGTTGAATCCCTGATGTTTGAATGCCAGCCGCTCCAGGCCCGCGTACGTGGCCGCGCGAGGGGCGTCCAGCAGCGGCGTGTTGCCCTCGTGGAGCGTCACGACGGAATCGAAGTTGTCGAGGAACGGAATGATCTCGCGGAACCGCCATACGCCGCTGGCATCGAGCGGCTGGTTGCTGGCGCGGCGCTCGCGCCACAGTCGTTGGAGCGCGCCCGCATCCACTGTCCGGCCAGGGTACACACACTCCAGGAGCCCGCCGCAGCGCGGGCAATTGTAGATGACTTCGGCGATCGGGAAGCGCGCCCCGCAGCGCTTCTCGAAGCAGGCCAGCTCCGCTGTCATGAACCCCTGATTATAGCGGGCGCCGAGCTACCCATCCGAACAACCATCGCTTCTGCTATTCTCTTCGGTCTCGGCATGAGTTCCGCTCCAGGCGCCTCCAAGCCTGTTTATCCTCCCCTCGTTCTGCTCGCGATCGCGGCGGCGGCGGCGCTGTCCTCGTGGGGCGCGCTCGACTTCTACCGTTCGGCTTCCAGCTTCGCCGAAGCCAACCCGGACCGTCACGGCATCGCGGCCGCCACGGACCGGTTCCGCCCGGCGGCGGCGATCCTGCCCGAAAGCGCCGTCGTCGGATACCTGTCGGACGTTCGATTTGGCGATGTGCGCGGGAGCACGGCGTTCTTCGGAGCCCAGTATGCTCTGGCGCCGCGCCTGCTTGTCCCGTATCCAGGAAGACACGAGGCCCCTTGGGTGGTCGGCAACTTCTCCAGGCCCGTTAACTACCAGGAACTGGCGCGGTCGCACGACCTGGAAGTGGTCCAGGACCTCGGCCGCGGGTTGGCCGTGTTTCGGAAGTTGAGCCGGTGATGGCGATGCTGGTCCTCTCCCTGCTCCCGGCGGTTGTCCTCGGATGGCTGGTGATTCATCTGCTCCTGCCGGCTACCTCCACGCGGCCTCGCTGGGCGGTGCTGTTGATGAAGTCATCGCTCGGGATCGGGTGCGGAGCCGGGCTGTCGTCATCTCTTTACTTCCTGTTCCGGCTTGCTGGCGTCGAGAACCGCGCCGCCATCGTCTCCGTGGAGCTTCTGCTATGCGTCCTGGCGGCGCGGCTGGCCGCGAAACGAAGGGTGCCCGTGGTGCCGGAGCCCCCCGGCGGCACAGCCGCCTTTCCGTGGATCCGGCTCCTCGGCCTGGCGGTGCTGGTATGTTTTGCTCTTCTCGTCCTGGCCGGCGTCGCCGCCGCCCGCGCCAATCCTCACGGGGAGTGGGACGCGTGGAGCATCTGGAACTTACGCGCGAAGTTCCTGGCCGCCCCTGGTGACACCTGGAGGCATGCCTATAGCCCACTGCTCGAACGAACGCATCCCTACTACCCGATGCTCGTTTCGAGCTTCGTTGCGAGATGCTGGAGGATCGCCGGTGGGACGTCCGCCGTGGGCCCGATCGCCGTGGCGCTCGCGTTTCAGTTTGCCGCCCTGGGATTGCTGATCTCGGCCGCCGCGATTCTACGAAGCGCCAGCACCGGCCTGCTGTCCGGCCTCGTCCTGCTGGCTAGTTCGAGCTTCTTGCGGGAAGGCTCCAACCAATACGCCGACGTACCGTTGAGCTTCTACATGCTGGGCGCGCTCACCATGCTTCTATGGGCAGCCGTCTTCGACAAGGACCGCAAGCCCGCCCTGCTGCTTGCGGGCGCTTCTGGGGCCTTCGCGGCGTGGACGAAGAACGAAGGACTGTTGTTCTTTGTCATCCTGCTGCTGCTCTACCTGCTGGCGGAGTGGCAAGGCTGCGGTTTGAAAGAGGCCGCCGGCCGGTCGCTGGCTGTAGGGCTCGGCTCGGCGCCGGTGATGCTTCTTGCGCTCTACTTCAAGTTCTTCCTCGCGCCCGGCGGTGCGCCATTCCTGTCTCGGTCGTTTTCGGATAACCTCGCGCGGCTTGCCGACCTCGGCCGCTTCGTCAAAGTCACCTCCGCGTTCATTGAGGCTGCCGTGAACCTTGGCGCTGGCTGGACCCATCCCCTGCTCCTGCTGGCCGTTCTCGCGGCAGCCCTGCGATTCCAGCAGGATGCCCGCCAGAGGCGCTGGGCCGTCGTCGCGGCGCTGAGCCTCGCCGCCCTGCTCGGCTTGTTCTTCGCCACTTACTGGATGACCCGGCTCGATCTCGACTGGCTGCTCGGCACTTCGCTCCATCGCCTCTACGCACAGGTGTGGCCGTCGGCGATCTTGCTGGCGTTCGTTGTTCTGCGCCGCCCTGAGGATACGGTGCGCGCGGCGACGTCGAAGACCACCCGGAAGGAGAAATCACGGCGTGGCTAGATCCGTGCGGCCGGCGGTGGCTCTCCTGCTCGGGACCCTCTTCGTTTTCATCGCGTACCGCGCCGCCACGCAGTCGCTGGCCCACGACGAAGCCCTCACCTATCGCATCTACCTGGCTGGCCCCGTTTCCAACATCTTCGAGTACTACGACGCGAACCATCACTTCCTGGCCACCATCCTGATGCGGATCTCCACCGCCATCCTGGGGAATTCGGAATTCGCGGTCCGGCTGCCGTCTGTGGCGGCCGCCGCGCTGTATTGCTGGGTGGTCTTCCGCCTGAGCCTGTTGCTGTTCCCTGGAAGCCTGCTCGCGGTCTGGGCGGCGCTCGTGCTTGCCACCAACCCGCTGCTTCTCGACTTCCTGGTGGCGGCGCGAGGCTACGGACCGGCGGTCGCACTGTATTTCTACTCCCTTTGGTTGCTGCTCTCCTACTCGACCAGCGAGCGGCAGCGCGCGCTTCTGCACAAGGCGGCCGTCGCTCTGTCCTGCTCGGTGATGGCCAACATGACCATGGTGTTCCCGGCGTTCGTTCTGGCAGTTACCTTCCTGGCGACGATGCCGCCTCCGGCGCCGGCCGAGCAGCCCTCCAAACGCAAACGGCCGGCCGCACGCGCGCCCGGCAGGCTCGCCGGGATGGCGCATTTCGCGGGCACAGTCCTCGCCTGCGCGCTCGTCTACTGGGTGGCCGCGCCGGTCAGCAAGGCAAGAGGCGGGATGTTCCAGCAGCCGACCAGTTCCCTGGCGGACAGCGTGCAGTCGCTGGTGCGCGCCTCGCACGCACACAACAGCGGTCTCGGCGGCGTGAACTCCGATGGCCCAGTGCGCCGCGGCTGGCTCCGATTTTCGTCCCACGTTCTGCACCCTGCCACTTTGCTCCTGGCGCTGGCCGTGGGCGCGTGTTTCTTCAGACAGCGCACTCCAGCGGCGCTGGCTCTGTTATGGGCTACGGCTGCCACCACCGGCTCGCTGGTTCTCTACCTGGTGATGCACCGGCTGATGCGCTGGCCCTATCCGGCCGACCGCACAGGCGTTTACCTGCTCGCACTGTTCGCCCTCGTGCTTGTATCGCTTGTGGCCGCGCTTCGAGACGCCGGCAGACCCTGGCGGCTGGCGGCCTGGCTGCCGGTCGCCTTCGGAGTGCTCCTCGCCTCCAGCCACCTCGTGCAGATCAACTGGACGCACTTCTTCGTCTGGCCGTACGACGCCGACGACAGGCGAATTATCGGCCGCCTGGAGTCGCTGCGCACCTCCTCCCGCGCCACGGTGGATGTCGGGATCTCCTGGCAACTCGAGCCGTCATTCAACTACTACCGCCACAGCCGCGGTCTCTCCTGGCTCCCCCCCTTCAACCGCAACGGCCCGCGAGGCGAACACGACTATTATGTCCTGACCTGGAACGACCGGCCGCTGCTCCGGGAGCGCAATCTGGAGATACTGTACGTAGGGCCGAACTCGGGAACCGTCCTGGCGCGGTCGCGACAACGGGAACAGCCATGATTGCCGTGCACCTGGAGAACGGAGCCGTCGAAGTGCGCCACAAGCCGCGGCCGCGCCGGCCCGAGGGGTTCGCGCTGATCCGGCTGCTCCGCGGGGGCATCTGCAACACCGACCTGGAACTCCAGCGCGGCTATTACGGCTTCCGCGGCACGCCCGGGCACGAGTTCGTCGGCGAGGTGGCTGAGGCCGGCGACCAGACACTGCTCGGCAAGCGAGTCGTCGGTGAAATCAACCTGAACTGCGGCCGCTGCGACTGGTGCGCCCGCGGGTTGGGCCGGCACTGCCCCAACCGGACGGTCCTCGGCATCGTGAGGCATCCCGGGGCGTTCAGCGAGTACTTCACGCTGCCCGAGTGCAACCTGCACGTCGTCCCGGATTCGATCCCCACCGACCACGCCGTGTTCACCGAACCTCTGGCCGCGGCCTGCGAAATCCTCGACCAGGTCAAGATCCCGCCGGGCGCTCCGGTGGCGGTGCTCGGCGACGGGAAACTCGGTCTGCTGATCTCGCAGGTGCTCGCCGCGCGGGGCTTGCCGGTCCACCTGTTCGGACGTCACCGGGAGAAGCTGCGAATCGCCGAGGTGGCCGGAGTGGACGCGAGAATCGCGCCCCGCAAATTGCCGGCGGCAACCTACGACTGGGTGGTCGAGGCCACCGGCTCGCCCGAGGGCCTGCGCCAGGCGGTCTCCATGGCGCGGCCGCGAGGCACGGTGATCGTGAAGTCCACCGTTCATGGCGCGGTCGCCATCGACACGGCGCCGGTTGTCGTCAACGAAGTCACGCTGGTCGGTTCGCGGTGCGGCCGGTTTGAGCCGGCGTTGAAGCTGCTAGGCTCCGGCAAGGTCCGCGTGGCGGAGATGATTGCGGACCGCGTGCCGCTGAAAGACGCGCCGAAGGCGTTCGACACCGCCGCCGCAAGAGGAGTTCTTAAGGTGCTACTCGGATGAGAATACTCATACTGTTTGCCTGTTTCTCAATGGGCGCGCTTGCGCAGCCCGTCAAGCGACCCCGCATCCTCGGCGTCGCTCACGTTGCTGTCGGCGTCACCGATCTGGACAAGGCGAGAGACTTCTATAAAGGCCTCCTCGGTTTCGAGGAGCCGTTCGGAGTCACCAATCCAAACGGCACGGTGCGCCTGATCTTCCTAAAGATCAATGACCGGCAATTCCTGGAGTTGTTCCCAAGGATCCGGCTGGGGAGGGACCGCCTGTTGCACGTCGCACTGGAGACCGACGACGCAAAGGCGATGCGCGACTACCTCGCCATTCGCGGCATCAAGGTGCCGCCCGAGGTCCGCAAGGGGCGAACCGGCAACTGGAATTTCATCATCGACGATCCCGACGGGCACGCGGTCGAGATCATGCAGCACGCGCCGGGCAGCGACGCGATGCAATCACGAGGCAGGTTCCTGGGCGCGAAGCGCATCTCGACGCGCCTGATGCACGTGGGCATCCTCTGCGGCAACGTCGAGCGGGCGATGGGGTTCTACCGTGACCTCCTCGGCTTTCAGGAAACGTGGCGGGGCAGCAGCTCCGGCAAGGAGCTTTCCTGGATCAACCTGAAGGTTCCCGACGGCGATGACTACATCGAGCTGATGCTGTACCGCGACCTGCCCGCATTGGGAGCCCGCGGCAGCGAGCATCATGTGTGCCTGGAAGTCCCCGATGTGTCCAAAGCGGTGGCGATGTTGGAGGCCAATCCCTTCCGCAAGACGTACACCCGCGCCATCGAGCAGCGCGTCGGCACGAACCGCAAGCGGCAGGTCAACCTGATCGATCCCGACGGCACGCGGGTGGAACTGATGGAGCCGAGGACCATCGACGGCCAGCCGGCGCCGCCCTCGAAGGCTCCGCCGCCCAGGGGTTGAAGGGCACCGTTACTCCCCGCTCTGCTGGAGCAACTTCGCCGCTAGTCCGGTCCATCCCGTCTGGTGGCTGGCCCCCACCCCCGAGCCGTCTTCGCCGTGGAAATATTCGTAAAACAGAACCAGGTCCTTCCAGTTCGGGTCGCACTTGTACCGGTCGTCCATGCCGTGTACCGCCCGGCGGCCGTCCGGCCCGCGCAGGAAGATCCGCGTCAGCCGGCGCGACAACTCCGCCGCCACTTCCCACAGCGTGTGATAGCGGCCGGAGCCGGTGGGACATTCCACCTTGAAGTCGTCTCCCAGGTAGTAGTGGAACTTCTGGAGCGACTCGATCAGCAGGAAGTTCACCGGGAACCAGACAGGCCCGCGCCAGTTCGAGTTGCCGCCGAA